>PLJH01000048.1 GCA_003139615.1 Alphaproteobacteria bacterium
CATAAACTACGCAGGTTGGTATGACATCAATTGCCCCTGTTCAAAAATCATCGTTGCACAAAATGTTCATTCGCACTTTACTGTGTTCAGCGGATAATTATAATTGAATATTTGAGAGGCTTTTGGACCGTCGGATTTTTGTCTTGTCACGACCGGTATCGATATGGCGATTGCACCATTGCCGCCTGTAAAAGCTCGGCTGCATGTTTGGTGGGGCAATTACGAGGGGCCATACGAACGCGATGTGGACCTCGCCGATATCTGGTCGGAAATCGCAAAGGCCAATGCGCGTTCGTATTTCGTGTCGATGGCCAATTCGCGCTACGCGCATGGCTATCGTCTGTTCGAGCGCGCTGCTCTTAGCGCTCGGCGAAGGTGCTGCCATCGCGACGGCGCGGTTGTTCGAATAAGAAATCGATCCCGAACCGAACCGTTGCCGTTATTGCAATGGCTGCCCAAAAGGGTTCGAAAGCCCCATTCCGCAGCGTTAAGCGGTTGAATCGCAAGGAATTTTTTCGAGCGAAAAATTTGCGAAAATCAGGACGCATCGGTCGCCGGCTGCCGGCAATGCTATCGTGCCGCGATGACGAATTCGAACAACCGCCGCAAATTGCCGCCGCAATTCCTGATGTGCATCCATCCAGCCTCCGACCTGAATCTCCAGCACACCGGGCCGCTTGTCGGCAGCTTTCTGATCGTCAATAACCATTGCACGCTGTTGATCGATGTGTCGGTCGCAATCCTTGTTTTGAGCGCCGTGGCGGCGCTTGTTCCGGCCGCATTGCTGGACCGCACTTCGCCGAGAGCGGCAATCTGACGGGAGGTTCTTATGTCGTCCAATTCCGATCTGCTGGCGCGCCGCATGGCTGCCGTCCCGCGCGGCGTCTCGACCGCGGCGCCGGTGTTTGCCGCCCGGGCGGAGAACGCCGAAATCTGGGATGCCGAGGGCAAGCGTTATGTCGATTTCGCGGGCGGCATCGCGGTGCTGAATACGGGGCATCGCCATCCGAAAATCATGGCGGCCGTCGCCAGGCAACTCGAACTTTACACCCACACCGCATTCCAGGTGATGGCGTATGAGCCCTATGTCGAATTGGCCGAACGGCTGAACGCACTGGCGCCGTTCAAAGGCCCCGCCAAGACGATCCTGTTCACGACCGGCGCCGAGGCCGCCGAAAATGCTGTGAAGATGGCGCGCGCCGCGACGGGGCGCTCAGCCGTCATCGCGTTCACGGGCGGTTTCCATGGCCGCACTTTGCTCACCATGGCGATGACGGGAAAAGTGCTGCCTTACAAGCGCGCTTTCGCGCCGCTGCCGTCCGAAGTGTATCACGTGCCGTTTCCCATTCCGCATTACAACACCACAGTCGAGGATTCGCTGAAGGCGTTGCAGTTCCTGTTCAAGGCGGATGTGGAGCCCGCGCGCGTCGCAGCGATCATCATCGAGCCGGTGCAAGGTGAAGGCGGCTTTCATACCGCGCCACCGGAGCTTTTGAAGGCGTTGCGCAAAATCTGCGACGACAACGGCATCCTGCTGATCGCCGACGAAATCCAATCGGGTTTTGCGCGCACCGGAAAGATGTTCGCCATCGAGCATTCCGGGGTGGAACCCGATCTTGTGACCATTGCGAAGTCGCTGGCCGGCGGCTTTCCGCTGTCCGGCGTGATCGGCCGCGCCGCCATCATGGATGCGACCGAACCGGGCGGCCTGGGCGGTACCTATGCCGGATCGCCGGTGGCCTGCGCTGCGGCGCTTGCAGTGCTCGATGTAATCCGGGATGAAAAACTTCTCGCGCGCGCCGACGCGATCGGCGAGAGGCTGAAGCAACGGCTACATGTCATCGCGAAGCGCAACGACACGGCACCGATTGCAGCGATCCGCGGGCAGGGCGCTATGATCGCCTTCGATATCGTCAAGTCGCGGGGCGCGCATGATCCCGATGGCGATGCGGCGAAACGCGTGACGACCCAGGCACTGGCGAACGGTCTTGTTCTTCTCTCTTGCGGCATTTATGGCGAGACAATTCGCATTCTCGTGCCGTTGACGGCGAGCGACGCCATCGTTGACGAGGGATTGGACCGTCTCGAGAAAGCCTTGGTCTCTTAAGCCGGCCGGTTTGAACATCTCCATGTTGCGGCCTTAACCACGGAGCTGAGCCATGCCCAAAATCCTCACGACGCACGCAGGCTCTCTCCCACGGCCGGCATCACTTGCGCATCGGTTCGTGGAAAAGGAGGCGGGGCGGACCGTTGACGAGGCGGCACTGGAGGCGGAGATCGATGCGGCGGTGGCCGAGAGCGTGCGCTGCCAGGCCGAATGCGGGCTCGATATCGTCAATGACGGCGAGCAGGGCCGCGCGGGGTTCTTCTCGACCGTGCGCTGGCGGATGACAGGCTTCGGCGGGCAGGCGCAACCGCGCAAATTCGTCGACATTTTTTCGCATCCCGATCTTCTTGAGATCATCCTGCGTGGCACGCCGAAGGATTCCGTGAGTCTCGTCACGCCGCCGCGGGCGATCGGCGCCGTCTCCTATGTGAGCGCGGAGCCGGTGCGTCGCGATGCGGCGCGGCTCGTCAAATATCTGCCGGCCGGACGCAAGGGATTCATGACCGCGCCGTCGCCGGGCATCGTCGCGGCGGCGCTGGAGAATGTCTATTACGCCGATCTCGACTCCTATATCGCGGCGGTGGGCGATGCGCTGGCTGTCGAATATCGCACGATCGTCGACGCAGGGCTCGATCTGCAGATCGACGCGCCCGACCTCGCGATGGAGCGCGCGGTTCTGTTTCACGACAAACCGCTCGCCGATTTCCTTCATTTCGTGCGTCTGGTTGTCGCCGCGATCGACAAAGCGATTGCACCTCTGCCGCCCGAGAAAGTGCGGCTCCACGTCTGCTGGGGAAATTACGAGGGACCGCACGAGCGCGATGTGGACCTCGCCGATATCTGGTCGGAAATCGCGAAGGCCAATGTCGGTGCATATCTGCTGTCGATGGCCAATCCGCGCCACGCGCATGACTACCATCTGTTCGAGCACGGCGTGCTGCCCGCCCACGCGAAGCTCATCGTCGGCGTGATCGATACGACGACGAATTACGTCGAGCATCCGCAAACGGTTGCCGACCGCCTGATCCTGGCTGCGAACGCGGTCGGTGATACCGCGCGCATCATCGCGGCCACCGATTGCGGTTTCGAAACCTCGACCGGGACCGGCATGGTTGCCCCCTCACTCGTCTGGCGCAAACTCCGCGCTCTCAGCGAAGGCGCGGCGCTCGCGACGGAGCGTCTATCCTGACCGGCCGACTCACACCACCACCACAATCTCCTTATACCGATCGTGACGAGCCGGATCCCGAACCGGATGCTTCGTCACGAGTTCGATATCCGGCAACCGGTCGGCGATCGCTTCGAACGCGAGATGCGCTTCGAAGCGCGCAAGCGCCGAGCCGAAGCAGAAATGCGGACCCGCGCCGAAGGAGAGAAGGGGCACGTGGGGCCGGCGCGCGATATCGAAGTGGTCGGGATGGTCGAACGCTGCCGGGTCGCGATCGGCCGCTCCCAGACCCACGCGCACCGTATCGCCCGCACGCATAATCTTGCTGCCCATTTCTACGTCTACCGTGCAACGCCGGTTGGTGGAAGTCGATTGCGTGGGATGGTGGAAGCGCAGGATTTCGTCGAGCGCCGTGGGCATCAGGGAACGATCGCGCTTCAGGGCTGCCCATTGCTCGGGATGCGCGAGCAGCAGGAACATGCCGCTCGAGATGAAGCGCTCGGTCGTCGTGCCGGCGGCGGTGTAGATCGTACTCAATGCGGATTGCAGTTCCGAATCGCTCAGGCGCTCGCCGCCCTGTTCCTCCGCGATGAGCGCGCTGATGAGATCGGATTCCGGGTGTGCGCGGCGCTTGGCCACCAGTTCGCGCAAGTAAGTGCCGATCCATTTGCCGGCAGCTACGCCTTTCGTCCAGGAGTCTTCGGAACGCTTCGGCGCCATCAGGACGGCGGCGCTAGCAAACGCTTCCCGGAACGCATCACGATCGCCTGCGGGGATGCCGATGATCTCGCTCGCCACGATGATGGGAACGTGGAACGCAAAATCGCCGACGAGATCGAACCGGCCTTTCGCCGCGGCGGCATCCAGCACTTCGGCAATCACCTGCGCGATGCGTTCGCGGCGATCCTCGACTGCGCGGCGCGAGAAGGCGGTCTGAACGAGGCGGCGAATGCGCGTGTGATCCGGCGCATCCATCTGGTTGAACGAGTGGGCGAGGGAACGGCTCAGGCCCTTTTCGGACTTCGATTGTTCGTTGCCGCCGGCGCCGCGCGCGAGCGGGTTGGCTCCGCCCCAGCCGGCTGCCGCGCTGGAGAACCGCTCGGCGTCTTTCAGCACCATGCTCACATGGTCGTAGCGCGTGAGATACCAGAAGCCATGCCGCGACCAATGAACGGGATCTTCCACGCGCAGGCGGGTGAGGGTCGGAACCGGATCATTTTCGAAGTCGTAATCGTAGAGATCGGGTTGAAAGGATTCAGATAGCGGCGTTGCAGTCATGCGAAGGTCCCATCGACACGATCCACGAAGCCTAGCACAGATCGCTTCCCCCCGCTCCGTCCGCCAAGCCGTTGAATCTCAATGCCCGTTTTGCGGGCGAATCGGAGCGCGAGTCGCTATGGCAAACGCGGTGTTTTCGGTCTTTATGCCTCCGCAGCAAGTGGCGCCAACGCAATTGCTATTTCTCGGTTCGACCCAACCTATCGAATTTGTATGACTTCGCACCCAGATCTGTGTCCGGAACCCTGGCACGGGTTTCGGCGTTTTTGCTGGACTGAGCGGGTGCCAAAACAGCAGTTGGACAACGATGATGTTCAAACAAGAGTTTCTTTATGCCCTCGCCGTGCCGGTCATTTCGGCGGGCGTCGTCGTGGCGATCCTGGCTGCGTTCAGCTGATGCTACAGCTCGTGTCACGCGTCAGCGCGGCACGAGGCTTCGATAGAGATGCCATGTCGCGTGGCCGAGCACAGGCAGCACCACGGCAAGTCCCACGAAAACGGGAATCGATCCAAGCACCAATCCGCCTGCGACGATTAAACCCCATAGCGCCATGGGAAGGGGATTTGCGACAACCGCGCGGATGGATGTGCGGATAGCAGTGTCCAGCCCTACATCGCGATCGACCAGCAGCGGAAACGAGACGATGCTGATCGCCATTGCGAACAGCGCGAACAGGAATCCCAAGCCGACGCCCGCAACGATCAACAGATGTCCGCGATCCGTGAAGAAAACATCGTGGACGAATACGCCGATGGAAGTCGGCAATGCCGGCCCCAGCGTGTAGCGATAGATTTCCCAGGCTGCCGTGATCCAAAGCAGGAACACCGCGACCAGCGCGATAGCCAGAACCGCAATCGCGCCGACCGCAGGCGCCTTAAGGATATCGAACACGTTTGCCCAATTCGCCGCAACGCCTTGCTCCCGCCGCCGGCTCATCTCGTAAAGGCCTATGGCGGCGACCGGTCCGACAAGTGCAAAACCCGATGCGAGCGGAAACAGAAGCGGCAGCATGTCCATGCCGAAAGCGAGGCGCGACAAAACCAGCCCGACCACCGCATAGGTGATGCACAGGAAAATCACGTCGCTGCGATAGGCCTCGAAATCGCCGAATCCTTTGGCGAGCGCGGCCCACACGTCAGCCGTGCCGATCTTCCGGACGGCTGGCGCGGGCGAATGGATCGTGTCCTGGATATGTTGGAGCGAGCGATAGGCCGATCCGATGGCGTGTGCCGTGTGCACCAGTTGGGCGCCGCTCCACTCGATGGGGTTCTTGATGGTTGGCATGACTGTTCCTCCCGAACCATGGGTTCAAGGCTGCGGAACCGGCCTGGCGGCCTCTCTGCCGTCGGTCGCGGAATACCGCAACCTTCTGGACGAGCGACTATATACCCAATTTTTTCCAATTGCATCCGGTCGAATGCCCCTCCGGGTATCGATCGGCTCACGTCCGGTGAAGTCTGAGACTCAGCCCAGCGCGATACTCTGTATAAAGACTATCTCTCGACCGCTGTTACTGTGCGTCGATCAAGCTGAGTCCGAGCTTTGTTGTTTCCGGACAGGGCAATTCGTGCAACAATGGTCGAACAGGACGACAATCGCTCGAATTTAAGGACGGATGCAGGCGCGCCGCATGACAGCTACAAACGAATATCGGGGCATTACATATTCGATCGCCAACAACGACGACGGCGTTTGGCGATGGATCGTCTATCCGAAGAAATTGCGACGGTCGGAGATTCGAACCGATCCACCGCGCCCCACATACGCAACGCGGAAAGCTGCTGTCCAGGCCGCAAAGGAAGCGATTGACCGGTCATTGGATGACAAACCTGCAAAAAAGATTGCGGCCGATTCGCTTACGAATCAGAGTGGCGACTCGAGGCCACGCAAGACCTGATACATTGAATTGCCGATGCCCTTACGTCCAAGGGACCTGGCGGCAGTTCATCAAACACACAAATGATTGTGGTTAATCCTGGCCGTTAATATTGCCCAGTGCGCGGCATTTGATTTCATGCGTTGCATGCAAATCGTGCAGGTCTCGACCAAATGCGACGCGACCCCTTGTGATTTGTTGCGTGAATGTAACGTCATGCGATGGAAATATGATCGAATAGCCTTTTTGTTGCCCCCGAACCGGCATCTAGGATACCGATAACTACGTACGCAAATTCGGGGCGTGGATACTCTGGAGCCGGGCGCCCGTACTTGCAGAGTCGTTAACTGGCATTGAGCCGGGAAGGGGAGCCCCCGATTCGTGAATGCCGGCAGCAATCGCGGCGCGTGAACATCCAGACGAAAGGCCAAAGCGTGTCGCTTTCACACTATGCCGGGTGGGCTTTGCTCGCGATGTCTCTGGCGGGCTGTACGTTTGCACTCATGGCGACCTTCGCGGCGCGCTCGTTATTCAAGCGTCGGCCCCAGTCGCCCGGAACGGAATTTCCCGCGATCACCCTTCTCAAACCGCTTCATGGCGCGGAATGCGGCCTGGAAGCGGCACTCGCCGGCTTTCTGAAGCAGGATTATTCAGGCCCAATTCAGGTTGTGTTCGGCATGCGATACACCGGCGATCCGGCAATCGCTGTGGTGGAGAGTTTGAAGCGCCGCTTTCCCAATCGCGACATTGCGGTGGTCGTCGATCCGGCTATGCACGGCACGAACCGCAAAATTTCCAATGTCGTGAATATGATGAAAGTCGCAAAGCACGATTATCTGGTGCTGACGGATAGCGATATCACTGTTCCGCGCGACTACCTGTCGACCATAGCCACTGCCGCTGCGCGTCCCGGGGTGGGAATCGTGTCCTGCCTTTATGCCGGCAAGGGGGCGGGCAACTTCTGGTCGCGCCTGTCGGCGATGGGTCTCAGCTATCACTTCCTGCCCAACGCATCATTGGGCATCGCGCTCGGGGTTGAGCGGCCCTGTTTCGGTTCCACCGTCGCGCTGTCGCGCAGCACTCTCGAAGCCATCGGCGGGTTCGAAGCGTTCACCGAACATTTTGTCGACGACTACGAGATCGGCCGGGCCGCCCGCCGGGCCGGCCTCGCGATCTCCTATCCCGCGATGGTCGTTCAGCATGGCTGCGACAATGAAACTTTTGTCGGACTGGTCAGCCAGGAATTGCGCTGGGCGAGGGCGGTTCGGGTGGTCAATCCGCTGGGGCACTTTACAAGCTTCGTTACTCACCCGTTCGCGCTGGCGCTGTTGGGCGCGGCCCTGCTGGGTTTTTCACAAACGGCAAGCCTCATTGTGCTGGGCGTTCTCGCGGTTCGGATTCTGTTGAAGCTACAGATCGATTCATTGGTCGGCACACGAACCGGATCGCTTTTGTGGCTCCCATTGCGCGATCTTTTGTCATTCGCAATATTTCTCGGTTCGATGGGCGGCAATGCCGTGGAATGGCGCGGAGAGCGGCTGCGCGTCGAGAAAAGCGGGCTCATGTCCCAGATTCAGGGTTGAAGCGATGTTACGGACGCTCTTTCTTCAGGCTCCCTCCTTTGACGGCTTCGACGGCGGCGCGGGCTCGCGCTATCAGGCCAAGCGCGAGATCAAGTCTTTCTGGTTTCCGACCTGGCTCGCCCAGCCCGCCGCGCTTGTCGAGAATTCGAAGCTGATCGACGCGCCGCCGCACCGCACGAGCCTCGCCGAGGTCGTCGGGCAGGCGAAGGACTTCGACCATGTGGTCGTTCACACCTCCGTGCCCTCGTTCACGTCGGATGTGCGGGTGGTGGAGGCTCTGAAGGCCGCAAACCCGCAACTCAAGATCGGCATGATAGGAGCCAAGGTCGCGGTCAATGCGGAGTTGTCGCTGCGCGGTAGCCCGGCGATCGACTATGTTGCGCGCAACGAATTCGATTTCACTGTGAAAGATGTCGCCGACGAAATTCTGTTCAAGGACATCAAGGGCATTTCCTATCGCACAAGCCGCGATGCCATCGTCCACAATGACGACCGGCCCATGATCGAGAACATGGATGACCTTCCCTTCGTGACGAAGGTCTACAAGCGCGATCTGAGGATCGAAGATTATTTCATCGGCTATCTGAAGCACCCTTATATCTCGATCTATACGGGCCGCGGCTGCAAATCGCGCTGCACCTTCTGCCTGTGGCCGCAGACGGTGGGCGGGCACCGCTACCGCACCCGCAGCGTCGGCCATGTGATCGAAGAGATCAAATATGCGAAGGCGGCATTCCCGCAGGTCAAGGAATTCTTCTTCGACGACGACACCTTCACCGACGATCTTCCGCGCGCGGAAGCGATCGCGAAGGAATTGGGAAAGTTGGGCATCGTCTGGTCCTGCAATGCGAAAGCGAATGTGCCGCGCAAGACGCTCGAGGCTCTGAAGGATGGTGGATTGCGCTTGTTGCTTGTCGGCTACGAATCCGGCAATCAGCAAATCCTTTACAACATCAAGAAAGGCATGCGCATCGACGTCGCGGAAAAATTCACGCGCGATTGCCACGAGTTGGGCATCCAGATCCACGGTACGTTCATTCTGGGTCTGCCCGGCGAGTCTACGGAAACGATCCGCGAGACCGTCGAATTCGCCAAGCGTATCAACCCGCACACGATTCAGGTATCGCTCGCTGCCCCCTATCCCGGCACGTTCCTCTATAATCAGGCCGTCCAGAACGGCTGGCTCGATGCGGCGAATGCGGAATTGGTGGACGATCACGGCATCCAGATCGCGCCGCTGCACTACCCGCATCTCTCCCACAAGGAGATATTCAACTCGCTAGAAAGCTTCTATCGCGAGTTCTATTTCCGTCCCAGCAAGATCGCCTCGATCGTGGGCGAGATGGTGCGTTCGTCGGATATGATGAAGCGTCGCCTGCGCGAAGGCGTGGAGTTCTTCCAGTTCTTGCGCGAACGGCGCAGCGCGGCCTGATCCGAACATGAAGCATCTCGTGGTCACGGCGGACGATTTCGGCCTTGCCCGCGAAGTGAACGAAGCGGTCGAGGAAGCGCATCGGGGCGGCATTCTGACCGCGGCCAGCCTGATGGTAAGCGGAGCGGCCGCCGGAGATGCCGTTCGGCGCGCAAAAGCGACGCCGTCTCTGCGAGTCGGCCTTCACATCGTTCTTGTAGACGGCCGTCCGATCATGCCTGCCACGGCCATTCCCGATCTTGTCGACGCGACCGGGAATTTCCGGGACGACATGGCGCGTGCGGGAGCCGCGATTTTCTTTCGCGGCTCCGTGCGTCGCCAAATGGAAAACGAGATCGAAGCGCAGTTCGAAGCGTATCGCGCAACCGGTCTCGCGCTCGATCACGTGAATACGCACAAGCATTTCCATCTGCACCCGACCATTGCCGACACGATTTTGCGCGTTGGAAAGAGGCATGGAATGCAGAGTCTGCGGCTGCCGATCGAACCGCGTCGCGTTCTGGCGTTGGCCGAACCTCACGCCCCGACACCGCCCGCCTATCTGACGGAACCTTTCGCGCGACTGTTGCGCCGGCGACTGCGCAGTCAGCGCGTTCGCATTCCCGATGCGGTCTTCGGGTTGGCGTGGTCGGGCGCCATGCACGCGGCGCGGCTGCGTGGGCTGATTGAGAATTTGCCTTCGCGACTGTCGGAAATATATCTTCATCCCGCGTCGGGCGGCGGATTTGAAGGCGCTGCGGTGGGGTATCGCTATGCGGACGAACTCGCGGCCCTTACGGATCGCAATGTGGTGGCAGCGTCGGCGCATGGCGATATCCGGCTGGGCGGGTTTGCGGATTTTGCCGCGTGAGCATCGGGGCCATGAAGCCCGCAGTAGTTTTGGCAGGGCTTGCGGGGCTCGCCGGCGCGGCGTGGCTTGTCATCCATATCGGGCTCCATTCGGTGTGGGATGCCGTGACGGCAATCGGCTGGCGCGGTCTCGCGCTTCTCTGTCTCTACGGTGCGGCCAATTTCTGCCTTTTGGGAACCGCGTGGTTTGTGCTCGATCCGCCTTATGGCTGGAGCAAATTTACGATATTCGCGTGGGGCCGCGCCGTGCGGGATTCCGCGGGCGAAATATTGCCGTTTTCGCAGATCGGCGGCCTCGTGATCGGTGCGCGCGCTGTCGTGTTGCGCGGCATCGGTCAGCCGGTTGCCTTCGCGACCACGGTCGTCGACATGGCGATGGAGATGGCGGCCCAGATCGCCTTCATTGCCGCAGGTCTTGCTTTGCTCGCAATCGACTTGCCCGGAGCGGGATGGCAATCGCCGGTGGTGAGATCGACGGCCATCGGGCTCGTCATTGCCATTCCGATTGCCTGCGGCTTTTTGGTCTTGCAACGCAAAGGATTTGCGCTTCTCGAGCGCGCGGCGAAACGACTGCTGCCGGCATGGGCTGCGGGCGCGGCTGCGGTCTCCGCGGCGCTGAACGAGATTCACAACGCACCCCGTCGAATGTTTGCAAGTTTCTGTCTGCACATTGCGGGATGGCTCGCAGGCGCGTTCGGGACCTGGTTTGCGTTGCTTCTGCTGGGCTCGCGGATCGACTTCGCCGACGCGTTCGCCATCGAAGCCGTGCTTGCCGCGCTTCGAAGCGGCGCATTCTTCGTACCCGCAGCGATCGGTGTTCAGGAAGCGGGCTATGCGCTGCTGATGCCGCTATTCGGGCTGCCGCCGCAATTGGGGATCGCTGTTTCGCTGCTCAAACGCGCGCGCGAGATCGCGCTTGGCGTTCCAATTCTTGCGGCGTGGCAAATCGCAGAGGGCAAGAGTGCTCTGTTGGTGGCGCGAGATCTCAAGGCTTCCACTTCAGCGCAAGCAGAACCTCGGGGCTGAAAACATAACCGCCTGGAATCGGGCCGAACTCCGTGTGCTTGCCGGCCAGGTTGGTTCCGGACAGCGCAAGCTCGAGATGGTCCGTCATCCGCCAGCCCACGCGTGCGTCAAGCCCCCAATAGGCCGGCACGGCCGGATCCGGCAGCGCTCCGATGTAACGGGCATCAATGTCGAACTCCACGTCATGCGGCAGGTCCCAGGACGATTTGAGCGTTACCTGGTGCGAGGGATCGTTTCCGGCGATCTGAGTTCCCGTCAAAACGATGCTGCCGGGTTTGAATTTCAGGTCCTCCTCCAGAACATTGAAACCGGCCGAGAACGTCCACCAATCCGTCATGCGATAGCTGCCCCAGAATTCGGCGCCGTAGGTGTTGCCTTCCATGTCGTTTGCATAAACGAGGGGCAGGCTTGTTCCCGACCGGAATTCGATGCTGCGCAGGTCTGTGTACATGTTGTAGAATGTGTTGATGGAGAACGACAGGTCCGGAATCGGCTGCGCGCGATAACCCGCTTCATAAGCGATGAGTTTTTCGGACTGGAAATCTCCTCCGGTCAGTATCGTCTGTCCGCCAACCAATTCGTTCAGATCCCGATCCCATAGCGTCGGCGCGCGAACCGCACGCGAAACGGCCGCCCATAAGAGACTTGTGCTTGTGGGTTTCCAGGAGATGCGCGCACTCGGCAACGGCTGCAGGCCGACAAAGGGGTCGTTTTCGAGCTTGGCTCCGAGAATCAGTTTGACGCTGTTTGTGACGGACATCGTGTCCTGAACGAATACGTTTTCGAGGTTCTGGGTCGTGACCGGCGGGAGAAACTGGATGCTCGCGATGTTCGAATAGCGATCGGTATAGAGGCGCGCGCCTCCGCCCCAGACGATGTCGTTCCACGAACCCCACGCGAAACTGTGCTGGATGTCGAGGTCGAACGTGGTGAGTGCATCGCCCAGGCTGCCGGGCAGATAGAGCGTGTTGTAGTCGTAATAGCCTTGTACCTGCAGGGACGATCTGTCGCTGAAAGGTTGCGTCCAGCGTCCGAGAATGTTTGCGCCGCCGATGACGGCGTTGGGCGGCGCACTCTGCTCTTCGCTGCCGGTGAAGGCATCGCCCTGAAACGTTACGAGAGCGTCGCCCGGATGCCAATCGATGCGAAATCCGGTCTGCACTTTGTCCCAGCTGTCATGCCCGCTGGCGCCGGACGTCGTCTGGTCGTCGTCGCGATCATAGGCCTGGGCATAAACGCGAAACGTCGCATCCGGCGAAATCGCGCCGCCATATTGCGCGCTTGCGCCATATTCGAGACTGCCGCCGTCGATGCTCACCGACAGCCCCTGCGTGTCGCCGGAACTGCGCGTAATGATATTGATCACGCCGTTGACCGCGTTCGCGCCCCAAAGCGCAGCGCCGGGACCGCTGATGACCTCGATACGATCGATGTCTTCGGGCAGCACGTTCTGAAGGTCCCAGAACACGCCGCCATAAAGGGGCGTGTAGACGCTGCGACCGTCGATCAGCACGAGAAGCTTGTTGCCTGCCCCATTGTTGGTCGTGGTGCCGTTGAAACCACGGGCCGTAATCGCATAGCCGCTGCCGCTCACCTGGGCGACTTCGAGATTGGGGGCGAGACGCAGGATCTCCGGGAGCGTCGTTGCGCCGGAACGCCGAATCTCTTCGTGGCTGATGACATAGATTGCCGCCGCCGCATCGCTCAACGGCTCGGCCGATTTCGAAACCGAGGTCACGGGGACGTCGGCGAGTTCCTCAATGGAGAGCTGGCTCAAATCGGAGACCGAGGCGACATCTGCCATGGCGCAAACCGGAAAGGACACGACAAACGGGCCAGCGAAGAGGCCAGCCCACGCCCACTGATGCGATGACCCCCATGCCCGCGCGAACAAACCTGCCCCCGAACGAAACAAACCTGACTCCAGCAAGCTAAAAACAATTGGAATGCGAACTGGTTCCACGAATCCGACGCATATTGTCTCATATCAGTAACATACTGATAAGATTGCGTTTTCTCCGTCGGTACGGGAGAGCGCGCCTGAATCGCGAGGTGGACGAAACATTAGACCGCAGCGGCGGTCCTTTTTTCGATCCATGCAAAGACTTCGGCGAGGACTTTGTCGGCTTCCCGCCAATGCAGCAGCAGATGTGGGCCGCCTTCGAATTCCAGCCACGTCTTTTCCCCGGCCAGCGATCGATGGAGTTGCGCGATGCATTTGTTGCGCAGGAAATCTTCCTTCGATCCCACCATGGTGAGCGCAGGAACCGTGACCTTGCGGGCGGCGTCGACGGCCGCGGCCGCCAGTTCGAGCAGCCCAAACGCCATTCCGGGACCTATGCCCCTCAGCACCATCGGATCGCAGAGCAACCGGATCGCGGCCGACGCGCCGAGTTCCCGCGCGTTCAGGCGTTCGATCGTGATCTCGCTCCTGGGCGCAAAGAATTCGATGAGCCGGACGATCAATGAGGCGAACAGGCGCCGGATGCCACCGGCAATCGCCCCTGGTGCGGCAAGAACAATTCCCGAAACCTCGGCACCTTTTGCCGCGGCGTTGACCGCGATCGCAGCCCCCATGCTTTCTCCGACAATGAACAACGGCAGGTTGCCGAAGCGCGCGCGAACATAGGCGGCGGCGTCATCGACATCCTTTACCATCCGCTTGCGTCCACACCAGTGCCGCCGCGAGCGTGTTGCGCCGAAGCCGCGCTGATCGAAAGCGAACGCCGTGATGCCGCGGGCGGCGAATTTCGGCCCGATATCGTCGAATGCCCCCGAATAATCGAATGCGCCATGCAGCAACAGCACAACCGCGCGCGGTTGCGCCGCCGACCACAAACGATAGGGCACCGCTGCATGGTCCGAGGCCTGAAACCTTCCGGAAAGAAGCGATGCCGCGGGATCGGACGCCTCCAGCGACCATCGCAGGTCGCTGACGGATTGTTTCCGCGCACGGGGCGCGTTGCGATGAAACGCCAGACGAAATGCGCCGCTTGCGCGGCTCCATCCCGACGGTCTTTCTTGCAGGCTCATGGAATGCGCGTTCTTACAAATGCCCTGACACTTAACGAATGAGAACCTGAATTGGGCACTCCATTCCAGGAAAATTCGAAATCTTGTCCTATGATGGTCGCCCAGCGCGTAACAAGCATCCCGCAACCGACAACCACGAGAACGCCGCGGACCAGCACGACAACGCGGCCAAACATCCTCGTGAAGCCGCGAAGGACTTCGAAGAAGGCAAGCACGAGACGGCGGCGCATCACGCCCACACGGCGCACCGTCTTGCCTCCAACGCCCGGAACCAAGCGACGGAAGCGAGCCGCAAGCATGCGCAGGAGCATGGCAGCGGTCAGCAGGATTCCGGCGGAACGTCCAACAAGCGCTGATCCGAATGACCTGCCCGCCGGCACATACCGGCGGGCAGGGCCGCTTCGTGGACATGTGCTAAGTCGGTTACGGTGTGACGATCGGGAAGTTCGGCGTCAGGGGCTCGATCAGACCGACCAGTGCATCATAAAGCGACGCGTCGCCGTCGATCCTGACGTCGCCGGACTCGATGCGCGCAGCGACCGGTATTCCTGCAAGCAGCGTCATCAAAAGATCCGGACGCTTCATGCGCAGGCTGGCGCCGGCGGTGGGATCGACGATGCCCGATTCGTGAATCATGACGCCGTTTTCGATTGTAATCAGGTGCTTCTCCCGGCGGTCCGTGAGTTCGATATTGATCTTGAAAGCCCGCTCCGATGCTTTGACGGGATTGATGCGCACGGCCACGAAATCGAGCAGCATGGGTGTCGTCGTTGCCGACAAAACATCCGTGCTCATGCTTGCCGGGGGAAGCTTCACCACGCCGTCGCGGAGTTCCTGCGCCCCCGTCAGATAGATGTTGCGCCAGGTTCCGGCCTCGGATTCAAAGCCCAGCTTCGTGTAGACGCTGGCCAGTTGGTCGCGCGCGGCCTTGTTGTTTTCGTCGGCAAACACGACGTGGTTGAGCAAAGTCGCCGCCCAGCGGAGATCGCCGTCGCGCTCGGCCGTCGCCGCCAGCGCGATCACCTTGGCCGCTCCGCCCATCGCCTCCACATAGCGCTTGGCGGCAGGTTCCGGGGGCAGGGGATTGAGATTGGCGGGATTGGCGTCGTACCACCCCATGTAGCGCTGATACACCGCCTTCGCATTGTGGCTCATCGTGCCGTAATAGCCGCGATTGAACCACTGCTTCGCAAGCACATCCGGCAGCTTGAGCACCTCGGCGATTTCGGACGAGGTAAGTCCGTTGTTCATCAGGCGCACCGATTGATCGTGGAGGAATTTATAGGCGTCGCGGTGGCTGATGAGGAATGCAACGATCTCATCCTGCCCGAAACGCGGGATTCCATGGGCCGCGAACATCGTGTCGCTCTTGCCGCCGAACAGGCGGATGGATTCCGTCAGATAATCCGCCCAGGCTTTCGCATCGCGCACGAGCGCGCCGCGGGCCGGCAGCAGATTGTGCATGGTGAGGTTCGCATTCTCGGCCATGAACACAGCGCGGAATTGCGGCAGATAGAAATTCATTTCCGCGGGCGCCTCGGTGCCCGGCGTCAGCTGGAACACCATCGTCACATCGCCGACTTTGATCTCCTGACCGGTACGCGAAACGATATCGGTCGGAGCGATGAGCGAGAGCGAGCCCAGCGAGGGACGTGGACCCAATCCCGAGGTCATTTCGCCCTCCGCACTGTGCGGCAAGGTGAGTCCAAACTGGAAACGTGCGCGCCGCGACATCGCAGGACCGGCAATGATGTTTTCGGAAACCGCGTGTTCGAGAAACCCTTCCGG
Organism: Alphaproteobacteria bacterium; assembly: GCA_003139615.1. Classification (GTDB taxonomy): domain Bacteria; phylum Pseudomonadota; class Alphaproteobacteria; order Micropepsales; family Micropepsaceae; genus Rhizomicrobium. The sequence goes on from PLJH01000048.1 coordinate 16,142, forward strand.
CGCGATGATTTTGACGGCGCCGCTCGCGACGTCTGCCGCGTTCGTCACGCCGCCCACGCCGCCGTAATGGTCGACATGGCTATGGGAATAGATCACGGCCAAAACCGGCTTCTTGCCGACATGCTCGGTCACGAGTTCGTAAGCCGCGCGCGCGGCCTCAACGGATGTGAGCGGATCGACGACGATCCAGCCCGCACCGGCATCGATGAACGACACTGTGGACACATCGAAGCCACGGACCTGGAAAATGCGATCCGCGACCTTGAACAATCCGTGCATGGTCAGGATTTGCGCCTGTCGCCAGAGGCTCGGATTGGCGGTGTCCGGGGCCGTACCTTTGAGGAATTCATAGGCCGATGTGTCGTAAGCGACCCGTCCGTCGTCGCGCTTGATGACGGGATCCTTGCGCGTGGCGATAAAGCCGCGCGCTGCAAATTCGAAATCCTTGCGGTCGTCGGCCGCCACAAGCTGGCGGATTTCCTCGGTGGGCGGCATGGGTTTCCTCGGGGCGGTCTTGAAGGCCGTGCGCGACCATTTATCCGGGCACAGTACACCGGGACAACGCTAGCATTCCAGTCGAAGCGGGAACAAATCCGACGGCAGAAACGCGAGCTGTTTCGACCGCGACGTAAAGGGAAGGCGACAATGAAAACCTATGCGCGCTGGCTATTCGGCACCGCGGCATTTTTCAACCTGCTGGTCGGATGCAATCTTGTTTTCCTGCGCTACTGGGTGCAGACGCCCTTGCTGCCGCTCGATCCGATTGGCGGCACAAACCTCGTGCTCGCCAATCTTGCAGGGCTGCTGGTGGCGTCATTCGGTTATGCCTATGCGCGCGTGGCGGGCGATCCGGTGACGTTCAGGCCCTATATTCATCTGGGTGCGATCGGAAAGCTGCTGGCTGTCGCCGGTGTCGTCTGGCCGTGGTGGATCGGAGCCGTATCGTGGAAATTGCCTGCGCTTGTGGGCATCGATCTGATCTACGCGATTCTATTCCTTGATTTCCTGCGTAGAACGAAAGTTGCTTCGATCTGAGCTGCGCGTCATGCGCCGCGGCGTTAGCGCGCGATACGAACCTCGTCGCCGGGACGCAGCGAATCCGGCGGGTTGTCGATAACCCGGTCCGATGTCGTCAGGCCCGTTGCAATCTGCACCGATGTTCCGAAATCCCGCGCAACGACAATCGGCTTGATGAGAACGCGATTGTTCGCGCCGACAGTCGCGACTTCCATTCCGGAGTCGCGGAACATGAGAGCGCTGGCCGGAACCTGAATGGAGTGCGCAGCCGCCGGCAAGGTAAAATGCACCTGCGCGTAGTCGCCGGGTTTCAGCTTGTGGTCGGAATTGTCGATCTGCAACTGGACCAGCAGCGTGCCTGACGTGGCATCCACCGCGTCGGCCGAGGCCGCGATCGACGCGGTGAAGGTCTCGCCGGGCTGCCCGGGAACGTTGAACGTGGCCATCATGCCGGGGTTGATCTCCCACGCGTAATTCTGCGGCACGCGCACATAAATGCGCAGCTTGCTTTCGTCGGCGACGGTGAAGAGCGGCGTCTGGCCCGGTGCACCCACCACGATCAGCGCGCCGATATCGGTCGAGCGGCTGGTGACGACGCCGTCGAACGGCGCGGTGATGCTCTTGAACGTCTCCAGATCCTGAAGCCTGTCCACATTTGCCTTGGCGGACGCCGTTGCGGCGACCTTGGCTGCGAGGTCGCCGTTCTTTTCATCGACATCCTGCGGTGCCACCGCATTTTCCTTGAGAAGCGCATTCCAGCGCTTCGCCGTGATCGCGGACAGGTTCTCGTTGGCGACGGCCGTGGCCAGATCGGCTTTGGCTTGCGCGAGCTGCTGGTCCTGGTCCGGCACGTCGACGGTGGCGAGCAATTGTCCGGCTTTCACCTTCGTTCCAATATCGACATACCATTGCTTCAGGTAGCCGCTGACACGCGCATAGATCGGCGCGCTGTTGAAGGCCTCGACGTCGCCCGGCAACACAAGCGCGCCGCTGCCGGTGTCGGCAGCGAGGTTGATGACTTTCACGGTCGGTAACGCCTGCGCGTCGGTCCAGGCAGCCACGCTTTGGTCGGCGAACACGCGGCCGATGACGCCGACGGCTACGACAACGATCGCGACACAGACGGCGACGATACCGGCCAGTTTCAGCCGGCGCGGCGGCGTATAGCGCAGCGGATTTCCAGCGTCAGGCATAGGCTTCTCCGGATGAGGATGTCGCGGGCGATTTTTCGCCGGCAGCGTGACCCGCTTTGCGGCCATGAACGATGCTGAAGACGACGGGCACGAACAGGAGCGTGGCGCAGGTGGCGACGATGAGGCCTCCGATCACGGCGCGGCCCAGCGGTGCGTTCTGTTCGCCGCCTTCGCCCAGGCCGAGCGCCATCGGCGCCATGCCGATGATCATCGCCAGTGCGGTCATCAGCACGGGGCGGAAGCGGGTGACTCCGGCCTCGACCGCGGCAAGCGCCGCGTTGCCGGTGACGGCAAGCCGCTCGCGTGCAAAGCTCACGACCAGAATCGAGTTCGCCGTCGCGACGCCCATGCACATGATGGCGCCCGTAAGCGCGGGAACGGACAGGGTCGTGCCGGTCGCGAACAGCATCCACACGATGCCGGCAAGCGCTGCGGGAAGCGCGGTGATGATCACAAACGGATCGAGCCAGGATTGAAAGTTCACCACGATCAGCATGTAGATGAGCACGATGGCCACAAGCAGTCCCAGGAACAGGCCGGTGAAGGCAGTGTTCATCGTGACCACTTGTCCGCGCAAAGTAACGGTTGCGCCTTTGGGAACGTCATTCGCCGTGCCGGCGATCAGTTTCTGCACGTCGCTTGCCACACCGCCCAGATCGCGATCCTGCGTTGTGGCATAGATGTCGACCGCCGGCATGACATTGTAATGCGTGATCACGGCGCTCGATTGTTCGCGGCTGATATGACCGAGCGCACCCAACACCTGCAGGCCGGGTGATGTGCCGGTGGTGATCGGCAGGTTTTCCAGACGCGACAGCGAATCCACCTGGTATTCCGGCGTCTGCGCCACGATGGGATAGGAAACGCCGTTCTTCGGGTTCAGCCAGAATGTGGGCGAGACCTGCGAGCTGCCGGCCAGCGACGTAACAACGCTGTTCGTCACATTGAGTTCGGTCAGACCCAATTGCGCCATGCGCGAGCGATCGATGTCGACGCGAAGCTGCGGATTGTCCGTCGATTGCTGGATGCGCGCATCGGCCACGCCGCGGATCATGCGCATGCGGCGCAGCAACTCGATGGCATAAGCCTGGTTGGCCACGAATTTCGGGCCGGCGATCTGCAGATCGAGAGGGGCAGGCGAACCGAAATTCAGAATCTGACTCACGATGTCGGCGGGCAGGAACGAAAAGGTTGCGCCCGGAAAATCGACCGGCAGCTGCCGGCGCAGCCTGCGCACATAATCGGCCGTCGGGTGATGATTGGCATTGAGGCTCACATAGATGTCGCCGTCCTGATAACCGATCAGGCCGGAATTGTTGTAGACCATGTTGATCGAGCTGGGCGACAGACCGATATTGTCGACGATTGAGGATATCTCGTCCCGCGGTATCACCGTACGGATTTCCCGCTCGATGTCGCCGAACATCGCGGAGGCATCTTCGATGCGCGTGCCCACGGGCGGGCGCACATGCAATGTGATCTGGCCGGAATCCACCGACGGAAAGAAGTTCGAGCCCAGGAACGGCACGAGCGCGAAGGATGCGATGACGACGGCGAGAAAGCCGATGACGAAGACGCGGCGGTTGGCGAGCGCCATCGCCAGCAGATTGCGGTAGCCCTCGCGGAAATCCTCGAATCTTTTTTCGAAGCGCCGCTGGAAGCGTGACAGCGGGTTGCGCTCGCCTTCGGCTTCGTGGAGTTCGCTATCGGCGTGGCCGGGTGGACAATCGGGGCGAACATGCGGGCGGAGCAGGTACATCGCCATGGTCGGCACCAGCGTGCGCGACAGGAGGAAAGACGCGATCATCGCGAAGACGACTGCTTCCGCCATCGGCACGAACAGGAAGCCCGCCACGCCTTTGAGCGCGAACATCGGCACGAACACGATGCAGATGCAGAGGAGCGATACGAAGGCCGACGTCACGATCTGCTGTGCGCCGTCGAGAATGGCCGTTTTGACGTCCTTGCCCTGCTCAAGATGCCAGTTGATGTTCTCGATGGTCACGGTGGCATCGTCGACCAGGATGCCGACGGCGAGTGCAAGCCCACCCAACGTCATGATGTTGAGCGTCTGTCCGGCCCATGAGAGCGCCGCCAGCGCGCTCAGGACCGCCAGCGGAATCGAGGTGGCGATGATCACGGTCGAGCGCCAGCTTCCGAGGAACAGCAATATCATCAGGCTCGTCAGTGCGGCCGCAATGATGCCTTCGCGCACCACGCCGGAAATCGCGGCCTTCACGAACAGCGATTGATCGTTCAGAGCCACGATCTTGAAATCGGACGGAAGCGTTTCCTTCAGCTTGGGCAGCAGATCCTTGACGCCCTGCACGACGGCGAGCGTCGATGCGGAGCCGACCTTCAGAATCGTGGTCAGCACTGCGCGCACGCCGTCGACATGCACGATGCTTTGTTGCGGCGGCGAGCCGTCGCGGACATGGCCGACATCGTGAATATAGATCGTCGCGCCGTTGGCCGTCTTGATCGGCAGGTCGTTGAGTTCGTCGATCGTCTGGTTGGCGTCGTTGAGCTTCACCGTATATTGCAGACGGCCGATCTTGACGTTGCCCGCCGGCAAAATCTGGTTTTGCGCCGTGATGGCGTTCTCGACGTCCTGGGCGGACAACCCCTTGGCCTGGAGCGCCTGCGAGTCGAGATCGATCTGCACCTGGCGCACCTTGCCGCCATAGGAATAGGGCACTGCGGCTCCCGGAACATTGCCCAGCGCGGGCCGCACGAAGTTCTGCGCGAGGTCGAGCACCTGCTGTTCCGACAAGGTCGGGCTCGATGCCGCAAGCTGCAGGATCGGCACGGTCGAGGCGTTGTAATTCAGGATGAGCGGCGGCGTGATGCCGGGCGGCATTTGCCGCAAGACCGTCTGCGAGATCGAGGTCACCTGTGCCGTCGCGGTGCGGATATCGACATTGGGCTGGAAGAAGATTTTGACGATGCCCATGCCCGGCAACGATGTGCTTTCGATATGCTCGACGTCGTTCACGGTCGTTGTGAGGATGCGCTCATAGGGCGTGATGATGCGACCGGACATGTCGTCCGGCGGCAGACCCGTATAGGTGAACGCCACACCGATCACCGGCACGCCGATATTCGGGAAGATATCGGTCGGCGTCTGGACGGCCGCGACGGGGCCGACGATCAGGATCAGGATCGCCAGCACGACGAAGGTATAGGGGCGCTCCAGCGCAACGCGAACGATCCACGTCATAAAGCGGCATTCTCCGGCGCGGCGCGCAAACGCGCCCGCTGTCTCAATCCCGAATTATGCTTGGCGGACGCACGGTCTGTCTTGACCGTATCGGTCGGTGGAGTGGCGCTTCTCCGGCCAAAACAGGTGCTGCGCTTGGAAAACACGATGTTACTGACCAGTACGCTTTCGGGGCTGATATACGTACCGGGTAGTAACATCGTCAAGGGCGATCGCGCTCGGGAATTTCCCTGACGAAAACGTGATGCGGGGCGGCTCAGGGCCGATATGTCAGGAATTCCAACAGGTTTCCGTCCGGATCGCGGGTGTATACGCTGGACGCATTCAAGACATGCATCGCGTCGCCGGAGCGGCCGCCGCGCCATTCTTCTTCGCCCACGATCTCGAACCCGAGGCGCTTGTAGAACGCGATCATCTCCTCCGGCTGCATGGTGGGAAATGACGCGTGGTCGATGCCGACCACGCTCATTTCGTTCCCGCCGGATGCCGGCATCAGCCGGAACTGCCCACCGTCACGCTCACCGGTGTGGACACAACGCCGCTGGCGACCGCGTACAGGCTGCTCGGACCCGTCTCGATATTGCAGGGCACCGTGAAGGTCGCCGTGCTGGTGACAAGCGGCGCAACCGAATTCGTCGTGCCGATTGTGCTCGCATAGAAGACGTGACCGGTACCCGTGTTGACGATCTTCACGATCGGATAGTTGGTTTCCGCCTGCGCATCGTCACCGTAGTAAGCACCTTGTGTCCGTCCGCTCAGCTGGTGGCCTGTGATTTGATAGCTCTGACAGGCAGTGACAGAAGAGGGCGCGATGGTGATTCTCGGGCCATAGGAAGATATCTGATTGCCCGAAGGTGTGTACACTTCCATGACCCTGCTGAAATCGGTCGAGAGAACCTGGCCGTTCGGCAGGTCGAGGAAGTTGTAGTAATACGCGCCGGACGTGTCGGCGTGCTCAACGGTGTCGGAGACCTGGACGATGAAATTCCCACGCGTGAATTCAAAGAAGTGCGTCGGCCTGCCGCCGTAGCCGGCGCTGGCGGCGAACAGGATGTTGCCGTTGGGAAGAACGGCGGCCGGCGCATCGGCGAGATCGCAACTCCGGTTGCCATTCACGCCGCAGATCGCAGGAACGTCCGGTCCCGCCTGCCACAAATTGGCAGCGGCGGTATAGATCGCAGTCGGATCGGCTTTCGGTTTTACACAGCCGGTGTTGCCGCCGAACTGCACGACGATTCCATCGCCTCTCAACGGGGCCGGGCCGATTTCCCAAGTGCCGCACTGTGCGGGATCGATAACCGAGACCGGTAGGTTGCCGGCGCTTTTCCACTTTTTCGCCGTGGGATCGTACTGTTCGGCATTCGTCGCGCCGCCGGCCGGATAGTTGGTCCAGACATCCACAGTCAGCACATTGCCCGACGGCAGAAGCGTATAGCCTTGCTCGTCCTGGTAAGCGCCGCCGGCAGTCGGTGCGCCGGTGTCGGTCCATGTCAGAGTCCGCGCATCTAACAGCGCATCGACGGCGGGATAGGCGCAGCATCCTCCAAGCAGGAAATTCCCGTTGGCGAGGAGGGTGCTTTGCGAGTCACCAATGTTGCCCCAGCCGCCGGCGCCGCCGTCCGGCGGCGACACGGGACGCCACTGGTTGCTGACCGGTTCGTACTCCGCGCCCTGGTTGGTCCAGACGCCGCTGTCGCTGCCGTTATATTCGCCGCCGACGACGATGACGCGACCGTAGGGGAGCACGGCCGAGGCATTATATTGCGGCGCATATTGCGTGTCATTGATGACCGGCATCGATGCGATCTGGCTCCAGGTTCCGGTCGCGTAATTGCCGTTGATGTCCGGCGTGAGCTTGTACCAGTCCGGCGTATCGCAGTTGTGCACGATGACGGTGCCGTCGGTCAGCAGCAGCGGATTGCACAAACCGTTGACGGGCGCGGGCCTCACCGTTTGCCACGTGCCTCCGACAGCCGCGGCTTTGGTCGACAGGTAGCGATTTGCCGTCGGCTGGTCCGTCGTCGGCCGTTGCGGCAGGCTCGACAGGAATTGCTGCCACGCCGCCGGATGCGCCTGAAAATATTTGATCTTGGGAGCCGAAAGCGGGGGCGCCACGAGAGTTGCCAGGCTGGGTGTCTTCGGCGCCTGCGCGCCCGCATCGCCCAGTCCGAACGCCGCAATCGACGCGATGCCAAGTCCCAGCATCGGCCGCAAAATCCACGAATTCGTCATAGTTTTCCCCCTTGAGAATGTCCCCTGATCGGAACCGATCTTGGACCATCATAGCCAGTCTTGTTGCACGATGAAACTATCTCCATGTGCCCGGGTGCCGCATCTTTTGCCCGTCTGTCCGATGGCCGTTATGACCTTGCGGCCTTGCGGAACTCGAAATCCTTCGGATCCGGCGCACGGGTGCGGGCCCAATATTCGACAAGCGGGAAGGGCCAGTTCTGCGCAACGCGGCCCTTCGCGTTCTTGTACCAGCTCGAGACCTGCGGCACGCCCCACGCCATCTGCTTGTTGCCCGCGTCGATCTTCTCGTTGAACGCATCGTGGATGTCGCGCTTCGGCTCCATCGCGACATAGCCGTTTTCGAGCAAGGTCTCGATGCAGCCCATGATGTAGCGGATCTCGCATTCCGAGAAGAAGATGATGCTGCCGTTTACCACGATATTGGTGTTGGGCCCGTACATGCAGAACAGATTGGGAAAATTGGGAATCGTGATGCCGAGATAGGCGCGCGCATCGCCGTCCCATTGCCGGTGAAGGTCGACGCCCCCGCGGCCCTTGAATGTCATGGGCGACAGGAACCGGCTGGCATGGAATCCCGTGCCGTAGATGATGACGTCGACTTCGTATTCCTTGCCGTCTTTCGTCTTCACGCCGCGGGGCGTGATCTCCGCGATCGGATCGACGATCAGCTCGACATTCGGACGACGCAGCGCCGCAAGCCACACGCCGTTGTCGCGCACGGTGCGCTTGCCGCCGGGCGGATAGGTGGGCACGACCTTCTTGAAGAAGGCCTCGTCGCCGCCCGATTGCGACTGGATATATTGGGTCAACACATCGCGCAGGAAATCATTGGCGGCGCTGACGGAATCCAGGCGCGTCGTCCATGTGGGATCGGCCTGGACGGCGGCGTAGATGCCGTCGGTCAGCATCCAGAACATCCAGAAGCGATACCACTGCGCATAAAACGGCACGTGCTTGAGCAACCATTTCTGGCCTTCTTCGACATCGTGATGATAATCGGGCGCAGGGCCCAGCCACGGCGCCGAACGCTGGAACACGAACATCCGGCCGACCTCCGGCGCGATCTCGGGCACGAACTGAAATGCGCTCGCGCCTGTGCCGATCACGGCCACGCGCTTGCCTTTCAGGTCGACGGAATGATTCCAGTTGCCGGAATGGAACGAGGCACCTTTGAAACTTTCGATGCCTTTCACGTCCGGCATCTTCGGACGGTTGAGCTGACCGACCGCGGTAATGATCGCGTTCGTCTCGATTTTTTCTTCGCGTCCATCCTTGTGGCGCAGCCGCGACGTCCACAGCGATCGCGCTTCGTCGTAAACGGATTCGATCACTTCGGTGTCGAATTTCACGAGCTCGCGGATGCCGTATTTGTCCGCCACGCCGCGGAAATAGGCCCAGAGTTTACCTTGCGTGGAATAATGCTGCGGCCAGTCGTAATTCGGTTCGAACGAATAGGAATAAAGGTGGTTCGGGTTGTCGACGCGGCAGCCGGGATAGGTGTTTTCGAACCAGGTGCCGCCGACATCGCTGTTCTTGTCGACGATGGTGAACGGGATGCCCGCCTGCTTCAACCGGATGGCGGCCAGCACGCCGGACATGCCCGCGCCGATCACGAGCACGCGGAAATCTTTTTTCGCGGCCGTCGGAATGGCGTTGCCCCAATCGCCGGCCTTCGCATCGTCGCTTGTGAGCGCAAGCTCTTCCATCAGGAACGGAACGTAATGTTCCGGAATTTTCGCGCCCGCAACGAAATCCATCAATTCGCGGATGACATCGCCCGAAGGTTGCGGCGGCATCTTCGAGCCGCCGGCGGCGAACGCCTTGAGCGCGGCCGACGCCTGGGTCTTGGTGCGCTCGCACTGCTCCGGCGTGAGGCTTCCTTGCCCGTCGCCGAAGAAATCGTAAAGTGGCTTGATGTCGCCGCGGATCGGGCTCGCGTCGCCTGTGATATGGACGAGGGCTGCTATCAGGGACGGCAGATGCGCGTCCTCGAGCGCTTTGCGGATGGTGGCATCGTCGTCTTTAATCGGCAGGCAGCTGGGCATGTGGTTTTTCTCGGGTTGCCGGCCGGTTGCGGCCGAGGCGAATGGCGGTCGGCCGATTGTCTCCCGCGCGGCTCTCGGGAATCAAGGCATGGCCGTGGGCTTTGCACCCGCAATTCTGCTCGCGGCGCTTTTGTTGGCCGATCTTTTGTTGGGGGGGCTTTTGTTGGGGGCCGATCCGGCGCTGGCGGGGCCGCCGTTCGCCACCGACGATCCCGAACCCACCGATACCGGGCATTGGGAGGATTATCTGTTCAGCCAGGCCGTCCGCGCCGATCATATGACATCCGGCACCGCGCTGGGGCTGGAAGTGAACTACGGAGCGGCGCCGGACCTTCAGACCAGCATCACGATCCCGCTCAACGACGCGCCCGACAACAACGACCGGACTCAATACGGTCCCGGTCCCATCATCCTCGGCGTCAAATACCGGTTCATCGAAGAGGACGACGACGGCTGGCGGCCGCAGGTGAGTTTCTATCCCTCGATCAATGTGCCGCTCGATATCCATGAGGGCACGACGAAGACGCAGGAATATTTTCCCATCTGGGCGCAGAAAAGTTTCGGGGCCTGGACGAGTTTCGGCGGCGGCGGCTACTGGATCAATCCGGGTACGGACGATCGCGATTACTGGTTCGCGGGCTGGGCGTTGTTGCGGCGCGTGCTGCCCGATCTGCAACTGGGCGCGGAGATCTTCCACCAAACGCCCAACCGCACCGGTCAACAAAGCCAGACGAGTTACAACGGCGCATTCCTGTTCGACCTCAACGACAACTGGCACATCGTGGGCTCGGCCGGCAGCGGCATCGTGCATGCAACGACGACGAACCAGTTTTCGTATTATTTTGCGCTGGAATGGACGAAGTGAATTGTCGATTTTCCTTTCCCGTTTACGGGGGAGGTGGATGTCTCCCGCGAAGCAGGCGACAGACGAAGGGGGCGCATCGCACGCACCGAATTTTCTTCTCCTTCGGTTTATCCAACCCTTGAACGCAGCACGCACATCCGGCACCGGAAGCAGCGCAAATTTCTCCGAAATTTTTTCTGCTGCAAAATCTCCATGCGATTCAATCACTTGACGCGGCGGAGCAGGGCGTTTTTGCCCTGCAAATTCACCTGCCTTGCGCCCTGAGAAAGCGACCATACGCCGGTCTTCTTTCGGCCATGCGCAATGAGCGGGGACGAACCGGAGCCGTTCTTCGCGCGGCCTCGCGCAGCCATTCCTATCGGCATCCCGCTTCGCAAACGCACACCAAATCCGCGCCGCCCACTCGACGTTTCCCCTGTTAAACAGGCGAGAAAACAGGGGAACTCTTTGTGTACGGCGCACACGAAAGAAATTTGCGTTTGAATTCAACGGGCGCGCGAATCTTCGCGCCGCGCCGGCCGACTTTTCGGCTTCGGAACAGGGGAAGAGCAGGCGAAGACTTTGCACCATCCGTCTTTGGCGTATTGCGCTGCGGGACTTGATCATCACTGTATGTTCATGATATGTTCCATTGAAGACTAGAACCAGTGCGCCGCCCGTGTCAATCGGAGGCGCAAATGGGTAGTGGCTCATTTTGAATTTTGGAGCCAAGGGACGGCCTTCAAGCCGTCGTCAAAAGCCTCTTGTTCGGTCGCGTACATTCCAGATTCATGGGTGCGCTCCCAATACCAATAGTCGTCATAGCCTGCGCCTGCTGGCTCATGGATGTTGGTTTCCTCGACAAACCGGAATCCACCAATGCTTTGCACGGTGGAAAATACCTTGAGACCATCTGCACTTTCAATTTGCCGAATGACGCGCGTACTCGAGTTTGTCCGCATCGTGACCGACATCGGGACTATGCTGCCTTCTTCTTGTACGGCCCGCGCTTCGCAACAGGCGCTTCCTGAGCGGCGATCAGCGCCGCAATGTCAGACATATCCCAGACCCGGTCCGTGAAGCCAGCGAGTATCACTACATCTTGAAATTAGTGGGCGACTTTGAAAACCGACACCAAACCGGTAAGCGCGCCAATCAAACCAAAAACGATTGGAATCCACCAAACCCATCGTTCTCGCCGCTCGCGTTGTTCAGTGCGAATCGCCGCCCGAACCGCAAATCTCCCAGCGGCGTTTAGTATGAGCGCATCATTTAAACGACCCAAGCCATCCCGAATCATTAGGCGCGTGTCATAGCTGTAAAGATATATTTGATGTTCCATCGACGGAAGCGGCACAGGCATATCATAACGTCCGGCCAAATGAACGAGTCGTTCCGTTTTCAACGCCGCTATTAACGCGTCAATTTTGTCTAGGTCTTCTTGGTTATTTATCTTGTCAGCATCACTTGCGGTGGAGATTCGATTCATGCGCAGCATCCAATACTTTGTTACTATCTCATGCCTTTGCCATTGGAGACGCGCGAAACGAAATGGATAGGTGATCGCATATAGCATCTTCTGTCCACCTCTCTCCTAGCTCAAGTACCGATGGGCGCGAATAAAACTACGGCGCGCCGAATAGTAACAGGATTGCCTTCACCGTTTCCGCAAATTTAACGGCCTTTTCAAACGCTTCCATTTTTTGCACGGACGAAAGCGTGTGAACCTGACGTTGCCCCCGCGGTTTAATCCGGGTTGAACTTGAGTCTGGCCCTTAATGAACTTGCCCCCATCCTTGGA
>PLJH01000052.1 GCA_003139615.1 Alphaproteobacteria bacterium
CCCGACCTCAATCCGATCGAGCTGGCGTTCTCAAAGATCAAAGCCCATCTGCGAAGAGCCGCAGAGCGATCCATTCCCGCGCTCTGGGACCGTATCGGCGCCATCCTCGACGACTTCCCAGCCGATCACTGCCGCAATTTTTTCAGCCATGCCGGCTATGCGTAATCTCAAACCAAAATGGCTCTAGACAATCGCGGCTGTCACGAAGCCGCCGCCCAGGCCGCCGAAGATTATTTGATAAATGGGCCCGCTCTCACGGCATCCCACAAAGAAGATGTTCTCTTTCACGAGGCGCAATCGCTGGCGCTTGTCGACAAAAACTCTGAGGCCGCGCAGCTGGTCGCTGCTGCGATCCCGGCGGACCGCGCAAATCACGGTAGTCTCGACTGGATCACATATCTGGTCGGAACGTGGGCGTTCCTGGTGAAAGATGAAACCTTGCTCGATGCCTCCGCAACCAAGATGAGCGCCGAGCCTGGTACGGAAAACGCGATTGATTCGGCTGTGCTAAGGGGATTGGCGAAGTGTTTCAACCGCCCCTACAGGATCGCTTATGCCAGTTGTCGCCCGAAATAATTTCGCGCATGAACACGCAACGCGTACTGAGAATACGGGGACGTGAAGTCAATTTCTGAACTCTGTCCGCGATTGCGACGGCGGCTCACCGCGTCCCCTGGAATGGATTGAACGATCCCGTATTCCTTAGCTCGCGGCCCAAGTCGCCACGATCGTGAACGTTCCGTTCCCGTCCGGTGTCGAGACGACGCTGGTCGGCGGCGGGGTTTGCGCGTTGAAAAGCGCCGTGATCGTGTCAACGTCCTCGGGCTTCACCCCGGTCCTCGTTTCCGTGCGTGCAGGCATGGCGTCGCTCCTATTTGATCGGCACTTCGGCGATGGCGCGTTGACGCGCAGCCTCCAGGCTGTCGTTGCTCACGTCCGTAAGCTGCTCGACCGTCACGCCATGCAGATTTGGGTCGGAATTGTTCGTCAGCCAGGCTTGAAGCTGGTTGTAGCGGCCCATGTCCAGCGTGGCGCCGTTCTTCAGCCAGGTGCGGACCGCGCTCGCACTCGGCGTGTAGGCCGTGACCGCGGTTTGATAGAGGTTCATCTGCAACTGCGACTGCGCCTGTTGCGTCGAGGATTGCTGCGTGATGTTCGCGACGGCGGCATTCAGGCTCCCGGCATCGTTGAGCGTGTCGAGGTCGAGCTCCGCGCGCTGCAGCGAATAGTCGACATCGGGTTTCACCAGCGCGCTCAGGATGCTCGTTTCGGCCTTCAGGCGATCGGCCTGCATCTGGGCGACGAGCGCGGGAACGGTTTTCTCGTAGAAGAGGTCCTTGTTGACGGCGCCGTTCGAAGCAAGCACGCCCCCCGATGCCGCCGCGAGAGCGGCTTTCGTGGCGGCGTCTCCCGCCGAGGCGCCCAATCCGTTCAGCGCCAAGGCGGTGAGGTCGGTTCCGATCGAAACGGAATTGTTGGCGCCGCTCAGGTCGCGCGCGAACAGCGAGAATTCCATGTCGTAGACGCGCATCCGGTTCAGCACGACGTCGTCGCGGATGGCTTGCCTGCCGCTCAGGTTCAGAAGCGCTTGGCAATCTCCGGCCCTGTAGCAATCGTCAATGCCTTCGGCGAAGTATTTGTCGCGCAATTGGCTGAGCGCGCTCGAATTCTGCGGATCCTTGGGGTATCCGCTCAATGCGGCGCAACCGCCAAGCACGCTCAGGCAAACGACGCCGGCAAGTGCCCGAAACGAGGCGCCGGGCCGCGGAATTCGACGATCGAACATTGGTGTGCCCCCATCCATCCACAACCAAGATATCGCTGGGCAATCGAAATACAAGCGCAGATTGAACTTGTGCACAGCGTCGCGGACATATCGCTTCCGTGCGTTCCAACGAAAAATGCGCCGGAACTTCGCCGCCGCAAGTATCGCAATCGATGTGACTGTCGACACTATCCATTGTCAGTTTGCGGGACCCTGCGGCGCCGGCAGCCCGACTTTCCGGCAGAACGCCGCAAAGCGCGTGTCGCTCCGGTAGCGACTGAAGAGCGGGTCGTACAGCAGGAATTGAATGCCGGGATCGCGGGCGGCCCATGCTTTGTCCAGCCATTCGAAAGTCTTGTTCGGATCCTTGCGCAAGGCATAAACCTCGGCGATCTGATAGGGCGCGCCGTCGGAATATTTGTCGATCACGAGCTTGAGCGCCGCATCGGCCGCGGTGCGATCGCCGCCGATCTGTCGCGCCAGTGCGAGCCCCACATCCTGCCAGGGACCCTTCGGCCCCTGCTGCGCCGTGGCGAGCGCGGCCTTTGCATCGCCGCGCAGGATTTCGATGACCGCGAGCTGCACGTAATACGACTCCGCTTTCGGTTGCAGCTCGATCGCCTTGCGCTCCGCCTGCCCGGCTTCGTCGAGCCGGCCCAGCATCCCCAGAAAACGCGACAGCTGGTCGGACCAGAATGCGTAGAGCGGATCGGTCGCCAGCGCAGCCCGCGTGAGGTCTGCCGCAGCTTGCGGATGACCGAGCGTTCCCAGCACAGCACCGAGATTGCCTTTCGCGGCGGCAAGGCTCGGCTCCAGCTGCAACGCGCGGCGAAATTCCGTTTCGGCGCCGCTCCAATTCGTGTCGGCGCTCAAGAGCAGATTGCCTTTCGCCGAATGCGCATTCGCGAGGTCCGGCGAGAGCGCCAGAGCAGTGTTCACGGCCGCGCGCGCCTGCGCGTAAGCGGCTTGCGCGGCCGCGCCGCTCAAGAATTCCTGCCCCAAATCCGACCACGCATTCGAGAGATCGGCCCAGGCCTCGGCGTAACGCGGATCGATCCGCGTGGCTGTCGTGAAGGCATCGATGGCTTTTCGGAAATCGGCCTCGTTCTGGCGCGCCAGATAGAATTTGCCCTGCAGATAGGCGTTGTACGCGTCGAGACTGCCGCTGGGCGGCCGGTCGTTTTGCGCGACCGCATTTTCTCCCCCCAACAGTTTCGTTTTCAGCACGCCGGCGACGGCATCCGTGATGTCGTCCTGCAGCCGGAACAGATCCTTGTAGGGCCGGTCGTAATGCTGCGACCACATCGTGCTGCCGTCTCCGGCATTCACCAGTTCGGCGTAGATGCGCACCATGTCGCCTTCGCGGCGCACGCTGCCTTCCAGCAGATGGGCAACGCCGAGTTTCCCGGCGATGACGTTGCTCGCCTCCGTGCTGTTGCGGAATTTGAATGACGAGTTGCGGCCGATGACTTTCAATCCTCCGAACTGCGACAGCGCGGCGATCAGGTCTTCGGAGAGACCGTCCGAGAAATACAGCGCATTGGGATCGCCGCTCTCATTGACCAACGGCAGGACAGCGACGGATTTCTCGGCGATAGCTGCGACGCCGGTGCTGACGGCGGCTTCCCGGCGCACCATGAATTTATCGGTCAGCAACAGCACCACGGCCACCGCGAGCACGGCGATGATCCAGACGTCGAGCCTGCGCCCGGTGGCGCGCGCCACCGCATCGCTCGGCGGAGCTTCGCTCTCGCGCCTGATGCCTTGCGGTGTCAGTTCGTAGAACCATGCGAAGGCGAGCCAGAACGGGAAGCCGATGGCGGCCGCGACCAGGAACCAGCGCGTCAGCCAGTCCGGCGCGCCCACGCTTGGCCCAAGCGACGTGATGCCTTGCGCCAAGGCCCACACGCTGGTCGCATAGAGCGCAGCCGCACGCAGAATGTTGCGGCGCCGCAGCTCGTGCAGAAAACCGGCCATTGCTCGCCTCGCGCCGCGCTTCCTTTACAACGCGTCGATCGACTCCGCGTGCGTTTCCCATTGCGCTTTGAGTTCGGCCGCGATGTCCGGATAGCGGTCTTCCGCCGCCTCGCGCAATTTCGGCAAATGATAGGACGGGAACAGATCATTGTCGGGGCGGTAGTCGCGCAGCACCTGTTTGGCGACCGTCACCTTGTGCACTTCGGTGGGGCCGTCGGCGATGCCCATCACCATCGAGCCCAGCAGCATCTGCGTGAACGGCATTTCGTTGGAGACGCCCAGCGCGCCGTGCAGATGCATCGCGGCGGATGCGATGTCGTGATAGACCTTGGGCATCGCGACCTTCACGGCGGCGATGTCCTTGCGCACTTTGCGGTAATCCTTGTACTTGTCGATGCGCCACGCGGTCTGCAGCACGAGCAGCCGGAATTGCTCGAGCGCGATCCAGCTGTCCGCGATCTGCTCCTGCACCATCTGGTAATCCGCGATGCGCCCCGTGCGCGTGGTGCGCGAGACGGCACGCTTGCACATCAGATCGAGCGCCTTCTTGCATTGGCCGACTGTGCGCATCGCATGATGCACGCGCCCGCCGCCCAGCCGCGTCTGCCCGATCGCGAAGGCCGCGCCGCGCTCGCCCAACAGCGCATCATAAGGCACGCGCACATCGGTGTAGCGCATATAGCCTTCGGAGCCGCGCCGCTCCGTGCCCACGCCCACATAGCGCACGACTTCCACGCCCGGCGTCTTGCGCGGCACGAGGAACATCGACATGCGCTTATAGGGATCCTTGTGATCGGGATCGGTGACGGCATAGACGACCAGCACTTCCGCATTGCGCGCGCCGGAGGTGAACCATTTCTCGCCGTTGATCGCCCACTCATTGCCGTCGAGCACGGCACTCGTGGTGAAACCCAGCGGATCGGAACCGCCTTGCGGCTCCGTCATCGAATAGCCCGAGGTGATCTCGTTGTTCAGCAACGGCCAGAGATATTTCTCCTTCTGCTCGGGCGTGCCGTAATGGGCGATGATCTCGGCATTGCCGGTGTCGGGCGCCTGGCAGCCGAACACGACGGGCGCGAGCCCCACGCGCCCCAGCCGCTCGTTCATGAGCGCAAGTTTCACCTGGCCGTAACCCTGCCCGCCCAGTTCGGGGCCCAGATGGCAGGCCCATAGCCCCTGCGCCTTCACTTTCGCCTGCAGCGGGCGGATCGCTTTTTGATAGGCCTTCGATTTCACGCCTGCATAGCCCACGCCCAATTGGGTGACGGGGTCCACTTCGGTGTCCAGGAACTCGTCGATCCAGTCGAGTTTCTTCTGAAATTCCGGCTCCGTCTCGAAGTCCCAGGCCATGTTCCCGTCCCTTTTTTCTCTGAAGTAAGCCCAGCCTATCCAACCGCGGCTGGCCGTAGCAACAGAGCCGATATTCCTCCTCCCCCACGAGTGGGGGAGGAGGACGGATCAAGCGCCACTTTCCAAATCTCCGGTATGCGCTAGGCTCCGGGGCAGGACATTGGAAGGAAACGAACATGGCAAAGCATCGCGCAGGCATGTCGCTCGCAAGGCTGGAGACGCTCGACCGGGTGATGACGGAGCGTTACGTCGACTCCGGGCTCTTGAACGGCATCCACACGCAGGTCTGGCGGCGCGGCGAGCTCGTGCACAACGGCATGGCGGGCCAGATGGATATCGCGCGGGGCAAGAAGATGCGCGAGGACGAAATCGTGCGCATCTATTCCATGACCAAGCCGATCACCGCGGTCGCGCTGATGATGCTGGCGGAGGAAGGCAAGCTCGGCCTCGACGACGACGTGCACAAGCATATTCCGTCGTGGAAGGGCTTACGCGTGTATGAGAGCGCCATTCCGAGCCTCGTCGCGAACACAGCAGGCCAGTACATCACCAGCGAGCCCAAGCGGCGCATGAAGGTGATCGATCTCGTCACCCACACCTCCGGCCTCACCTATGGCTTCATGATGCGCACCACCGTGGATGGAGAATATCGCCGCCAGAAGATCAACGATTTCCAGACGCCGGGCGGCCTCGATGCGTTCGTCGAACAGCTCGCGCATATCCCGCTCGAGTTCTCGCCGGGCGACTATTGGAATTATTCCGTCTCCATCGATGTGATGGGATATCTGGTGCAGAAACTTTCGGGGCAGACCTTCGGCGAATTTCTGCGCACGCGGTTGTTCGAACCGCTGGGCATGACGGACACGAGCTTCTCGGTGCCGGCGTCGAAGCTCGAGCGCTTCGCGACCTGCTACATGCCGGGCAAGGATGGCAAGCTCGCGATCCAGGACGATGCGGGCAAATCGACCTATGCCGAACCGCCGAAGCTCGAATCCGGCGGCGGCGGGCTCGTTTCCACCGCGCAGGATTACATGCGCTTCTGCCGCATGATGCTGGGCGGCGGTTCGCTCGACGGCGTGCAGATTCTCTCGCCGAAAACCGTCGCGATGTTCGGCATGAACCTGCTGCCGGACAACAAGCTGCTGACGGAGATGGTCACTAGCCAAAGCCTGTTCAGCGAATCCGGCTATGCGGGTGTGGGCTTTTCCATCGCCTGCAGCGTGACAGTGGATGTCGCGAAAACGCGCGTGCCGGGAACGGCAGGAGAATTTGCCTGGGGCGGTGCGGCGTCGACTGCGTTCTGGATCGACCCGAAAGAAGACCTGGCCGTCGTGTTCATGACCCAGGTGATGGGCACGGACGCGCGCCTCACCCTGCGCCGCGACCTGCGCACGCTCGTCTATTCGGCGATGGCGGAGTCGAATGCGTAAACGCGACCGCTGCCAAACTTCCCCTCGCCCCCTTTAGGGGGAGAGGGTCGGGGTGAGGGGGCCGCGATCGTAGAATACGCTGCGGAAATTTCTGTAATAGAAGTGAGACGGTGATTCTTTCGCTTACCGAGCGAACGAATAGACCCCCTCACCCTGACCCTCTCCCCCTGCGGGGTAGAGGGGAAAGTTGTTATATCACCGCCTCGATCAAGCGCGGGCCTCGCGACTTCATCGCGTTTGCGAATTGCTCGGCGAACTCTTCCGCGGTCTCAGCCCGCGTTGCCTCCACGCCCATGCCGCGGGCGAGGCTGACCCAATCGAGTTCGGGATTGTGCAGGTCGAGCATGGAAAGCGCGCGCGGCCCGGGATTTTCCGCACCGACCCGCGCGAGCTCGATGTTCAGAATCGCATAGGATTTGTTGGCGAAGATCACAGTCGTCACGTCGAGCTTTTCGCGCGCCTGCGTCCACAGCGACTGCAATGTGTACATCGCGCCACCATCGCCATGCAGGCACACCACTTTGCGATCGGGACACGCAACCGCTGCGCCCGTTGCAACCGGCAAGCCCTGCCCGATCGAGCCGCCTGTCAGCACGAGATGATCGTGGCGCGGCGCACCGGCCGTGAACAGAACGGAGCCGCCGCTCGACGTGGCAGCCTCGTCGGAAATAATCGCGCCTTCCGGCAGATAATGGCCGACGACTTGACCCGCGGTGTAGGAATTGAGCTTGCCGCTGGGTAATTCCGGGCGCTGGAACGGCGCGATGCTCGCGGGCTCCCGCGGCGCGCTCAACGCCTCGGCCAATGCCTCGAGCGCACCCACCCCGTCTTCATGCGGTTGGGCCAGATAATGAATCGCGCAAGTCTCCGGCGTGCACCAGCTGGGCTTTCCCGGATAGGCGAAGAACGACACGGGCGGCTTGGTGCCGACCAGCACGAGCACATCGAGGTCCTTCAGGAAATCGACGATCTGTTCCGCGAAATAGGGGATGCGATCGACCGCGACGAGGCCTGCTCCGCGTTCGACGCGCGGCGCAAACGTATCGCACATCAGCCGCGCGCCTGTTTTGGCCGCAATGCGTCCGGCCGCACGAAGCCCGCGTTCGCGCGTGACGTGCCCACGCATCAGAAGCGCGGTCTTCTTTCCGGCGCGCAACGCCTTCGCCGCGATATCGACCGCCTCAGACGAAACAGCCGCCGGCGCGATGCGCGGCAAGGGCTGCGCGGGTGCGTCGGCTTCGAGCCAGGCGGTGTCGGCCGGAAGAATGAGTGTGGCGACCTGGCCGGGTGCGGCACTCGCCGCCTGCACCGCGCGCGCGCCGTCGGACGCCACCACTTTCGCACTCGTGCTGGAATGCACCCAGGCGGAGACGGGCCGCGCCAGCCCCGCAATGTCGGAGGCGAGCGGCGCATCATATTGCAGATGATAGGTCGCGTGATCACCGACGACATTGACGATCGGCGTGCCCGCGCGGCGCGCATTGTGCAGATTGGCGAGGCCGTTGGAGAGCCCG
Source organism: Alphaproteobacteria bacterium (assembly GCA_003139615.1). GTDB lineage: Bacteria > Pseudomonadota > Alphaproteobacteria > Micropepsales > Micropepsaceae > Rhizomicrobium. Next base: position 8,037 of record PLJH01000052.1, read on the forward strand.
GGACCCAGATGGAGAAGCGTGCAAGCAGGCTTCTCCGCCATGCGGCCGTACCCGTCGGCCGCACCCGTCGCCACGCCTTCGAACAATGCGAGCACGGGGCGCATGCCTTCGACCTTGTCGAGGGCCGCCACGAAATGCATCTCCGACGTGCCTGGATTGGAGAAACACACCTCCACGCCGCAAGCGACCAAAGTGCGAACCAGACTTTCAGCGCCGTTCATGGGGACCTCGTTGGCTGGCGTTGTGAATTTATACCGGACATGGGAATGTCAGAAACAGAAACATTCAATCTAAGCAGCACATTCGGAAAAGACTAAGGTACGGCCCCTAATCCATGTCAGGAGAGAACATTTGGAATCCAATGTGGTGCCCTTCAAACTCCCCCAGACTGGATGTACTGAAACCCAGGAACGTCACATGTCGATCTAGAGCGCCTCCAAAATTGAGTATCGGATAGAGTCGAAATCCATCTGGGCGCGCAATTCCACATTGAAAATATCCCCCTACTCCCGGCGTCGCATCGCGCTTGAGCATTTCACGCAAAGCAATAATTACGCCTGACGGCAAACTCGCCCGATCCAGTTCTGTCATGATCTCTATCAACTTCTCGGCGCCAGTTCCCATCGGCCAAACATGCCCGGCTTCAAGCCTCAATTCGTGACACTTCATTGAAAATGCGGCAGGCGAAAATTCTGGATAGATAAGGAATCCGACATAGCGATGCTCGGCTCTGCAATGACCAAATACGTGAGCCTGGAAAGCGTACACCGTAGGATCGGATTGTGTACCCACCATTCTCGAAGAGATATCACGTACGTAATGCTCGCCAACCCGCCGCACCATTTCTGCGATACCGCGCACAGATGGCGATTTCACATTTTCGCGATTGCGGGCCAGATTTTGGGTGCACGCGCTAACGAGAGCATGCGCGCTTAATGCCGCAAGGGTTGATCCCGCGAATGCAAATCCGATCGTAAATTGTTCGTGTGGAAACCAATTCGCACCTGCTACCTGCCTAAACGTGGCGACCGGTATGGGAAGCATTTTTGGACCACTATCAGTTGCAGTAGTGGATCCAGATGAAATTCTAGTGTCAGAGACGCACCAAACCTCACCGAATTTTTCTCTATACCAGGTTGCAACGACCGTCATGTCGAGCATCGCTATCACAATTGGATCGCCGACATTAGTACGCACTGACACTTGACGTCGTTGCCAAATATCATATCTTGCTATACAAGATGACAGGCGAAGAAAGACCAGACTCGGCCAACGGCCGCCGGGCGCAGCTGCTCAAGGGGGTGGCGGAGCTGGCTTTGCTCAGCCTGCTCGGCGAACGGCCGCAATATGGGCTGGAGATTCTCGAGCGGCTGCGCGGCGAGGCCGGCGTCGAGCTGGCCGCCGGCACGATCTATCCGCTGCTCCATCGGCTCGAGCGCGGGAAGCTCACGCGCGCGGAATGGCGCATCGAGGACGACGGCGCGCGGCCCCGCAAATATTACGCGCTGACCGATCTGGGCCGCGAAGAGCTTGCGAGCCAGCTCGTCGAATGGCGGCGGCTTGCCAAGGCGCTCAACGCATTTCTCGACAGGCGGAGGACGAAATGAGCGCGCAGGACGAAGACCCCGAAGTGGGACGCTGGCTCAACCGGCTGAACTGGGCGCTCGCGAGCGCGGCCGACCGCGAAGACATCGTGGAGGAAACGCGCGGCCATCTCGCGGAATCGATCGCAGGCGGGCTTTCGCCGCGCGATGCGCTCGCGTCTTTCGGCGCGGCCGAAACCTATGCGCGCAGATTCCTCGACGACATCGAATTGTCCGGCGCGCTGGGCTCGCAGCGTTCGGGCGCGATGCTGTCGGTGCTGGCGCGCCGCGTGCACACAAGCCTCGTGGCGGCCGGCGGTTTTGCGCTTGTCGTGGTGCTCGCGGCTTGCGCATTCGCAGCCGCGCTGACGGCCATCGTCAAAATCTTCGATCCCGCCCATGCGGGGATGTGGGTGGGGCGCGGGATTTTCATGATCGGCGTCCTCTCCGATCCGTCGCAAGCCCACGAATTGCTGGGCAACTGGATTTTCCCGGCGGCGGCGCTCGTCGTGGCACTCGCCTGGATTCTCGGCCGTCTCGTTCTTCTGTGGTCGCTGCGCAGGATCGCGCGGGCTCGCGATAGTCTTCTTCCACCCTCCCCTTGAGGGAGGGTCGAAAAATTCGAAGCGCAGCGACGGATTTTTCGGGGCGGGGTGCTGCATGAACATTGCCCCGCCCCGAAATTCTCTTCTCGCTGTCGCTCAAAGATAATTTCGACCCGCACTCAAGGGGCGGGTGGGAAAAGTTCAGATATGAAGCGCCTTCTTGTCG
>PLJH01000128.1 GCA_003139615.1 Alphaproteobacteria bacterium
GGGGCCGCGCGCGTCCGCGCGCGAAGACTCTTCTCCCCCCGCCCTGACCCTCCTCACGAGTGGGGAGGGAATCTAAACCGCCACTTCGGCCTTGATGTGCGGGTGCGCCTGATAGTTCTCCAGCGTGAAATCCTCATAGCGGAACGCGAAGATATCCTTCACCTCCGGATTGAGGCGCATGCGGGGCAATGGATAAGGCTTGCGCGTGAGCTGCTCGCGCGCCTGGTCGAGATGATTCAGATAAAGATGCGCGTCGCCCAGCGCATGGATGAACTCCCCCGGCTTCAAGCCCGTCACCTGCGCCACCATCAAAGTGAGCAGCGCATAGGACGCGATGTTGAACGGCACGCCCAGAAAAATATCCGCCGAGCGCTGATAGAGCTGGCACGACAGCTTTCCGTTCGCGACATAGAACTGGAACAGGCAATGGCAGGGCGGGAGCGCCATCTTCGGCACATCCGCCGGGTTCCACGCGGTCACGATCAGCCTTCGCGAATCGGGATTGCGCCTGATGTCGGCGATGAGGTTCGCGATCTGGTCGATCGTGCCGCCATGGCCGTCCGGCCATGAACGCCATTGCTGCCCATAGACAGGCCCGAGCTCGCCCGCCGCGTCCGCCCACTCATCCCAGATGGAAACGCCGTGCTCTTTCAGATAGGCGATGTTGGTGTCGCCCCGCAGGAACCACAGCAGCTCGTAAATAATCGCCTTGGCGAACAGCTTCTTGGTGGTGACGAGCGGAAAGCCCTCGGCCAGGTCGAAACGCATCTGGTGGCCGAACACGGAAAGCGTGCCCGTGCCCGTGCGGTCGCGCTTCTCCACGCCGTGCTTCAGCACCGTTTCCATCAGGTCGTGATATTGGCGCATGGGTGCGGTTTCGCCCGATTCCGGTCCCCAGTCTAGCGCCAAGCGGGCGGCCGGCGGGCACCTTCTCTATTCATCTTTCAGGGCCTATATAGAGGGTGCTGGGCAACCAGCTATGGCAATAAACGGCTTCGTAATAAGCGGACCGGACCCGGGGGCGGTACCCGGCGCCTCCACCACATGCCCGCCGCGCCCTGCCAAGGGCGCCCTCGGGCGGGTATCTGTGGGGGCGAAATAGGATCGACGGACGTGTAAAGGCTGTCCTTTTGCTCGGTATGGTATCCGCCGTTATCGGGCTATTCGTACAGGTGCCAACGATAATGAAATGGCCCTCGCTGCCTAATAGGTAAGCGCGGCTCGGGGGGCGCCGGGCAACAGAAGCCCCCCACTTAATTCGATTGCATCAATGTCGGCTGGGCAACCCAGTCGTGCCGAGGAACGACACCTCTGATTGCTTGCTCTCAAATGGTAAGCTCGCATCTATCAAGCAGGGCGTTTTAGTCAGGGGGAATTTTGTCGGATCGTTTAGTCGTCGAAAAATCTGCGCGCCAGCGTCGCATCGAAGGCGTCATTCTATTTGTCATGCCGCCGATCGTCGCATTGGCGTGTCGCGTCTGCCTTGGACCGGGCCTTTGGCAAATTCCAATTATTCTTCTCGGATTTGTGATCATCTCCGTAGTCGGCAATGTCGTTGCTGTGAGAAGCGGTGGAGAGTTGATGGCGCCCGCAGAGCGTTATCGACGCACATTGGCGCGCATAGCATCTGATCCTCTTTGGTCTGTCCTCCTGTGGACCTTTGCTTTCTATTTTTCATTGCTATCCAGCCTGACGATGCCGATGACCGATCAAGGCCACATGCTGCAACTCGTGACCTTCCAACTGCCGCTGGCAGTCGCAGGCGCCCTCCTGGCGACGGGAATCTGTGTTTTCTACCTTCGAAAGGTCGCGTCAAAGACCGCAACCGCAATGCCTCCGCTTCCAAAACAATTACCTTGGATCTGGCTGCGCAACTACGTCCCATTCCGGGCCGTTACAATGGTCGGCATCGTTTTCGGGTATTTTGCGGCACTCGGTTTCTCCGACCCAACCAATCTCTTGATTCTGATGGCTGGTTTCACGGTCGGCCAAATAATCGAGACCGTGCTCTTGTCACGTCGGATCAAAAATGCGCCCCTACTTTGGAGTGATCTGGGATTTTTTGCAGCGCTCGTAACCGCCATCGTACAAGGTGGAATACCGTTTGCGCTGTTCGTCGGCTTCATGGGAGCTCTGACCGCAGGAAAGTTTGATATCGTTTCGGCTGTTTTCGCTCTGGCCGGTTTTGTCGGAGGGGTGTTCCTGGTTCTTTGCCTTTGGGCTGTAAGAAAAATCAATACGGTCAAAGCAAAAGCGTGAGCGCGTCAACTTATCACGGCTGATGAATGCAGGTGCGGCTTACCTCCCCGCCGCGCCGCCCTCCTCCGCTTCGCGTTCCGCAAGGCTCGTCGTTGACGATGCGCCGAGCGCCTCGGCCCGTTCCGCTTCCAGCGCCAACCGTTTTTTGCGCGGTTCTTCCACCAATGCGAGCAGCAGGCCCAGCGCGATCGCTTCGCAGACGATCGCGACCCAGAAGACCGCGTGGTAACCGATGAAGGCCGCGATCAGGCCACCGATGAACGGTCCCGCCGCGGCCATCGTGCTTTCGGCCGTGTTGGAAAGTGCGAGCCGCATCGCCATGTCGTCGCGGTGGCCGAATTCGAAGACGATGTTCTGCGCGCTCATCTGGTAGCCGGAGTTCGCGGCACCCAGGCCGAAGAACGCGAACATGAACATCGGCAAGGTGTGCACGCCCATGAGCAGCCCCGTGGCAGCAATCCACAGCACCAGCGCCACAAGGAATGTCGAGCGGAAGCCGGATTTGTCGGACAGATACCCCCAGACCAGATTGGCCGCCGTGTCCGCGATCAGATAGGCGAAGGACAGTTCGCCGATGGTGGCGCCGGACAACGCGATCGTCCGGCTCGCATAGATGATGTAGAACGGCGACGCCACGCGGTTGGCCACCGCAAAGGTGCGTGCGACCATGAACCAGAAGAAGGCGGGATTGTCGCGCAGCATCGCGGGCACATCGCGCACCCGTTCGCGGATGTCGACGCGCGCGCGCAAGGTGGGCGGCTCCGGCTCCTTCACGAGAAAGCGGAACGCGGTGAGCCCCAGGCTCGTCAGCACGAAGGCGGCGAGGAACGTCGTCGAATAGCCGTTGCCCCATACATTCTGGCCCACGAGATATTTGCCGGCGAGATAGGAAAGCCCGGCCGCGATCAGACCGCCCGTCATGTTGCGCCAGCCCTGCAGCCGTCCGCGCAAGCGGATCGGAATCATCTTTGCGAGCAGGAACTGGAACGCGACACCCTGCGGGCCCGAAAACAGTCCGAGCAGGAACAGAAATGCGATCACAGCCACGAGAAGCGGCGTGCCGCTGAGCAGATAGCCCACGAGAGCCATGCCCAGGATCTGCACCCGCATCATCGTGCCGAGAAACATCGACACGGGGATCACATGCTTGCGGTGCTCGATCTGCGCCGCGCCCACCACGGCCGAAATCGCGCCGCCCAGTTGCTGCAGCGCCAGCCCGATTCCGACAGCGACATCCGAACCCGACAGCAGATGCAGATAGGCGGGTATGAAAGTGGGCGCGTTGACGAGCCGGAAGCCCGTCATGCCCAGCATGCCGTGAATGTAGTGGCCCGCGTAATTGCGCTTCAGATTGCGCCAGATGAAGCTTTCATAGGCAGCTTCGCGTTCCGGCGGCGTCAGGCCTGCATAGATGTCGGCGGGCGTCGGCACCTATTCCCCCGGCACGGCGTGCAGGATTTGCGCGCGCCGCGCATTGTCGAACCAGGCTGCAATTGCGGCCACGATGCAGACGGAGCCGCCGGCGGTGATCGCTTCGCCGATGCCGATATGCGTCGCCAGCGTACCCAGCAGCAGCGCGCCCCACGGCATCATGCCCATGAACGACATCGCATAGAACGACACGACGCGGCCGCGAAAATGATCGTCGGCGACCGTCTGGATAATTGTGTTCGTCGTGCCGCCCAGCAGCATCATGCAGAATGACGTCGGCAGGATCAGCGCTATGGAGAGATAAAGCGAGTGTGACTGGGAAAACAGGATCAGGCCGAGGCCAAATCCGCCCGCGGCCAATATCGGCGCAAGAGTCAGATGGCGTTCATGCAGGCGCGACAATGCATAGGCGCCGCCCAGCGCGCCCACGCCCACCGAACCCATCAAAAGACCAAGACCTACGGAATTCTCGTGCAGCACATCGCGGGCAAAAGCCGGCATCAGCGCGAGATAGGCAGCCCCGAAGCAGGACGACACAGCCACCAGCAAAAGCGAAACGCGGATCGCATGGTTGTTCCACGCGTAAACAAAGCCTGCCTGCAATTCGCGCAGAGGATGTCCCTGCTTGCGGATCGCGCGCGGCACCACATGCATGAGCAGGAGGCTCGTCAGCACCGCGCCATAGGAGACCGCGTTGAGCGCAAAGCACACGCCCTCGCCCGCCAACGCCACCAGCAGGCCTGCCGCGCCCGGACCGATAATGCGCGCAAGGTTGAACATCACCGAATTGAGCGCAATCGCATTGCGCAGATCCTCGCGACCCACCATCTCGATGGTGAAGGCCTGCCGCGTCGGCACGTCGAAGGAATTGATTAGGCCCATGCTGGCGGCCAGCACGATCACTTCCCACACCTGCACCACATGGGCGAGCGTGAGACCTGCGAGTATCGCGGCCTGCAGCATCGAGAGGCTCTGGGTGACCACCAGCATCCGCCGCCGGTCGACCCGGTCGGAAATCGTGCCGCCAAACGCCGACATGAAGAAGACGGGCACCAACCCGCAGAAGGAGGTCAGCCCCAGCAGGAAGGGCGAATGGGTCAGCGTATAGACGAGCCAACCCTGGGCGACGGACTGCATCCAGGTCCCCATCAATGAGACCAATTGTCCTGCGAAAAACAGCCGGTAATTTCGGTGCCGGAACACGCGCAACAACGCCAGCGCCGTGGGCGGCTGGAGGACTGACTCTTCCCGAGGTGGTGTGGCGTTGTTCATGGGGCGAACTGACGGCTTGTCATTAACACGCGCTCTATGCTCCCGTCCCGCCAATCGCAATCCCGAGACGAAAAATCATGGCTCCCATAGACGCATTGTTTCAGCCGTTCCGGCTCAAATCGCTCACCCTGCCCAACCGCGTGGTCATGGCGCCGATGACGCGCTCGAAATCGCCGAATCAGGTGCCGGGCGAGAATGTCGCCGCCTATTACCGCAGGCGGACCGAAGGGGGCGTTGGCCTGATCCTGACGGAAGGCACGTCACCGGAACATCGCTCGGCGTCCAACGACGCCAATGTGCCTGCTTTCTTCGGAGAAGCCTCGCTGGCGGGCTGGGCGCGCGTCGTCAAAGAGGTGAAGGCCGCGGGCGGCCACATCATGCCGCAGCTCTGGCACCAGGGCGTCGTGCGCCATCCAGGCTCGGGACCTTACCCTGAAGCGCCCAGCATGAGTCCCTCGGGCCTGGCCAAGCCCGGCAAGAAAGTCGCCGAGGCGATGACGCAGCGCGACATCGACGACGTGATCGCGGGCTTTGCGAAAAGCGCTGCTTACGCGAAGGCGCTGGGCTTCGACGGCGTCGAGCTTCATGGCGCGCATGGCTATGTCATAGATCAGTATTTCTGGGAGGGCACGAATGTGCGCGACGATGTCTTCGGCGGCTCGCTCGAAAAGCGCACGCGTTTCGCCATCGAGGTCGTCGAGGCGGTGCGCGCGGCGGTGGGGCCCGAATTCCCGATCCTGTTGCGCTTCTCGCAGTGGAAGCAGCAGGATTTTACCGCGAAGCTCGCGAAAGATCCGGAAGAGCTGGAGCAATTCCTCGCGCCGCTCGCGCGCGCCGGCGTGGACATATTCCATTGCTCGACGCGCCGTTTCTGGGAGCCGGAATTTCCCGACACCGGTTCGGACCTGAACCTCGCCGGCTGGACGAAGAAAATATCGGGCATTCCCACCATTACGGTCGGCTCGGTTGGGCTCAATGAAGATTTCATCACCGCCTATCGCAGCAAGGGCGCCGAGCCGGTCGGTATCGATCGCCTGCTCGAAATGCTGGCGCGGGGCGATTTCGATCTCGTGGCCGTGGGCCGCGCCCTGATCGCCAACCCGGATTGGGCCAACAAAATGCGCGAAGGCCATTTCGATCGGCTGGTGGCCTACGAACCGGCGGCACTGGAAACGCTGGTTTAGCGGGTTTGGATTAGGCGCAGCGTCGAAATTCCCACCCTCCCCTTGAGGGAGGGTCGAAAAATTCGAGCATAGCGAGGATTTTTCGGGGCGGGGGGGCTGCATGAACAATACCCCGCCCAGAAAGCTTTCTTTTCGCTGACGCTCAAAGAAAGCTTTCGACCCTCCCTCAAAGGGAGGGTGGATTCCAACTATCGTTGCGAAGCTTCCACGTACTCGCACGCATTGACTCGCAATGCGCGTCGCTTAGTCTCTGGGCAAATCGGGCCGGAGTTCATGGCGAAAGACTTTATCGGGTACAAGGCGATCACCGACGCGGCGCTCAGGGGCGTGGTGCGCGAAGCGTTGAAGCGCGTCGAGAAGCAGGGCCTGATCGCGGCGCATCATTTCCGTATCACCTTCAAGACGCGGTTTCCCGGCGTCGAGATTCCGGAATTCCTGCTCGAGCAATATCCCGAAGAGATGATGATCATCCTTCAGCACCAATATTGGGGGCTGAATGTGAAGGAGGATTTCTTCGAGGTCACGCTTTCGTTTAAGAAGGTGCCCGCGACGCTCACCGTCCCGTTCGCGGCGCTCACGGCCTTTGCCGATCCCGGTGTGCAATTCGGCTTGCAGTTCAAGGAGACCGACGATGCCGAGGGCGGTCTCAAGCGCGAAGATTCCGCGCAAGCCGCGACGCCCATGATCGCGCCCGACAAGCCAAAGCCCGACCCGGTCGAAACCGAAAAATCCGATGCAGAAAAACCTGCCGCTGCCCCCGGCGAAGTGGTAAGCCTCGACGCCTTCCGCAAGAAATAACCCCAGATTCCCATGACCAAGACACGCACGGAAACCGACACGTTCGGTCCCATCGAAGTACCCGCAGACCTCTATTGGGGGGCGCAGACCCAACGCTCGCTGCAGAATTTCAAGATAGGCGGCGAGTTGATGCCGCGGCCTGTCGTGCATGCGCTGGGCGTCGTCAAGCGCGCGGCCGCGATCGCGAATGTGGCGCTGGGCGAGCTCGCGCCCGAGCTTGGAAAGCCCATCGAGGCTGCCGCCCAGGAAGTGATCGAAGGCAAGCTCGACGATCATTTCCCGCTGGTCGTCTGGCAGACCGGCTCCGGCACGCAATCGAACATGAACGCGAACGAAGTGATCTCGAACCGCGCCATCGAGATGCTGGGCGGTGTCATGGGTTCGAAGAAGCCCATCCATCCGAACGACCACGTCAATCGCAGCCAGTCGTCGAACGACTGTTTCCCCACCGCGATGCACATTGCCGCCGTGATGGAAATCCATCGCGTGTTGCTGCCGGGGCTGCATCATCTCCACGCGGCGCTTGCGGCCAAAGAAAAAGAATTTGCCGACATCATCAAGATCGGCCGCACCCATCTGCAGGATGCGACCCCCGTCACTCTGGGTCAGGAATTTTCGGGCTATGCGACACAGATCGCCTACGGCATTGCGCGCGTCGAAGGTGCGCTGCCGCGGCTCTGCATGCTGGCGCAGGGCGGCACAGCGGTAGGCACGGGCTTGAATTGCCCGCCCGGATTCGCCGAGCGCTTTGCGGCCGAAGCGGCGAAACTGACCGGCCTACCCTTCGTCACCGCCCCCAACAAATTCGAGGCGCTGGCGGCGCACGATGCGTCAGTGGAGATGTCCGGCGCGCTCAACACGCTGGCTGCGTCTCTCTTCAAGATTGCGCAGGATATCCGCCTGATGGGTTCGGGGCCGCGCTCCGGCCTTGGCGAATTGAGCCTGCCGGAAAACGAGCCTGGCTCCTCCATCATGCCGGGCAAGGTGAACCCCACCCAATGCGAAGCGATGACGATGGTGTGCGCACAGGTGATGGGCAACAACGTTGCGATCACCTTTGCCGGCAGCCAGGGCAATTTCGAGCTCAATGTGTTCAAGCCGGTGGTGATCTATAACCTGCTGCAATCGATCCGGTTGATCGGCGATGCGGCCGTGAGCTTTACCGATCACTGCGTGAAAGGCATCGTGGCCAACCGCGCGCATATCACCGCGCTGATGGAGCGTTCGCTGATGCTGGTGACGGCGCTGGCGCCCAAGATCGGCTACGACAATGCGGCCAAGGTCGCCAAGACCGCGCTCAAGAACGGCACGACCTTGCGCGAGGAGGCTGTCGGCATGGGCTTCGTCACCCCGGAAGAATTCGACCGCCTCGTCCGCCCCGAGGACATGATCCATCCCAAGGCGTGACGCGCGTTGAACGCACTCAAAAAACGCTCTTTCACGATTGCGGGCCACCGCACCAGCGTGGCGCTTGAACCCGAATTCTGGGCGGTCCTCGAACAGGAGGCTGTCAAAGCCGGATCAAGCCTTGCCGCGTTCGTCGCTTCGATCGACGCCGCGCGTGGGTCACGTCCGCTCGCGAGCGCGTTGCGGATTCACGCGCTTGCAGCGGCGCGGCGCGCGTCCTAGCGTTGGGCATTGCACCGGAATCCAGGAACAATGGCTGACATCGTCAATCTCAAACGCGTGCGCAAGGCGAAGGCGCGGAGTGAAAAAGAAAGTGTTGCGGCAGCCAACCGCACGAAGCACGGCGTGGCGAAACCGGTCCGCGATCTCGCGAGGGCGCGCGAGGAAAAGTCGAAACACGATATCGATGTGCATCGATTGACCGACGATGAGTGACACAAGGCCGAAAGGCCCTTTCTCCGACATTCTCGTCGTCGATCTGACGCGCGTGCTGGCGGGGCCCTATTGCGCGCTGTTGATGGCGGAACTCGGCGCGCGCGTGATCAAGATCGAGCCGCCGCACCACGGCGACGATTCCCGCATGGTGGGCCCCTTTCTCAAGACGAAATCGGGCAAGACGAAGTCCGGCTATTTCCTGTCGATCAATCGCGGCAAGGAATCGATTGCGCTCGATCTTAAAGCGCTGGACGACCGCGAGATTTTCGACGCGTTGCTCGCGCGCGCCGACGTGCTGATCGAGAATTATCGCGGCGGCACGATGGAGAAACTCGGCTTCGGCTGGGAGGCTTTGCAGGCGCGCTATCCGCGGCTGATCTATGCCGGCATTTCCGGTTTCGGCCATACGGGGCCTTATGCGCAGCGTCCCGCCTACGACATGGTCGTGCAGGCGATGGGCGGGATCATGAGCCTGACGGGGCATCCGGGAAGCCCGCCGACACGCGTGGGCTCGTCGATCGGCGATCTGACCGCCGGATTGTTTGCGCTGGGCGGCATTTCGGCGGCGCTATATGATCGCACGAAAACCGGCCGCGGCATGAAGGTCGACATCTCCATGCTCGATTGCCAGGTCGCGATCCTGGAGAACGCGATCGCGCGCTATGTGGCGACGGGCGATGTGCCCGGACCGCTCGGCAGCCGCCATCCTTCCATCGCGCCGTTCGCGGCCTTTGCGACGAAGGACGGCCACATCGTGATCGCGGCGGGCACGGATCTGTTGTTTGCGCGCGTGGCAAAAGTTCTGGAACGACCGGAGCTCGCGACCGATCCGCGCTTCCGCACCAATCCGGATCGGGTCGCGCATTGGCAGGCGCTGCAACACGAGATCGAAACGGCACTGGCCTCGCGCAATTCTGCGGATTGGCTCAGGCCTCTCGAAGAAGAGGGCGTTCCTTGCGCACCCCTCAACGACGTCGCAGATGTGATGGTCAATCCGCAGGTGGCGGCCCGCAACATGATCGTCACCGCGCTCGACCCCGATCTCGGCCCGCTCAAGATGCAGGGCAATCCGATCAAGCTGTCGACCTATGACGACCCGACAACGCGAGCGCCGGCGCCAGATCTGGACGCCAATCGCGCGGAAATCCTGAAAGAACTCGGGCTCGAATAACCTACGGTTTGCAGCGGTTCTATGGTACGATGCGCAATGTCTAATGAAGCTGTTCTTACACCGAATCTTGTTGCCGCCGCCCGCAAGCGAAGGCTGATCGCCATGCGGCTGCAGGAAATCGAGGGCAATCCGCTCAGCCCCGATCAGGTCGCCATGTTCGAGATGTTCGAGCGCGAGGCGTGGACGCATGAGCGCCGACGGGCTTATATCTCCGCGAAGGGGGTGCCGCTGGCTGCCGAGTGAGCACGGTCGACCGATATCTCTATCCAGGAACATCGGTTCTCAGGAATAAGTTCGGCCTAAAAGATGCCGATGCTCTGGAGGCGGCCGAGCGTGTGATTGTGGCGCAGCGTGCCGCCGAAGGCGTTCCGCCAGGCGACTTTGACCTTGACCATCTCCGGAACATCCATCGTCACCTTTTCCAGGACCTTTACGACTGGGCGGGCGAAATCCGCACGGTGGAAATTGCCAAGGGTTCTCAGCAGTTCCAGTTTCGTCGGTTCATCGAGACCGGCATGACTGACGTTCATCGGCGCCTCGTGGACACCAATTTTCTCAGAGGTCTCAGTCGCGAGGCGTTTGTCGCAGCAGCCGCGCTGATATTGGGCGACGTGAATTACGTGCATCCGTTCCGTGAGGGAAATGGGCGTGTTCAACTCTTTTATTTTGAGCAGCTGGCGGCGCAAGCAGGCCATCCGATCGACCTTACTAGGGTTATGCCAGATCTTTGGATCGAAGCTTCGCGCAGTGCTCATGACGGCAACTACGAGCCAATGGCTGTCGAAATCGGCCGCGCTTTGGAAGCGGGAGTTCCGTGAGAAGGGCCACTTGGAAAACGTACCCTTCGAGCCAAATCACGACACATGACACGGCCTCTGCAGCCCCCTAAACTGACCCCGTGACCTCCGAATCGAGACATTTGCCATGAGCGGTTTCGGCGACCGCTATCGCGATCCCCTTGACGCCGCGTTCGACGAGCAGCCGGACGCGGTGCCGGTTCCGCGCGAGCCGCCTTATCTGGCGGGGCTCAATACCGAACAGCGCGAAGCCGTGCTGACGGTCGACGGCCCCGTGCTGGTTCTGGCCGGCGCGGGCACGGGCAAGACGCGCGTGCTGACCACGCGACTCGCCCACATCCTCGCCACGCGCCGCGCCTGGCCGGGGCAGATGCTCTCGGTCACTTTCACCAACAAGGCCGCGCGCGAAATGAAGGAGCGCATCGGCAATCTGATCGGCGGCGTGGTCGAAGGCATGCAATGGCTCGGTACGTTCCATTCGATCGGCGCGCGCATGCTGCGCCGCAATGCGGAGCTTGCCGGTCTCAAATCCAATTTCACCATTCTCGATGCCGACGACCAGCTGCGCCTGATGAAGCAGATTCTCGAAGCCGCGAACATCGACGAGAAGCGCTGGCCCGCGCGCACGCTTGCCACCTTCATCGACGGCTGGAAGAATCGCGGCCTTCAACCTGCCGATGTGCCCGAAGGCGAAACGCAGGGCTTCGCGTTCGGAAAGGGCCGCACGCTCTACGCCGCCTATCAGCAGCGGCTCAGATCGCTCAATGCGGCCGATTTCGGTGACCTACTGCTCGACACGCTGACGATCCTGCGCACGCAGCCGGAAATCCTTGCCGAATATCGCGAGCGCTTCCGCTACATGCTGGTGGACGAATACCAGGATACCAACGTCGTCCAATATCTGTGGCTCAAACTGCTGGCGGGCAGCGTGGGCAATATCTGCGTGGTGGGCGACGACGACCAGTCGATCTATGCGTGGCGCGGCGCGGAAGTAGAAAACATCCTGCGCTTCGAGCGCGATTTTCCGGGCGCCAAGGTGATCCGGCTCGAACGCAACTACCGCTCCACGCCGGCGATCCTTGCGGCCGCTTCAGGGCTGATCGCCGCCAACAAGGGCCGTCTCGGCAAGACCTTGTGGACCGAAGGCGACCCGGGCGAGAAGATCAAGGTGCAGGGCGTGTGGGACGCCGAGGAGGAAGCGCGCGCGGTCGCGACCGACGCCGAACAACTGCACCGCGACGGGCATCCTTTCGCCAACATGGCGGTGCTGGTGCGTGCGAGCTTCCAGATGCGGGAATTCGAAGACCGCTTTCTCTCGCTGGGCATCCCCTATCGCGTGATCGGCGGCCCGCGCTTCTACGAGCGCGCCGAAATCCGCGATGCGATGGCCTATATGCGTCTGATCGCACAGGGCGATGACGATCTTGCCTTCGAACGCATCGTCAACCGCCCCAAGCGCGGCATCGGCGATGCGAGCGTACAGGCGCTGCACCAGTTCGCGCGCGCGCGCAGCGTTCCGCTGCTGGCTGCGGCGCATGAGATTTCCGATACCGACGAAGTGCCGCCCAAAGCGCGCAAGGCTCTCGGCGAATTGTCGGCAAACTTCTCGCGCTGGAGCGAGACCGCGCGACATCTTCCGCATACGGAGCTTGCCGAGATCGTGCTGGACGAATGCGGCTATACCGACATGCTCAAGAACGACAAATCCGCCGAAGCGCCCGGACGGCTGGATAACCTCAAGGAACTCGTGCGTTCGATGGAGCAGTTCGAGTCGCTGGCGGCGTTTCTCGAACATGTCTCGCTGGTGATGGAACTGGAGCAGAACGAGACGGAAGACCGGCTCAATCTGATGACGCTTCACGCGGCCAAGGGACTCGAATTCGACACGGTGTTTTTGCCCGGCTGGGAAGAGGGTCTGTTCCCCTCGCAGCGCACGATGGATGAGAGCGGACTTGCGGGGCTCGAAGAAGAACGCCGCCTCGCCTATGTGGGCCTCACGCGGGCCAAGAAGCGCGCGCGCGTAAGCTTCGCTGCCAACCGGCGCATCCATGGCAGCTGGCAGAGCGCGCTGCCGTCGCGTTTCATCAGCGATATCCCGGAGGACCACGTCGAATCCGTGGTCGATGAAGGATTCTATGGCGGCTATGTGGGTTTTCGCGACAATGCGGCCGACAAGGGTTTCGCCAGCACCTATGACAGCCCCGGCTGGAAGCGCGCCCAGGCCAATCGCGCCGGCGGCATGCCGCGCACGCGCGCGCCGCTCATCGAGGCGCAGGCCTATGTGGTGCAGACGAGCGATCCGTCATCGGCCGCGTACCAGAACGGCGACCGCGTGTTCCACCAGAAATTCGGTTATGGCCGCGTAACGAGTGTCGAAGGCAACAAACTCACCGTCGAATTCGACAAGGCGGGTCCGAAACGCGTGATCGACAATTTCGTGGCGCGGGCGTGACTGCGGCGCTCAAGCTTGAAGAACTTACGCACGAGGCGTGTAATTGCAGCTACTGCTTCGATCACTACGGACTCAAACGTCCGACCATCGCTATCGCTCAACCACGCTGGGTGGGTTCGCGCTATTGGAACTGCAATGAGAAAATTTTAGTTGTTCTTCTTAACCCGGGCGCTGGCGCAAGCCGTAAAGATAATGCCGACGAGATCATGTATCAAAAGCTGCTGACATTCCGCAATACACGAGAAACTTCGCTTGAGGAAATCTTTGCGGATCAGGGAAATGATATGAAAAAATGGGGTCGCGGGCGTTTTTGGAATTATTTCGTCACCGGTATCGGCTTGAACATCGATGAAATTGCTTTCGCGAATGTAGCTTGGTGCGCGACGTCGGGAAACGAATATCCCCCTGCAATGCTTTCAACTTGCTTCGAGAAATTTACCTCGCGCCTCATTTCGCTACTTTCACCAAGTATCATTCTACTGTGCGGAAGCGGTACTCGGAAATTTCATCAGAAAATCCAGAAGTTGGCGCCCGATGCGCGAATAATTCCGACGATGCATTATGCGCACCGTGAAGGTCGTGCAGCTGAAACGAGTGAGATTGAGCGCGTTCGGGATGCTTTGCGAAACTCTCCAAGGGCGTAAAGCGATGCGCTCTGTTCACCTTTTTGGAGAAATGCTGGCGGCACTCTTCGTGCTCGGATTATTGAAGCGCGCGGTTTTCTTTCCTTCCCCGTTTACGGGGGAGGTGCCGANNGACATCCACCTCCCCCGTAAACGGGGGAGGAAAATTGCGGCGGCGTGTTTCTTATGAACGCCCCGCCCCTCTGGAAGGCAACGATCCTCGCATCGAAGGCCGATGCCGCCGATCTCGCCGCCCTGCTCGAACTCACCCCGCCGCATCCGCAAGCCGTGCTCGTCAGCGAAGAGCCGTTTCGCGATGATGCGACCGTTGAGGCTCTCTATGCGCAGATGCCCGACGGCGATCTGCTGGCGAAACTCGCCGGGCGCGCGGTGCATGTGGCGCTCCTGCCAGATCTCGACTGGATCAAGCTGAGCCAGGAAGGCCTGCCGCCCGTGCGCGCGGGACGGTTCTTCGTCTATGGCGCGCATGATGCGGGCAAGGTGCCCGATGCCGTCATTCCCATGCGCATCGAAGCGGGCATGGCGTTCGGTACGGGCCACCACGAAACGACGGCGTTATGTCTCGGCACGCTCAGCGAGCTCGCGAAGCGCCGACGCTATACCAACGTGCTGGATCTCGGCTGCGGCACGGGCCTGCTCGCGATCGGGGCTGCCAAGCTGTGGCGCCGGCGCGTGCTGGCGTCGGACATCGATCCTGTCGCGATCGAAGTCGCGCGCGAAAACGCACGCGAAAATCGCGAAGCCCCGCTCGTCCGCGCCCTCGTGGCAAACGGAATGGCGCATCCCATTCTGGCTGCGGGCGCGCCATACGACCTCATCGTCGCCAATATCCTGGCCGGCCCCCTGACCGAGATGGCGCCTGCGATCGCGCGGGGGGTGGCACGCGGCGGCACGCTCATCCTGTCGGGCCTGCTCCGCTGGCAGGAGCAACAGGTGCTCGGATTCTATCGGCCGCACGGGTTGATCCTCAGGAATATCAGGCGTGCAGGCCCCTGGACCGCGCTGGTGCTTGAGAGACCAACTGCCCGGCGCTAACGTCCAGCCATGGACAAAAACACCCCCTTTCAAAGTTTCGACGACCAATCCGACGCCGCGACCGTGGCGCCGCGACTGGCCTCCCTCAGAACCGAACTCGCCAAGCGCGGACTGGACGGGTTCCTCGTGCCCCGCGCGGACGAGCATCAGGGCGAATATGTGCCCAAGCGCGCCGAGCGCCTGGGCTGGCTGACCGCTTTCACCGGCTCGGCGGGCTCGGCCGTCGTGCTCACGGACAAGGCCGCGATCTTCGTCGACGGCCGCTACACGCTGCAGGTGCGCCAGCAGACGGACACCAAACTGTTCGACCCGCGCGATCTGGTGACCGAAGGCATGGCCGGATGGCTGGAAACCAACGCACCGAAGGGCGCGCGCATCGGCTATGACCCGTGGCTGCACACGATTGCGGGGCTCGATATGTTGCGCATCGCGGTGGATCGCGCGGGCGCCACGCTCGTGCCCTGCCCCACCAATCCGATCGATGCGGTGTGGACGGATCAGCCCGGTCCGCCGCTCGCCAAGGCCGTGCCGCATGCATTCGCTCTTGCCGGCGAAAGCGCCGAATCCAAGCGCACCCGTATCGCAGAAGATGTGAAACGCCTCGGCGCAGATGCGGCCGTGATCACTTTGCCGGATTCGATCTGCTGGCTGCTCAACATCCGCGGCGGCGACGTGCCCCACACGCCCTTCACGCTCGCCTTTGCGATCCTCAACGCCGACGGCTCGACCGACCTGTTCCTGGATTCGCGCAAGACGTCGCCCGAACTGGTGCAGCATCTGGGCAATGCGGTCAGGATGCACGAACCGAAAGATTTCCCGCCCGCGCTCGATGCGCTCAAGGGCAAAAGCGTGCTGGTCGATCCCACGATGGGTGCGGCTGCCTTGCTCGATCGCCTGATGGCCGCGGGCGCAAAAGTGAAGCGCGGAAGCGATCCCTGCCAATTGCCGAAGGCGTGCAAGAACCGGGTCGAGATCGAAGGCATGCGCAAGGCGCATATCCGCGATGGGGCAGCGCTGACGCGTTTCCTCGCCTGGGTCGCACGTGAGGCGCCGAAAGGACATCTCACCGAGATCGAAGCGGCGGAAGCGCTGGAAGGCTATCGCCGGCAGACGGGCTCGCTTTCCGATCTCAGTTTCGATTCCATTTCGGGTGCGGCGCCCCATGCGGCGATTCCGCATTACCGCGTGTCGCGCTCGTCGAACCGCAAGATCAACCGCAACGAAATCTTCCTGATCGATTCCGGCGGCCAATATCCCGACGGCACGACGGATGTGACGCGTACCATGATCGTGGGTGAGCCCACGGCCGAAATGAAGGATCGTTTCACGCGCGTGCTCAAAGGCCATATCGCGCTGGCCACAGTTCGCTTTCCGGAAGGCACGACGGGTGCTGCGCTCGATGCCTTCGCGCGCAAGCCGCTTTGGGATGCCGGTCTCGATTACGACCACGGCACGGGGCATGGCGTCGGCAGCTATCTCTCCGTGCATGAGGGGCCGCAAAACATCTCCAAGAAGCCGATCCAGCAGACGCTCAAGCCGGGCATGATCTGCTCGAACGAGCCCGGCTATTACAAAGCGAACGAATACGGCATCCGCATCGAAAACCTGATCGTCGTATCGGACTACGAAGAGGTGAAGGGTGGCGACCGCAAGATGATGAGCTTCGAGACGATCACGCTCGCACCCATCGATGTCGACCTTGTGGAACCCAAGCTGCTCACCGCCGAGGAGCGCGAGTGGCTCAACGCCTATCACGCGCGCGTGCGCGAGACGCTTTCGCCGTTGGTGGATGCCGAGACGCGGAGTTGGCTGGAGCATGCGACGCGGGCGGTGTGAGCGGAGAGACCCCCTCACCCTGCCCTCTCCCCCGATGGGGTAGAGGGAAAAAGAAAAGTAAGTGCAGCGCGCTATTTCCCTCTACCCCACAGGGGAAGAGGGCGAGCAATACGCAGAAGTTGAAGCTTGAACAATGCGGGTGAGTGGGTCTCTCCGCCCAAAGAATTTCGAAAGAAATCGAAATGAAACGCGACACATCCATCCCCGAAGGCACGGTCCATCGACTGACGCTCGAAAGCAGCGCGCTCAAGGGCAATCTTCTGCGCGATCCCACGAACCGCATCATCGATGTCTATGTGCCGGCGAGCCGTAAACCAGACGGCTTGCCGTTGCTCGTCGATCTCGTCGGCTTCACGGCCGGCGGCCCTGCGCACACCAACTGGAAAAACTTCAACGAAAATGTCCCCGAACGTCTCGACCGTCTGATCGCGAGCGGCGTGATGCCGCCTTGCGTGGTGGCGTTTCCGGACTGCTTCACCAAGCTCGGCGGAAACCAATATATCAACAGCGGGACGATGGGTCGTTGGGCGGATTTCCTGCTGCAGGAAGCGATCCCGTTTGTCGAGGACAAGTTTCATTGCGGCGGCGCGGGCAAGCGCGGCGTGTTCGGCAAGAGTTCGGGCGGTTACGGCGCGATGGTGCATTCGCTGCTCTATCCCGATTTCTGGAGCGCGTCGGCGTCGCATTCCGGCGATGTCGCTTTCGAACTCGTTTATGCCACCGAATTTCCGCGGCTCCTGCGCGCGCTCGCCAAACAGGGTGGCTCGATTCCGAAATGGCTGGACGCGTTCTGGGCGTCGCCGAAACCCAAAGACAGCGACATGCACGATCTGATGACACTCGCGATGTGCGCTACCTACGATCCCGATCCGTCCGCGCCCTATGGCATCCGCCTGCCCGTCGATCCGGAAACCTGCGAGATCATCCCCGAGCGCTGGAAGAATTTCGTCGCCTGGGATCCGCTCACTTTGGTCGAAACGCATGGCGCGGGGCTCAAGAAACTGAAAGCCGTCTATGTCGATTGCGGCGATATCGACCAGTACAATCTCGTCTATGGCGCGCGGCGTTATCACCGCGCATTGGAACGTCTCGGCGTGCCGCATATCTACGAAGAATTTCCGGACGATCACTCGTCCGTGGATTACCGGATGGATCGCAGCCTGCCGATCCTCGCCAGGGCGTTGAGCAACTAATTTTCCCACCCTCCCCTTGACGGAGGGTCGAAAGCTTTCTTTGAGCGTCAGCGAAAAGAAAATTTCGGGGGACTTGTTGATGCAGGACCCCTCCCCGAAAAATTCTTAGAATTTTTCGACCCTCCCTCAAGGGGGGTGGATTTAATTCTGCGATACTCTGAGAATGAGCAGCACAAACACGGATTACAGATATGACGATCCTTCGCAATCTGTCCATCTGCGCAATTCTCGCAGCGCTTTCGGCCTGCACCGTCTGGCCGGTCGGCGAAGACCCTTACAGTCTCAAGACGCGGCGCGATGCCAATTTCGTTCTGGAGGCGGTTCAAAGCTATCATCAGCAGAAGGGCGCGTTCCCACCCGATCTGCAAACGCTCGTGCCGGCCTATCTGCCGTCGCTGCCCGAGGGTCCCGCGCTGCAATACAATTCCAACGACGGCTCGCTCGCCTATCACTACATTCCGTCATGGCCGCAATTGCAGTGGGTCTGGTGCAACTCGGTGGGCGACACGACCAATTGGCGCTGCGAAAAGAAGATGACTTAAGCTCCCTCAATCAGCTTCAACCACGCGTCTTCGTCGATCACCTTGACGCCGTGCTTCTCCGCTTCGGCGAGCTTGGAGCCGGCGCCGGGGCCGGCGACCACGAGATCGGTTTTCTTCGATACGGAGCTGGCAACCTTTGCGCCAAGCGACTCAGCGCGCGCCTTGGCTTCCGGGCGCGTCATTTTCTCCAATGACCCCGTGAAGACGATGGTCTGGCCCGCAACCGGCGAACCAGAGACCTTCGGCGCGGCGACCCGCTGAACATCTACTTCTTTCAACAAATGATCCAATGCGCGGCGATTGTGTTTCTCGTCGAAGAAATCCTTGATCGCTTCCGCCACGGTTTCGCCCACGCCTTCGATCGTGTCGAGTTCTTCGACCGCATGTTCGCCTTCCATGGCGCCGATGAAGGCCTCGATGGTCGAGAAATTTCGCGCCAGCAGCTTGGCTGTCGTCTCGCCGACATGGCGGATACCCAGCGCATTGATGAACCGGTCGAGCGAGATGTTGCGGCGCGCATCGATCGAGGCGACGAGGTTCTCGACCACCTTGTCTTCCTTGTCGTCGTCGCGCTTGGATTTGACCGGCTCGCCCTTGCCTTCCTTGGCGCGGCGCTCGGCGCTCAACGCCGCGCGATGCTCGCTCAGGGTTTTGCTGATGCGATCAGGTTTTTTCGTCAGCCGAAAAATGTCGGCAGGTTCCTCGATCAGGCCTTTCTCGTGGAACAGCTCGATATAGGTGCCGCCGAGCCCTTCGATATCGAATGCATCGCGCGACACGAAATGCTTGAGCCGCTCGACCGCCTGCGCGGGACAGATGAGCCCGCCTGTACAGCGGCGATCGACATCCGTCTTGCCGGTTTTTTCGTCGACCTCGCGCACCGCATGGCTGCCGCAGGCCGGACATTTGTCGGGAAACACATAAGGTTTGGCGCCCCGCGGCCGCTTTTCGAGGATCACGCGCACGATCTGCGGGATCACGTCGCCTGCCCGCTGCACGACGACCGTGTCGCCGATGCGCACATCCTTGCGCGCGATCTCGTCTTCATTGTGCAACGTCGCGTTCTGCACCACCACGCCGCCGACCGTGACGGGTTTCAGCTTGGCAACCGGGGCAAGCTTGCCGGTGCGGCCGACCTGGATGTCGATGTCCTGCAGGATGGTATCGGCCTGCTCGGCCGCGAATTTGTGCGCGATGGCCCAGCGGGGCGAGCGCGAGACGAAACCGAGCCGATCCTGGAGGTCAAGGCGGTCCACTTTGTAAACCACGCCGTCGATGTCGTAGCCGAGCGTCGCGCGCTTCACTTCGATATCGCGATAGAATTCGAGCACCTCGTCGACGGTCCTGCACTTTCGGATGAGAGGATTGACGCGAAATCCCCAGCCTTTGAACGCCTGCAGCATGTCCCATTGTGTATCGGCAGGCAGTTCGCTCGTCTCGCCCCAGGTGTAGGCGAAGAAATGCAGCGGCCGCGAGGCCGTGATCGCGGGATCGAGCTGGCGTACGGAACCGGCGGCCGAATTGCGCGGATTGGCGAAGACGGGCTTGCCGTCCTTTTCCTGCCGTTTGTTGAGCGCTGCAAAATCGGCATGGGTCATATAGACCTCGCCGCGCACTTCCAGGATCTTCGGCGCGCGCCCGTGCAAACGCAGCGGAACATCCTTCAGGGTGCGCAGATTGGGCGTGATGTCTTCGCCTTCTACGCCGTCGCCGCGCGTCGCGCCTTGAACGAACAAACCGTCTTCGTAGCGCAACGAGGCCGACAACCCGTCGATCTTTGGCTCGGCCGTGATCGTGAGTTCGTCGTCTTCCTTGAGACCGAGAAAGCGCTGCACACGAGCCACAAAATCCGCCACGTCCTCGTCGTGGAACGCGTTGTCCAGCGACAGCATCGGACGGGCATGCACGACCTTGGCAAATTTGGCGCTGGGTTTCGCGCCGACTCTGTGGCTTGGGCTATCGGGCCGCAAGAGATCGGGGAAGCGTGCCTCAATGGCGGCATTGCGCCGGCGCAAAACGTCATAGTCCGCGTCCGAAACCTTCGGCGCGTCGTCCTGAAAATAGGCGCTGTCGTAACCGGCAAGCTGCTGGGCCAAAGCCGCCAGTTCCCGCTTCGCTTCCGTCTGCGAGAGTCTCTCGACCGGCTTTGCGCTCACGCCCGTTTCCTCGCGGGCTTTTTGCGTGCGCCATGCGCTTCGCCGAGCAACCGTCGGGCAGCGGCGCGCGCTTCCTCGGTGACGGCCGCGCCCGACAGCATGCGGGCGATTTCTTCCACCCGTTCTTCGTCGCTGAGCAACTCCACCCGCGTGCGATCGGCTTTGCGCGTGATGCGGAAATGGCGCTCCGCGCGGGCGGCGACCTGCGGCGAATGGGTGACGAGCAATATCTGAGTGTTGCGCGCGAGACGCTGCAATCTCTCGCCCACAGCATCGGCAACCGCACCACCCACGCCGCGGTCGACTTCATCGAACACAAGAGCAGCCGGCGGGCTCGCACCGGCGAGCGCAACCTTGAACGCAAGCGAGAAGCGCGCGAGTTCGCCGCCCGAGGCGATCTTCGCCAGCGCACCGAACGCCGCGCCTTCGATAGTCGCCACTTCGAAGCTCACGCGTTCAAGGCCGGTCGCGCTGCCTTCCGCACCCACATCTTCGAACGCCACGCGAAAACGGGCATGGCCGAGCTTGAGCGGGGCCAACTCGCCTGCCACGGCTTTCTCGAGCCTCGCGGCCGCAGCCTTGCGCGCCGCAGACAGCTTCCGCGCAGTTTGCAGATAGGCATCGCGGGCAAGGCACACCTCCGCGTCCGCCGCCTTAAGCCGTGTATCGCTGGAATCGATCAGGCCGAGTTTCGCCTGGAATGCCGACAGCGTCCGCGCCAGATCGTCTGTCGGCACGCCATATTTGCGCGCCGCATCCCGCAAGGCATGAAAGCGTTCTTCGCGCCGCTCCAGTTCGCGCGGATTGGCATCGAGTTGCGATACCAGCGACTCCAGTTCGCGGCGCGCATCCTCGACCAGCGCGAAAGCCTGTTCCAACGATGCCTCCGCCCCGCCGATACGCTTGCGGGCTTCGTCGTTGAGGCGCGCCAGGCGTTTCAGGGCCGCGGCGAGAGAGGCTTCGGCCCGCTTGTCGCCGGACAGGGCATCGATGGCCTCGGAAATATCTTCGGCAATGCGCCCGGCATTCTGCAGGAGCGTACGTTCGGCCGCGAGACGCGCTTCCTCGCCGGGCTCGGCGCCCAGTTCGGACAATTCCTCGACCGCATGGCGCAGATAATCGGCGTCGGCCGCACTCGCTTCCGCGGCGCGTTTCAACTGGGACGCTTCCGCGCGTTTGCGTTCGAGGTCCGCGAACCGTTCTCCCGTTTCGGTGGCGAGCGCCTCGTGACCGCCGAACGCATCGAGCAGGCGGCGATGCGTCGCGGAATCGAACAACCCACGATCATCGGCCTGGCCGTGAATTTCCACGATCATCGAACCCAGATCGCGCAGCAGCGCCACGCCGACAGGCTCGTCGTTCACAAAGGCGCGCGTGCGCCCATCGGCCGTGATCGTGCGGCGCAGGATGATTTCGGCTTCGGCCGGCAATTCATTTTTCGCGATCAATTCGCGAACCGCGTGGCGGGGCGCCGGCTCGAAAATCGCGACGGAGGAACCTTGTTGCGCCCCATGGCGCACGCTCGAGCGGGCACCGGCGCGTGCGCCGGCCGCCAGTCCCAATGCGTCGAGCAGAATCGATTTGCCCGCGCCCGTCTCGCCGGTCAGCACATTCAGGCCGCCCGCAAAGTCGAGCGTGATGTCCTCGATGAGAACCAGGTCGCGGACTTTGAGCGTCGCGAGCATCGGCGGCAATCTAGAGGGGGCTCGAGAACGCCCGGCTGATCCATGAACCCTTGTTTTCTTGGGGCTTCATGTTGTGGCTTTTCAGGAGATCGTAGGCGTCCTGATACCACGGGCTGCCGGGATAGTTGGCGCCCAGGACGGCCGCGGCCGTCTGTGCTTCGTCATAGATGCCCAGCGAATAATAGGCCTCCGTCAGCCGCTCCAGCGCTTCGGCGATCTGCGAGGTTCTCTGATAACGCTCGACCACGACCTTGAAGCGGTTGATGGCGCCGATATATTCGCGGCGCGTCAGATAATAACGGCCGACCGCCATCTCCTTGCCCGCCAGATGGTCAAGCGTGAGGTCGACTTTCAGGCTCGCATCGCGGGCATATTCGGTGTTGGGAAAACGCTGCACGACGTCCTGCAGCGCCGTCAGCGCCTGTTCGGTGTTGCTCTGGTCGCGGCCGATATCGGTGATCTGCTCGTAAAGCGACATCGCCTTCAGATAGAAGGCATAGGCCACTTCATGGCTGCCGGGATGAAGCTGGATATATTCGTCCGACGTGCTGATCGCATCGGTGTATTTGTTCGCCTGATAGTAGCAGAACGCCGACATCAGCATCGCGCGCCGCGCCCACACCGAATAGGGATGCTGGCGCTCGACTTCGTCGAACTGCTTGGCGGCGGCGAGCCAGTTGTTGCCCTCGATCTGCTTCCAGGCGTCGTTGTAGATCTGCTCGACGGGGCGCTCGACATATTGGGCGTCCTTGTCCTCATCGGAACTCTTGTCGAACAGCGAGCACCCGCCCAGGAGGGCCACGCCCAGCACGGCGGCAATAACGGCCGGACGAAACGCGCGTCCCAGAGTTTGGGCCGGCTTCCACACTTCTTTCAGGGACATATGTTTTTCCGCTTCCGGGAACGGGCCGCGAACAGCCAAGCCCAACGCCACGCACCTTATGCCATTGCGCGGGAAGCGCGGTCCAGCCCCGCGACATACCCCAGGCCGCGCCATTTTGCGGAAAATCCTGCTTTTACGGGGACTTGCAACGGTACAATTATAGGTTGAATTGGCGGCGCGGCAAATAAGCGGCCGACCAGGGTGATCCATGTCACAACCCGCGAGCGTAACAAGAGGCAGAAATAAGCCCGCGGGGGTTGGGATGGGAACGAGTCCATCGAAACGGCAGGACGGCCGGAGCGTCGACCGCCATGTGGGCGAGCGCATTAGGCACAGGCGGGCCGAAGTGGGGCTGACCCAGGAGGATTTGGGCCGGATTCTCCAAATCTCCTACCAGCAGATCCAGAAATACGAGACGGGCGCCAATCGGATCAGCGCAGGCCGCCTGTTCGAAGTCGGCCGCGCCCTGACGGTGGAGGTGTCCTACTTCTTCGACGGCTATGACGGCACCAAGCCGTCTTCGACGCTGCCCCATGGCGGCCACAACCGCGCCGCCATCGAACTCGTGCGGAATTTTTCGGAGCTCAGGGACGAACCGTTGCGCGGCGCCGTCACCACATTGCTGCGCGCGTTGCGCGATCAACAGGCGCGAAGCATGGCGGCGGAGTAAAACCACGCTTCAGTTCTGCGCGACATATTCATAATTCCCCGTATCCGCAAACACGGCCCGCAACAGCGCGTTATTCAGCGTGTGACCGGAGCGGCGGCCTTCGAAGCGGCCGATGATCGGCGCGCCCGCGAGCGCCATGTCGCCCATCGCGTCGAGAATCTTGTGGCGCACGAATTCGTCCGGGAAGCGCATCAGCTTTGCATTGACGACAACATCGCCTTCGATCGCGAGCGTGTTGTCGAGCGATGCGCCGCGCGCGAGCCCCATCTTGTTCAGCATCTCAAGTTCGTGGACGAAGCCGAAAGTACGTGCAGGCGCGATGTCGGTGCGAAAGCCGTCGTTCGAGAACACCCAATGCATCCGCTGTTCGCCGATGGCCGGCGACGCGAACGTGATTTCGAAATCGAAGCTGAAGTCGGATGCGGGAACAAGCGCCGCGCTCGCGTCGTCTTTCCGCACTTCCACGCGCTTGAGAATGCGCAATGCGCGCTTCGGGCTTTCGATGTCGTGCAGGCCGGCGCGTTCGATCAAAGTGAGATAGCTCAGCGCATCGCCGTCGAAGATCGGCGGCTCGGGACCGTCGACGGTGACGAGCAGATCGTCGATGCCCGCGCCTGCAACGGCCGCCATCAGATGCTCGATGACGCCGACGCTGGCGCCGGCCCCGTCGTCGATGACAGTGCCGAGGCGAGTCTCGCCGACCTTGTCGTAAAGTGCGGGAATTTCGCGGTCGCCCAGATCGCTGCGGCGAAACACAATTCCGTTGCCGGCGGCGGCGGGGGCGAGCGTCATGCGGACATTGCGTCCGGCATGAAGCGCTACACCCTCGCTTGCGATCTCATGTGCGATCGTCCGCCGCATGCGGCTCGCGCCTCCCGATTTCTTCTCCCGTTTACGGGGGAAGTGGCGCGCGAGCAATGCGAGCGCGACGAAGGCGGCTGCCTCGAAGTGCCCCCTGCCCGGCGTTCCGCCGGCTCCTCCCCCGCAAGCGGGGGAGGAAAAAAGCGGCTCAGTTCGTCTGCCGGCGCAGGAAGGCCGGGATTTCGAACTGGTCGTCCTTCTTGTGCTCCGGGAACAGGTCGTCCGCAACGCTCTGCGGCGTCTGTGCCGTGCGCTGCGGTTCCTGTGCCGCATCGCGAGTCATCACATGCGCCGTTGCGCGCGGAGCGGCGGCAGGCCGTTGCGCCGACGCCGGTTCGACTCGTTGCGGCTCAGGCTTTTTCTCCGCACGGCTGAAGAACCGGCCGATTCCGCCCCGGCGCGGCGCTTCCTCCGCCACAGGCTGCGGCGCGGGCCGCATCGGCTGTGTCGGACGAATCGACGCCGGAATGGGCGGCAACTCTTCTTCGATCATCGGCGCTTCGGCTTCGCCGAGGATCATTTCTTCCACGGGCGAGCGCGGCGGCTCCATCTGTGCATTCAGTTCCTGCGCAATGGATTCCATTTGCGAACGCACCGCATTGACCGGCTGCGCGCGCGTTTCGGTTCTCGCCGGCAGCGGCTGCGCCTTCATGCGCGGACGCAGCGACTCGACATTCTGCGGCATGCGCACCGTCCCTTCGGCTTCGATGCCGGTCGCGACCACGGAAACCCTGAGACGGCCCTCCATGTTCTCCAGAATCGTGCCGCCGAAGATGATGTTGGCATCGGGATCGACTTCGGCGCGGACACGGTTCGCGGCCTGGTCGACTTCGAACAGCATCATGTCCGGACCGCCTGTGATGTTGATGAGTACGCCGCGGGCACCCTTCATCGACACGTCGTCGAGCAACGGATTGGAGATGGCCGCTTCGGCCGCCTTCATCGCGCGGTCTTCGCCCTCGGCTTCGCCCGTGCCCATCATCGCCTTGCCCATCTCGGACATGACGGTCTTGATGTCGGCGAAGTCGAGATTGATGAGGCCCGGCATCATGATCAGGTCGGTCACGCCGCGCACGCCGCTGTGCAGCACGTCGTCGGCCATCGCGAAGGCTTGCGAGAAGGTCGTGCGGTCGTTGGCGACGCGGAACAAATTTTGATTGGGAATGATGATCAGCGTATCGACGTAGGCCTGCAGCTCTTCGATGCCGCGTTCGGCCACGCGCATACGCTTGTCGCCTTCGAAGGCGAAAGGCTTGGTGACGACGCCGACAGTCAGCACGCCGAGTTCACGCACCGCGCGTGCGATGACGGGTGCAGCACCCGTGCCCGTGCCACCGCCCATGCCCGCGGTGATGAACACCATATGCGAGCCGGAGATCTGCTCGAGGATTTCTTCGAGAGATTCTTCCGCGCCGGCACGGCCGACATCGGGCCGCGCGCCTGCGCCGAGACCTTCTGTCACTTTCGTGCCCATCTGGATTCGGCGCTGCGCCTTCGACTGCGCGAGCGACTGCGCGTCCGTGTTCGCCACGACAAAGTCGACGCCCTCGAGCTTCGCCGCGATCATGTTGTTGACGGCGTTGCCGCCTGCGCCGCCCACGCCGAGCACGGTGATGCGCGGCTTCAATTCCTTCACCTCGGGCGCCCCTAATTTGATGCTCATTGCGTACTCTCCTTGCCGTGTACTTTAGGCCCCGCATTACCCGAAATTTTGTTCTTCTCGGCTTTCATATTCGTTACCCGCCTTACTTGCCGATGAGTCGGCGGAAAAATCCATGTTTCGGCCGGTCCTGCGGCCCCGATCCCAATTCGGGATTCAGAGCTTCGGGAGGCATCGTCGCCCCGGCCATCAGAAGTCCCAGTGCCGCCGCATAATCCGGACCCGCCGACGCGGCCGGAAGGCCTGCGAAAGACCGCGGGCGGCCGAGCCGCACCTGCTTGTTCAGCACCCGCTGCGCGAGTTCGCGCATGCCGGCCAATTGGCACGCGCCGCCGGTCAAAACAGCTCGCCTTCCGGCGGCGACATCGAAGCCACTCGCACGCAGGCGCGTCTGGACTTCGGCGAAAATCTCTTCGAGGCGCGGCTGGATGATGCGGGTCAGCATCGAGCGGGGCACGCGCACGGCATAAGTGTCGTTGTCTTCGCCCATCTGCGGCACGGTCACGATGTCGGTGCCGCTTTCGATGTCGCCAAGTGCTGCGCCATAGAGGGTCTTGAGACGCTCCGCTGCGGACACCGGCGCTGCCAGGGTGCGCGCAAGATCGGAGGTCACCAATGCGCCGCCCATCGGCACGACATCCGAATGAACGAGCGCGCCTTCGAGGAACACGGCGATCGAGGTAGTCCCGGCGCCCATATCGATCACGGTCGCGCCGAGCTGCATTTCGTCCGGCGTCAGAGTGGCGAGGCCGCTCGCATAAGGTGCGAACAAGGCGCCTGCCACATTCAGATGACACCGCTCGACCGCGAGCTTGAGGTTCTGCAGCGGCGACGGCTTCACCGCCACCGCATGCATGGTGACTCCCAGGCGCTGGCAGAACATGCCGCTCGGATCGCGCACGCCGCGCGCTTCGTCGACCACATAGGATGTGGGCGCGGATTGAATCACTTCGAAGCCGTCGAGCCGGCATTTCGCCCGCGCATCGGCAAGCAGACTCAATAAATGAGAGTCGGAGACGAGCGCGCCATCGAGCGCGACGGCCGCGCGCGCCGTGACGCTGGCCGGTGCGCCGCAAGTCACCGAGACCAGTACATTCTGGATGCGGGTGTCGGCATGGTTCTCGGCAGCGGCCACCGCCTCGCGAATGGACTCTTCCGCCAACTCGATGCTGGTGATGGTGCCGGCCTTGATGCCCTGGGACTCGCGCAGCGCGGCACCCAGGACCTTCAGGCTGCCCGGCTCGGCGCGGCCGATCAGGCAGATCACCTTGGACGATCCGATATCGAGAATCGTCACGAGGCCGGTGCGAAAAGCCGGCCGCTCGGCACTGCCCGTCCGCATGCGGATCGTCTCGCCCATCAGGTCGCGTTCCCCCGTGCCACCGGCTGCCTGTCCCCGTTCTTCAGCACGAAGAAGAGATAGTCGCGCTGACGCAAATCGATCTCAGAGATATCGCGCTCGAGCACGCCTTTGTCCACGATCAAATGCTCAAGAACGTCAAGTTCCTTCACCCAATCGTCTTCCGGAAGCTGTACGACGACTCCATCTTCGAGAATGAGGTCCCAGCGTCGATCCGACATACGCCGGTAGGCACGCACGCGCGCTGACACGGCCCGATGCTGCGACACGGCATCGACGATCTCGGCGGAGTCCTGCGGAGCGCCGTCGCCGATCAAATAGGGCAGCTTCGAAAACTCGTCGGGATTCGCCAGAGTGATGACCCGGCCCGAACGCTCGACCACATAGACGCCATTGGCCGCCTGCCACAGCGCGAAGGGCAGCTTCTCGACAATACTGACGGAGATCGAGTCCGGGTACTGCCTGCTGACTTCCGCATCCGCCACCCAATCGAGCGCGAGCAGACGTTGCCGCGCGGCATGGACATCGGCCGCGAAGATCGACTGTCCGGGCTCGAAGCCCAACGCTGTGATGATCATCTGCGGCTGGGCGCGATGATTGCCCGCCAGATGCACGGCGCGGATTCCGAAACCCGCATCGGCAGCGATTTCAGAGATGCCGTTCTGCATGGAGGTTATCGCGGTATGGATATTCCCACCCGCAAACAACGCGGCGATGCCGGTCATCACCATCAACACCAGCGTCAATGCGAGAATGGGATGAGGGAATGTGAGCCGCCGTTTCACCTCGCTGAAGAAGCCCGAAGCATCTTCGCCGCGATTTTGCGTGCGCTTGCCGGCGCGTTCCGGCGCCGCGCGCACAGCGGTCGCACCCCGGCGTCCGGGCCGTTTGACCGCGCCGCGACGCGGTTTGCGCTCGACCTTCACCGATCGCATGACGCGTCCTCCAGGATCCAGCGGACGAGCTTGCGGAAATCCATGCCGGTGTGAAGCGCCTGCTCCGGCACCAGCGAAGTGGGGGTCATGCCCGGCTGCGTGTTCACTTCAAGCAGGATCAGCCGGTGCTTGGATGTCGTGTCGTCAAAGCGGAAATCGGTACGGCTGACGCCCCGGCAACCCAGCGCCTCATGCGCGCGCTCGGCCAGGCGCATCGCCTCTTCGGTGACGGAGGGCGGAATCTTCGCCGGCAGCATGTGCAATGAGCCGCCTTCGGAATATTTCGCTTCGTAATCGTAGAAGGTCGTGTTCGGCAGGATCTCGGTGACGGCGAGCGCCTTGCCGCCCATCACGGCGACGGTCAGCTCGCGGCCCGGAACATATTCCTCGACCATCACGGAGTCGCTGAGAGTCCATTTGTCGCTGCCGAGCTCGAACGGCGGACGGTTGTCGCCCTTGCGGATGATGAACACGCCCACGCTGGAACCCTCATTGACCGGCTTCACGACATAAGGCGGCTCCATCAGATGGCTCGCGCTCACATCATGACGGTCGGCGACGATGCTCCTGACGACCGGAAGTCCCGCCGCACGAAACACATCCTTGGTACGTTCCTTGTGCATCGCGACGGCCGAGGCAAGCACTCCCGAATGCGTGTAGGGAATGCGCATCAGTTCGAGCAGGCCTTGCACGCAGCCATCCTCGCCCCAACGGCCATGCAGGGCATTGAATACCGCATCGGGCTTTTCCGCTTCGAGACGCGCGGGCAGGTCGTCGGGCGCGTCGATTTCGACGGTGTTGAATCCTTCATCGCGCAACGCCTTGGCGCAGGCGCGGCCCGACACGAGGCTCACCTCGCGTTCGGCCGAGCGCCCGCCGAGCAACACGGCCACTTTCCTGAACGCCGTCATGGCACGCCCACCCGTTTGATCTCCCATTCGAGCTCGACGCCGAATTTCGCTTTTACCCGCGCGCACACGTCTTCTCCGAGCGCTTCGATATCGCCGGCCGATGCATCGCCCGTGTTGATGAGGAAGTTGCAATGCTTCTCGGACACTTGCGCTGCCCCATGCGTGAGCCCGCGGCAGCCCGCTTCGTCGATCAACTGCCAGGCCTTGCGTCCACCCGAAAGCGCGGAATCGGGATTCTTGAAGGTTGAACCTCCCGTGCGCGATTTGACCGGTTGCGAGGCTTCGCGCTGTTCGACGAGTGCATTCATCCGGTCGCGAATGGCAGCAGGACTGTCCTGTGTCCCTGCAAACACGGCTTCGACGAACACAAGTTCGTCCGGCACATTCGCTTTACGATAGACGAAGCCCATGTCATCGGGTTTGAGTACGATCTTGCGGCCTTGCGCATCGACGGCCGTCGCCTCGACGAAGATGTCTTTGATCTCGCGACCGTAGCAGCCGGCATTCATGCGCAGCGCGCCGCCAATGGTGCCCGGCACGCCGCGCAGGAATTCGAGTTCCGCGATACCTGCATCTGCTGCTGCGCGTGCGACTGCCGCGTCGAGGGCGGCCGCGCCGGCGCGAATGCGCAATCCATCGGTCGACACGCGGCCGAAGGTCGCCGGCAGACGGATCACGACCCCGGGAATGCCGCCGTCGCGCACGAGAAGATTGGAACCCACGCCGATCACCGTAACAGGCAATCCGTCAGGTTTGTTCGCGAGGAATACGGATAGATCGTCTGCATCCGCAGGCCGGAACAAAACTTCCGCCGGCCCTGCGGTGCGGAACCAGACGAGGTCCTTGAGCGGCGCGTTGTCGGCGTAAGTGCCGCGCACTTGTGGCAGCGCATCCCGGAAGCGTGTCGCCATCACGCGCGCGCCTCCCGTTCGATCAATGCGGTCTCGAGACCTGCCGCCCATTGCGTGATCGAACCCGCGCCGAGGCACACGATCGCGCCGCCCGGCTTCGCGAGAACGGCAATCATCGCGGGCAGATCGTCCGCGTCGTCGATGACGAACACGCTGCGATGACCGTGTGCGCGCAATGCTTCCGCATAGGTGTCGCGATCGAAACCGGGGATCGGCTGCTCGCCGGCCGGATAGACGGGCGCGATGATCGCGGCATCCGCATCGTTGAGGCAGGTGCAGAATTGTTCGAACGTGTCGCGCAGGCGCGAATAGCGGTGCGGCTGCACGATGGCAACGATGGGACCGGAATAGGCCTGACGCGCCGCCTTGAGCGCGGCCGCCATCTTGAACGGATTGTGACCGTAATCGTCGATGATCGCAGCGCCGTTCCACTCGCCCACACGCGTAAAACGCCGGTTGACGCCGCCGAATTTGCCGAGCGCCGCACGGATCGTCTCCATGTCGATGCCGAGCTCGTGGGCGACGGCAATCGCGGCCAGCGAATTGAGCACATTGTGCTCGCCGGGCATCGGCAGGCGCATATCGTCGAGGCGCGTTTCCGTGCCCTTGCGGCGGTCGGCGAGGATCACGTCGAAATGCGATGCGCCTTCGGAGAAGCTCATATTGGTAGCGCGTACGTCGGCCTGCGGGCTGATGCCGTAAGTAATGAGACGGCGGTCTTCCACGCGCCCGACCATTGCCTGCACTTCCGGATGGTCGAGGCAGAGCACCGCGAAACCGTAGAACGGGATGTTCTCCACGAAGCGCTGGAATGCTTCGCGCATGCGGTCGAACGTACCGTAGTAATCGAGATGGTCGGGATCGACATTGGTGACGACCGCGACGGTTGCGGGCAGCCTCAGGAACGTGCCGTCGCTCTCGTCCGCTTCGACGACGACCCATTCGCCGGCGCCGAGACGTGCATTGGTACCATAGGCATTGATGATGCCGCCATTGACAACCGTGGGATCGAGACCGCCCGCGTCGAGCAGCGCCGCGATCAATGTCGTGGTCGTGGTCTTGCCGTTCGTGCCCGCAATCGCGATGCAGTTTTTGAGACGCATGATCTCGGCCAGCATCTCGGCGCGGCGAACGAGCGGCAGGTTGCGCAGGCGCGCGGCTTCGAATTCCGCGTTACCCGCTTTCACCGCCGAGGAATAAACGACGACGACGGCGTCCTTGAGATTGTCGGCGTGGTGGCCCACCGCGATGGGAATGCCGAGTTTCCTGAGGCGCTTCACATTGGCGTTGTCCGCCACGTCGGAGCCCTGAACCTTGTAGCCAAGATTGTGCATGATCTCGGCGATGCCGCTCATGCCGATGCCGCCGATGCCGATAAAATGAATCGTGCCGATGTCGAACGGCACGCGCGTGGGAGAGGCGTGCTGCGCCATCATGCCCCTCCGATCCGGTCGACGAGATCGGCAAGGCGCTGAGCAGCGTCGGCCTTTGCCAGCGCGTGCGCGGCCGCAGCCCGCTTTGCGAGCTCGTCCGGCGACGCGAAGGCACTCTGCAACATGTCAGCGAGTTTTGAAGGCGTGAGTTCGCTCTGTGCGACGCGCCAGCCGGCGCCGGCTTCCGCGAGGACATCGGCATTGGGAGTCTGGTTGTCATCGAGTGCATGCGGCAACGGCACAAGGATCGCGGGACGCCCGATCACCATCAGTTCGGCAACGGTGCCCGCGCCGGATCGCCCGATCACGAGATGCGCCTTCGCCATGCGCGCCGGCAAATCATTGAAGAACGATGCGAGTTCGGCTTTGACGCCTGCGCCTGCGTAAACCGCGCGCACCGCTTCCAAATCTTCAGGGCGACATTGTTGCACAATGTCGAGCTGCGCTCTGAATGCATCCGGCAGCAACGCAACAGCGGCCGGCACGATCTCACTCAACGCGCGTGCGCCCTGGCTGCCGCCGAACACCAGCAGACGCAGCGGGCCCGTCGCGGTCGGCGTTTCGTAAGGCGCACCGTTGAGCGCCACCACTTCCGGCCGCACGGGATTGCCGGTGTAGACGACCTTGGACATGTCCTTGGGCAGGAAGCGCTTGAGCGGCAGACCGCCCGCAATTGCGCGCACATAATTCGCGACCAGCCGGTTGGCGCGGCCGAGTACGGCGTCCGGCGCCACGATCAGGGTCGGAAAACGCGCGAGACAGGCGGCGATCATGACAGGCAAACTCGGATAGCCGCCGAAGCCCACGACAGCAGCCGGTTTGGCACGCGATAGTTTGCCGAGCGCGACGACCACTCCCGCCATGATCTCGAACGGCGCCGTCATCAAACGCAGTTTCGAGCGATCGGAAAATGCCGCGGCCGGGACGATCTCGATGGCGGCGCCCGGAAAATACGTCGGATATTGCGTACCGCGCGCGTCCGTCATCACGATGATCTTGCGGCCGCGGCGCGTGAGCTCGGCAGCCAGCGCCTGCGCCGGAAACAGATGTCCGCCCGTACCGCCTGCGGAAAGCACGATCGTGGTCACGCGCGCGCCTCCCGGAGAAAGCTGAAAACGGTATAGTCCCGCTCGCCCACTTTCGGACGCGGCCGTGTGACGGCCAATGCAAGACCCATGGTCAGCGCGACAGCGAACAGCGACGAGCCGCCATAAGAGATGAACGGCAAAGTCATACCCTTCGCAGGCAATAGGCTGATCGCGACACCCATATTGATGAACGCCTGCAATGCCACGACGATGGCAAGCCCCGCGCCTGCGAGTGCGGAGAATGAATCCCGCGCATGCGATGCACGCATCAGGAGACGGACGCTCAGCACGCAGAACAGCAGCGCAATCGCGCCGCATAACACGAGCCCGAACTCCTCACCCGCGACCGCGAAGATGAAGTCCGAATGCGCATCGGGAATGTGATATTTGATCGTGCCCGCACCCGGACCCACACCCGCAAGACCGCCGCGCTCGAATGCCTTCAGCGCCAAGCCGGTCTGATAGCCTTCATGGCTCGCGCCGAAGAACTGGTCGATGCGATGGCGCACATGCTCGGAGAAATAATAGGCGACCACGCCGAGGCCCGCGCTTCCGCCCGCCAACGCGCCGATCCACAGGAACGACACGCCGTTGAAGAACAACAGCGCACCCCACAGCGCGAGCAGGAGGCCCGTCTGTCCGACATCGGGCTGCAACGGCAGGATAATGAGTGCCGGCAGGATCAGCAGAAACGTGATCACTTCTTTCGACACAATCATCTTCGATTTGTCGGCAAGCACCGAGGCTGCGAGCACGGCGAAACCGGGCTTCAGGAACTCCGAAGGCTGCAGGGTCATCCAGCCCATGTCGATCCAGCGTTTGGCGCCCAGCACTTCGCTGCCGGTGAACAGCACGAGCGCCGAACCGATGACGGCGAGCGCATAGATGATCGCGGACGAAATCTTGATCGTGCGCAGCGACATCACCGATGCGGCGGCAAGAATGCCGGCCGCGATAACGGCAAACAGAACCTGCTTCGCGGCATAGCGGAAATCGCCGGCCGTGAGCGGGCCGCCCGTCGCAGCCGGGCTTGCCGCAAAGGCCAGAATAAGGCCGATCGTGATGAGACCCAGCATCGCGAACAGCGCGACCCGGTCGATCGTCCACCACCAGGCGGCAAAGCCGCTTTTGTCCGCGCGCGACAGCGTCATGACGCCTCCCGCACGGGATGGGCGGCGAGATCGGCGACGAGCGCGCGAAACGCTTCGCCCCGCGCCTCGAAATCGCGGAACTGATCGAAAGAGGCGCAGGCCGGCGACAGCAACACAACCGGCGCAAGCGAAGAAGACCCGCGCGCATCTTCAAACGCCGATGCAACGGCCTGATCGAGCGTGCCCGAGACACGATGTGGGACCTGCTCGCCCAATGTCCGCGCGAAACCCTGTGCCGCTTCTCCTATCAGATAGGCTTTGCGGATGCGCCCGAACAACGGCGCCAGACTTTCAATGCCGCCCTCTTTCGGCTTGCCTCCGGCGATCCAGAAAATATCGGGGAAGCAGACGAGCGCGCGCTTGGCGGCGTCGGCATTCGTTGCCTTGGAATCGTTGACGAAACGCACCTTGCCGATGCGACCGACATCTTCCATGCGATGCGCGAGGCCCGGGAAGTCGGCGATGGCGGACGCGATCGCACGCGCGTCTTTCACGAAGGGCTTCGTCGCGGCATAGGCGAGTGCTGCGTTCTGCCAATTGTGCGCGCCGGGCAAATGCGCCGCGGCCGTCAGGTCCATCACTTTCGCGGCGCGCGAACCCCAGGCGTCATAGAGCACGCCATCCACGGCAAAGACGCCGCGGCCAAGCACCTTGCCGATGGAAACCGGAATTGCTTCCGCGCCGCCGTTCGATGAAAGACGCGTGTGGATCGCAGACGTGTTCGCATCGTCGACGCCGATGCAGACATGGCCGCTTTTGGCCGTCTGCTTCAACAGCTTCGTCTTGACCGCGACATAACCTTCCATCGAGCCGTGACGATCGATGTGGTCGGGCGTGATGTTGGTGAGCACGGCCACATCGGGTACGAGGCCGGGCGAGAGATCGACCTGATAGGACGAAATCTCCAGCACATAGACCGTGCGGCCGTTCGGCGGCGCGAGGTCGAGCACAGGCTTGCCGATATTGCCGCCGATCTCGGCCGCGAAACCCGCCGACGCGAAAATATGGCCGATCAGCGCCGTGGTGGTCGATTTGCCGTTGGTACCCGTGATCGCAATGACGGGCGAACGCCCAGGCTTCAAAGGATCGGGCCGGATCTCGCGCGCAAACAATTCGATATCGCCGATCACTTCGGCGCCCGCCGCGCGCGCCGTCACGACAATATCGTGTGGCTTCGGATGGGTGAGCGGCACGCCGGGGCTCAGAATCAGCGCTTTGATGCGATCCCATGGCCATTTATGAAAGGGCAGAACCGTGGCACCCGCGCGCTCCGCGGCCGCGCGCGCAGCTTCATTGTCGTCCCACGCATAGACATTCGCACCGCCCGCCTTCAGCGACACGACGGACGACGCGCCGGAACGCGCCAGCCCGAAGACGCCGACGTCGCAATTCGCGAAGGAGCGAGCGGGGATCACGGCGCTACCTCAGCTTCAACGTGGAGAGACCGACGAGTGCAAGCACGACTGCGATGATCCAGAAGCGAATCACGATGGTCGGCTCCTTCCAGCCCAACTGTTCGAAATGATGATGGATCGGCGCCATGCGGAAAAAGCGTTTGCCCGTCAGCTTGAACGACGCGACCTGCACGATCACCGACACCGCTTCCATCACGAACAATCCACCCACGATGGCGAGAACGATCTCGTGCTTGCAGGCCACAGCCACCGCGCCCAGTGCGCCTCCCAGGGAGAGCGAACCGGTATCGCCCATGAACACCTGTGCGGGCGGCGCGTTGTACCAGAGGAATCCGAGACCACCGCCGATCAAAGCCGCGAGGAACACGGCAAGCTCGCCCGTGCCCGCGACATAGTGCAACTCGAGATAGTCGGCGAACTTCACATTGCCCACGAGATAGGCGATGAGCGCAAACGTCATCGCCGCAATTATCACGGGCACGATCGCAAGGCCGTCTAGCCCGTCCGTCAGATTGACGGCGTTGGAGGCGCCCACGATCACGAGCGCGCCGAAAAACAGAAAACCCCAGCCGAGCGGTAACGCCAGCGTTTTCAAAAACGGAAACTCGAGAATGCCGGACAGCGAAGGCTCTTCGAGCTTCATGACCGCGTAGCTCACAGTGATGGCTACCGCGATCTGCACGAACAGCTTCATGCGGCCGGCGACACCGGCAGACGTACGCTTTGTCACTTTCACATAATCGTCGGCGAAGCCGAGCACACCGAAACTCACCGTCACGAACAGAACGAGCCAGACATAGGTATCGGTGAGATCGGCCCACAGGAGGGTCGCGACAATCGTGGAAATGAGGATCAGCAGGCCGCCCATGGTGGGCGTTCCCTGCTTTTCGATGATGTGACGTTGGGGGCCGTCGGTGCGGATCGGTTGGCCCTTGCCCTGTCTCAGGCGCAGCCAGCGGATCATGGCGGGACCGAAAACGAAGGCGATCAGAAGCGCCGTCATCAACGCGCCGCCCGCACGAAACGTGATGTAGCGGAAGACGTTGAACACGCCGATACGGTCGGACAGAGGAACGAGAAAATAATGAAACACTGCTTCCCCCTACGCCCCGCGCGCTTTCAACGCGTCGATGAACACAGCCATTTTGCTTCCCAGCGAACCCTTCACGAGCACGACGTCGCCGGCGCGAACGGCGCCCGAGACCTTCTCTACGACGTCACGCGATGTCGCGCCGTAGGCGCCTTTGCGCGACGCGGGCAATGCGGCCCAAAGCGCCGCCATCTGCGTGCCATTGGCAAAAACGAGATCGGTTTTCGCCGCTTCGATGTCGTGCGCGAGCGCCGCGTGCAGTGCTTCGCCTTCCGGTCCCATTTCGAGCATATCGCCCAGGACCGCGATGCGGCGTCCGCCTCTGCCCGGTTCCGTACTTCCGAGCAACGCAAGCGCCGCAGTCATGGAGGCAGGATTGGCGTTGTAGCTTTCGTCGATGATCGTCGCCGTTCCGTCACCCGCTGAAACAGTGAAGCGGGCGCCACGGCCTTTGAGCGCCGAGAACGATGCGAGCGCGGCCGCAGCATTGGGAATATCGCCTTCAAGGGCTGCGACCGCGAGCATCGCGCCCACGGCGTTGCTTGCGATGTGCGCGCCCGGCGCGCCGATGCGGAAGTGATAATTGCGACCGAGAATATCGGCTTCGAGCTTCATGCCTTCGCCGCTTTCGGACATCGAGACGAGACGCGCATCGCTGCCCGCTTCCGATCCGAATGTCAGGATGCGGCCGACGCCGAATTGTTTCGCACGCGCCTTGAGCCTTTCGGCATAAGGACTATCGGACGGAATGAGCGCAGCACCTCCCAGCAGGATGGCTTCGAAGATTTCCGATTTTGCGTCGACGATCGCTTCGCAGGTGCCGAAGAATTCCAGATGCGCCGGCGCGATGGTTGTGACGAGCGCCACATGCGGGTGGACAAAACCTGCCAGCGCGCGGATTTCGCCGAAATGGTTCATGCCCACTTCGAACACGCCGAACTCCGTCGTGCGCGGCATGGATGCGAGGCTCAGCGGCACACCCCAATGATTGTTGTAGGACGCAGCCGACGCCCAGGTGGAACCCAACGCGCCAAAGGCGAGACGCAGCATTTCCTTGGTCGTCGTCTTGCCCACACTGCCGGTAACGGCGACGATTTTTGCCCGAGACCTGGCCCGCGAGGCGCGCGCCAGGTCTTCCAGTCCGCGTTGCGTGTTGGCGACGAGGAGCAATGCGGAATCGTTGGTGACGTCCGTCGGCGCATGCGTCACAAGCGCAGCACCCGCCTTCGCATCGAACGCCGCACGCACGAAATCATGGCCGTCGCGCGCGTCGCCTTTGAGCGCCACGAAAAGGTCGCCCGGTTTCAGCGTACGCGTGTCGATGGAAAGCCCGTTCACCTCGAATGCGTGTGTCGCGTCGCCGAGTGTGGCGGACTGAGCTTCCGCCGATGTCCACAAGGCGCTCATGAACGCGCTCCCGCGGCATGCCCGCCGAAGGCAACGGCCGATTTCACAGCCTCTTCCGAATCCGAGAAAGGGCGCGTTTCGGAAGCGACGATCTGGCCGGTCTCGTGCCCCTTGCCTGCGATGACAAGTGCGTCGCCGGTTTGAAGTGCTTCGATACCGGCGCGAATGGCCTCCGCGCGGTCGCCGATTTCCAGCGCTCCCGGACACGCAGCCAAAATCTCGCGACGGATTTGTGTCGCATCCTCACTGCGGGGGTTGTCGTCGGTGACGATTGCCGTATCGGCGAGACGCGCGGCGATTGCGCCCATCAGGGGACGCTTGCCCGTGTCGCGATCCCCGCCGCAGCCGAACACAACGCGAAGTTTTCCTGCAACATGCGGACGAAGCGCTTTCAACACCGACTCCAGCGCATCGGGCGTGTGCGCATAATCGACGAAGATGGGAGCACCGATTGCAGAAAACGCGACTTTTTCCAACCGTCCCGGCGCGCCTTTGATCTTTTCGAGCGCCGCAAAGACTTTCTCGGCCGTGTCTCCCAAACCGATTGCCAGCGCCGCGGCGACAAGAGCATTCGACGCCTGAAAACCGCCGGCAAGCGGCAGATTGATTTCGAAATTCCTGTCCGCGAGCGCAACGCGCAACACTTGCCCATCAGCGCTCGGCGTCTGCGCGATCAGCCTGATCGTTTCTCCGAGCTCGCCGACCGTCATTAGCCGCAAACCGCGCGCCTTCGCCGCCGCGATGAATGCATCTGCCTGATCCGTGTCGGCATTAACGACCGCGACACCACCCGTGCGTGCGATCTCCGAAAACAGACGCAGCTTCACCGCGAGGTAGGCCTCGAATGTCGGATGATAATCCAGATGATCGCGGGTGATGTTGGTGAACGCGACCGCC
Source organism: Alphaproteobacteria bacterium (assembly GCA_003139615.1). GTDB lineage: Bacteria > Pseudomonadota > Alphaproteobacteria > Micropepsales > Micropepsaceae > Rhizomicrobium. The sequence goes on from PLJH01000128.1 coordinate 38,970, forward strand.
GCCACATCCACACCGTCGATGCGATATTGATCGAGTCCGTGACTCGACGCTTCGATTGCCAGATGTTCGACGCCGTCGCGCTTCAGTTGCGCGAGCAACGCATGCATCTCGATCGGATCCGGCGTGGTGTGGTTGAGCTTGATCTCGCCCGAGGGCGCGACCACGCCGATGGTGCCCATGCTCGCGGCTTTGTGGCCAAGCTCTGTCCATATCTGACGCAGAAAAACCGAGACAGAGGTCTTGCCGTTGGTGCCCGTGATGGCCGCGACCACCTCCGGCTGCGTGCCGAAAAATGCCGACGCAATCCGCGCCAGACGCAACCGGGGATTCGTATCGGCGATAAAACGAACGCCAAGCGCCTCGGCGACGGGGCGGATGCTCGGCGCGCCCAACACTGCCACGGCGCCGCGCTTCACGGCATCGGCCATGAACGCCTGGCCGTCCGCCCGCGTGCCGGGAATGGCGGCGAACAAATAGCCGGGTTTCACCTCGCGGCTGTCGCTCGCTAGACCGGAAAATTCTTTACCGCCACTCATGGGACTTATGCCCACCTTACCCGCAGCTACCGTCGCCCCCGATTGTGGTGCCATTATGAATTCTCTTTGGTCGGCGCGACGATCGGGGTCGTCGTCGGCATACCCAGCATCGGCGCAATATGCGCGATGACTTTTCCGGCCAGCGGCGCGGCCGTGAAGCCTGCGAGCGCGAGACCGAACGTTGCTTTGGTGCCATGCGGCTCGTCCAGCATGACGAACACGAGATAGCGCGGATTGTCGATAGGGAATACTGCGCAGAACGACGTGAGCAGATGGTGCGCGAGATATCCACGGCCGACCACCTTTTCCGCCGAACCTGTCTTGCCACCCACATCGTAACCCGGCACATCGGCCTTCTTGCCTGTGCCGTTGGTTACCACGTAGCGCAGAAGTTCCCGCATCTGCGCGCTGGTTTCCGGCTTGATCACCTGTTCGCCGCGCGCGTCGCCTGTGCGCTTGAGGAACGTCGGCGTGATCCGCCGTCCGCCATTAACGATGATGGAAGCCGCCGTCACAAAAGCGAGCGGGCTGACGGAGATGCCGTGACCGAAACCGACCGTCGCCGTTTCGATTTCACCCCAATGGCGCGGAATGAGCGGTGCCGCGCTTTCCGGCAGTTCCGAGTGTGCGGCGTCGAGCAGCCCGAGGCTGCCCAGGAATGCGCGCTGCCGATCCGGACCCGAGCGCAATGCAATCTGCGCGGTGCCGGCATTCGAGGATTGCGCGAGGATGTCGCGCGCGGCCATCTCGGCCGGCATGTGCTCGGCGTCGTGGATCGTGAACTTGCCGAGCTTGAAACCGCTGCCCACGGGAAAAACTTCGTCCATGCGCGTCGTATGGTCTTCGACCGCGAGCGAGAACGTGAAAATCTTGAAGACCGAACCCAGTTCGTAGACGTCCTGCGCCATCCGGTTGCGGCGCGGATCGACGCCATTGGCGAGAGGCGCGCCGCCGACAGTTGCTTCCGGCAGCGATGCCATGGCGAGAATTTCGCCCGTCCGCACATTCATCACGATACCACCGGCCGCCTTGGCCGTGAATTCCTCCCGCGCCTGCTCCACTTCGTGCGCCAGCGCATATTGGATTCGCATGTCGAGCGACAACGCGACGGCGGTGCCCGGCTGCGCATTGGACAGCCGGTCATTGAGGCCGAGTTCGAGACCGGCAATGCCCTTCCCGCCCGGCTCGGTCATACCGAGGACCTGGGCTGCCGCATCGCCTTCGGGATAGTAGCGCTTGGCTGCGGCTTCGAATTCGAGACCCGGCAGCCCGAGATGCATCACGCTGTCCTGCACGTCGGGCGTCAGTTCGCGTGCGACGAGCGCATAGTCGTGCGAACTCGCGAACACGCGGTCGAGGCGGGATTCGGCTGCGCCCGTTGCGGCGGCCAGATCGTGCGCTGCTTCGGCCTTGTCCCAGAACGCATGCGGGCGCGCGTAAAGGTCGTAAACCGGCAGGTCGCGCGCCAGCAGCGCACCGTTGCGGTCCAGAAGATCGGCGCGCGCGCCCGAAAGGCGAATCTGCACGGTGGCGATTGCCCCGGTAACCCTGCCCTTGAACGCCATCACATCGACGAGCCGCAGCCCGATCAGCGCGAATGCCATAACGCAGAGTCCGGCCGCGATGGCGATGCGCCTTTGGATGATTGGTTCGGGCGCCCCAGCCGTCACAGCTCAGTTGCCGTCATGCAGAGCGGCGAGATGGAAACGGGGATCGGCCGGTGGGGGCGTGACGGCAGCACTCGCCTGAGTCAGCTGCGTGTCATTGAGCGGCGAAGCTTCGCCACGGCGCGGCAGCAATTCGAGCGACGAGAGTTCCATCGTCGGCGTGTCGCCCAGGCCCAGTTTCCGCTGCGCCAGTTCCTGGATTCGGGCGGGGTCGGCCACGCGTTCCCAATCCGCTTCGAGAACTTTCATCGCCGCGTGTTCGCTGGTGATCTGATGCTCGACGGAAGAGAGTTCGACCCTGGCGACCCGCGTCTGCTCGGAGATGTGGTACAGCGCCAGACAGGCGAATGCCGTGATCGCGAAGCAGCAGAAATTGAGAACGCGGATCATCCAGATTTCTCCCTAAGCGGCAGCAAGTGAAGACGTTCGTTCGGCCACCCTGAGACGAGCGGAACGCGAACGGGGATTGCGGGCAATTTCGGCGGCGCTCGGCATTCGCGGGCGCGAACCGAGAAGCCGGAATGTCTGTGCGCGATGATCGCGGCGTTCGGGCGCATGACGCGAGCCTTGCGGCGCGGCGCTTGAGCGCTCCGCCAGAAAGCGCTTCACGATGCGATCTTCCAGCGAATGAAACGCCACGACCGCGAGACGGCCCTGCGGCCTGAGCACGCGCTCGGCCGCCGTCAGTCCCGTTTCGAGTTCGCCGAGCTCGTCGTTCACATAGAGCCTGATGCCCTGGAAGGTCCGCGTGGCAGGATGGATCGGCTGGCGCATAGCCGCGGGCCCAAGTGCGCGTGCAACCGCTTGCGCGAGTTCACTCGTGCGCGAGATCGGCCGCGCTGCAATGATCGCGCGCGCGACGCGGCGGGCAAAACGCTCTTCGCCCAGCGTGCCGATGATGTCGATCAGCATGTCTTCGTCAGCGGTGTTGACGAGATCTGCGGCCGAGGCGCCGTCGCGCCCCATGCGCATGTCGAGCGGCCCGTCGGCGCGGAACGAAAAGCCGCGCTCGGCCTGATCGAGCTGGAACGACGACACGCCCAGATCGAGAACGACTCCGTCGCTGCCCGTTTCGCCGGCGTTCTCGAGCAGCGTATCCATCTGCGAGAAGCGGCCTTCGACGAGTGTGAGCCGGCCAGCATAGCGCGTGACAAGCTCGGCGCCCCGGGCGATGGCGTCCGGATCGCGATCGATGCCCAACACACGGCAATCGGCGGAATCCAAAATGGCACGCGAATAGCCGCCGCCGCCGAACGTGCCGTCGATGTAATGGGCGCCGTTCCGCGGCGCGAGCGCATCCAGCATCTCCTGAAGCAGAACGGGCGCGTGACCTTCGCTCATTCTCCGGCTCCAGTGCCGTGAGGCGCGCCGCGCATGGCCCGCGCCCGGGCGAGACGCTCGGCCTGGATCGGTGCGAACCGCTCGGTTTCCCAGATCTGAAATTTGCGGCCCATGCCGACGAAAGTGACTTTGTCCTTCAGCCCGGCATGCGCGATGAATTCCTCCGGCAGGCGCACACGGCCGTTCTCGTCATGCGCAAGAAGCTGCGTCATCGAGAGGATGGCGAAGGATTTGTCGTCGCCTTCCACCGCAAAGAACGGGTCCTGCGTGCCCAGTTGCTGATGAAAAGCCTGGAGCACGTCGTCGCCGAAGCACTCGAGAGCCGGTTCGTGGAAGGACGGGCAGACATACACGCCCGCCGTCGTCTGGGCGGCCAGAATCTGACGATAAGCAGACGGAATGCAGACCCGCCCCTTTCCGTCGAGCGTGCCCGTCATCGTCGAGATGAACGGTACGGCACCCATGAGATTCCCCTGCCCTCAGTCCCGGTTGCCCCGCCGGCATGGGTTGCCAAACGGAACTTGCTCCCGTAACGGGAGTTCATGGGACAGAATAGGTTATTATGGGAATCTATGGGCCGTCAACAAAAAACCCAGGATTTGTAGGGGGTTGGTAGAAGTACATAGACACAATCCGTAGGTTTCCGATTTCGAGTTCCGCTAAAGCTTGCAGTCTTGAGAACGAACCATCAACGAATTGAAGGTCCCATAGATGTGGTAAACAAACCCTTAATAAATCGTACCATTTTTGTTCTTCAGTGCAGGAGGGGGGATGCATGAGCTTTCAAAATTCGATCACGCTGGTGCCGATTGCGCGCGTCGAGGGGGAACGCAAGGAGCCCATTGATGACCAGTGGGACAGCGTTCAATCCACAATCGCGCTCGATCCTGCGCAGTTCAAAGCGGACGCCCTCGCCGGCCTGGACGCGTTCTCGCATATCGAGGTCGTGTTTCACTTCGACCGGGTTTCCGATGAGGAGATCCGCAGCGGCGCTCGGCGCCCGCGCGGGCGGGAAGATTGGCCGGAAGTCGGCATCTTTGCGCAACGCGGCAAAGGCCGTCCCAACCGGATCGGCGTGTGCGTCTGCAGGCTCGAACGGGTCGACGGGCTCACGCTGCATGTCCGCGGCCTCGACGCGATCGACGGAACGCCCGTCCTCGACATCAAGCCCGTCATGAAAGGCTTTCTACCGCGTGGAGAAATTCGGGAGCCCTCATGGGCGGCCGAGATCATGAAAGATTATTGGTGATCCGGAAAGGCATCCGGCCCGCGGGTCCCGCGCTAGACGCTCGAGTGCGTCGTGCTCGGCGTGAGGCCCAAGTCCGCACCGTGCGAAACAGTGGCCGGATGCGGCAGGATCGGCGCGAGGATGACCACGATAACGGCACACAACAACAGCGCCGCCGCAGCCATGAGCGCCGCCGTCACGAAACGCTTCCGGGATTCCGCCGTGTCTTCGGCCTGTTGCTCGTTCAGGCCCGACAGAAGAAGGGGGATGTCGAAACCACGCATCAGATACTCCAAAACCGGGTCTTGCACGGGCGCGCCATCCGCGGCCCAAAACAGGTGTGCGTCATACGTTCAGGTCGCATAGGAAATCCATTCGAATCGCGCATACAAACAATAGAAGTCTCATATAAGGTGCCGTTGGCGGCGCCTGCCGTCGATCACGATTGATTGACCGGATTGTCGCATTAAGGGGTAAAGAATTCATGGCAACCGATCCGGCGCTCGACGCTCACGAACACAGCGAACATGCCGAGCACGCCGCGCACGAGCGCGATCCTTTCATCGCAAATGTTTCGATCACCATCGCGGTGCTCGCGGTCGTGGCTGCCGCAGCCGGCAGTCTCGAATCCATGGAAGGCGACAAGGCGATCACGGCGTCTGCCGAAGCCGTGCTGAGGCAGGATCAGGCAACCGATTCCTGGACCGAATACGAGGCCGATAGTTTGAAGCGGCACCTTTACACGATCGCCTCCAATGCCGGCGGAGCGCACGCCGACGACTATAAGAAGGCCGTCCAGGACAATGGGAAGAAGCAGGACAAGGTTCGCGACGAGGCGAAAGACAAGGAAGCGGAACGCGACTCTCTCATCAAGGAGAGCGGCGCACATGAGCGGCGGCACGATTGGCTGACGGGATCGGCGACCATCACGGAGATCGGAATCGCCATCTCGACGGTTGCCATCATCACCAGGCGTCGCATCGCCTGGTACGGAGCCGTCGGGCTCGGCGCGATCGGTCTGGCGCTTCTGGGATGGGCCTATTTCGGTTGACAGGCCGGGTTTCTAGTCTTCCGCAGGCGCGGCGGCGCGCGCTGCCGCAGCCTCGCGCGCCCTCGCATACCGGGCGGCAATCTTGCGTTCGATTCGCGCGGATGCGCGTTCCATATGACGTTTCAGCCTGGGAAATTTTCTGAGCAGAATAATCAAATCCTGCCGCGAGAGTGCAAGCAGCCGCATCGGCGTATGGGCAAATATCGTGGACGCGTAAGCCTGTGAGTTGAGAACCGCATCGCCGCCGAAAAATTCCCCGGGATTGAGGATTGCGGATCTGATGCCGCCCTCCGCTTTGGCCTGACCCGACACGATGAAATACATCGCCGTCGCGTTTTCGCCGGCCTCGACGATTGGCATGTGCTCGGTCACGACCTGCGAGCGAAGCACGATCATCAGCTCGCCGAGAATTTCCGTGTCGAGATTGGCGAAAACCGGAATTCGCGCCAGCATCGCTGTCGTGACCACGAAATCGCGACGATGAATCTCGCCCATGAAACCCGATGCGATAATGCCGACAGGCAGGGCGAAGAGTCCGAGGCCGAAAATTGCCGTTATGCCGGCGATCAGTTTTCCGATACCCGTGATGGGAACCTTGTCGCCATAGCCCACCGTCGTCAGTGTGACGATTGCCCAATACATGCATTCGGGCAGGTTGCCGAAAACGGTCGGCTGTACCCGTCCCTCCACGATGTACATGAACTCGGCCATGATACTCATCACGCAGAGGGTCAGGAGAAGCGTGCCGAAGAGCGCCCGGCGTTCGGACGACAGGACGTGAATGAGCGTCGACACTGCCGGCGAATAACGCGCGATCTTCAGCAAGCGGAACAACCGGAACAGCCGCAATATCCGCAGATCGACAGTCGGCATGAATATCGCCGCATAGGCCGGAACGATCGCGATCAGATCGATCAGCATGTAGGGGTGCAGCATCATGCGGAGCCGGCCCGTCACGGTGTTGCCGGAATAGCGCGGGTCTTCCGGCGCGGTCCAGATGCGCAGGACGTATTCGACCGAGAAAATCACGACCGAAACGACCTCGAATGCATTGAACAGAGGGCGGTAAGCATCTCCGATTTCAGGAATGCTCTCGATCGTCACCGCCAACGCGTTGGAGATGATCAGGACGATAAGAAAAATCTCGAATGCGAGGCCGACGGGACCGGAACCGCGACCGGCCTCCATGACCGCATGAATCCTCCTGCGCAGGCTGCGGCGCGCAAGACGTTCGGGAGCTCGCTCTTCGGGATCGGTCTGCGGCGCAAACTTCGGCAGGACGCCCTTCTTAACTTGCGACAAGCGGACCGTTTCTGGTTCCCGTACCGCGTCGGTCAGCTCTCGCTCCTGTGCCGTTGCAAGTGGAAATAGAGGGTTGCCGCATAGAACGCGACGATAAAGATAAGAGCGACCAGGTCATAGGGGCTATTCAGGAATTTCTGATAGAAAATCCCGATCAGATACATCACCAAACATGTCGCGCCGACCACGAGCGCAAGCAGGATATATCGGTTGCGAATGTCGTTCATTTTGTCTGATGCCTCCGAAAAAGCGATAGCGCGGCAAAATGGTCGACGCGCCTCGCACCACCGACGCCCCTGCAAAATATCGGAAATGCTTGGTAAATCCAAGAGTTGTATTTGGAAACTTATCCGCCAACAACACCTAAGACAGGCATCCCGCGACGTCTCAGCCCTTCAGGCAACGAGATTGATTAACGACCGCGCGCGGGTAGGTCCGCCGCTCTCCCATGAGCTATTTTCCCGACTAAGTTGTTCCGTCCCACGGTGACGTGAAGCGGATTTAGCCTGAACCGTTTTGGCTCCTTCGTCCAGACGTTGCAGAAGTTCTCATAGGGCTTGAGACCTCGGAAGGTCTTGAGCCGTTTGGCAAAGTTGTTGGCCATGAGGAAGGCTTGGACGTGATCCTTGAGCCGAGCGTGCGTTCCGTAGTGGGTAGCGTTTAGCCGTCGCGTTTTTCAGGGTCCGGTTCACGCGTTCGACTTGGTCGCTGGTCCAGGGATGATTCGGTTTAAGCAATCTGTGCTCGATGCCGTTTACGTCGCGAAGCATGTCGAACATGTGGACGTGCCATCTGGCGTTGGGACCGACGCAGTTCTTCGGAAGATCGGTGACCGGATTCCGTTGTCGGTGAGGATGGTGTGGATTTTGTAAGGAACGGCTTTGAGAAGGGCTCTGAGGAAGTCCGTCGCCGTCCTGCGATTGGCCCTCTCGTGCAGTTCGGCATAAGTGAACTTTGATGTCCGGTCGATCGCCGCGGGAGCCTGAATCTATTGCTCCGTCCCGCTTTATTTTCGGGGAAGACGCCGCGCGCGCAGCAGAGCGCGAATTCAGCAGCGACCGCGACTTTCTCCACAAGAAATTCGGTATCTGCCTTCCAGCGCCGAACTTGAATGACAAAGAGAACGGGTTCTGGATCGGCGAAGCCGAATATGCCGATATAGCAGACGCGATTTCGGACTTGAACCCGGAAGGGGCCGAAATTTGCGAATGTCTGCGCAAATACGTGCTCCTTTCCCCGTCGAGTTCGCAATGAATTCCCGCCTCGGTCATTCCTGATTAAATTCCCATGCGACGGATTCCGACGGCTGGCCGGTATTCGGACGATAGGGCGGGAATGGGCGGCGAAGGCGACTTCCGACAAATTGTTGTTGATGACAGATTTGTGGGTCTATAGCCTTGCGAGAGGCCTATAAGGCCAGCCAAGTTCGCGAGCGGATGTCGCGTTTGTCGAAGAACACCTCATCTCCTCAGTCGTTTCGCGACCGGTTCGAAGGCGCCAATCGCCTATGGCAAGAACGCCGTTTTCCGGAAGCGGAGAGCGCCTATCTTGAACTCCTGAAGGATGACCCTACTTCGTCCGCCGCGGCGTGCCGGATCGGCGATGTCCGCCTCGCGCTGGGCGACAGGGACGGCGCGAACCACTACTTCGCGCAGGCTATCGCCATCAACCCTAACGTGCCTTGGGGATATGTCGGCCTCGGCAGAATCGCTGAGGAAGCGGGCGACCTCGAAACCTCGTTGAATCAATACCAGCGTGCGATCGAATTGTCGCCGGGGTTGCCCTGGATCGTCGAGCGGATCGCAACACTGACGAAGGGCCTGTCCAACGCAAGGCGGCTGAACAATACGCGCGAGGCGCTGGACGCATTCCGGCGGCGTTTCGAGCATGCCAACGATCTCCTCGCAAATCATCAGCTGGTTGAGGCGGAGGCCATCTATCGGGAGTTGCTTTCGCGCGACCCCAATAGCGCGCCGCTCCTCTGCAAGCTGGGCGGAATTGCGATCGAGGCAGGCCGCGTGGACGAGGCACGCACTTGCTACGATCGGGCCATCGCCATCAATCGCGAATTTTCCTGGGGACATGTCGGGCTATCGGAAATTCTCGATGCCACCGGCGATTATGACGGAGCGATTAAGGCTCTGCAGACCGCGCTGGAACTGGATTCGTCTCTGAGCTTTGCGCAAGACCGCCTTCAAAGTCTATTCAAAAAGCAGCGCCTTGAGACCGAGCGCCTTCTGGGTGTGCAGATACGTCATTGGCCCGCCGAGCAGCGCGATGAACGTGCCGGCACCGGCGATTCAACCCGGCCCCGCGTCGCCATCGTTGCCTGGGATCTGGCGCACAACCCGGTCGGTCGCGCATTGACCTTGGCGGAAGTGGCGCGGCACCACGCCGATTGCGAAATCGTCGGGCCCATGTTCACGAAATATGGCGAGGACCTCTGGGCACCCCTGCGCGACAGCGTACGTCGATTCGATATCAGGGGGTTTCAAGCTTACTCATTCGCGTCGTTCATGGAAGGCGCCATCCGGCTGGTCGCGGAAAAGCCCTGCGACGTAGCCTGGGTTTCGAAGCCCTGCCTTCCGAGCCTTCTTATCGGATTCCTATTCAAGCTGGTACACGGCGCGAGCATCGTGCTCGACATCGATGACGACGAATTGGCGTTCGTCGACGGCGAGGCGCCCCTATCTCTCGATGAGTTTCTTGCGAAATACACGCCATTCGATTGGAGGGAACCGTTTGGCAAACGCTGGACTCAGCTCGCCGCGTCAATGATCGGCCATGCCGATGCCATCACCGCCTGCAACCCTGTTCTTCGGCAAAAATTCAACGGGATTTTGGTGCGGCATGCGCGAGACGCGGAGCCATTCGACGAAGCGGTCGCAAAACGCGATGCTTTGCGGGCCGAATTCGGCTTCTCGGACGCTGACAAGGTTGTCCTGTTTCTCGGAACGCCGCGCCCACACAAAGGCGTTCTCGAGATCGCGAGGGCGCTCCAGGAACTTGGCGATCCCAGTGCGGTGCTCTGCGTCGTCGGGACTATCACCGACGCAGCATTCAAGAGCGAGTTGGAAGCGCTTAGCACTGCGCGAATCGTGTTCCATCCGGATCAGCCCTATTCCCGCGTGGCAGAGTTGAATGCCATGGCCGACCTCGTTTGCATCCTGCAAGACGCCTCAAATCCGATCGCAAGCGCCCAGACGCCGGCGAAGCTTACCGATGCCCTGGCCACGGGAACGACCGTGCTCGCGACGCCAGTCCCGCCCCTGCTCGATATGATGGAGCCGGGTCGGATCGTCGCCGTCGAACGAGACGGCCTCGTCGATGCTCTTCGCTTGGCGCTGTCCGGCGCGCACAGCGGAGCGGAAGCGGTGGCGGCGCGGCGCGCATTCTTTCGCGCCGAACTGACGACGGAAACCAATGCTGGCCGTGCCCTCGAGGCGATCCAGGCCGCTCGCCAAAAAAATGGACCCCTACCTCCCGAAATCTTTCGATTGCTGGAGCACATCGATGCCTTGATGCCGGGGCACATGCGCCCGGAATGCACCGCCGTCATGAAGGACGTGCTTCGGGCAGGCCCGCGCATCGGCAAGCTGCGGACATTGGACAAGGATGTGAACCTCGTTTTCTTCTGGAAACAGAACGATTCGGGCATCTTCGGCCGGCGCCAGGACATGCTGCTGCAACAATTCGCGGGCATGCCCAGTATCCGGAAAATCCTGCATATCGACGCGCCCATCTCGGTGGATCTTCTCCACTCACTTGTGAAATCGAATTCCGGCCGAGGATTCAATCAGGGGGGCCTGGTCACGGCCAACACGATTGCCCGGCACCTTCGCAGCTCCGACGACGGCCGCATCCATCGCCGGGCGCTCATCTATCGCGACAAGGAGACGGTCCTCTTCGGGCAGGAATTGCCGGAAATTCAGTCCTTTCCCAACGCCGTCGAAACCTGGCTGCGCGAACTGGACATGACCGACAACGTGCTGGCATGGGTTTGCCCCGTGGTTCCGTATTTTCCCGAAGTTCAAAAGCGGCTCGGCTTTTCTTTTATCGTCGCCGACGTCATAGACGATCAGCGGCAATGGCCCATGCGTCTGGACTGGCGCGTGCAGGTCGAGAGAAATTATCGCGAGACCTTTGCGCAAACGAGCATGGCCTTTGCCAATTGTCGACCGGTTTCGGCATGGCTTGAGGAAGAGGGGCTGAAGACGTTCGTCGTGCCCAACGGCATGGACATCCGCCGCGACGTGGAAACATGGCAAACTCCCGTCGAGTTGGCTCATTTGAGGCGGCCGATCGTGGGTTACGCCGGCAATCTGTCTCATCGCATCGACTGGGAGCTGATTGACCAGATTGCCGCCAAGCGGCCGTATTGGTCGTTTGTCATCATCGGAGAGCCGCCGAACAACGGCAGGTACAGACAAATTGCTGCACGGTCGAACGTTTACTCCATGGGCGTGCTTCCGTACGAGACTGCGTTGCGCCATATCGCGAGTTTCGACGTTGCGATGATTCCTCATGCGCATTCCGCATTGTCGGAAAACATGAATCCGCTGAAGCTTTATGTCTATAGGGGACTGGGCGTGCCCGTGGTATCGAGCGCCGTGGCCAACCTCAACGATCTTGCCGGCGACATAAGGATCGCGGACTCCGCCGACGCGTTCGTAGCTCGGTTGGATGAGGCTATTGCTGAAATGCATTCCCGCGGCCGCACCTACCCTGCCCCCGAATTGATGCAGGCTTATTCCTGGGAGAGCCGGGCCGCAAAAATCATGGGCCACGTCGAGCAGGTATTCTGCGGCCAACATTTGCAGACAAACGAGGTTATCGCGGAGTGAGCCAGACTCCCTTATGTCGCGGCCTTCGCAGTGGTCCGACTCGAAGAGCGGGTTCCTTCGTAACCTTCAGTGGATACGTGCTATGCTAAAGAGGCGTTCCCAACTAGGAGCTGGCCCGAGCCGTGTCCGACACACTTGAAAGCGCAGAATCCGCGTCGACCGGCGTAAAACTGCAATGCCCGATCTGCAAATCCGAACGCTTTCTGGAATTCAACGGCCGCGAGAATGCCCGTTGCGCGAGTTGTCAGGCCATGGAGCGCACAAGGCTTCTGTGGCTCATCCTGGATAAACACGGACTTTTCAGACCCGGCATTCGCGTGATGCACATCGCGCCGGAACTCCCTCTGATTAAGCGATATTCGGAATTGCTCGGCGATCGCTATTACGCCTGCGACAGCGACCCGACCCGATACTCCAGCAAGTTCACGACCTTGAGGCCGCTAGATCTTACCTGCGACCTCGTGAAGATTCCCAGCTGCAGCTTCGACCTGATCGTTCACAACCACGTTCTGGAACACGTGCGCTGCGACATCGAATCCGTGTTGCAGGAGTTCGAACGCATTCTGGCGCCCGGCGGACAGCACTATTTTTCCGTGCCTGTCCGAGGCGAGGAGACGCACGAATTCCTGTCGGACGATCTGCCGCTTGCCGAACGAATAAAGGAGTTCGGACGGCGAAGCCTGGCCGAAATGCTCGACCGCGTTTGGGGTACGAGCGAGAAACATCATATCGAGCCTCTCGAACTGTTCAGCGCGGAAGAACTCAAGACAGCGTCCATACCCACAGAGGCTTGGTCGGGAATTAGCGGACACACGATTTTCCAGCACACGCGTTCGACACTGCGCCGCCCGAGCATGGAATTCGGGCGTTCGCAATTGCCCGCCTCCGAAAAAAACGACAATCCCGACAGGAGTCCGCGCGGCGCAGCTTCCGCCGCATTCGCTGGCACCGGTCCGAAGCTCATCCTGCATATCGGCATGCCGAAGACCGGCACCACCTCGCTGCAACACTGGTTGTCGATCAATCGGGACGCGGCTTTGCGCGCGGGTCTGGACTATTGGTCCATCGCCGAGAACCATTCCGAAGCAATTTTCACGGCTTTCGCGAGCGCGAAACGCCTGGCCAAGGCAACGATGTGGTTCCAGCGCGGGGAGCGTTCGCGCCAGGAGGACTCCGACGCCTTTCGGAAGTCATTCGATGAGTTCCTGTCCGGACTTGGCGATCGTGTCGGTTGCGTTTCGGCCGAGGCCTTATGGACCTTTGGAATCGACGATGTGCGCAACCTGGCGGCCCGTCTCCAAGAGCGCCAGGTTCAGGCTCTCATTCTATGCTGGATTCGTCCGCCGGCGGAGTTTCTGAAGACGGCCACCCAACAGCTGTGCCGGTCGACGCTGGCGATCGGCGACTTCGACATCCGTTTCCACAGAAAGGTTCACATCGAATACCGTCGCCTGACGGCATGGGCCGAACAATTCGGGGCCGAACGCGTCGTCGTCGAGCAATACGACGCGGACATGGTGGCCCAACTTCAGAAGGTCCTCGGGTCTCTTGGGATTCATGTGGCTGCCAGACAGGATTCCGAGAGCGCTGCTCTCAACGCATCCATCAGCCTCGTTGCCGCCAAAGCTCTTCTCGCGCTGAACGCGATAACGAACGGCGAAAACCCGGACCGTGCGCGGCGGTTGCGCAGCATTCTTCTCAAGCTTAAGGGTCCCAAATTTTATCTTCCGGACAGCGTTCTGCGGCGGATGAAGCCGGCCTTCGGGAAGGAGGCGGAATATCTCGCCGATGTCTTGTCGATGGACAAGGATTGGCTGCTCGCCGAACCTGTCGGTATCGACGATGCGCTGTTTTTTCAATGGGACTATGGCGAAGTCGTCGAGCTTTTGAGCGCCGTCAACGAGGTGCTCTCGAAGACGGACGTCAAAACGGGTCAGACGGACAAAAAGAGCAAGAAGGATGGCTCGTCGGGTGGCGACGGTGGCAACTGATTCGTTCTTGACGGTTTCTCGCGGAATATGAAACCAGGCCTGACGCGGGCTACGCGATCTGTTCGCTCCGGAAAAAAGTACGGCCGCGCCGTCCATCTCCTGACAACCAAATTCGGCGGCGACCGAAGAGGTGAATGGTTTCGTCAACGAAACACTGCGTTGCAGGCCGCCGGCAATACGCATTTACGGCCACGGGACAGTGCGAGACATAACGCTATCCGGGGTGGAGATCCCGCGAGATGCGTTCCTGATTTTCGATGTCGAAAGCGCGCATTACGACCCGGACGCCTATCCCAATCCCGGACAATTCGAACCGACCAGGAGCGGACCACCCAATCTCGCCTTCGGCGCCGGCGCGCATGCCTGCGTCGGAGTCGCGCTGGCGCGATTGGTGGCCAAGGTCCTCATCGACCGGCTGCTCCGGGATTATGCCATGAGTCCCGCCGGCGAGGCGCGGCTGCGGAATTCGCGGGATCAGTATTAATTCGAGTCCCTACCGATCCGGCTTGAGCCGCTTTAGCCTGCTGGGGCAATCGTTAACGCGGGCACTGCCCGTGTCGGGTCCCGCTTTCGGCAGCGATGTTGCCAGCGGGCGCGTATTCATAAGATACTGGCCCGGCAATCTGCACAGAATTCGGGAGTTATCCGGGTCCAGCCGTTCCGCCGAGCGTGGGGTTCGCGTTCCAAGAAGGCACTGGACCTGGAATAGTGAAGCGGCAACACGCGTCGTGCCAAAATCGCAATTGTCGTGCGACAATGCCGGCGGCGGAAATCCAGTAAAAGTTCGATAAAAGCCATATGAAATGAAGGGGCGAAAGTGAGCAGTTCAAAAAACGTAAAAATCGAAGGCCCGGATGCGGTGTTGACTGTGCCCGAACCTGCGTCGGCGATCCAGACGATCACCATCGTGGAACTCAATGAGGGACGCGCCGACGCTGCGACGACAATTCAGGCTCCCGAAGCGTCGGGCGACTCGACTGCCACCGCCGATCAAATCGACTCGCCCCCGGCAACACCCCACAAACCGAAACCCGTGCAAAGCGCGACCCGCGTCGTCGAATACACCAGCGAAACAGGTGGAATTTCTTTGTCGTTTGTAGCCGGGGCCGGCGACAAGCCGGTGTTTTCGCTCCGCGACCGGTTCGGCAACGCGCATATCATCAAGCCGGGCGAATTCAAGCCGGCCAAACTGCACGATGTGAATTTGATCGGCGGGGAGCGGGAACACGAGCCCTGGATTCTGACGTCGGGCAACGCGCGTCTGGGAAAGAACCTCAGGCCCGACCTGATGCTGGATCAGGGCGATACGTACTATGTCGTCTCGGAAATGCCCGCCGGTCAGGCCGACGGAAGCGCAACCGTAACCTTTCGGGACCCCATCGACAAAGGCGACATACCGGTTGGCGCCCTTACCCGATACCAGTTCGACATCCTTGCGGCGACACATCGATGTGCGGCTACCCTTCGCCTGTCGTTCAAGACCGCCACCGGCGAGACCATCGAGGGGCCCACGCGCAAGGTGGCTCGCGGATTCAACGGCGGACCCGCCGCATCCGATTACGATCGCATCGTGCTGCAATTCATCGCGCCGGCCAACGCGCGGTCTCTCTGCGTGCAATTCGACAAGGGTCCGACGGACCAAAAGAAGAGCAGCTATCTGTTTTTCGCCCGTCCCTCCCTCAGGGATGTCCGGACGTCTTCGACTGCGGAACCCATCTCGTTGCCCTTGAAGTTTCTCGAACAAGTGCGCGCAGGAAGCCGGCTGGAAGTGGCTCAGGTCCGACTGAAGGCGCCTGCCGAGATTTTCGAGGACGACATTGCGAAGGTCGATCTGTGCATCGAATTCGACGGCGAATCGACGACCGTTCCCAATATCGTCGTGAGCAACAAAAGCGAATTGGAAATCCTGAAGCTGTCCGTGGACGCCAGCCGGGTCGAATTCAGCGGCCGAGCCCTGGCCTATATCGCCGATCCGCTGAATATCGGCGTATTCGTCGACGGCGTTCTCAGCGGGTCCAGCCTCGTGGAACCGGACGGGCAGAATTTTGGGGGCGTCATCTTTCTGAGCAGCAAGCATCTGGACGGCGCGGCGCATCAAGTCGAACTTCGTCTGCTTCCGCAGCTGCTGTCGCTTGCCAGCGCTTATGAAATCCTGCCGATGCAAATCACGCCGTGGGACGCGGTGCAGGTCTATGCCGGTGCTCCCCTCGACGGAACGCTGGCGCCTGCCGCCCGCCACCATTTGCGCTCGTTCCGGGCGTGGTTCGAGAAGATACAGGTGGATCCGTCCGTGCGAATTCCACCGGTTTACGACGAACTGCTTGGAGGATTCCGGAAGCGCAAGACCTATCCGCGTCTCACGTTTTCCGAAATCGCGAAGCCGACCGTGTCGGTGGTCATTCCGGTGCACAACAAGTTCGAAATCACGTATTTCTGCCTCTGCGCGCTGCAGTTTGCGTTTAACGAGACGACGTTCGAAGTCATCGTCGTGGACGACGGATCGTCCGATGAAACCGTCGACATCGACGATTTCGTCCAGGGAATTAAAGTCATTCGCCACAAGACGGCGCTCGGTTTCGTCAATTCCTGCAACGACGGCGCCGCCGTTGCGCGCGGCGAATTCGTGATGATGCTCAACAACGACACCGAAGTCACCGCGCGCTGGCTCGACGAGTTGCTGTCGGTGTTTCGCAATTTCGACAATGTCGGACTGGCGGGCTCGAAACTTCTCTATCCCGACGGGCATTTGCAGGAAGCCGGAGGCATCGTCTGGAATTCCGGCAATCCCTGGAACGTGGGACGAAACGCCAACGCCGCCGATCCTGCCTTCAACTATCTGCGCCAGACCGATTACGTGTCGGGTGCGGCGATCATGCTCCCGATGGAGCTTTGGAAAACTTTGGGCGGCTTCAGTCCGGAATTTGCCCCGGCCTATTTCGAGGATACCGACCTTGCGATGAAGGTGCGGGCGGCGGGCCGCTATGTGGTCTATGTCCCCACATCGACCGTCTACCATTACGAAGGCCAATCGGCCGGAACGAGCGTGGCGTCCGGCATGAAGCGCTTTCAGGAAGTGAATCGGCCGAAGTTCAAGCGCAAATGGACTCAGGGCTATGGCAATCACGGCGCGGATGGCGTGCGCCCCGACCGCGAAAAGGACCGAAACGTCGCGTTTCGGGTTCTCTTTGTCGACCAGCACGTTCCGTTCGTCGACAACGACGCCGGCAGTTACGCGGCCTTCCAGGAAATCAGGCTGTTCCAGAGCCAGGGCGCAAAAGTGACGTTTCTGCCGCGGAACCTGGCATGGATGGACCGCCACACCCTGGCGCTTCAGCGCATCGGCGTGGAATGCCTCTATGCGCCTTTCGTGATGGATTTCGCCGGATATATCGCGCAGAACGCCAAGGAGTACGATGTCGTTTACGTGACGCGGTACAAGATCGGAGAGCAGGTCATTCCCCTGATCCGATCGGTCGCGCCCAATACCAAAGTGATCCTGAATGTCGCCGATCTCCATTTCCTGCGCGAACTTCGCGAGGCGGCAAGCGGCAACGCGAACTATTCGATCGAACGAGCCGAAGCGACACGCGACGCCGAACTGGCCGTCGTGCGCTCCAGCGACCTGACGTTCAGCTATTCCGACGTCGAACTTGCGGTTCTCGAGAGCCACATCAGCACAGGCGCGACTACGGCAAAAATGCCCTGGATCGTGGAGACCAAGAAGCTTTCGCGCTCGTTCGAGAAGACGAAGGACATCCTGTTCCTGGGCGGTTTCGGCCATCCCCCGAACGAGCAGGCCGTCAAATTCTTCGTCAAGGACGTGCTGCCGCTGGTTCGCGAGCGCGTACCGGACGTCCGCTTCAATGTCGTGGGCAGCGGCGCGCCGGAATCCATCAAGGAGCTCGAGTCGGATTCCGTGCAAATTCTGGGCTATTTGCCGGATCTGGACGATGCCTTCGCGTCCAACAGAATATTTGTGGCACCGCTCCTGGCCGGCGCCGGGCTGAAGGGCAAAGTGCTGGAAGCCATCTCGCGCGGCGTTCCTTCGGTTCTTTCTCCTGTTGCGGTAGAAGGTTCCGGCCTGACCAGCGGAAACGATTGCCTGGTGGCCAAGAGCGCGCAGGAATGGGCGGACGCGGTCGTGTCCCTGTACACCGACAAGAAGTTGTGGGACCGGATCGGCTCGAGCGCGCTGAACTTCGCCCAAACGAGATATTCGTTTGCTGCGGCGGTGGAAGCGTTCCAGGAGGCGCTCGCGAAAGTCGACGTCTACGGTCGGAGGGATTGGGCTCTCGTTTATCAACACACGCGTCCGCAGCGTTACGGGAGCTGACCGTTCCGTCGATGGACGCAGGCCGTCATCCGGGTAATATTCCCGAACGGGCGCTTTTCGGGAATGTGAAGCGACGGCGGTCGAAACCGAGAGCTTGGTAGATGGACAAGAAGTTTCTTTTTGTTTGCGGGTGCCCGCGTTCCGGGACGACTGCGCTCTGGCGGCTGATGGTTGCGCATCCGAGAATTGTTCTGGGGGTCGAGCGTTATGTCCTGTTCGCGCATCAGAAAAACAAGCTGACGCCGGAGTTGTACGAAAAGCAGAAGTTCTTCGACCTGCAGCCGAAGGAGACGTTTTACAAGAATCTGGTCGAGTTCAGTCGCTACTACGAAACGGCGTTCAAGCGATTCGACCGGGCCGAATGGGTCGGCGATAAAATTCCGCTCCTGTTTTCGAGGTACGAGGACATCGAGACGACGATGCCGGGCGCGAATATCATATTTATCGTCCGCAATATCATTGACGTTGCGGCATCCTATCAAAAGCGCGCGGATCTCGGCACCTGGAGCAAGGACAAAGATTACAAGCAGGCGGTCGCCGAATGGCGGCAGTCCATCGAGCGTACGCTCGAGTTCACGGCGAACAAGGATAGAAAAATCCGTGTTCATGTCATCAGTTACGAAGACCTATTCCTGCAGACCGCCGATCTACGGCCGCTATTCGACAGGCTGGATCTGGACGTCGCGTCCGAAGTGCAGACCCAATATCGGAAATTGATCGAAAAGTCGGATCAGCTGGACGCGAACCGAGGCGATGGTCTGACGTCGTCGAAGCGCCAATATGTGGCGCTGAACGCTCCGTTCGCGGAATATCGCGATATCCTGGACAGGCGGTTGATACTGCCGGCCCAGCAAGCTTCGCCTGTCAGTTAGCCAGGAACCCTTCGCAGAGGCGCTTCGCGCCGTGATGCAGCGAAATCCGTCTCCATCGCTTCAGCGCAGGCATCCTATTGTACGCCCAGCGATTTGACGAACCCCAGAACTTCCCGGGTAAATTCGTACTCGGAATACCAAAAAGCCGGATCCACATATCGGATTTCCACGCTGCGCGTTGCAAACAACTGCTTGGAACCGTTGTGATTTTGAATTCTCTTCAGCCAGGCCTTGTGCAGTTCCGCTTCAATGCGCTTGAAGGGCAAGCAATCGAAATCGACAGGTAGGATCGATATGTAGGGCGCGGAAAGCCTTCTGATGCGCTCAAGAAATTGCCTCCCTTCGGCGTTCTCGCGCACCAACGCCAACCCACCCAAACCTGCCGCGTTGAAAAAACGGATCAACTCTACCGACGCCGTATCGTAGGATTTGTTGATATATCTGGATTCCGGTTCGCTTTCGAACTCTTCAAGCCCCAGCACCATTTTCATAAAATGGCTTACGGTGTCGGAAATGCCATCGTACAGAAATATCTTTACGGCGTCTTCGCCGAATGCGTCCCCCCAGCGATCGAGAATGGTTTTTGGATTTAGCAGATGCTGGCGGCCCGGACGCGTCAGGCTGTCGGCATAAAAGCGCAGCAATATATCCTTGTTGCCGTGCTTTACGAGCTCGAGCCACCACAAGTAAATCAGCTCGAGGACATTCCTCTGATAGTAGACGATTTCGATGGAACCGGCCTTAAGCAATCGCGCGAGCGTGTTCACGGCATCGGCAGGGCATGAGCTGAAATTCTCGCTCGAAATCACAACCGTGCCGTCGAGAGCGTTGATTTCCTCGGCCATCGCCGCAAACCGATCGCCATCTTCGCTGCGCAGGGCTTCCACCATATGGTGATGCCCGAAATAGAAGAAGCCGATGTCGGGATAGAAGATGCCTGACGCCTTCAGCGATTCCCGATTTTCGAGCAGGGTTTTCTGGATCGCGGTTGTTCCGGTCTTGTGCGATCCAATGTGTAGGACAATCTTGTCTGGCAAATCCCGCGTCTCCTTCAGTTCAGTCTTCTGCGCGCATTCCGCTGTCGTGCCGTCAACTACTCGAGGGTCGTTGAGGCAGTTGGATGCGCCATACGACTAACCGATTGACGGGAGGCGCCCAAAGACGCCGCATTCAAGTCCTGCAATCGCACGAGATGGAAAAACCGCAGCACGAAATGCGTCCGTCCTGAAATTGAGCGGAAACGGCACCTTACAATGCCCCCGACTGCCGCGACAACCCTGATATTTTGCAGACAAGTTGCAACCTCCTCGGCGGCCGCTCGAAAGCTCCGGCACGCGCCTGACTCATTCCGAACGATGAAACCTGACGCGCCGCGATTCGGATTGCGGTCATTTGGGCCGGCGACTTCAGTCCGAAACTTTGAGCCCAATACGGAACGCAGAGCTTGCTGGAGGAACCAAAGGGCGTTGGGAGACGTGGCGTGCTTGTGCCTTGCGCCGCCCATTTCTCTGCGGCACTCTCCCAAAGGGCAAGAGTGTATATCTGCAACAGCTACACCATTTACGGTTTCTCCAGCAGAGACTGCTGCCGATACCGGATATTGCGAGGTTGACACGTGGAGAAGGATTTTATGGCCGAGGCCTTGTCCGGCGGCTTTGAAGGATCAGATTCCGCGCCGAAGATGCGGCAGCGGAATGGAGGCGCAGCGGCTCTGGCGCGCGCGGCGGTGATCGCCGGATTCGCAATTTTGACGAGCGGAGGCGCGGCGCCTTCGTCGGCCCAAGCCCGACATGTCTCCATTGGCTATACCTACACCCACACGCGTGTGAACTGCCCTGGCGCACAGCCGGGCGGATCGGAAGACAGTAGCGATGCAGGAAGGCAAGGCCGGCGAAAGGTACCTTCCGTTGATGCGGCCGATAGTATTGTGTTTCATTACGATCAACCGTCGGTTCGTGCACAGGTCGATGCAACGTTGAAGGCGATGCGAGCAAGTGCCGACGCTCTACGCCTCCTGGTATGGATCGGTGGAAGCGACCTCAGCGCCACGAGCGGACCGCGAGTTCATCTCGGCCTCTTTTCGAACGAGGCGAATGTTCCGCCGGTGTTGCTGAACAACATCTCCGGAATCACCAAGAAGGCGGCGTCATTGGGGTATTCGAAGGTCTACATCGTCTTCGGGAACCAAGGCTCTACCAGCCCGAAATGCCCGAAGAGTGGTCAGACCGGCTGTTTCAATGGCAGCCACCTTGCCGGCGACTGGAACCTTCGTAAGCAGGTTATCGATGCGGCACGGCTCGGCAGCTCGGCTGGAACGTCGGTTTATTTCGATCTTGCGGGCGAAAGTTGCCCGGGCGGCGGGGGATCTCCCGAAGTGCAGGCCGACATGCAGCAGTTCGTGACGTACATGGTCAAGGAATACGCCAAAGTATACGGAGACGACCATTCCTTCGTGAGTTGCCACGGCCACTCGCTCAAACGCGCGAAGAACGGCCTGGACAGCATCGTTGCCCTTTATCGGTCCGCCGGAATCCGTCCGCACACACTTGACTTGCACATTTACGTCTCGGACGAACAAGTCGTGAAGGATGTCCTGACGTACGGCGAAAGCGTGGCGCAAAGCACCGGATGGGGGCTCTCCGTTCTGGAAACCGCTTATGACGATCAAGCCGTATTCTCGACCATCGCAGCGCTGCGCCAGCACAATGGCCTTCCCCTGTTTGAAACTCTGATCATTTGGCCCAAGACACTGGACTCCAGTTGCGGCTTCAGCATCCAATGGCCCACAGACCTTTCCAAGGTGGACCGAGTGGTGAATGGGTGATGGGGCAAGCATGCCCCGTCTCCCGCCCGGCCAACGCATTTCACCACGCGGTCGCGCTCGAAGGCGTGCTGTTCACCGCCAGGGACGCTCCCGCGATCGTTGACGTGCCGATTCCTGCACAGCGAGATCGAGACGCCGAAAAACCGAAGCCGGCGCAATTGGACGCGTCCCGGTCTCCCGGCCGAGAAAAGGAGTATTTGCTGTCCCACTGAAAGTTCCGCTGGAACTCAGGCACAAATCTGCGCGCGCTTCCAGCGTTTCCCGGCGTTTTGAGACTGGTCAAACCAAAAGGACACGCCGGTGAACGACGCGTCAGTTACCCGGCATTCCGGAGCCGACTAAGATTCATCGTCTGCGGCGGGCTTAGCCTCTGCCGGAGTGAACCGAATCCTGGCTGCTCCGCCGTCCTTGCCGACCGTATGGCTGAACACGCCCAATCCGGCAACGCGGGTGCGCTCGCCCGATTCAATCTGTTCTTTCAAAATGGCCATCGCGGCTTTCAGGGTTTTTCGCACCGACATTTCATCGACTTTGATCTGTGTACTGACAATTTTCGCTAATTCGGGAAGCTTCAGTCCGCCAATGGCTTGGTTCGACGGTTCAGAACTCTTCATGGCAGGTCTCCTACAAGATCAAAAGATAGTAACGGCCTATGGCAGCTGCGTCCAGAGATATACGAGTTCTCGTCAACATCCAACCGTGAAACCTCTCCAGGTTGAAGAGAACCTTTTGCGCCGCCGCTGAGCTCCGGCACATATTCCGTGCCTCGTCCATCTGCAAATTCGGGGCGGAAGACGCGCCGGAGAGTTTCCCGAAAGCGACGGCAAAGTGCTGGGGCGCTGGCTGCCGCCGATTCCCGGTTGGCAGGCGGCCCGAGCTACCCATTCATGTCTTCCTTGCCGCCACTCCGTGCGATGGCTCCAGACGGTTCTCGATTCCCGGCGTGATGTCGGCGAGCCCTTAACCGGCATCCGGATAAGGCTTAGGTCGCTCCTTCATCGCGTCGGATCAAAAGGATGGCGTCCCATTGCCGCCCTTGAGGGGTATTGATAATGTGGCGCAGATCAAAGAACGTTAAGTTTGGAGCGGACGAGGATGCCATGGTGAAGGAAAGAAAAGGTTCGGAGACGAGGCCTGCCCTTTTAAAACTCGATGAGTTGTCAAAGGTTGTGGGCCAAAAATGCAAAGTCAGTGAAAAGGTCGTCAAAAGGGTAATGAGGGCGACAATGATAGCCGTGGGGGAAGCGGTCGAAAAGGGCGGTCGCACGCGCGTGCAAGGGCTCGGAATGTTCACGCGAACGGCTGCCAAAGAAGACGGCAAGTTCAGGATCCGTTTCAAGCCGCAAGTGAAAAAAGTGGGTAAGGGAGCTGGTAAGGGGGGTGGTAAGGGAACCGCTGCGGAGGATGCCGATTAGCCGCTTAATGTCGGCAACGAGCCATATGTTCGCTGTGACGCGATTGGGAAATTCGTGTCGGCGCCGTCGATAGCCAAGGGGGCGACTGTTTCCAGTTGGTTCATGACGGCTCGACACGCAGCCGCATAGGTTGCTCTAAATGAATCCGATAGCATCATGTATCTGATTTTACATATCGGTACGGCAAAAACCGGTACGACTTCCCTTCAAGAGTTTCTTGCCGCAAACCGGATGATTTTGCAGCGGGAAGGTATCCTGTATCCGCTCTCAGCAGGCGACGGCAAGAGCCACGCGCTTCTTAGCCTGATACCGCAGGAAGATCTGGCAAGTAGTCATGCACATACGTTGCGTGCGGCGCAAACGATAAAAAACCTTGGGTCTTTCCGTAGGGAGCTGAAGGATGCCTTGACCGAGGAGTTGAACGGCCGGTCGGACAGGAGGCCCGATAAGGTCATCATGTCATCGGAATATTGCTCGACACGCCTTCTGACCGACGAAGCAGTGCAAGGTTTGCGGGATTTCCTGTCACCCATATTTTCCGATATCAAGATCGTGGTCTACATAAGACGGCAGGACGAATATCTCCTGAGTCGTTATTCCACCGGCGTGAAGGCAGGCGGCACCACGCCGTTAGAGATACCGTCGTCCCCCGATGCCGTCGCGTTTTTCGATCATTGGGAGCTGCTTTCGCGCTGGGCTCGGTTTTTTGGCCGTGCGCAAATTGTCTGTCGCAAGTATGAGAGAGATTCGCTGAAATCCGGCGACATCATCGACGACTTTCTTGGCCTTGCAGAGATTGATAAGTCGCTGCCGTTCAAGCGGCCGGAACGAATGAATGAAAGCCTGGACGCCGTGTGCGTCGAGTTTCTCAGGATATTCAACCAATATTATCGTCCGTCGGCTTCCGACCCCGGGAGCAGGAGGGGGCGAATAGTCGAGATGTTGAGCGAAATTTCGACCGGTTCCCGTGTGACTTTGGATCAAGAGAAGCTGGATGGGTTCATGAGAACCTTCAGAGAATCCAATAAAAAAATTGCTCTTGAATATTTTGCGGGCGCCACGAGGAACGATTCCGACGATTTTCTGTTCGGTCCCAGGGAGAGCGTCAAGGAACCGGCAGGCGATCCAGGCCTCACGGTCGATCGCGCGATCGAAATCTCCGCGCATCTTTGGAGTGCGAATAGGACGCGGATCGAAGGTCTCTTACGACAGGTGAAACGCGAACGGCGTAATGCAAGTTTTATCGATACCGATGGCCTCGGTGTATGACTCGCAGGGATTCACACCGGACGTCGCATGATCACCAGATCTTGCTTGCCGACGGTTCCTCGTTCGCGAACTTCCAGAGTTTCAAACAACGCTCCCCATTTTTCCTTGATGTAATCGGGGTGCATGACAGTGATGCCCCAACTGCTCTCTTTTGTAATTCCCGGCCAATTGGCGTCCTCCGCGGCGGCACCCGGATAGTCGCGGTATAAATACCTGTCCTTCAGATATTGTTCTCCGGTCACCTTGGCCCATGCTGGTTTGGTCTTCTGGAGATGCTGGAGACAGGTGTTTCCCTGTGTCGAAATCAGCAACAACGCGCCCGGACGCGTAATCCGCTTCATCTCTTCCAGCCATTTCATCGAAAGAGTATCCGCAAAATGCGACCAGACGGAAATCGCAAACACGCAGTCGAACGTCCCGGCTGCCAATTTCAGCGGGGGCAAAAAGCCATTAAGCTCGCTTTTCAAATTTTCAGGCGCCGTCAATTGCAGGAATTCGACGGCCTCGGCATCGACGTCGGTCGCGGTCACTCGGGAGCGCGGAAGCAGATTCGCCAGGGGAATGCTCACGCGACCCGCCGCTGCGCCAAAATCCAAAATTGCAATTTTGGGGTTGCTGCCGAACGCCTTTTCGATTTCCGTCGCCAAAACCCGAGCCAGCCGCTCGCCATTGATACGAACAGTATCGGAATTTGGGTTCTTGATACGGCTTCGGCTTGCGATGGAGGCAGCGAGTTCACGGACTCGACTTGCCTTCGACCCGTTCTCAACCATCCGCTCACCTCGCACTTTTATCCCCGCAACTCAATAAGCTCTCGCTTGGTTTCCGTTCCAAATCGAGCGCCTACATCGATAATGACAATTTCCCTGCCGCCGCGAAAGCCCCAAGTCGCTGGCGCAACTGAAAGTCGACAGCATCGCGCAGGACGTGTCGATTGAGCCCCCAATGCAGCGCTCGCCCCGGTTCGACCGGCGGCCATGACAACGCCCCCTGACGAATATTCGCGCGCTTCAAATCAGCCCCTGTCTCGCTCTTGCCGACCGTGCTCCGGCAGTGTCAAGCACGCCCGTTCCAATGAACTTTATTTCACAGTTCAGACCCTATGTACAAATGAGTTTTTTATGAGCGGCAGCTGCCCGCGACGAACAGACCCGTGAATGCCAAGCCGGGCCGAGACACCGAGATATAGCGCGACCGACGCCAAACATGCGATAGTGAGGGCCTTGGGGACCCAATCGCTACCGTGACATTGACGATCTTCAATCTCAGCCGGAAAGCGGGACACTGCCTGATTGACTGCCGGGCGCAGGGTTGATGGCGAATCCCGGAGGGACAGATTGAGCCAGGCCGCCTTCGCCCGATGCACTGGCGAAGGCACCGAACGTGCGCCCGTTTCATCTGCGCGCCTCGGTCTTTACGCTTCTCGAAGAAGGCAAATTGACCAGCGTCGTCGGGCGCCTGGCGCAGATTATGCTGATCTCGCTCATCATCGCCAATGTCGTGGCAGTCGCTCTCGAAACCATACCCTCGATCTGCGCGCGATGGCACGTCTTCTTTGGTGACTTCGAGAAATTCTCGGTCGGCGGCTACACGGTCGAATACATCATACGATGTGGTCGTCGGTCGAAGACTCGCGCATCGACGGCGAGGACGCCAATAGCGACCTGCAGCCAGTGCGATTGGTCAACGTAGAGTGCATGACGCTGACGCTATTCTTTTTTTGCATACGCCTGAGTCGTTTCATTCATCGGCTTACGGTGCCGACGATTCGGCGGCGACCTTGAACGGGGCATGGCCACAACCTTAAATTTATAAAAATTGCTATACAACCGTAAGTGTACGGAGTTACAGTTTTGTCGTCGGGCGTAACCTAACCGAGGTTCAAGACAATGACCCAGATCCTCCCACCAATCATGAATGCAGCGGAAGCCGGTCTCGATTTCACCGGCGCGACGAATAGCGACGCCGCGATGGTCACCGTCATCTCGACATGCGTGACGAATGGCGGCCTGATCCTGATTTGCCCGGGGGGAATCTGCAGGTTCCAGGATGTGGTCGATTGCCGGAACGTGAACGGCCTGTTCATCGTCGGCAGCGGTATCGGTGCAACGACTTTTCAGCGCACGGCAGGCAGCATGGATCCGG
Source organism: Alphaproteobacteria bacterium (assembly GCA_003139615.1). GTDB lineage: Bacteria > Pseudomonadota > Alphaproteobacteria > Micropepsales > Micropepsaceae > Rhizomicrobium. Next base: position 65,788 of record PLJH01000128.1, read on the forward strand.
GTCCTGTATTTTGGTGGGGCTCCAACTCATCCGCCACCGCGCAGGTCACATCGGGGGGAATGTCCGCGTGCACGATCGACGGCAACGGCATTGCGGATTACGGTCTCAGGACGACCTCCATTTACAGCATGGATTTCCTCGACCTCAGCATTGTCAACGCGATCGAATGGGGCTGGTGGATCGACTGTCTCGCAAGCGCGACATATGGCTCGGCCAACAGCCAGCGCAATCGAATCTGCAATATCAATTTCGATCAGAGCGGCGGTGGCGGCACGTTGTCCTACACCGGTTCAATGCTGTTCGATATCCAGGCGGCCGGCTGCTTCAAGCTCGATGGCGCGGCGAGCGAAGGCTACGATCCATCGCTCAACTATATCGACGGTCTGCGGTTCGACATCCGGAACGGCGACGGGCTGTATCTCGGCAATTGCGACACCAACGGCATCCAGAACGGCTTTTTCTTCAATCCCTCGCCAAGCACGTTCACGGCCACGTTCACCTCCGGTTCCAGTACACTGGCTGTCACGTCGACACCGTTTCCAAGCGTGGGTAAGAATCAATATCTGACGGACCAGACTACTCCGGGAAATCTGCCGACCGGCGTCTATATCACCGCGTTCGACGCCGGCCTTTCGCAAATCACGATGAGCGCGAATGCGACCGGAACGGCGTCGTCGGGCGATACCATCAATGCCGCCAACCTCGGCACCGGCATCGTCTTTCAGGATCTCAACCCATCCGGAAACGGCCTGTCGCGCCACAACAATCTGAAGAACATGGAGACCGCATCGAGCGGCGTCATTGCGCAGGACACCAACACCTATGTCAGCTTCAGCTGCACGACCGCCACGACCGGCGACGTAACCACCGTCACCTGCCCTTCGACCAGCGGTCTCGCCGCCGGCAATTACTGCTACGCGCAGAACATCCCCCCGCAAACCCAGATTGCGAGTATCGTCAACGGAACGCAGTTCACGCTTGCGACAGTGACGTCCTACTACGACGTCTCCTCGCCCTCGAGCGTCACCTTCAGCATCGGCGCGTGGCTCCCGTCCGGCCCGAATTATCTGGAACTCAATCTCGGCAATTCGACGGCCGTTGACCTGCCGGTCGTGCAGGGTTTCGCGCTGCTCCCGCGATATGCCGAAGGCGTCCATTTCGATTCCGGCATGGTGGCCGGCTGCTTCGTCACGCCTACGAGCGGCGGAGATACGGACTCTCTCGGCACGCTGCAGAATTTTATCAATAGAACATCAACGGTTCAGCCTGCCGGAGTGAATATTGCGACGACTTCAAACTCGCCCGCCATCCTGATTGAAGACGTTTCGACCGGCAACACGGCCACATTCACTCTCGACAATGCGGGCTCTCTCGCAATCGTCAACAACGACGGCGACACGGTTTCGATCACCGGCGCGAGCGGCGCCGTAGGCCAGGAGGGAACGAACGAATCGACCACGGGAACGACCGCCCAGGTTCTTCAAAGCGTCACCATTCCAGCCAATTTCTTCACATCCGGCACGATCGAAATCGTCGCAAGCGGAACCTTCGCAAACACGCACTCGAAGTCCGTCACCCTGAACTTCGGGGGGCAGTCCGTCACGGCCACGACCACCGCGCATAGCGCGTGGATATTTAAAATGTGGGTCGTGAGGACCGGCGCTTCCGCGCAGTCATACGGGGCAGAATACGTCGACGCGGCCGGTGTGCAGTGTCCGCTGGGATATTCGGGAACCTGCACGATCATTGAGACTTCGACAATCAACGTGCAACTCAAAGCAACAACGTCGACAGCCGCGGGGGACGCGTCATGCCAGACGCTCGAGGTCGACTACAAGGGTGCCGTTTGAAAATCGCAAGCCATGCGAGCGAAGTTTGTGTCTTGCTTTCGATGCGGCTTCGACTGCCAATGGCGGCAGTCGAAGCCGGCCCTTGTTCGACCACATCTCAATCGTTCGCCCGCCTCGCATACCGACGCGTGCCACTCAAAACGCGCTCGCTTCGCTTCCTGTTAAATCGGGAGTCCTTATCGATTCCGATGATGTTTCGGACACTCCGAACGCCCGAGTTCACCGTCGCGTTAATGCCGATCGGGCCGCCAAACCGTCAAGCGTGTACACAGTAATGAATTTTATTTCACAGTTCGGCCTCGATATCGGCCCCATTTGAATGGCGGCTGCCCCGACCAAGGGCTCTCGTGCCTGCCCAGCTCGGCCACGACAGCAAGATATAGCGCGACCGACGCCAAACATGCGATACTGAGGGTCTGGGGGGCCCCAATAGCTGCTATGACATTGACGATCTCCAATCTCAGCACGAAAGCGGTAGGCCAAATCGCGATTACCGGGCGCTGGATTACAGGCGGTTCCTGGAGGGCTGATTGAATCAGACCATTAAACCCGACGAGCCGGCGCAGACATCTCGTATAGGCCGATCTCATCTGCGCACCGCTGCGTTTACGCTTCTCGAAGAAGGCGAATTGACCAGCGTCCTCGGACGCCTCGCCCAGGCTCTTTTGATCGCGCTTATCATCGCAAACGTCGTGGCGGTTGCGCTCGAAACCATCCCGTCGATTTATTCCCGTTGGCATGTCTTCTTCAGCGACTTCGAAAAGCTTTCGGTCGGCGCCTATACGATCGAGTATCTCGTTCGCATGTGGTCTTCGGTAGAAGATCCGCGTGTCGCGGCACGCGGCCCCATCAATGGGCGTATCGCGTTCGCGCTCAGGCCGCTGATGATTGTGGATTTTCTCGCATTCGCACCAAGCTATTTGAGTTTTGTTTTTCCGATCGATTTGCGCGTCTTGCGCATTTTCCGCCTCTTCCGGCTGGTCAAGCTGGCGCGCTATTCCCACGCCCTGCCCGCTTTGCTTGGCGTGCTCTACGCAGAGCGCTCCGCACTCTTCGCGTCAGGCATCCTTCTCGTCTCCACCATGTGCGTCACCGGCGAGGTGATGCATCTGGCCGAAGGCGATGCGCAACCCAAAGTCTTGGGGACCCTGCCCGATGCCATGTATTGGGCGATCACAACCCTTACCACCGTCGGATACGGCGACGTCGTACCCATCACGCCTCTCGGCAAATTCATCGCCGGTGTCACCGAGGTTCTCGGCCTGCTGCTGTTCGCCTTGCCGATCGGCATCATTGCCCAGGGATTTGTCAGCGGGCTCAACCGCCGGCGCTTCGCCATCACCTGGAGCACGCTCAAACAACAGCCGCTGTTCGACGGCTTCGACGTGACCGCGATGAGCGACCTTATGGAATGCGTCAAAGCCGACATCGTGCCCGAACACGGGCAGATCACATTGGCGGGCGAGCCCGCGCACGCGCTTTTTCTCATCGTGTCGGGAACGGCGCGCGTGGACGGCGACCATGCTGATGTACTGTTGAAGGAGGGCGCGATTATCGGCCCCGAGGCTCTGAATCATCAGTGCACTTACGCGCAAACGGTCACAGCACGCTCAAGCGTGCGCGTAATGTTGCTGTCGCATGAAGACCTGCGCAGACTGGCCCGCAAGAACCCGTTGTTGCGACAGCGCCTGGAATCGGCGATCAGCACACAGAAACCCGAAGCGATCCCTGCCGCAGACCCGGAGCGCCGACTGTCGGAGCTGGAAGCCGAGAATATAAGGCTGAGAAATGTGGTCGCCGATCTGATGCTGAACAAGATTGCGCCGCGCAAGTCCGACGGCGAAGCGCCGACGTCATAGCCGGGGTGCCGAGAACCTTCTCAAGGCCCCGGCTTGCTGGGGGTCCATCAACCCGCTAACATTTTACCTTGCCTCGATAGTCGAGATGCCAATCTGTTCCGGTCAGTTCCTTGCACAACCGGATATCGAACCAATCTGGACCGAACGCTTATGTCAGAAGAAAACAGCAATGAATCCGCCGCTTCCGAGACGGCGGCCCCTCCGGCGCCCAAGGAGATGCAGATCGCGGATGTTGCCGCCCTGGTGGCGGAGATGAATTTGTTTCTTTCGCGCCTGGCAAACCTGGCACCGTTCACGAATTCGCAGATCGCAGTCGCCGATTGGTTGGTGCTCACTGTCCTGGCCAAACGCCGGCCCAGCATCCCGCAACTTACCAAATTACTCGGCATTGCGCCGCTGCGCGTCAGAAGCATCGTCGACAAACTCAAGTCTCGCGGGCTGATTGTCGGACAAACATCCGAGTCCGGTTCCAAAGCGATTACGCTGTCGCCCGACGGCCAGGCTCAACTGGACAGTCTGAATGCCGAACTGCGGAGGTTGTTCGACGAAAGACCCGAAAAATTTTCGCAGGGGCTGGCCGGACGCGATAAGTCGTTTTTTGCCATCGCGAAAAACATGAAATTCCTGCTGCGCATGGTCGCTCCGCCGGCGACTGAGACGGCCTGAAAAGCGGTCCCGTGTGGCACGCAGTCTTCCAGCCAGGAATTAGAAATCCAGGATCAGTTTCCGACTGCCCTTTGCTATCGCAATTTGGCTGCTCCCCAACGCCTGATTGACGAATGGGCTTCGAAGACTCGCGCCGAAAGCGATATCGACAACCGTCCCGTTGATGCGGCCCACACCATCCGCAAGCGCCACGCGACCCGCGCCATCGAGACCGACGAATTCGACGTTGCCGCCGTTCACAGTGAGTTCTGAATTCTGCACCGCCGTTTGGAACACGGCGAAGCTCGGATAGTCATCCGTCTTCGCGGCCTGGACAATAACCGGCGATGCTGCGTTGTCGGCGACGAGCCAGCCGGGATCTTGAGTATCCCAATGATAGCCGCCGAATGCGGGGCGCACAGCCGCGTAGGCCGCCCCGCGAACAAACACCCACCCGTTGCTTTCGACCTTGATAAGCGGCGCCCCGAACCAGACCCGCATCCCGCTCACATTCTTGCCATAGGACGCGCGCGTAGCCTCAACAATCTGCGTCCCCTTGCTCTGAACGGCCCAGAGACCATTATAATGTTTGCCGCCGTCTGCTATCGCCAGGGGAAAGGCAATGATGCGAGCACGCGGGTCGGCGCCTGCCATAACCAATCCCGCCTCGCGATCCTGGGAGCTGCCTGCGAACCACTGTGGGGCCGGCAGTTTGGCGACTATCGCCGATCCCAGGACATATTGAGGCGTGACGTAGGCCACGCGTCGGATGACATTTGCGCTGGGGTTTACAGAGCACTGATGCGCGCCCCTCGCCATACCGCCCAAATTGCGGCAGCCGGCCTCGACCGCGAGCCCCGGCGCGCGGGCATCGACCTCATATGACCCGCGGCCCGCCGTATCGAGCGCGATATCCGCAATGACTGGCGCAGGAACATAGCCGCTCATGGTCTCGGGAAATATTCCCGGCCCACGACCGTCGTCCGCATTGCCGGCCTTGCCAAAATACATCCATCCCAATCCCTGGCCCGCATAGCCATTGGGAATTGTTTTCGCGTAGACACGCGTTGCCGTACCGCCGAATACGCCGTCCACCTGCTCTTGCGCCCACTCGGCCCACCACAGCTCCAGAAAATTATGAGCGAGATTCCGGAGCCTGCTGTCGTCGCTGAAGTCGGCATAAGTGTAGATGTTTTCGAGCGTATAGTGCGCGTAAGTCGGCGAGAAATACTCCACCAGTCCCCAACGCGCGCGTTCCCTCAAATACGTCTCGAGATACACCGTCCAGTGCGCATATTGTTCGCTTGGCGAGGAATGATCTTCGTAGGTTCGGCCGGCGTATTCCGGCCTCTGACGAAAAATATCTGCAGCTTCCCAACATGTTGCGTCGTGTTGTGCGTCATGGTTCTCGCTCCCCCAAGGAGTCCAAATATGCGTCGCTCCCGTATCGCTCAGCCGGCAATCGCTATTCGCCCAGTCCCAAAAGACGGCGTCGATTGTGCTTTCATTCACCGCAGTGAGCCGGCTTTTCGCCTTGCTGCCTGCGGACCCGAAATAGCGGATAAAGCGGTAAAGAATGCCTGATCGCATGAAATGAAATGGCTGCCCGCCCTCCCCTGCGTCTGCTGACTCTTCTTCCATGTTGAACTTCGGAGCGCTTGGAAGCGTTGCGATTGCGGTCTCTATATCCGCATTGGCACTGGCAATTTCCTCTGTGCTACGGCCTAACGCCAATAAGGCCAAGGCATGATTGAGCTTTCCCAGAAAACACGTAGACGTCTCGTTCGACTGGCCGCACACGGGGCTCGGAAACGGCTTACCAGCCTCGGACTGCAATATGGCTGCGCGCCGGACCACCGCCTGCGCATAGACGTCCGATACCGCCGCATCTGAAAGGGGGGCCGCCCAGGCGGCCCCGGACAAAATTGGCGCGACACTCAGCACCGAAAAACCAACCCGCAGCAAAAAGCGAGAACTCACTGGCCTGTCCTTCCCTTGCGAAGCATTTTACAGGGAGCGGTTAAGAATCGCTATCAAACCTTTCCGCGCCTTTCAATAAACCCCTTTGCTCATTCTGACGAGCGGCTTGACTGCATCTTTTGGCGTGACCGGTCTATCGGGCTGTGCTTTGCAGTCGCGTCATCGCCTGGATTTTGGCGAAGACGTTGTCACGCCGGTCTGCTTGCTCGGCCGACGTGGTGCCTCGATACACTGCAAGGCTTGCTTGCAAAAATCGAGATCGAGCTGTTGGCGGCCGAGCTTGGCTTTCGGCAGATGTCGGATATGGTAAAGTATCGGAAGATTGGGAAGCAGCAGCGGAGATTGCATGACCGGCGTCCTTACAAAAATTGATTGTACTTTGTGCGAAAACAGCTTCGGACGCTATTGCGTACCAAAATCCAGCCAACATCGCCCCGCACCTCAAGATGTACTGCGCGGCAGGGTCTGGGAGTTGAATACCATCAATTTTATGCGAAACCACGTCGTGGGCCGCGATATCGTTCATGCTGGTATGTTCTTCGGCGATTTTTTGCCAGGGCTGGGCGCTGAACGCAAGCAGGCTTTCATGCGTATCGCCAGCAAAGAAGGGAAGGCGCTGGGAGGCGCTTCTCGCGTTGTCGACGACACACGGCCGCGCGATGATGAAGGCATCGATGCAATTAGTCTTGTGAAAATCGATGAGGCACTTCCTGCGGCAGCGGACGTCGGCATCATTCAGTTAGACGTCGAAGGATATGAGGCATCCGCCCTTGCGGGCGGCATCCAGACAATCCAGCGATGCCTGCCTATCATCATCGTCGAAACGGTTCCGACGGCATTTGTGACCGACCATCTTGTTCCGTTAGGCTATTCACGGACCGGTACCGTATGTGGAAATTCGATTTTTACGACCTGACTTTCAAACTGGGCCGCCACCGAAGCAGCCGCTTCGGCGGCCACGAAGGCGCGCTGACGGCTGCTAGAGCATCTTCCCTGAAAC
>PLJH01000138.1 GCA_003139615.1 Alphaproteobacteria bacterium
TTCCCTGTTATTCCCTGCTGTGAGGGAATTTCATCGCGTGCGGAACGAGCGGATTGCGGCTTATGCGTGCGGCGCGTCCGTTCACGCGAAGAACAGCCGGATATCAGGCGAAAGAACAGGCGGAATATCAGGCGGAAAACACGATATTATGGCGCAAACGCCCCAAGAATTTGACGGGGCGTCACCTATCTCCGGGAGGAGTCCTGTGAGTTAGGAGCGCGGTGTGCGCTTCCGGGCGGCGTGGGCCGCGTTCCTTTTAGTCGGCATAGTTGCCGTTTACGGAATACGTCAGATTGACGTGGTGGACGGACACTACCTCATCGATTCCAATGATTATTGGCAGGTCAGGGGGCGGACGCCATTTCATAACCCCCAGATGGAAAACGGTCTTATGGACCGAACCGTCCATCGTCGCTCGGTACGTGACGCATCCAACCAACGAAAGGGGCAAGGAACTGGACAAGCCGCTTTTCGCGGCGGTCGTTACTTCAACATATCTTTGAACTCGTTCGACGGGGACCGAGACCGAAATTCCCATAGTCTGTTCATCTCCGGGGAACAGAACGATGCCTTGGCCCAATCCGATGACAGATGGAGAAATGGCATCGTTTACCAGCGCCGTTTGTCGAGCGATCTGGTTTTCAAATCCAGTGATAGCCAGTTGCGCGGAAACGAGCACCTGTATCGCGGGGGTGCGCCCCGTATTTTTGAGCAAAAACCCTATCCCGACAACGAAAGTTCCATTGCTCCAAGCGGCGTTTGTAGTAGCGGATGGGGTTGCCGATATCCAAGGCCGTTGCTCGGCTATGATCGCTTTATCGCTGATTTCATTAGCTTTCCTAGCCGCTTCCGATTGAGCGTTGACGGCGGCGATGGACCTCTCAAGTTTCTTGGATTGTTCGTCGGCACCTTTGGCAAGGCGTTCGGTTTCTCTCCACAGGCCAATGGTAGAAACGGCCAGAATGAAAGTGAATACGCCGACGACGAAAGTAGAAATGGCGCTGATGTCGTCTCTATCGGCGTCGATGAACGACCCGATCCCACGCGCGACCCAGACGATCACGCCCTCACAGGGGGCATCGTTTTCTTGGCGGGTTTGGCAATTTACGGATTGGCGGGCGCGTGGGCTTTCAGTCGGTATAACCCGCAACGAAAGAAGCGGTGTCAAAATAAGAAACGCCACTAAGCCAAACTCAATCAAAATCAGATCGCGCGCCCACAGTCGAAATGTGCCGCGCCTATGGCGTCTAAACATCCTCCAATCGTATCCCCTCCATCTCCATCGCCGCTAGGGCACCTAAGAAGAACGTCGCAGCAAATGTGCCCCGACTGAGTTTGCTGGCAATCGAAATCTTGGTCTCGCCAAAGCCGTGTTTCTTCATGCGCTTGGCTAAATCCTCATAGGTCATATCGGCCTTTTTCAGCTCGCCCTTTAGGAACCGGGCGGCTCGCTCACCCCATTCGGCTTCGGTCTTGGCTAGGGTCATGGCAGGGGGCCTCAAAATGCTGTTTCCGCGTGAAAAGTAGCATATATGCAAACTTTCCTCTTGCAAGGGGGTCAGATAGTTGGCATATATGCAATGTACTTAGCGGATACGCCCAATGAGCCAGCACTTCCTCCTCTCCAGCAAAGCCAAGACCCTCCGTCTTGTCGACGTGCTGCGGATGACGGACAAGGAAGCCGAGACGGTCTTTTGCAAGGTCCGCTGGTTCGAAACTGAAGGCGCTCCGGTGTGCCCGCATTGCGGCGGATTGGATGCCTATCTCAATCCCCGCCCGAACGGTTCAACCCGCTATCGCTGCAAGGCGTGCCGGAAGGATTTCACGGTTACATCGGGAACGCTGTTTGCCAGCCACAAGCGGCCACTGCGGGACTATCTGGCGGCGATTGCGATCTTCTGCAACGAAGTGAAGGGCAAGTCCGCGCTGGCGCTCTCCCGCGATCTGGGGCTGGCATACAAGAGCGCATTCGTCCTGCTCCACAAATTGCGCGAGGCGATGGCGGAGGAACTTCGGGGCCGCGTTATCGGCGACGATCACAACGAAGCATCGGTCGACGGTTGCTATGTCGGCGGGTACATCCGCCCACATAATCTGAAAGAAAACCGGATCGACCGCCGCAAGTTTCCAAACGGCAAGCGCAAGGTTGTCGTGGTCATCCGCGAGCATGGCGGCGAAACGCTTCCCGGCGTGTTCGCTTCGGAAGGCGCGGCGGTCGGCTGGATTAAATCCCGCGTTGCAAAGGGAACGGTTTTGAACGCGGACGAAGCATCGTCATGGAACGACCTGCATGGCCGGTTCGAAGTTAAGCGCATCAATCATCAAGAAGCGTATTCACTGAATGGCGCTTGCACGAATTGGGCAGAAAGCTACTTCGCCCGTCTCCGTCGCGCGGAAGCCGGTCATCATCATCATATCGCTGGCGCGTATCTGCTCCGTTACGCGCAAGAAGCGGCTTGGAGAGAAGATAACCGACGTTCCTCGAATGGCGATCAAACACGCGCTGTTGCCAGCCTCGCGATGCGGAAGGGGCCGTCTGTCGATTTCTCAGGCTACTGGCAGCGCCACGTCAAGGCAGCCTGAAAACTTCCATCAACCCCCTGATTCCGCTTGCAGAATCAGGGGGTATTTGGTACAAGATTCAGCGCGGTTTTATCGCGCGGACTTTACGCACTGAGCACCTGCCTTTCTCCTGCGTCACACAGGGCAAGGTTGCAGCGCCGCCCTCACGAGGCGGCGTTTTGCGTTTGAATATTCTGCTCTGGAACGTTCGACGCTTTTACCGGATTTGTTTTTTGCCGGAATCCGTAACCAGCGCGTTGAACAGACGAAACTTATCCACGCGACGTAGAATCATCAAGGATTTTCTTGCGTGATCGACCACCGCGCCCCATGGGCCACGCCCGTCTTGGTCACGGTCCCGCGCCTTACCAAAATCCTCAGCGCCGTGATGACCGGCTTGATCACGGACTCCTTGGCGCTCGGCGTGATGCCATTGGCGTGCATGACATAGCGGGCGATTTCGTCGGTCAGGAGCGGCCCCGGAGCCTTCCGCAGCCCTTCCAGAATGAGCCGGGGTAGCTCGTTTCGGCCGAAATACTTGGACGGCTGGTAACGCTGGCGGCGGGGAATGCCTTCAGGGTGGCCCGGTATCAGCAGCACCGCCGCTGCATCCAGGTTCGCCAGCGCGGCCCGGAGCTTGGCCAGTTTGCGTTCCGCGTCTTGGACCTGTGCCGCGATCTCGACCCGCTTAGCTCGGATCGCCGAAACGACATGGGGAATGGATTCGCTCATGCACCGAATTTAGGCGCGGCGGGCTCGATTTTCTTGGGGCGTTTGCGCCATAATATCGGGAAAACAGGCGAAGCTTTCGCCTGTTCTGCATGCGGAAAGCCGCACAATCATTGGCTTTTTCGAGTGTCCGAAGACGTCGAGATTTTTTTCGCATTCTCCCGGTTCACGGATTGTCGCGGAAGTGCTTCATGTCGTTTCCAGGATTCACACCGGAGCGGCCTGTGACCCAAGACGCCGAGAACGAACGCCCTGCACTCCAGCAGATATTGCAAAGCTATCTGGTCCTCTTCTCCCAGCAACGCTGGGATGAATGGATCGATCTGTGGGCGGACGATGGCGTGCTGGAATTTCCGTTCGCCCCTCCCGGGCGGCGCAGCCGTTACGTCGGCAAGCCCGACATCCTGGCCTACATGAAAGCCGTGGCGGTGCGGATGGCGGGGCGGATCAAGAGCGAAGGGCTCGAATATTTCCGTGTGCATCCGATGCTCGATCCCGCGAGAGCTTGCGTGGAAATGGGCGTCAAAGGCCGCATCCTGGAAACCGGCGCGCCCTATCACCAGAAGTATATTTCGATCGTCGAAACGAAAGGCGGGAAGGTCTCGCTCTACACGGAATATTGGAATCCGATCGTCTCTATGGATGCCAATGGCGGCCGTGATGCGTGGACCGCAGCGTTCGGAAGCCCGGAACAGAAAGAGGCTGCATCATGAGCGGCCTTATCCTGGTGACCGGTGGAACCGGCAAGACCGGCAGGAACCTGCTGATGCAGCTGCAGCAAGCAGGTGTGCCCTGCCGCGCTGCCTCCCGTCACGGCGTCCCCTCTTTCGACTGGGTGCAGCCCGCCACATGGGATGCGGCGCTCGAAGGCGTCGCGTCCGTCTATCTCGTCGCGCCCCCGACCGTGAACAACCCTTATGACCTGATGCAGGACTTCATCGCGTCCGCAATGCGCAAGGGCGTTCGTCGCTTCGTTTTCCTGAGCATGGCGGGGCTTCCGGCCGGCGGGCCGGCCCATGGTCAGGTTCACCAATGGCTGAAGGACAACAGCGACGATTGGGCCGTGCTGTGCCCATCAGCCTTCATGCAGAACTTCAGCCAGGGACACTATCTGGCGACGATCCGCGAGGAAGACCGGATCTATTCCAACACCGGGATGGGGCGTGTCCCGTTCATCGATGTGAACGACATTGCTGCGGCTGCGCTCGCGGTGTTGACGGCTCCGGCGCGGCAGAACACGGAGTTCGTCCTGACCGGCGATGAGTCCATGTCCTATGATCGTGTCGCAGAGTTGATCGGCCAGTCCTGCGGCCGCCGGATCTCGCACATTCCTGTTTCGAACGACGAGATGGCGGAGCGGCTTATCAAGCGTGGTCTTCCGCCGGCCACCGCGAGATTTCTCGCCTTCGGCTACGCAACGATCGCAGCAGGCATGGCGGATCGGACGACGGATGCGGTTCGAACGCTGACCGGAAGGCCTCCTGCGACCTTCCAGACTTTCGCGGAGGCCAATGCCGACGTCTGGAAGCGGGTAGGAGGGTAGAGAATGGCGCGGACGTTTCGTGCGGTTTTGGCGGCGTCTGGCTGGCCGACAAATTCGGATTTGAGAATCCAATTCTTGTCGCCTTGGGAATAATGGCGGTGGCAATACCGGTCGCGATGGCCCTTGGAGCCTCGGTCAGCCGTCTGCTGACGCCGCGACAAAATTCAAATTAATCCACCACCCGAGAACTAATGCGGTTGACAAAAGAGCAGCACCGGCAACATTCTCTATGAGAACATACCATGAACTAAAGATGCCGGTCACGCTCCTTTTGTCCACCCGCCCGACGGATCCAAAAATTCGGAGGCGCAAGCCAGAGGGTTTTTCGATGCGTGGTTACGCGGGCAGCCGCTCGTCTCGAGCGCGCAAAAGCTTCCTCCCGATAATGACCTGTTTAACAGGTGCGGTGGTCGGACGAGCGTTGCACCGTAGGCACAAACTGTTGCATCGGAGCGTCGCACGAGATTGTCTACGTTCATTGTTTCGGGAGTTCCCCTGTTATTTTCCCCTGTTAAACAGGGGAAACCTCGATCTGAATGGAAGGTCTGCGCGGGGCAGACAAAAGCAAGGGTTGGAGCACGGCTTTAACAGGGCCCTGCTAAGCCCTGCTCGGCCACCGAAGAGTCTTGTTTTCATTGGTTTTTTTGGGCTCGCACAGAGCGAAAAGTTTTCGCGAAAATGGAGCGCGGGCATCTTGCCCGCATCGGCAATGCAGGTTTCACGAAGGCGGCCACAGGCGCCTGTGGTCCATCGGCAGCTAAACCAAAACCTTTAGATGTGGCGACATCGCGTCATGCAACCGAAGGAAAAAGCAGATGAGTTCGAATATTTCTCGACCCATCATCGATAAAATATTTTCACACGAAGTCTTCAATGGTCTCGATCGGGACAGCCTTGTGAAACGTTACGACGTCACCGGCGTCCTGCGAGAGATCAAGGCGCCGCTGCGCTGCCAGCAAGGGCAAGTTCAACCAACCGGCAATGTGATTACCTACATTCCGCCGGAAGGTCTCATCATCGAGCGCCCGGGTATCTACACATTCGGCGCCGATATCGCCTGGAGCCCGCGGTCTGCGGCATGCACGGCGATCACCATCGCCTCAAGCGACGTTGTGCTGGATCTGAATTCCTTCACGTTGAAAGCAACCGTGATCGACAACAGCCGGCACATCGCGGGGATATTTATCCGAAATGCGTCATCCGTGATCATCCGCAACGGCGCTCTGGCCAATATGTGCCTCTACGGCATCTGCGCCGAAGACTGCAGCAAGCTGATCGTTGAAAAGATTACGGTCAGCGGACTGAGCTTCAACAATCTGAACATCCGCAATGTGTGCCCCGCAGGAATACACGTCGATCATGCCGACGACGTCATCGTCGCCGACTGTTCGGTGCAGTACCTGTATGTGACGTGCGACTCCAGCGCCGGAATACAGCTGACGAATACATCCAAGGCCGTGATAAGCGATTGCCGCGTCGGCAATCTGATCAATTACGACGGCTCGGTGCAGGGGTATAGCTATATAGGCTCATGGGATATCAGCACGATCAATTGCACGGCGACCGACTTCCAATCGCATTTCAAGAGCAATATCCAGACCCTCGGTCATACCGTGCTGGGTTTCGTTCCTATTTTCTGCAGCGAATTGAAATATGAAAACTGCTCGGCGACCAATATGATCGGTTGCTGCGACGATTGCCACGGCATGTCCGTGTTTCTCGATGCGGGCGTTACGGTGACCGGGTTCAGGGCCAACAAGGTCATCGACGGCGTGGCGTGCTCCAACTCGGGCGCCAAGGCGACAGGGCTGGAAGTTTACGGCGCCTTCGTCTCCATCAGCGATTGCACCGTAGACGATATCAAGGCGATCAACCCGCAGGATAAGCAAAGCACTGGGTTCAGCGCCTGGGGCGCAGCCATCAAATTTACCCGCTGTACGGCGAACAACGTCGCCGTCTGCGATGAGCATGGAAAATGGAGTGCTGCCCTGGGCTACGGCACGGGTTTCGGCTGGGCGCCGGATCCGCGCGCTGAATTCCGCAATGTCGGCGCGAACTTCGTCGAGTACACGGATTGCAACGCCGGCAATTGCCAGGTGGGTTTCGACACATGGTTCCACATCGATTCCACCTGGACCGATCCGCACACCACCGATTGCGGCATCGACATTCTGGTGGAACCGGGCGCGAGCCGAACCTTGTCAGGCAATCCCTGTTCCGAGTGCAATCCGCCAATCACCGCTACGATCACAAATATCACGAGCGGCAACACCTATCCGCCATTGTAAGCTATCGGGAAACTGCCATGCCCAAGATCGACATCGCCGCCGTTCCGGAACGCAAAGGAACGGGCTACCCGTCGCCGTTCGACGCGCCCTGTGCCGATCGCATTCGGCAGCGGCTGGGCAATGCGGGCGGGCTCACGGATTTCGGGGTCAATCTCATGCGCCTGCCGCCGGGCAATTGGTCGAGCCAGCGCCACTGGCACAGCCACGAAGACGAATTCGTCTTCGTGCTCGAAGGCGAGCTGACCCTGATCGAAGACGGCGGCGAGACGGTGCTGCGCGCAGGAGATTGCGCGGCCTTTCCGAAAGGCTCCGGCAACGGCCATCACATGATCAACAAATCGGACGCGATGGCGGTCTATCTCGAAGTGGGCAGTCGCTCGCCCGCCGACCTGACCACCTGTTCCGACATCGACATGAAGAGCGCCAACGCCGACGGCAGGTTCGTGCACAAGGATGGCACGCCGTACCCCGAGGCCTAAGATTTTGCGCTTGTTTTCAACGGACGAAGACGACGGAAAGCGCTATGGCGAGAAGGCCTCGTTGTGTTCCAGGTTCAGTCTGTCAAGCGCGTCGACGCGCTGCCCCTGACCCGCGACCATATGCTCGAACCGGAACGAACTATACGATTCGCCGGCCTCGAGCACATGCCGCGCGCGAACCGCGCCGCATAATCCGGCCGCACTGCAGCAATGCTCTGAAATAGCTGTGGGCAAGAGTTGATTTGCCTTGCGGGTCGCATGCGCACTCGCTTGATTCGGCGCCCGCGCGCATGCTCTGTCCGCAGCCCGCGCCAATAGGCTGAGAGCCGAGAACAAGAACCGTCATGGAACAAGAGGCCTATCGCCACGTCCCCTACGATATCGAAGTCGAGCAGGCTTTGCTCGGCGCGGTCCTCGTCGACAATCAGGCGCTGGAGCGGGTTTCCGCGGTTCTGAAGGGCGAGCATTTCTACGATCCGCTGCACCAGCGGCTCTACGAAGCCATGTCGGGCACGATGGAACGCGGCGGCATGGTGATCACGCCGCTGACATTGCATGCTGCCATGAAGGCCGATCCGGGTCTGCAGGAAGTGGGCGGCCATGCCTATCTCGCGGGCCTCGCGCAGGCAGCTCCCGCTTATGCCAATGTGCGGGATTACGCGCGCATCCTGCACGATCTTTTCGTGCGGCGCTCGCTGATCCATCTGGGCGAGGATATCGTCAACACGGCGTACGAAGCGCCGATCGAAAATCCGCCACAGGCGCAGATCGAGGAAGCCGAGAAGGCGCTCTATCGCATCGCCGAAACCTCGCGCTACGGCGAAGGGCCGATCGAATTTTCCGAAAGCCTGCGCCGCACCGTGGAAAGCGCCGAGAAAGCGCAGGCGCGCGGCGGCAAGATTTCCGGCGTGCCTTCGGGCTTTGCCGATCTGGATTCGCTTCTGGGCGGGTTGCAGCCGTCCGATCTCATCATCATTGCCGGCCGCCCGGGCATGGGAAAAACATCGCTCGCCACCAACATGGCGTTTTATGCGGCGCGCACCTATTCGCAGGATTTCGCCGACGGGGTCGAGACCCCGCGCGGTTGTCCGGTTCTGTTCTTCTCGCTCGAAATGGCAGCGCAGCAACTTTCGGCGCGTATCCTGTCCGAGCAAACCGAAATCGAGATGTGGAAGATCCGCAACGGCAAGTTCTCCGAAAGCGAATGGGAGAACTTCGTGCACAAGATGCAGGATCTGAGCAATCTGCCGCTCTATATCGACGACACGGGCGGCATCTCGATCGCGCAGATCGCGGCGCGCGCCCGCCGTCTCAAGCGCGAAAAGAAAATCGGCATGGTCATCATCGACCACATCCAGCTGGTCGCGCCGTCGCGCAGAGTCGAAAACCGCGTGCAGGAAATCACGGAGATTTCCAAAAACCTGAAGGTGCTCGCCAAGGAGCTCGACGTTCCGGTGATTGCGCTGTCCCAGCTGTCGCGCAGCGTCGACAGCCGCGACGACAAGCGTCCCGTATTGTCCGACTTGCGCGAATCCGGCTCGATCGAGCAGGACGCGGACGTGGTGATGTTCGTCTATCGCGAGGCTTATTATCTCAAGACGCGCAAGCCCGCCGAAGACGATCCCGAATTCACCAAATGGGCCGAGAAGATGGAGAAGGTCGGCATGCTCGCCGACGTGCTGGTCGAAAAGCACCGCCACGGCGCCACGACCCGCATCGAACTCTTCTTCGACGACCGCTTTACGCGGTTCAAGGATTTGGCGGCGTCTTAAAGCAAGATTTGCCGCGATTTGTTATCATCTCGTGCGAACGAGCGGTGCGCAGCCAAACTATTGCAATGATACGCAATCCGTACTACGCTGGCCGTACATGATAAAGTCGTGGGCGAATAGCGCGACGCGGCAGTTTGCGGAAACCGGCAAGAGCAAGTTTCCGGGGCTGGACGCTGACTATGCCCATGAATTGCTGGCAATGCTGGATGCCGCGCCCCTGCTTAAGGCGATCAGTCCGCTCAAAAGCGTGGGTCTGCATCCGTTGAAAGGAAACCGCAAAGGGCAATGGGCGATTGCCGTCAACGGTCCGTGGCGAATCTGTTTTCGGTTTCGCGACAACAATGCCTTTGATGTCGAAATCGTCGATTACCATTAGTGCAAGCGAGGTTGACAATGTTGGTACCCGTTCACCCCGGCCGCATCTTGGCGCGGGAAATGAAAGCAAGAAGGCTTTCGGCCCATGCGCTGTCGTTGAAATTGCGCGTGCCGGCTAACCGTATTTCGGAAATCGTAAGCGGTCGCCGTGGAATTACGGCGGAGACAGCATTGCGGTTGGGACGCTATTTCAAGACCGGACCGGAATTGTGGGGGCAACTGCAATCGAACTACGATCTCGCCATCGCCGAACGGGAATTCGGCGAGATCGTCCGCCGCGAAGTCGAGGCCGCATAGCAATTCACCATTGCGCCGAACCGCTTTGACGGCCGAGGCGCTCGCCTGCCATGGTCCGCCTCGCATGAGCCAATCCGATATCGATGTCGCGTGCCTGACCGTGCGGCTGGGCGCGATCGCCGAGAATTACCGCATCTGCCGGCGTCTGGCGGGCCGCGCGGCTGTGGCCGGTGTGGTCAAGGCGGATGGTTACGGGCTCGGCGCAAACGAGGTCACACGGACACTGATTGCCGCGGGTTGCGACACGCTTTTCGTCGCCCGGTTGGAGGAGGGAATCAACGCACGCCCATTGGCGCCCGATGCACGTATTTTCGTGTTGGACGGCGCCTATCCCGGCGCCGTGCCGGCGCTGATCGCGCATCGGCTGACTCCGGTGCTCAATTCCCTCGCCGAGATCGAGACCTGGTCCGCTGTCGCGCGTGCCTCCGGCACAACGTTCGAAGCCGCGCTCCATTTCGATACCGGCATGAACCGGCTGGGCCTGCCGTCTTACGAATTCGCGACGCTTGTCGCCGAGGCCGCGGCGCGGCTTCGCGGCATCAAGCTGGTGCTCGCGATGAGCCATCTGGCCTGTGCCGAAGATACCGCCTCTCTCATGAACAGGACGCAGCTCGATCGCTTTCGGGCAGGACTCGCCCGGCTGCCGCCCGTACCCGCCAGTTTGTCGGCTTCGGGCGGTGCAGTCCTCGGCAAGGATTACGCCTTCGACATGATACGTTTGGGCATCGGTCTCTATGGGGGGAATCCGCGCGCGGCGGGCGAAAACCCGTTTACCACAGCGGCCCTCCTGACCGGCCGCATCCTCCAGCTTCGTCGCGTTGACAAGGGGGAGAGCGTTGGCTACGGAGCCAGCTTCCGGATCGGGCGGAAAGGCACGCTCGCGACCATCGCCTTGGGATATGCAGACGGTCTGATGCGCGCGATCGGCAATCGGGGGATGGGCGCTATCGGCGGCATGCGTGCGCCGGTCGCCGGACGGGTGTCGATGGATCTGGTTACGCTCGATGTCACAAACATACCGGACGCAGCGCTTCGCACGGGCGCCGAGGTCGAATTCCTGGGCGATACGATCAGCCTCGACGAATTGGCCCAGGCCGCAAACACCGCGCCGTACGAAATCCTGACATCGCTCGGCGGTCGCGTGCCGCGCCGTTATGTCGAGGCGGCAAGATGAATATTTTAGCCCCCATCGGCCGCGTGTTTCTGGCGTTTCTCGCGCAGACCGGCGCTCTGACCCGATTCATGATCTCCGCCGTCACGAGCTGCGTGCGCCCGCCGATCTATTGGGGCCTGATCGGCCAGCAGATGATCCGCATCGGCTATTTCTCGCTGCCGGTCGTGGGTCTCACGGCGTTCTTCACCGGCGGCGCGCTGGCGCTGCAAATTTATGTCGGCAGTAACCGATTCGGCGTGGAATCCGTCGTGCCCAATATTGTCGTTCTGGGCATCACGCGTGAGCTTGGCCCCGTCATCGCCGGCCTGATGGTTGCGGGCCGTGTGGCGGCCGCGATCGCAGCCGAGATCGGTACCATGCGCGTCACCGAGCAGATCGATGCGCTGACCACGCTGTCGACCAATCCGATCAAATATCTCGTCGTGCCCCGTCTCATCGCCGCGGTCGTGACCTTGCCGGTGCTCGTCATCGTGGCGGACGCGATAGGCGTGTTCGGCGGCTATGTGGTGGCGACGGAGAGCCTGGGGCTCAACGGCCCCATCTATCTCAAGAACACGGTCGATTTCGTCACCCATGACGACGTGATTTCCGGCGTGATCAAGATCGCGGTGTTCGGCTTCATCATCGCGCTGTTGGGCTGCTACAATGGTTTTCATTCCAAAGGCGGCGCGCAGGGCGTGGGTGCCGCGACGACCTATGCGGTCGTGTCGTCGTCCATCCTGATTCTGGCGGCCAATTATTTCCTCACCTCCATCCTGTTCGGAAACTGAGATGGCGGCGCAGGGCACACCGAAAATCGAACTTCGCGGCGTCAAGAAGCGCTTCGGCGACAAGGTCGTGCTCGATGGCGTCGATCTCAAGATCGGCGCGGCCGAGTCGCTCGTCGTGATCGGCGGCTCGGGCACGGGCAAATCCGTGATGATCAAATGCGTGCTGGGCATCCTGCGCGCCGATGAGGGCAAGATCTTCGTCGATGGCGAGGAAGTCACCCGCATTGGCGGGCGGGCACGCGAGGCGATGCTGAAGAAATTCGGCATGCTGTTCCAGGGCGCGGCGCTGTTCGACAGCCTGCCGGTCTGGGAGAATGTCGCGTTCGGGCTGATCCAGGGTCACGGCATGAACCGCCGCAAGGCGCACGACGTGGCGATCGAAAAGCTTGCAAGCGTGGGCCTCGGTCCGGAAGTGGCGATGCTGTCGCCGTCGGAATTGTCGGGCGGCATGCAGAAGCGCGTGGGACTGGCGCGCGCCATCGCGGCCGATCCGCAGATTATCTTCTTCGACGAGCCGACCACTGGCCTCGATCCGATCATGGCGGACGTGATCAACGACCTGATTGTGTCGACGGTGAAAAACCTCGGCGTCACCACGCTCTCGATCACGCATGACATGGCGAGCGCGCGGAAAATCTCCAACCGCATCGCGATGCTCTACAAAGGCAAGATCATCTGGGACGGCCCGACCGCCGATATCGACAACAGCGGCAATCCCTATGTCGACCAGTTCATCCATGGTCGCGCGGTCGGACCCATCAAGATGGAAGTTCGCGGCTAGTGGCGCGCGCGCAAGCGAGCTTCGTTTGCCAAAGCTGCGGAGCGGTTCACGCCAAATGGTCCGGCAAATGCGACGCGTGCGGCGGCTGGAACACCATTGTCGAGGAAATCACGTCTGCTGCAGTTCCGGCAGGGACCGGCGCCGTGAAGCGCGTCCGCGGTCGGCCTTTCGCGCTGGAAGACCTCAAGACGGAAGATGAAGCGCCGCCCCGCAGGCCGACCGGCATACCCGAATTCGACCGGGTGTGCGGCGGCGGGCTCGTCCCCGGCTCCGCGCTGTTGGTGGGCGGCGATCCGGGGGTCGGAAAGTCGACTCTGATCCTGCAGGCGCTGGCGTCTTTCGCGAAATTGGGCGGCAAAGCGGTTTACATCTCCGGCGAAGAGGCGATGGCGCAGGTCCGCATGCGCGCCGCGCGCATGGGCCTCGGCGATGCGCCCGTTTCGCTGGCGTCGGCGACCAGCGTCGAGGACGTGCTCGCCACGCTCGAATCCGGACCGCCGCCCGGCATCGTCGCCATCGATTCCATCCAGACGATCTGGACCTCCGCGCTTGAAGCCGCGCCCGGCACGATCGCGCAAGTACGGACTGCTTCTTACGATCTCGTGCGTTACGCGAAGGCGTCGGGCGCGGCGCTCATTCTCGTGGGCCATGTGACCAAGGACGGGCAGATCGCCGGCCCCAAGGCCGTCGAGCATCTGGTGGATGCCGTTCTCTATTTCGAAGGCGAGCGCGGACATCATTTCCGCGTGTTGCGCGCGGTGAAAAATCGTTTCGGACCGACCGACGAAATCGGCGTATTCGAAATGACGGGGCAGGGTCTCATGGAAGTCGCCAATCCGTCGGCGCTCTTTCTCGGTGATCGCCATAGCGCATCGCCGGGTGCTGCGGTGTTCGCCGGCCTCGAAGGCACGCGGCCTGTTCTGGTGGAAGTGCAGGCGCTTGTCGCCGCACCCGGCTACGGTACGCCGCGCCGGGCGGTCGTCGGCTGGGACAGCGGTCGTCTCGCGATGATTCTCGCCGTGCTCGATGCGCGCGCAGGCCTTGGCGTGAGCGGGCACGATGTCTATCTGAACGTCGCGGGTGGATTGAAAGTCGGCGAGCCCGCGGCCGATCTGGCGGCGGCGGCGGCGCTGGTATCCTCGTTCGCCGGAAAGGCTTTGCCCAAGGATTGCGTGTTTTTCGGCGAAATCAGCCTTTCGGGCGATGTGCGCCCGGCTCCGCAAGCCGAATTGCGCCTTAAGGAGGCCGCAAAGCTCGGCTTTACGACCGCCCTGATCCCGACGGGCACGAAGGCCGAGGGCGCGGGCCTGACGCTTCAGACTGTCAAGGATGTGGGCGAGCTGGCTGCGTTTGCCGCGGGCAAGTGATCGGGGCCGCAGCGAATCGATTTGCGTGGTAGAGTGGCGTTATGGGTCATCTGAGTTTCTCGTTCGTCGACTTGCTGGTCGTCCTCGTGCTGCTGGCCTCGGTGATCTACGCGACCTATCGCGGCTTCGTGCGGGAAACTTTGACGATCTTCGCCTGGGCGGCTGCCGCCTTCGCCACGCTCTATTTCGGCCCGGCACTGGCGCCGTTCCTTCGGCAACGCATCTCTCCGGAATGGCTCGGTACGCTGGTGGCCTATGGCGGCATTTTCCTCGTCGTTCTCATTCCCTTGTCCTTCGTCAGCTTCCGATTCGCGCAAGGCGTCCAGCGTTCGCCGGTCGGCGCGGTCGACCGTGCATTGGGATTCGCCTTCGGGTTCATTCGCGGGCTCGCGATAGTGGGGATTGCCTATCTCGTGTTCTGCATGATTGTGCCCATCCGCTCGCAACCGGAGTGGATGACGAGCGCGCGGTTTCTGCCGCTCATTCAGGGCTCCAGCGACGTGCTGCTGTCTTTGATTCCCGATCAGCACATCCAGACCGCACGCGACGAGGCCGCGCCGGCGCCTCCCGGAACGCCCATCCCGAAGCCGGCGCCGCGACAGGCGCAACATGGCCCCAAGCACGGACAAAAGGCCTATGGCGCCGATGATCGACGCGCGCTAGACAGGCTCATCCAGTCGACCGGCAACGGAGATGCAGGCAAGCCATGACCGCAGGCCAGAGCGCGCTTTCCGAAACACCCTTCGATGACAAATTCCATGAGGAATGCGGGGTTTTCGGCGTCTTCGGCAATCCCGAGGCGGGAAAGCTCGTAGCCCTGGGACTCCACGCCCTCCAGCATCGCGGCCAGGAAGCGGCTGGAATCGTCAGTTATGACGGCACGCAGTTCAACGCGGAACGGCATGCCGGCCTTGTGGGCGATGTGTTCGGCGAGAAGAATCCGCATGTGGAGAATCTGCGCGGCAGCCAGGCGCTCGGCCATGTGCGGTATTCGACGACCGGCGGCTCGCTGACCCGCAATATCCAACCCATGTATGCCGATGTGGCCGGCGGCGCGATCGCAATCGCGCATAACGGAAACCTCACCAATGCGGGCACGCTGCATGCGGAACTCGTTCGCGCCGGTGCGATATTCCAGTCTACCTCCGATACGGAAACCATCATCCATCTGATCGCACGCAGCCGCTTCAATCCGATCGCCGAAAGGCTGATCGATGCGCTGAAGCGTGTGGAAGGCGCCTATTCGCTCGTCGCGATGACCGCCAAGAAACTGATCGGCGTGCGCGATCCCTGGGGCGTGCGTCCGCTTGTGCTGGGCAAGCTTGGCAACGCCTTCATCCTGTCGTCAGAGACCTGCGCGCTCGATATCATCGGCGCGGAATTCGTGCGGGACATCGAGCCCGGCGAACTTGTCGTGATCACAAAGGACGGGCTGCAATCCTATCGTCCGTTCGCGTCGCAGCCGCGCCGGTTCTGCATCTTCGAATATGTCTATTTCGCCCGGCCGGATTCCATGGTCGAGGGCCGCAACGTCTATGACGCGCGCAAGAGCATCGGCGAGGAACTGGCGCGCGAAGCGCCCGCGCCGGGCGCCGACATGGTCGTCCCGGTACCGGATTCGGGCGTACCGGCTGCGCTGGGCTACGCATCGGCGTCGGGATTGCCGTTCGAACTCGGCATCATTCGCAACCACTATGTCGGACGCACCTTCATCGAGCCGTCGGACCAGATTCGCCATCTGGGCGTGCGGCTCAAGCACAATCCCAATCGCGCCAAGCTCAAGGGCAAGAGCGTGGTGCTGGTGGACGATTCCATCGTGCGCGGCACGACCTCGAAGAAGATCGTAGAGATGGTGCGCGATGCGGGCGCGGCCGAAGTGCATTTCCGCATCGCGAGTCCGCCCACGACAAGTTCCTGCTTCTACGGCGTCGACACGCCCAATGCGGGAGAGTTGCTGGCGCACCGCATGAAGGAAGTCGAGCAGATGCGCGAATATATCGAGGCCGACAGCCTCGCCTTCGTTTCGATGAACGGCCTCTATCGCGCTGTGGGCGAGGTTGGCCGCAACGATCGCAATCCGCAATTCTGCGACGCGTGCTTCTCCGGCGAATATCCGATCGAACTGACGGATGTGAGCGGTGGGCGCAGCGGACGCCAGCTTTCTCTTCTCGCCGAAGTGGCGTGAGCACGCGCGCGTCATGACCAACTCCATGTCAGGGCGTGTGGCGCTTGTCACAGGCGCGTCGCGTGGCATCGGTCGCGCGGCGGCCAAGGCGCTGGCCGGCGAGGGCGCGCATGTGATCCTCGTCGCGCGCACGGTCGGCGGTCTCGAAGAGGTCGACGATGAAATCCAGCGTGCGGGCGGCACGGCCACTTTGGTTCCGCTCGATCTCAAGGATTTTCCGGCGCTCGACCGCTTGGGTGCCTCGATCCATGAGCGTTGGGGAAAGCTCGACGCGTTTCTCGGCAATGCGGGCGTATTGGGCGCGCTGACGCCGCTCTCCAATCTCGAACCCAAAGTCTTCCAGGAACTGATCGACATCAACGTGACGGCCAATTGGCGGCTTATCCGTTCGCTCGATCCGCTGCTGCGCGCCTCCGATGCCGGGCGCGCACTTTTCCTCACCTCCGGCGCCGCGCGGCACCACACGCCGTTCTGGGGCGGCTATGCGATGAGCAAGGCCGCGCTCGAATCCCTTGTGCTGACCTACGCGGCCGAATGCACAGGTACGAACGTACGCGCCAATCTTTTAAGCCCCGGACCGTTGCGCACAAAGATGCGTGCGAAAGCGATGCCGGGCGAAGATCCGGAGACGCTGCGCCCGCCCGAAGCGGTCTCCGGCCTGATTGTCGATCTGTTGTCGCCCGGTTGCGAAAAGCAGGGCGAACTTGTTGTGGTCAAGTAGCCGTTACACTTCCATTCGCGAAAAGAAATAGCTGCCGAGGAACAGCAGCGCGAGCGTGAGCCCGCTTAGGACTGCGATATCGAGCGGCAGTCCAAAATGGCTCGTACCGATCAGCAATTGGCGAAGCGCATCCACGCCATAGGACAGCGGATCGGCGGTCGCCACGACCAGCATGGCCTTGGGCAACCCGCGCAGCGGAAACATCGCGCCCGACAAAAAGAACAACGGCATCACGATGAAATTCATGATCAGCGGAAACGCCTGCATGTCGGTCATCTTCGAGCCGACGACCATGCCGAACGCGCTGAACAGCAGCGAGATCAGCAGCATCACTGCCAGGGCTTCCGGCACCACGAGCCAATTGTTGGGGCGGAATCCGAACGCCAGCGAAATGACCAGCACAATCGCGCCCTGGATCATGGCCGTCGTGGCGCCGCCCGCCACACGCCCGAGCATGATCGCGAAGCGCGGCACGGGCGCCACGAGCGTCTCTTTCAGGAAACCGAATTGCCGATCCCACAGCATCTCCATGCCCGAAAAGATCGAGGAGAAAATGATGCTCATCGCGACGATGCCGGGCACGAGGAACTGGATGTAGCTGCCCTGGCCGGCGCGGGCGAAAATCGAACCGAGTCCGAAGCCCAGCGCGATCAGGAACATCATCGGCTGCGCGAGCGAGGCGACGAGCCGCGCGGGCGAGCGGATGTAACGTTTGAACTGGCGGAGCCATAGGATATAGACGGCGTTCATCGCATCATCCCTCTGATGCGCCGCATCCGGTCGAGATTCGTGCCTTCTTCTTCGCGAATCGAATGGCCGGTGAGGGTGAGAAACGCGTCTTCGAGGCTTTCGGTTTTGGTTTGAGTTTTGAGTTCATCTGCCGAACCCGACGCGATGATCGTGCCGCGATCTATCACGGCGATGCGGCGCGCGATGCGCTCGGCTTCTTCCATGTAATGCGTGGTGAAGAAGACGGTCGTGCCGTTCTTCGCGTTCAATTCTTGCAGATATTGCCACATGTGATTGCGGGTCTGCGGATCGAGCCCGAGAGTCGGCTCGTCGAGGAAAATGATCTTCGGGTGGTGCATCAGCCCGCGGGCGATTTCGAGGCGACGTTTCATGCCGCCGGAGAAATCCCGCACGAGCGAATTGCGTCGGTCCCATAGCTCTACGAAGTTGAGCAATTGCTCGATGCGTTCCCGCCGCGCGGCACGCGAAATGTCGTAAAGCACGCCGTGGAAATCCATGTTCTCGCGGGCGGTCAGCATGTCGTCGAGGCTCGGGTCCTGGAACACGATGCCGAAGGAGCGGCGCACCTGGTGGGATTGCGTGACGGGATCGAAGCCGTCGATGCGGATCGTGCCGGAAGTGGGCCGGAGCACGGTCGTCAGCATCTTGATGGTGGTCGATTTGCCCGCACCGTTCGGCCCCAGAAACGCGAAAATTCCGCCCGCCTCGACTTCGAAGCTCACATCCTTCACGGCGGCGAACGCGCCGAAGGTCTTGGTCAGATTACGGACGTCGATGATGGCGGACATGGGTGGACCGGGAGGATGGGATGTCAGCGTTAGGTGGGGGCGGTGCGGCGTGTCAAGCAAGGTCTAATTTGGGTAGTGGCTCATTTTGAATTTTTTGACCTTGAGACGCCCCAAAGCGCGGCGCTCAAGAACACAACAAACTCCGTTGCAATAATGGCTCGAAGAATGAATTCCCATTGCGCATTGCCAACGCCGCCATCTGTGCGACCGCCGGTTTGACAAGGGCCATTGTCACAGATCGCTGTTAACTCGACGAATTGTTCGCTCCATTCATACTGGCAATAGAGGGCCACGCCGACAGCGGCCAGAACGGCCGCCCAAATCCAAGGTGTGCGCCAGCGTCTCAATTCAAGCTGCCTTCTTCTTGTACGGCCCACGCTTCGCGATTGGCGCTTCCTGAGCCGCGATCAGCGCCGTTGTGCCAGCCATATTATTTGTCCGCATACGGGTTCGTCGACGTCCGCAACGAAAAGCGCAGTGGCACGCCCTGCAAATTGAACGCTTTCCGCAATTCGTTTTGCAGATAGCGCAGATAGGATTCCGGCAAGCCGTCGAGTTGTGTGCCGAACAGGGCGAATGTCGGCGGGCGGCTTTTCGCCTGGGTCATGTAGCGGATGCGCACCCGGCGGCCGTGAATGGCCGGCGTGGGATGGCTCGAAAGTGCGGCTGCCAGAAAGCGGTTCAGCTGTGCGGTCGGCACGCGGGTGTTCCAGGCCGCATCTGCCTCGAGCACGGCCGGCAGGATGCGGTCGATGCCTTCGCCGGTGAGCGCGGAAATACCGACGAGCGGCGCACCCGCAATCTGCGGCAGAAGATGATCGAGATGTTTCTTGAGCGCGGTGATCGCGCCGGCCGGCGCTTCGATCTGGTCCCATTTGTTGAGCGCAAACACGATCGCGCGGCCCTCTTTCGCCACCATGTCGACGATGGTGAGGTCCTGCTTTTCGAACGGCGCCGTCGCATCGACCACCACGATCACGCATTCGGCGAAGCGGATCGCCGTGAGTGCGCTCTGCACAGCCAATTGCTCGAGTTCTTCGCCGGCCGCGCGCGCGCGCTTGCGCAAGCCGGCCGTGTCGTGCAGCTGGATCGTGCGGCCGTCGACGTCCCACGCCGCCGCGATGGAATCGCGTGTGAGGCCCGCTTCGGGTCCTGTCAGCGAACGCTCTTCGCCCAGCATGCGGTTGAACAGACTCGATTT
Source organism: Alphaproteobacteria bacterium (assembly GCA_003139615.1). Classification (GTDB taxonomy): domain Bacteria; phylum Pseudomonadota; class Alphaproteobacteria; order Micropepsales; family Micropepsaceae; genus Rhizomicrobium. The sequence goes on from PLJH01000138.1 coordinate 19,783, forward strand.
GCCGACATTCGGCCGCCCGACAATGGCGAGCTTGAGCGGCCGGTCGATCGCTTCGACGGGCTCGGCATCTTCTTCCGGTGGAGATTCTTCCTCGCCACCGAAAGGTTCCAGTGCATCGACGATCTCATCGGTGCCCAGATTGTGAACGGCAGACACGCCGATCGGTTCGCCGAACCCAAGCGCATAGAATTCCGAAAGATCGAGTTTCACGTCGCATTTGTTCGCGATGAGCACGACCGGCTTGCCTGAACGGCGCAGCGCCTCGGCGATGATCTCGTCACCCGTGGTGATGCCGTCGCGCGCATTGACGACGAAGAGGCACACTTCGGCCTCCTTGATCGCCGCAAGCGTCTGATCGGTCATGCGCATCGAAAGACTGCCCGGCGCGCCGATATCGAAACCGGCGGTGTCGATCAGGCGAACCGAAAGCGGGCCAAGCTGTGCGAGCGCGTCCTGGCGGTCGCGGGTAACGCCGGGCGTGTCATGGACAATGGCCAGCTGCTTGCCCGCAAGCCGGTTGAACAAGGTGGACTTGCCCACATTTGGACGGCCCACAACAGCGACGGCAAGCGGCATGGGTTTTCCTCGACGCACACTCGAAATTTTCCACCCTCCCCTTGAGGGAGGGTGGAAAGCTTTCTTTGAGCGTCAGCGAAAAGAAAGTTTCGGGGAGGGGTATCGTTGAGGCAGCACCCCGCCCCGAAAAATTCTTCGAATTTTTCGACCCGCCCTCAAGGGGCGGGTGGAAGTTTTTCTACAACCGGACTCTTCAGCGCATCGCGACGAGTTGGGCGCTGTTGGTCAGGAGGTAGAGCGTACCGTTTGCGACGACCGGCGCGATATAGGTGCCGTCCGGAATCTCGACCCGGCCGAGAAGCTGGCCGGAATAGGGCGAGATCGACATCGCGTAACCGTCGGACGAAACGACAATCAGCCGGTCGGAGACGAGCACAGGGCCCGACCATACGATCGGATCTTCCTTGTCTTCCATATTCTTCCAGCGTTGCAACTGATGCACCCATTTCACCTTGCCGTCCTTGCGCTCGAGGCAAAGGAGCAGATCGTCGGTGGTCAACACGTAAAGAAAATCGCCTGCCATCCATGGCGTCTGGATGCCGCCAATGTCGCGCGTCCACACGCGATCGCCGGTATTGATGTTGATCGCACCCATGATGCCCGAATGGCTGATGGCAAACACCATGTCGCGATCGATGACGGGCCGGCCTGAGATGTCGTCCAGCTCGGACAGCGCGGTCACGTTGCCCGTGCGGGTCAACATGTCGTTCCAGGCGGGACGTCCATTCTCAACCCGGATCGCGAACAATTCGCCTGACGTGTAAGGCGCCACGACGTAATCGCCGGCAACGGCAGCGCTCGTGCTTTCGAGAATACCCGCCGATTCCGTGATGCCCTGGTGATCCCAGAGCGTGCGCCCGTCGATCTCGGCCAGCGCATAGAAATGATTGTCCTGCGACGACACGAAGACGCGACCGCCATTGGCGTCGGGCGCGTCGACGATCGGAACGCCGAGATCGTCTTTCCAGTACTGGCGACCGCTCGCGGGATCGAGCGCAAACACTGAACCGAATCCGGTACTGACGAAAATCCGGCCTTTTTCGTATGCGACACCGCCGCCGAAGCCTTTGGTCGGATCGATCGACATGCCGGGCCCAAAAAGCCCGAACCAGTTGAAACCTTCATCGGGGCTTGGGGGCGCGAGATCCTTGTCCCACAGCGGTTTGCCGCTGCCGGCATCGAACACATAAATATGTGCGGACGCGTCGAGCACATAAATGCGCCCTTCGGCGATAATCGGCGGTGCGGTCAGGCGCGAATCGTCGTCGGAACCTTTGCCTGTATCCTGCTGCCAGATCGCGCGCAGCGGCCCATTGGCCTCGAGATGATACATCGCGTTGGCCGCATAGCCGCCGGGCTCGGGCCAATCGGCGTTGCGATAGGGCGCCGGCAGTACAACTTTGACATCGTTCAAGGAGGTGTCGGGTTTGAGCGCCTCGTCAAGCGTCATCACGGAGATGCGTTCGCCCTTGATGTTCGATTTCTTGGTCGACTTGAACCAGTCCGACGCGAAATCGAACATGCCGCAGCCCGACAGCGAGAGCGCGATGGTCAGGCACAAAGCGACGCGCAACGTTGATGAAAATCTCATTTCGGGGAGGGACCTCCGGCTGCGCCTTGCGGCTGCGAGGGGGATGCGCTTGGCGGCGCGGGCGGCGGCGGAACGGTGCCGTAATTTCGCGCGCCACCGCCTTTGAGGAACGTCGCTATCCATCCAGCGCGCGTGCGCAATGGTGCGGGCGCGGTACTGTCGGCTGACAGGGCTTGGTATTCCCGAATGGCGTCAGCGGTCGCGCCGGCGCGGAGGTCGGCGAATGCGAGAATGTCCTGCGCCATGCCGTGCCAGGGATTGGCCTTGTCCGTCAGCGGCCCGACGAGCGACTGGATTTCCGATTTCGGCGCGCCGTCGACAAGCGCCCAACCCGCATGGATGCGCGCTGCGGGGGCAAGAATGTCGTCTTTGCCTGCCGCAATCTGCTTGTAGATGATAACAGCGTCGCCCGTGTTGCCCGCCTGAAGCATCGCATTGGCTTCCTGGAATTTTGCGAGCGACGCGTAGCCGCCCGGCGCCTCCTTCTCGAGGCGCGCGAACGCCGACTGGGCAGCGCTTGTTTGCCCTGCATCCAGGAGCTGCTCCGCATTCATGAATTGCACGGAGGCATTGCCGCGCTGCCGCTGGTCGTAGACCCGCCAAAGCTGGAATGCCGCCACGGCGATAATTACGACGGCAGCTCCGGCGATGACGTAATCGCCATATTCTTTCCAGAGCTGTTCGTAACGTTCGCGGCGAACGTCCTCCTCAACTTCCCGGAAGATGTCTGTCACGCGGAGATTCCTTGTAAGGCACGCCCAAGGCCTTGATCGGCCGGGATGATTAGCCGGTAGCCGCCACGCTGGCAACCCAAGGCACGCAGACGTCAGCCGGATGAACGGGCCTTAACCGACCCGTTTCATGGTGTAGACGTTTTCCTTGCCGGGGAAATTGCGGGCACGGACATCCGCCGCATAGGCCTTCACGGCCGCCTCGATATCCGGACCCATATTCGCATATTGGCGTACGAATTTGGGCGGGCTCGGATTGAGACCCAGCATGTCCTCCATCACGAGGATTTGCCCGTCGCATTCGGCCGATGCGCCGATGCCGATGGTGGGAATGGCGATTTCGCGTGTGATCTTGGCGGCCAGCGGCTCGGCCATGCCTTCGAGGACAACGGCGAAGGCGCCGGCTTCGGCGACTGCCTTGGCGTCGGCTTCGATGGCAGGCCATTCGGCTTCCGTGCGGCCCTGCGTCTTGAAGCCACCGAAAATCTGGATCATCTGCGGGGTGAGCCCGATATGGCCCATCACGGGAATGCCCCGCAATGTGAGATAGCGGATGGTCTCCGCAATGCGTTCGCCGCCTTCCATCTTCACGGCCGTACAGCCGGTCTCCTGGATCACGCGCGCGGCGCTGCGAAAGGCGACCTGCGGGCTCTCTTCGTAGGAGCCGAACGGCAAATCGACCACGACGAGCGCATGCTTGCTGCCGCGCATCACGGCGTTGCCGTGGAGGATCATCATGTCGAGCGTGACGCCGAGCGTGGACTCCATCCCGTGCATCACCATGCCGAGCGAGTCGCCCACCAGCATCAAGTCGACATGGTTATCGAGGAGCTTGGCGGTATGAGCGTGATAGCAGGTGAGGCACACGACCGGCTTCGCGTTCTTGTGCGCGCGAATCTCCGGAACGGTGACGCGTTTGGTTTCGACGACGGCGGACATATCAGTACCCCGCGTTGAGAGTCTGCGAGCTTAGCCGATATTACGGCGTTTCACGAGGCGGCAGATAGACCTGCCGTCCCGCAGTTCAATCCTCGGATGCGGGTTCTTCGCCGTCCGTCTGCGGTCCGGCACCCTCTTCGAACAGCTCCTCGGCGGCAACTTCGGCCTCCTCGGCCTCTGTCTTCTCCGAAAGCACGTCTTCGCCGCGGGCTTGACGCTGCGCTTCGTCTTCCGTGCGCGCGACGTTGACCGTCACTGTGACGCGAACTTCCGGATGCAGCACGATCGCGATGGGGAACAGGCCGATCGTCTTGATCGCCTTGTCCAGCGGGATCTGCGTGCGGTCGACGGTAAAGCCGCCATTGGTCACGATTTCCGAGATGTCGCGCGGCGACACGGAACCGTAAAGCTGGCCGCGGTCGCCCGCCTGGCGCAGGAGCATGAAGCTCTGGCCTTCCAGCTTTTTGCCGATCTTCTCGGCTTCCGCCTTGCGTTCGAGATTGCGGGTTTCGAGTTGCGCGCGTTGGGTTTCGAAAAAGGCTGCGTTCGTCTTGGTGGCGCGCAGGGCCTTCTTCTTGGGCAGCAGGAAGTTGCGGGCGAACCCGTCCTTCACCTTCACGACATCGCCCATTTGGCCGAGCTTTTCGACTCGTTCGAGCAGGATCACTTGCATGTTCGTCTCCTGTTCAACCGATGACGTAAGGCAGAAGCGCCATGAAGCGTGCGCGCTTGATGGCGATGGCGAGCAGACGCTGCTTCTTCGTCGATACGGCCGTGATGCGCGACGGCACGATCTTGCCGCGCTCCGAAATGAAGCGCTGCAGCAGCTTCACGTCCTTGTAGTCGATCTTCGGCGCGTTGGCGCCCGAGAATGGGCAGGTCTTCCGGCGACGGAAGAAGGGGCGGCGTTGGGCTCCGGCCTGGCTCATAGTTCGATCTCCGCAGTTTCGCCTTCCGGCTTCTTCTCGCCATCGCGATCGCGACGGGCCTTGTTCGAATTCGACTGCTCGAACTGGTCGACCTTGACCGTGATGTAGCGCAGGACGTCTTCGTTGATTTTGAGCTGGCGCTCGAGTTCCTGCACGGCCTTGGAGGGCGCGTTGATGTTCAGGAGCACATAGTGGCCCTTGCGGTTTTTCTTGATGCGATAGGCAAGAGAGCGCAGGCCCCAATATTCCTGCTTCTCGACCTTGCCGTCTTCGCCTTCGACGATGGTTTTGAGGTGGGTCGCCAGCGCGTCCACTTGTTGCGCGCTGATGTCCTGGCGCGCGATCAGGAGATGCTCGTAAAGAGCCATAGATAGTCCCTTTCCAGGCTGCGGAGCGAAACGGGGAGGGATTCCCAGTCTTCGCCTCGGTTCGCCGGGACACCGGACCATCCGGCATGGGCCAACTGGCTGTCGCCAAGTCTGCCTCCCGCGACCGCAGCCGCCTCAAGGGGCGGGCATATAGAGGAGCGCGGCAGAGAGGGCAAGCCCGTGGGCAAGCTGTCATTACCGGGAGTTAACGACCCATCCACGAAGAGCAAGGAAAGCCCAGACCAACCAAGGATATAGCCAATGTTGCGGCTGCTTGTTATCCTGAATCGGAACGTGTGCGCGTCTTTCCGGCTGGGGTGTATCATGCGTAAGATTGCGGAGTCTTTCCTCTTATTGCCGGCTCTTTTGGCAGCGTCGCTGGTCGGGGTCGTATCTACGGCTCAGGCGCAAGCGCCCGGTCGGCAGATCACCGGCGTCATCGACGATTCCAATCGCATCACTCTCGCAGGCAACACGCGGCCGGAAGCGCGCGCGAAAAGGAACGACCGTGGCGCCGTCCCCGACACGCTCGCGATGGCGCATATGCAGTTGCTGCTGCGTCGTTCCCCGGCCGAGGAACATGCTCTCGAGCAATTGATCGACCAGCTCCACGATCGCAATTCGCCGAATTACCACCATTGGCTGACGCCCGACGAAATCGGGCGCGAATTCGGAGTCGGCACCGCCGATATCCAGACGATCACCGGCTGGTTGATGCGCCACGGCTTCACGGTCAACGCCGTCTACACCAACCAGATGGCAATCGACTTCTCCGGAACGGCCGCGCAAGTGGGCGAGGCGTTCAAGACTTCGATTCATTATTTGTCGGTGAAAGGCGTGAAACACATCGCCAACGTCTCCGACCCGCAGATTCCATCGGCGCTCGCGCCGGCCGTGACAGGTATCGTGTCGCTGCACGATTTCCGCCCCAACAGGCAATATCGCCCGCGGCCGAAATACACATTCAAGCAGGGCACATTTGCCTATCAGGCCGTCGTGCCCGCCGATCTCGCGAAAATCTACAATCTCAGTCCCCTGTTCACGTCGGGAATCACCGGCAAAGGCGAAACCATCGTCGTCGTCGAGGACAGCGATGTTTATTCGACCGCCGACTGGACGACCTTCCGTTCCACGTTCGGACTTTCCAGCTATACGTCCGGCAGTTTGACAACCGTTCATCCCAATACAGCGTCCAGCCACAACAATTGCGTCGACCCACGCGTCAATGGCGACGACGGCGAGGCGATACTGGATGCCGAATGGTCAAGCGCCACCGCACCGAACGCAGCAATCGAGATCGCGACCTGCGCAGATACCAACACGACTTTCGGCGGCTTGATTGCGCTGCAGAACATTCTCAATGCGCCCAATCCGCCGCCGATCGTCAGCATCAGCTACGGCGAATGCGAAGCCTATAACGGGGCTGCCGCAAATGCCGCGTTCAATGCGGCCTATCAGCAGGCGGTGGCCGAAGGTGTTTCCGTCTTCGTGTCGGCCGGTGACGACAACGCGGCCAGCTGCGACTCCGGTCAATGGGTTTCGTTCCAGGGTATTTCCGTCAACGGCCTTGCCTCGACGCCGTACAACGTCGCCGTCGGAGGAACCGATTTCGGCGATTCCTACGCCAAGTCCAACAGCACCTATTGGAGCAGCACGAATACGAGCACCTACGGTTCTGCGCTGTCCTACATTCCGGAAATTCCATGGAATGATTCCTGCGCAAGCACGTTGATTGCGAAGTTTCTGGGGGCGACGACCACTTATGGCTCGTCCGGCTTCTGCAACACCGGCGCGGGCGAGCAACTCTGGGATGTCGACGGTGGAAGCGGCGGCCCGAGCGGCTGCGCTTTTGGCGCCACGTCGCAGCAGAGCGCGGCAGCCGTCAGCGGAACCTGCTCGGGATATCCGAAGCCGTCCTGGCAAAAGCTCGTGGGTAATCCCAGCGACGGCAAGCGTGACATTCCCGACGTATCGCTGTTCGCGGCCGATGGTCTTTGGGGCCATTACTATGTGATTTGTTATTCCGATGAGTGGGGCGGCGGAGCGCCCTGCACGGGTGCGCCGAGCAATTGGGCGGGCGCGGGCGGCACATCCTTCTCGTCGCCGATCATGGCCGGCATCCAGGCGCTGGTCGACCAGAGGCTGAATGCGCGCCAGGGCAACCCCAATCCCGTGTTGTACGCGTTGGCGGCAACGGAATACGGCGTGTCGGGAAATACCAGTTGCAACTCGACGCTGGGAAAGACGGTCGCGTCAACCTGCGTGTTCTATGACATCACGCTCGGCGACAATGATGTGAACTGTGCCTCCTTTCAGGATCTTGGATTGTCCCTTCCCGGCCTGACTTATACCGGCCCGATCAATTGCTACGCTGCGTCCAGCAATGAGATGGGCGTGCTCTCGACGTCCAACACGGCCTATGCGCCGGCCTATGCGGCGACTAAAGGCTGGGATTTCGCCACAGGCATTGGAACGATCAATGCCTACAATCTGGTGAAGGCGTGGCCATAGCACATTGCGGCCTCGCGTGACGGCGGCGATGTGAACGCTGATAGCCTCGCGGCACAGGAAGATGCGATTTTCGTGAAGGCCGCCTGGCGGCTGATTCCGTTCCTGGGATTGCTCTACGTCGTCAATTTTCTCGATCGCGTGAATGTCGGCTTCGCGGCATTGACGATGAACAAGGATATCGGCCTCGGCGCGGAAGCTTACGGCTGGGGCGCCGGGATATTCTTCATCGGCTATTTTATCTTCGAAGTGCCTTCGAACGTGATCCTGGAGCGCGTCGGCGCGCGTCTTTGGATATTCCGGATCATGCTGTCCTGGGGTGTGGTTTCGGCGGCCACGGCGTTCGTGCACGGCGCGACGAGTTTCTACGTGTTGCGTTTTCTGTTGGGCGCGATGGAAGCCGGATTCTTCCCGGGCATCATGCTCTACCTGACATATTGGTTTCCGGCGTCATCGCGCGCGCGATTCAATTCCTATTTCTTCTTCGCCATCCCGCTTGCGAGCGCGATCGGCGGGCCGTTGTCGAGCGCTATCTTGCAGCTGGGCGGCCTGGCGCAACTTCACGGGTGGCAATGGCTCTTTCTGCTCGAAGGCGTGCCTGCCTGCGTCCTCGCATTCGTCGTGCTCGCGTATCTGCCGGATCGGCCGGGCAGCGCAAAGTGGCTCAGCGAAGACGAAAGACGCATCGTGTCCGCGCGCCTGACGCGCGATGCGGTTGCGCCAAGCGACCTTTGGAGCGGATTGGGCGATCTGCGCGTGTGGTGGATCGCGGCAGCAGATTTCGGGATCATTTTCGCGCTTTACGGCATCGGCTTCTGGCTTCCGCAAATCGTCAAGGCGATGGGGTTCTCCAATCTGCAAACCGGCTTCGTCGTCGCGTGTCCCTATATCATTTGCGCGTTCGCGATGGTCGCGTGGGCGCGTTCGAGCGATGCGCGCGGCGAACGGATCTGGCATGTGGTCGTTGCGGCGCTTCTGGGAGCCTTCGGTTTGGCCATCGCCGCACTCATGCATGCGAACGCGTTTTCGCTCGTAGCGCTGACGATCGCGGCCATCGGCATCTATGCCGCGCTTGTGTCGATCTGGACGTTGCCCTCCTCCATTCTCGGCGGTACAGCCGCCGCGGGCGGCATCGCACTGATCAATTCGCTCGCCAATCTGGGGGGATTTGTCGGCCCCTATGTCATGGGCTGGCTCCGGCAATCGACAGGCGGCTATGAAACGGGCATGGCTGTTCTGGCGGCAGGCCTTTTGACAAGCGTCGTGCTGGTGCTGACACTCGCTCGGTCGCTCGCCGTTCCCACACCCGCTGTCGCAGTGGATTGAAGCTCTTGCTCTTCGCGCCTTCGCCCTTTAAGGGGGCGCCCCACAAGGGATCGTCATGACGCGCGCGTTCATCTTTCCGGGACAAGGCAGCCAGGCCATCGGCATGGGCAAGCTGCTGGCAGATTCGTTCGCTCCGGCGCGCGAGGTGTTTGAGGAAGTCGACGAGGCGCTCCAGCAGAAACTTTCGCGGCTGATGTGGGAAGGTCCCGAATCGGACCTCATGCTGACGGAGAATGCCCAGCCTGCGATCATGGCTGCGAGTTTCGCCGTCATTCGCGTGTTGCAACGTGAAGCCGGTCTCGATCTCGCGAAACATGCAAGACTCGTTGCTGGGCATTCGCTCGGCGAATATACCGCGCTTGCTGCCGCCGGCGCCTTCACACTGTCCGATGCAGCGCGTCTCCTGAAAGCGCGTGGTCGCGCGATGCAGGACGCGGTTCCGGTCGGCGAGGGCGCGATGAGCGCGCTTCTGGGAATCGAGATCGAGCCCGCAGAGCAGGCCGCGGCCGAAGCTACCGCACAAGGCGGTATCTGCGTCGTGGCGAACGATAATGCGCCGGGGCAGGTGGTGATCTCGGGCTCCAAAGCGACGGTCGAGCGGGCCGGTGAAATCGCAAAGACCAAAGGCGCCAAACGCGCCATGGCTCTTGCGGTAAGCGCACCATTTCATTGTCCGCTCATGCAACCGGCCGCCGACAAGATGCGCGAAGCGCTTGCGCAGGTGACGATCCGCCCGCCTGCCGCGCCTGTCGTCGCGAATGTCACGGCCGCGGAGACCGGCGAGCCGGAAGCCATCCGCCGCCTTTTGGTGGAACAGGTGACGGGGCGTGTGCGTTGGCGGGAGAGTGTGCTCGGATTCCGCCAGTTCGGGGTCGACAGAACGGTCGAAGCGGGCGGCAACAAGGTTCTCACCGGCATGGTCAAGCGCATCGACAGGGACTTGCAGACGACGACCCTCGATACGCCTGCCGATATCGAAGCATTTGCGAAGACGTTATAGGGCTGTGACACGCATGTTCGATCTCAGTGGAAAAGTCGCGCTTGTCACAGGCGCCACGGGCGGCATCGGCGGGGCCATCGCCAAATCGCTGCACGGCCAGGGCGCGACGGTTGTCTTGTCGGGCACGCGGGCAGAGGCGCTCGAATCGCTGAAGAACGAACTCGGCGATCGCGTGCATGTCGTCGCGGCCAATCTCGCGGATACGGCGTCTGTCGAAGCATTGCCCAAGAGCGCGGAAGCGGCAGCCGGCGCAATCGATATTCTCGTGAACAATGCCGGCATCACGCGCGATAATCTTTTCATGCGCATGAAAGACGAAGAATGGGATCAGGTGATCGCCGTCAATCTCACTTCGGCCTTTCGCCTTTCGCGCGCCGTCATTCGCGGCATGATGAAAAAGCGTTGGGGCCGGATTATCGCGATCACGTCTATCGTGGGCTCGACCGGCAACCCCGGGCAGGCAAGCTATGTGGCGGCCAAGGCAGGACTCGCCGGCATGACCAAGTCATTGGCCGCCGAAGTCGCGAGTCGCAATATCACCGTCAATTGCGTGGCGCCGGGCTTCATCGCGACCCCCATGACGGATGTGCTGAACGAAACGCAGAAAACGGGCTTGCTTGCGCGGATACCGGCAGGCCATATGGGTACGCCCGGCGACGTGGCGGCGGCAGTGGTCTATCTCGCCAGCGAAGAAGCTGGCTACGTGACCGGCCAGACCGTGCATGTCAATGGCGGAATGGCGATGATTTGACAGTGAATTCAATGGGTTAGGCCGCTTGTAGCGGGGCCCGGGGGTTTGTGTTAGGAAACACCCACTTTCGACCGCACAGGCGGGAAACAATGAGGCGGACGCCGCGATCCGCCCATCACAATTGCGCGGCACAGAAAACGAAAGAGGTTTTGAACACCAATGAGCGATACTGCCGAACGCGTGAAGAAGATCGTCGTCGAGCATCTCAACGTCGATGCCGACAAGGTCACCGACACCGCGTCCTTCATCGAAGATCTCGGAGCGGACAGCCTCGACACCGTCGAACTCGTCATGGCTTTTGAGGAAGAGTTCGGCATCGAAATTCCCGACGATGCAGCCGAATCCATCGTAACCGTCGGGGATGCAGTCAAGTTCATCGACAAAGCTCAACCCTGAGTGCTGGGTGCCGACGCCTCCAACATGCGTAGAGTCGTCGTAACCGGTCTGGGTCTCGTCACGCCGCTGGCTTGCGGCGTCGAAGAGACGTGGTCGCGGCTGCTCGCCGGGCAATCCGGGGCGCGGCCGATCACCAAGTTCAAGGTCGACGATCTGCCGGCGCGCATCGGGTGCAGCGTACCTTTGGGCGACGGTGCGGACGGCACCTTCAACGCCGACCAGTGGGTCGAGCCGAAGGAGCAGCGTCGGGTCGACGATTTCATCATCTTCGGACTGGCAGCCGCGCAGCAGGCGGTTACCGATTCCGGCTTCGTGCCCAAGGACGAAGAAGAGCGCTGCCGCACGGGCGTGCTCATCGGCTCGGGTATAGGCGGCCTTCAGGGAATCGAGGCGGCCGCCATACTCGTGCATGAAAAAGGCCCGCGAAAGCTGAGCCCGTTCTTCATTCCCGGCCGGCTGATCAACCTCGTCTCGGGCTACGCCTCGATTCGCTTCGGCTACAAAGGCCCGAATCATGCCGTCGTGACGGCCTGTGCCACCGGCGCGCATGCGATCGGCGATGCCGCGCGCCTTATTGCGCTCGACGACGCCGATGTCATGCTGGCGGGCGGTGCCGAAGCTGCGATCACGCGGTTGGGCATGGCCGGATTTGCCGCCTGCCGCGCTCTGTCGACTGCATTCAACGAGACGCCGGAAAAAGCATCGCGCCCCTATGACAAGGATCGCGACGGCTTCGTCATGGGCGAAGGCGCCGGCATGGTCATGCTCGAGGAATACGAACATGCGAAAGCACGCGGCGCGAAGATATATGCGGAAGTGACGGGCTACGGCCTTTCCGGCGACGCCTATCACATCACCGCGCCGGCGGAAGACGGTGACGGCGGTTTTCGTGCGATGAAAATGGCTTTGAAGCGTGCCGGGCTTTCGGTTTCCGATATCGATTATGTCAACGCGCATGGGACTTCGACGCCGCTCGGCGACGAGATCGAATTGCGGGCCGTCGAGCGTGCATTCGGCAACGCAACGTCCAGCATGTCGATGTCGTCGACCAAATCCTCGATCGGGCATCTGTTGGGAGCGGCCGGCGCGGTCGAGGCGATCTTCGGTATTCTCGCCATCCGCGATCAGATCGTGCCGCCCACGCTCAACCTCGACAATCCGTCCGTCGAAACCTCGATCGACCTCGTGCCGCACACTGCCAAGAAGCGACCGGTGCATGCGGTTCTTTCGAATTCATTCGGCTTCGGCGGCACCAATGCCTCGCTTATCCTTACCGCCGCGCATTAATCACGCCGCAATTTCGCCATGGCGGGGCGTTCCAGTTCTGCCTCATAAATCGGCCGAGGGTGGCTGAATGATCCGTTTTCTCGTCATTGTGGCCGTACTGGCCGGTCTCGTATGGGGCGCGTTCCAATTGGAACGGATGCATTTCGACGCGCCCGGCCCTGCGGCGGCCAACGGCGCCGCCGAGACAGTTGTCTTGGTGCAGCCCGGCGAAGGTCTCGCAGCGATTTCGCAGGAACTCGCGCAGGCCGGCACGATCGACAACGCCATCCTGTTTCAGATCGGCGTGAGGCTGCGCGGCAGGAGCGCGGCCCTGAAGGCGGGCGAATACGCGATCTCCTCGCATGCAAGCATGGCCGATATCATGGCGATCCTCGCATCGGGAAAATCGATCGAACACAAGATTACGGCCGCCGAAGGCCTCACCAGCGAGATGATCTACGATCTCGTGAAGAACGATCCGGAACTCACCGGCGACATGGGCGAGCAGCCGGAAGAAGGCACGCTTCTTCCCGAAACTTATCTGTTCATCCGCGGCACGACGCGCGCCGACATCATCGAACGCATGCGCGAGGCGCAGAAGAAATTTCTCGGTGCGCAATGGGACATGCGCGCGCCCGATCTGCCGATCAAAAGCAAACGCGAAGCGCTGGTTCTCGCGTCCATCGTGGAAAAGGAAACTGCCATCCCGGAAGAGCGGCGTCATATCGCCGCCGTGTTCGTCAACCGGCTGCGATTGGGCATGAAACTGCAATCCGATCCCACGATCATTTACGGTCTGACCAAAGGCTATCCGCTGGGTCGCGGCATTCGCGAGAGCGAACTTGTCGGCGCCACGCCTTACAACACCTATGTCATTCCGGCCCTGCCGCCCACGCCGATCTGCAATCCGGGGAAGTATGCGATCGCTGCGGTTCTCAATCCCGAGCAGTCTAACGATCTCTATTTCGTCGCGAGCGGCGCAGGCGGGCACGTATTTTCCTCGTCAATCGCCGAACATGAGAAGAATGTCGCCAATCTGCGGCGCTTCGAGCATCAGCAAAGATAGCCGCAATCCTTTCGCCTGCGGTTGCGCGGCGCTAAGGTCGGGTTCGATCTTGGGAGTCGCGACATGGGCCTTGTCAGCATGACCGGATTCGCCGACGGCCACGGCGCACATGAGGGGCTGCGCTGGCGCTGGGAGGCGAAAAGCGTCAACGGCCGCAGCCTTGATCTGCGTCTCCGGATGCCGCCTGGGCTCGACGGCATCGAGCCTGCGGCGCGGACGCTGGTAAATGAGCGGTTCCGGCGCGGCAATATCCAGGCGACCTTGACGCTCGAGCCGCAGGAGGGCGTGCGCGGCCTCAGGGTCGATCCTGCGGCGCTTGCTGCGGCCGTCAAGATCGCCCAGGAGGTCGCCAGCGAAACGGGCCTGGCGCCTGCGCGTGTCGACGGGTTGCTGGCCCTCAAAGGCGTCATCGTTCAGGACGAAGTGCTGCCGCTCGAGCCGCGCGCGCGCACCGAGCGCGATGCAGCGATACTCGGGAGTCTTGCTGCCGCGTTGGACTCACTCATTCAGGCCCGTGAAAATGAAGGCGCCAAACTCTCCGTCGTGATGAGCGGTCTCGTCGACGAGATCGATCGATTGACGCGCGAGGCAGCCGCTCTGTCGGCCACGCAACCGGCGCAGCTGCGCGAAAAGCTCTCGGCCCAGATCAAGGAACTTGCAGCCGGCGTCGCGGTGTCGGAAGACCGGCTTGCGCAGGAAGTCGCATTGCTCGCCGTGAAGGCCGATATCCGCGAGGAGCTCGACCGGCTCGGCGCGCATGTGCAGGAAGCGCGGACCTTGATGGCTTCGGGCACGGCAGTCGGCCGCAAGCTCGATTTCCTCGCGCAGGAGTTCAACCGCGAAGCCAATACGCTGTGCTCGAAATCGACCGACATTGCGTTGACGCGCACGGGCCTTGCGCTCAAAGCGACCATCGATCAGTTCCGCGAGCAGGCGCAGAACGTCGAATGAGCACGAATATCCCGCGCCGCGGCCTGATGCTTGTGCTGTCGTCGCCGTCGGGCGCCGGCAAGACGACCTTGTCGCGCGGGCTGCTTGCCTCCGATTCCAACATCATGTTGTCCGTGTCGGCTACGACCCGCAAGAAGCGGCCGAATGAGAGCGAAGGCCGCGATTACTTCTTCGTTTCGCGCGACGGCTTCGATGCTGCGATCGAAGCGGGCGAGTTTCTCGAATATGCCACTGTCTTCGATCATCTCTATGGGACGCCGAAGAAGCCCGTGATGGACGCGCTGGCGGCCGGGCAGGACGTGTTGTTCGACATCGACTGGCAGGGCACGCAGCAACTGAAGGAGCGCGCCCGCGAAGATCTCGTCAGCGTGTTCGTGTTGCCGCCCACGCATGACGAGCTGGAACGCCGCCTGCGCATCCGCGCGCAGGATTCCGACGATGTGGTCCGCAAGCGCATGTCCAAGGCCGCGGACGAAATCAGTCACTGGCCGGAATATGATTATGTCATCGTCAATGACGATCTCGCGATCGCACAGGAGAAAATCAAGGCGATCCTCGATGCCGAACGCTTGCGCCTAACGCGGCAGGTCGGTCTCTCGGATTTTGTGCGCAGATTGACGTAACGCAAATTACGGAAGCTGGAGGCGATAGACTCGTTCCGCCGTCCCGCTGAAGAGCGCCGTTTTTTCGTCGGCGGAATAGTTTGCGGCGGTGCGTTTGAGCGCGTTCCACAATACGGCATAGCTGCAGCTTCCGATATCGACCGGAAAATTGCTTTCGAACATGCAGCGCTGTGCTCCGAATGCCTCGATGCAGGTTTCGATATAAGGTTTCCATTCGTGCGCCAGCGTTTCGGAGGTCGCGGGAGGCATGGACATGAAAGATTCGAAATCGGGAAAGCACATCGCGAGCCCGCCGAGTTTTACCACGACATTTTCGCACTTGGACAATTTGAGGATGTTGTCGCGCCAGATGGGGAAGCGCTCGGCGCGCTTACCGTGATAACTCGCGATCCCCAGCGGCGTGCCGACATGATCGAGCACGATTGCCGTCTCCGGGAACGCGCGCGCGAGATCGATCAGGTCGGGCAATTGCGGTTCGAGAAGCCATGCATCGAAGGAAAGGCCCAGTTGGTGCAGGACCTTGAACCCTTCGCGAAATTTCGCGTCGCGATAGAGGCCTGGGCCGCGCCCGGCCAATGGGCCGAGCACACCGGAATCGGCGTCATAGGATGCGCTGTTGCGGATGCCTCGAAACCGCCCGTGTCCGGCGCCGATATGCGAGCGCAGCACATCCTCGACGGCCGCGCCCAACTGCAAATCCGCGAAGCCGACGATGCCGGCACAGGCCCGTAGATCGCCGTAAAGGCCGCTCGCGCTCATCGCGGCCACGCCGTTGACGAATTCCGTCTCGCCGACGCATCGCAGCGTTTCGGGTCCGTCCGCCCGGTACATCTGATGGCATTCGAGAAAGACGGTGGCGCGGATATTGTGACCGCTCGTCATGTCGGCCATCAACTCGTCGAGCACATAGCGATTGACGTTTGCGATCGCGGCAACGAACGGGTGATGCGGCGGGGGCGGCAACGCGCCGGCCGGCCGCACCCACAGATGGTGATGCGGATCCACGATCGGCAGATCCGGCTCGAGAATCGGTTCAGGCGCGCGCGCGGTCATCATGTTACGGCGTCAGCACCACACGACCGGTGATCGTTCCCGCCCGAAGGTCGTCCAGTGTTTTCGAAGCCTGGTCGAGGGGCCGCGTTTGCACGGGAATCGGGTCGACTTTTCCGGCACGAACAATCGCCATCATCTCTTCGGTTTCCGGCAGGGAGCCGACAAACGAGCCCATAACGGAAAGCGCCCGCATCGGGAACATCGGCAGCGGCATGCTCATCGCGCCGCCGAACAGACCCACGATGATGATGCGTCCGCCCCTGCGCACGCAGGAATTCGCAAATGCGAAGGTCGCTTCGGAACCCACGAAGTCCACGATCGCGAATACGCCGCCGCTCGTGTCTGCCATGATCTTTTTGCCGACGCCGGGCTCGGTTGTATTATAGGTCGCCTTGGCTCCTGCTTTCTTGGCCGCTTCAAGTCGGCCGTCGTCGATATCGGCCGCAAGCGGGCCTTTCCCGAACAGGCTCTTGGCGAATTGCAGCCCCATCATGCCGACGCCGCCGCATCCCAGGATCATCACTTCGTCGCCCGGCCCGAGCTTGCCCACTTTCTTGAGCGCGGAAAACGCGGTGATGCCCGAGCACATATAGGCAGCAGCAAGCGACGCAGGCGTGTTCCCGTAATCAAGCAGATAGCGCGGATGCGGCACCATCACATGCGAGGCGTAACCGCCCGGTGTGTTCGACGAGCAGCCGAGATTGCGCGGCTTCAGGCAATATTGTTCTTCGTTGCGCAGACAGGCCGGACAGTCACCGCAGCCGATCCACGGAAAAGCCGCGCGGCGGTCGCCGATCTTTACGCCTTTGGCGTCGGGACCCATGGCGATTACTTCGCCTTCGATCTCGTGACCCATCGTGTGGGGCAATTTTATATTGCCCAGCTGCAATTTGTTGCCGCCGCCAAGATCGAAATAACCGTCGTGAATGTGAACGTCGCTGTGGCAGACGCCGCAATTGGTGACCTTGAGCAGCACTTCCGTGCCTTGCGGCTCGGGCGTGGGGGCCTCTATGGATTTGAGCGGCGAGCCGAATTCGACAACGGCCTGACTGAGCATGAACGTCTCCCTGAATGGCTATTTCGGGGGACTCTTGCATGGCGCTTCGCCTGCCTCAACCATGATCCGCCAGGCGCGCGCCAGCGCCCCGAATTGCTGGACGGAAAGGCGCTCGGGCCGTTCCGTCGGATCGAGCCCCGCCGAACGGATGAGAGCTTCCGCGTCGGGCGCAAGTGATTTGAGGCTCTGGCGCAGCATTTTGCGCCGGTGACCGAAGGCGGCTGCCGTGACCGCTTCCAGATCGCCAAGCTCGACGAGCACCACAGGGACCATCAGCGGCTCAAGGCGCACGAGGGTAGACGTAATCTTCGGCGGCGGCGTGAACGCGCGCGCATCTACGTCAAACAGAAGACGCGGCGACGCGCGCCATTGAGCAAGCACCGACAAGCGCCCGTATGCTTTGGTGCCGGGCACCGCGACCAGCCGCTCGGCCACCTCGCGTTGGAACATCAGTGTCAGGCTCTGCCAGAAGGGCGGCCAGGAGTCGGCAGTCAGCCATTTGACGAGCAATGCGGAGCCGACATTGTAAGGCAGGTTGGCGGCCACGCGGACCGCACCATTAATATTCTGCATACGGAGCAATTCGCGTTCGTCGATTTTGAGCGCGTCGCCCGAAGCGATTTCGAGGCGACCCGGATAGGCGTCCGCAATTTCCGCGAGCGCCGGCAAACATCGCGCATCGCGCTCTATCGCGATGACCCGCGATGCGCCTTCCATCAGCAGTGCTCTGGTGAGCCCACCCGGACCTGGGCCCACTTCATAGATGGTCGCGCCGTCGAGCGGACCTGCCGCGCGCGCGATGCGGCGCGTGAGGTTCAGGTCGAGCAGGAAATTCTGGCCGAGCGATTTCTTCGCAGCGAGATCGTGCGCCGCAATGACGTCGCGCAACGGCGGCAGCGGATCAGCGAGCTCTGGCATCGGCCATTTCGGCGGCCATTTGAACGGCCGCAATCATGCTTCTGGGATCCGCTTTGCCCGTTCCCGCAATATCGAGCGCGGTGCCGTGGTCGGGCGACGTCCGCACGATCGGCAAGCCCAGCGTGACGTTCACGCCCTCCCAAAAGTCCAGCGTCTTCAGCGGTATCAGCGCCTGATCGTGATACATGCACAGCGCCGCGTCGTAACGCGCGCGCGCTTCGGTGTGGAACATCGTGTCCGGGGGCAGCGGCCCCACAACGCGATGGCCTTCTGCACGCAATATATCCGCTGCGGGCGCGATGATGTCGCCTTCCTCCGCGCCCAGTGCGCCGCTCTCGCCTGCATGCGGGTTGAGACCGGCGATGGCGAGGCGCGGATGTGCAATACCAAAGTCGCGCACTAGGGACGTGAGCACAATTCTTCCCGTTTCCAGAATCGATGCACGCGTTACGAGCGCCGGCACGGTCGACAGGGGCACATGGATCGTCAGCGGCACGACGCGCAGTCCGCCGCCCGCAAGCATCATTACGGCGCGCGGCGCCCCTGTAAGATGGGCCAGATATTCCGTGTGTCCGGGAAACGCGAAGCCGCCTGCGATCAGCGACGCCTTGTGAATCGGGGCGGTCACGACCGCTGCGGCGTTGCCGCCGAGTGCCGCGCGCACCGCATAATCGATTGCGGCGATGATTGCCTGCCCATTCGCCGGATCCGCCACGCCTGCCCTGCGAACCACCTTCGCTTCGATCGGGTCGATAGCGTGCTTCGGCGCTCCGTAGGCAAGAAAAGTGTCGACATCGCCGACGAGGCGTAGAGCATGCGCGCCCACGCGACCGCCCATTGTGTTGTATGCCGCAACGGCAACTTCGGGTCCGACCCCCGAAGGTTCACCCATGGTGATCAGGATCGGTGCGTCAGCCGCGGGCCGCGGCTCAGCGGGTCTCGATGTCGGCATCGCGCCGCAGATCGCGGAGATATTGGCGGGCGAGAGTCGAAATCTGGTCTTCGTAGAGCTGCTGTTCGACTGCATCCTGCGTTGGAATTTGGATCACCTGCGGCACGAACACTGGCTTGTCGCAGCGCACGATGATCTCGATACCTGCCGATGATCCAAAAGGCGGTGTCGCTTCGCCCGGATGGGTTTCCGAGACGGCCGTCTGAATTTCGGAACTCAACTCCGCAAGCTTTGTCAGGCCCAACGAATAAAACTGAACGCCGCCGCTCGGAAAAGCCTTGCCGACGAATTCCTGCAGGTGGTCACACCCTTCGATGTGCGCACGGAACTTTGCTGCCGCCTGACCGGCCGCCTCTACGATGTTTTTCGGCGTCTTTGGCGACAGCGGAAACAGGATGCGATCAAGCGGCAGTTCGCCGGCCGGATACTGAGCCTGTTGCACTTGCTTTGGATCCGGAAGCTTCGTTCCGGCGGGTTCGCGGCGATCGCGCAACGCCAGCAGGTAATATCCGCCCACGGAACGGATCGAGGGGCTCACTTGACCTACTTGCAGCTTCCCGAGTGCGGCGTTGAGTTCCGGAGCGAGTTGCCCGTCCTGCACCCATCCCATATCTCCACCCTGCGCTGCGGTGGGATTTTGACTGAATTGGCGTGCTACCGCCTGAAACGGCGCACCCAACGAAATCTGGTTTGCAAGGTCGTCCATGTCCTTGTGAACCTTGGCGTCCTGCTCCGGCGTGTCAACTGGCTGGAATATCTCCGATACCTGGAACTGCGGCTTGTTGGAGTTTTCCTTAATGCGGCCAAGCTCCGCCTGAACATCTTCCTTGGACACGTGCACGCGATCGCCGAGCTGGTCCTGGACCAGTTTCGACCACGCGATCTGGGCCGCGATTTGCGAACGAAAGGTCGCCATCTGAACGCCGGCGCCGGCGAGCACGCTCTTCAGCTGCTCGGCCGTGAGATGATTGTCCTTCATGATGTCGTCGATGGCCTTGTCCACCTCGGACGAAGATACGCTCACCTTGTTCTTCTGGGCTTCGAGCAACTCAAGGCGCTCGGTCTCGAGTTGCTTCAGAACCTGGTCGCGAATCTGTTTGCGCACTTCGTCCGTCGGATGAATATTCGACGTCGCGATGAACAATGCCACGCGTTGACGCAAATCATATTCCGAAATGACGGAATCGTTCACGGTGGCCGCCACCGCATCGCCTTTGGGGGGCTCGACGATCGCTGCTTCGTTGGCAACGGGAGGTCCGCCCTCGAGGGGCTGCTGCTGACTGGTGTCGTGATGCCCCCGGTGCATTGCAGGGGGCGCGTCCTGCGCGGAAAGAGGCGCCGTCGCGGATGCGACCGCGAACGCTCCTACCAGGGCAGCCATGCGGAATCGATTGTTCAAGGTGCGGGTCTTTGGCGTTTCGTTGGTTGCGGATACCGTATCGCGTCCCGTCCATCACGGGCGCCCGGCCACCCATAGAATAAGCATTTCGGCGCGTGCGTCAAAGCGCTATCTCGGAATAGAGGTGCCGCGGGAACAGGTCGGATTGCTGGGTGCTCGTATCGTTCGTCTTCAACTCGATGCGGAATACCCAAGAGGTTTCCGGGGGAACATTCCGGTCGGTGGTGTAGGTTCGATGATACGAGAGCGACACGCCCAGGCATTCATCCTCATATCCAAGACCGAATTCGCTGGCGATCATTTCGCTGGCCGCGAGGTCCCGTTCGGCGCCGGCATAGACGATCCAGTCTTTCCACAGGGCGACCGTTGCCTGACCGTTGATTTCCTCGCGGGAGCCCAGGCCCAGCAAAACTTCCTCTTCCGGCAACTTTAAATAGCTCAGTTCCAGCGTTGTCCGGCCGTAAATTGCATCGACATAGACTTCGTTGCGGTCCAGAGTTCCCGTTGAGCTATCGACATCCACGCGATCCGTCACGCTCAAATGCGGCAGAAAGTTAACCGTGACCTTGCCGACCAGGTCCGAGCGTGTCCCCGAAAGCTCGGTATTCCCGGCGAAAATCGGATCGGGTTTGAGCCGGTATATTTGTCCAACCAGGAAATCGACCGACCCCGTGGGATAGATCAAGTTCGCGAGAATGCCGACATTGGCCCTGGGCCCCGTTTCCACGAGATCGTAACCGGGCAGCCGGTTGATGCTGAAGATGTCGGTGTCGTCCAATTGAAAATCGGTGCTGTCTTCATTGGGAACATTGGGCGGATTATCGCCATAAGGCGCATAGATCAGTTGCGCGATCGGTGTCACCACAAGCGACGACGCGCCGAAGACCGGGCCCGAAGCGAACGGCCAACGCCAATCCAAGGCCGCGTATGGCAACCCTCGCGAAACGTAATAGTCGGACTTGTCGGACAATGTGATGGGCGCATCGCTCACGTGATATACGTCGCCGCGTGCATCGACCGAGAAAGTGATCAACTGTCCGTCAGCCGTGACGAATGGCCATTTCCAGTTGAGTTCGCTGGTCAATCTTTGATCTTCCTGACCGATCTGCCGCGAAACGGCTGCAGTATTCAGGTTGAATTGAAGCGTGCCGCCCAGCACGTCGTCCAGCGGGATATACGTATAGTCGATGAGCGGCAGGACAACGGGGAACTCGCTGTTCACGTCCGTCTCGCGCAATCCCTGGAAAAAGTAACCCGTGATCTCGAAGCGGCTTCGCCCGCTGATGCCTTCCAGAAAAAGGTCGTTCGTCAGCCGGTCGTATTGCGAAAGGTCATAGAGATTCAGATAGGTTTCATTCGATGTGAGTTGGACGTCGTAACCGGCATGCCAGGTGTTGTCGATCGGAATGATGCCGGCGCCGAATAGCGAACTGTAAACCTGGTTCTGCGTTCCCATGAGCCCGCCATATGGCGTATCCGTGACGCTCGCCTGCAGCCACATTCCGCCATGGTCCCAGCGTTGGCGATATTCGCCTTGCAGCATCTCTCCGCCATGTGTCGCGTAATAAGGAGCAAGCGTCATGTCCTGGGAATCGCTGAAGGCGACATAAAACGGCACGCGGAAGAATGTACCCAATGTCGTTTCCGTTCCGAACGTCGGAATCAGAATGCCGGATGAATGCTTCACCGTCGGGTCGGGTTGTGAAAAATACGGCGTGTACATCAACGGTACGCCGAAAAGCGAAATCGTTGCGTTGTGATAATAGATGCGGTGATTGATCTGATCGTAATAGACGCGCGTTGCCTTTACCTGCCACAGCGGCGTGCGATCGCCGCGCTCCTTGCAGATTTTGCAAGCGGTATAAACTGCCCGGGCGGCAATGGCATGGGTGCCGTTGTCGATCCTGGTGGCGCGAACGGCGGCGAGGCGTCCGTACTGGCCGATCAACGCCGCGAATGCATCGATCGTCCCGTCCTTCATCGCATCCGTCAAAACGGCGTGCGAGCCGAAGATCACATCCCCATTGGGCGCCATGATCGTCACATGGCCGTCGGCCGTGGCGACGTCCTTGTCCTGATCGTAGGTAACCTTGTCGGCCGTCAGGATACGGTCGTTATAGTCGATTTCGACATGACCCAGAGCCGTCATGACGGACGTGTTGGTGTCGTATGTGACGTCGTCGGCGCGCAGAAGTCCTGCACCGCCGGCGGGACCCAATATGGAAGTGGACAAGCGAGATTGTTGCGCGCCTGCAGCCGGAGACACGGATGCCGCTACCAGCGCGGCGGCGACAAGCAGACAGGATGTGCGCAACAAGCCCGCCCCCGGCATCGTCAGCCGTCCTCTTGGTGGAAGACGAGCGTCATTCCCAGGAGAATCGCCGCAGTTGCAGGCGCGGCCGCGGCCAGCACGACGGGGAGAATGCCGGTCTCTCCGAGTGCTTGGGTCACGTCGCCAAAAAAGTAGACACCAAAGCCCGCGAGCGCGCTCAGCACGATAACGCGGCCCAATCCGCCGAGCCGCGCAAGCCGCAACGAAAAGCTCGCGGCCATGAAGACCATCGCTGCGAACAAGGCGGGAAGCACGAGCAACGTGTCGAAATAGAGCTGATATCTGATTGCCGAAAACCCCGCCTGGCGGGCTGTAGCAATAAAGCCCGGAAGCGTCCAGAAAGACAGCGTGTCGGGCGACGCGAAACTTTCCTGGATGCGCGATGACGTGAGTGTGGTGGGAAGATTATAGACGGCGCGCTTGACGGGATGGCCGACTGCGTCGCTGACCCAGGCATTGTGCAACTGCCACTCGCCGGGCCGAAGATCGGCGGACTCCGCATCGATGCGCCCGAGAAACTTGTCGCTTGCGCCGTAGAAAAAGACATTCACGTCTTCAAGCCGCACGCCCTGGTTTGCGACTCGAAGCGAATGGATCACGGATTGACCGCTCTTGTTGCCCTGGCGCAGCCACAACCCGTTATTGGAGATGGCGAGTTGCGAAGCCTGGCCGCGGATATAGGTCGCTTCAAGCGCCGAATATTGCTGCAGCATCCGCGACGAGAAGGGCGTGAATGCAACGACCGTGAACACCCCCAGCACGATCGCCGCCGTGACCGGCGGCGCGAGAAGGTTCCACGCCGAAACGCCGGCTGCGCGAATGGCAAGCAGTTCCTGGCTGCGCGACAATCGCACGAAAGAGAAAACGCCACCCAACAACACCGCGAACGGCAAGAGCTTCAATCCGAGATCCGGCAACTGAAACAGGCTCATGCCGACGATTGCGGCTGCCGGAACGTGCCGGCCTGCCGTACGATCGAACAGGTCGACCAGATCCATGGAGAACGACAGAAAGACGAAAGACGCGAAGACGACCCCCACGCCTGTGAGAAATTGCACCGCCAGATAGCGATAGAGAGTCCACGGCCAACTCATCATGCCGGCTCCGCCAGAGGTGTCCGCCGGAATTGGCCGAAGAATGCTGCGGGATCGAGGCCGGCGACATCAAGCAGAGCGAGCCCGGCTCCCGCGAGCGGAATGAAATAGAGCAGGGTGCAGAGCGCCGGATTGCGCGCCGCGGCTCCCTGTGCACCGTATCCGATGATGCGAATGACCCCGGCAAAAGCACAAGCCATGGTCAAGCGCAGCGCATAGGCGCCGCGCCCGCCGCGCCCCCGGGTGACCGCGGCAAAGGCGATCAGGGCAAAAGCCAGGCAATAGAGCGGGGCTGCGATCCTGTTGTTGGCCTCGGCGAAATAAGCATTGGCCACTCGCTTGTCGACATGCTGACCCGGCCATAACAGCTCCGGCAGGAACCGCTCGCTCGTATCGAGTTGTGTCGCTTGCGCCGGGCCGGTGAATTGGTCGAGGTCGAATACGTAGGTTTGAAATCTCAGAACGGAAAGGTGCGAACCACCCAGCGAACTCTGCTCGATCGTGCCGTCGCGCATGATGAGCCGCGCACCAGCCGGTGTGTCTGCCAGAACGCCGCCCTCGGCGATATAGGTCGTCGGCCGGAGCGCGTCGCGATTGTCGTGAACCAGGATTCCGCGAATATGCCCGTCCGGCGATAGCTCGCGGATGAAGACCGTCAATTCGTTGGTGGGCGTGTTGAATTCGCCTTCGTTCAAAATCGCGGTCCCGATATCGGAGCGAATATCCAACACCTTGCTCTTCATCGCGCGCTCGCCGAGCGGCATCAGATAGAGGCTGCACAGATAGGTGAGCGCCATCATGATCGCGGCGGCCATCATCACAGGTGCCAGCAATTGCCGGCGGCTGAACCCGGCGGCGGACATCACGACAAGTTCGCTGTCGCTATTGAGCTTGTTGAGGCCGAATAGCGTGCCCGCAAAAAAGGCCATCGGCAGGATGTAAACCAGCAATCGGGGCAGGATGAGAACCGTCAGGTAGAGGAAGATGGGCGCCGACTGGCCGCGGTTTATGACCAGATCCAAGAGCCTCAGCGACTGCGAAAGCCAGATCACGCTTGTCAGCAGAAATGTGAACAGCGCGACCGGACCGATCATCTGGCGCAACACGTAAAACGACAGTCGCGGCATATCGGGTCCGGGGGTGGCGGGCGCGCGGCACTGGGACCGCCCCATTGCCCCCTTCGCACCCTTCGGGATTCGACTTAAACTAACACTCTCGCGCCGCTGTCCGGCAATCCCGAACTCTGTCATATACCTAAAATCGCCAACGATTTCCGGCCTCTGGGCCAACAATGAGGGTTTCCATGCAATTGTCGTTCGCCGCGCCGTCCGTTGCGGGTTCTGGCGTGCTTGTTCTGGGTGTGACGGAGGGGGCGGGACTCGGCGGCTTGGCCGCTGAGGCCGATGAGGTGGCCGGCGGCGCGCTCAAACGCGCGGTCGGAGTGACGCGGTTCGCGGGAAAGCCGGGGCAGACGGTCGAGGTTCTGGCTCCCTCCGGCCTCAAAGCGAGCCGGGTTCTCCTCATCGGGTTGGGCAAGCCGTCGGCACTCGACTCGTCTGCAGCAGAACGGGCTGCGGCCGGCGTCATTGGCCGTCTGTTCACCAGCGGCGAGAAAGAGGTCGCATTCGCCCTCGATCTGCCGAAGGGCACAAAGCTCAAGCCGGCCGAGTTCGCGGCGCATCTCGCGCTCGGCGCGCGGCTCAGGAGCTACACGTTCAATCATTATCGTACCAAGCAGCGCGACGAGCATGAACCGACGCTGACAAAAATCACGGTGGGAGCGAGCGATCTCGGCGGCGCCAAAAAATCATGGGCCGCGCTTGAAGGGTTGGCCGACGGAATGTTCTTCGCGCGCGACCTCGTCAACGAGCCGCCGAATGTGCTGTCGCCGGCGGAGTTTGCGCGCCGCGCCAAGGGACTGGCGAAGCTCGGCGTGAAGGTCGAGGTTCTGGGCGAGGCCGAGATGAAGAAGCTCGGCATGGGTGCGCTGCTCGGCGTGGGGCAGGGCAGCGACCGCGAAAGCCAGCTTGTCGTAATGCAATGGAACGGCGCGCGCTCGAAAAAGGATGCGCCCGTCGCGTTTGTGGGCAAGGGCGTGTGTTTTGATTCCGGCGGTCTGTCGCTCAAGACCGGCGCCGGCATGATGGGCATGAAGGGCGACATGGGCGGCGCGGCCGCCGTCACAGGAGCCATGCAGGCGCTGGCGGCACGCAAGGCGCGCGTCAACGCCGTCGGCATCATCGGCCTTGTCGAAAACATGCCTGACGGGAAGGCGCAGCGGCCCGACGATGTGGTGAAATCCATGTCGGGGCAGACCATCGAAGTGTTGAACACCGACGCCGAAGGCCGCCTCGTGCTGGCCGACGCGCTCTGGTATGCGCAAACGCGCTTCAAGCCCAAATTCGTGATCGATCTCGCGACCTTGACCGGCGCGATCATGGTCGCGTTGGGCAGCGATCATGCAGGGCTCTTTTCCAACGACGACAGGCTTTCGGACCGCATCATGGCGGCGGGGCGCGCCGAGGGCGAAGCCGTGTGGCGTCTGCCGTTGGGCGACGGCTACGACAAGCTGATCAAGTCGAAGATCGCCGATATGAAAAATGTCGGCGGACCCTATGCCGGCTCGATCACGGCTGCCCAATTCCTGCAGCGTTTCGTCGACAAAACGCCATGGGCACATCTCGATATCGCCGGTGTCGCCTGGCAGGACGGCGAGCAGAAAGCTCTCACGCCGGGCTGGGGCACCGGCTGGGGCGTGCGTGTGCTGAACCGGCTGGTGGCGGACCACTACGAGAAGTGACCGAAACGCTTTTCTATCATCTTGAGCGGCGTGCGCTCGACGACGTGCTGCCGGGTCTTCTCGAGAAGACATTACAGCGCGGCTGGCGCGCGATCGTCCGCACAGAATCCGCCGAGCGTGCGGAAGCGATCGACAATCTTTTGTGGACCTACAACGACCAGACATTTCTGCCGCATGCGCAAGCGGGCGACGGCGATCCGGCGCGCCAGCCGGTCCTCATCACGGTCGAAGAGGGCAATCCGAATAAGGCGCAGATCCTGTTCGTGGTTGGTGGGGCACAGCCGCCCGCTTGGGATGGACATGCGGCCCGAGTGCTTGCGCGAATCGTTTTGATGTTCGATGGGCGCGATCCCGAAGCAGTCCAAACTGCGCGATCGGCTTGGAAAGATGCGAAAGATGCCGGCCACGACGTGACCTATTGGAAGGAAATGCCCGGCGGCAAGTGGGAGAAGCAGGGCTAAACTTGTCGATCGTGCCGTCGCTTGCTAAGCACGGGTCCGGCGTCAGCAGGCAACTACATTGGGCTATTTATTCCTTTTCGGGCCGGTTCTTCTCGAAATCCTGTGCATCGTCCACGCCGTGCGAAACGGCCGGACGTTTCCCTGGATTTTCATTATCTTCTTCCTGCCCCTGGTAGGCTCGCTCGCCTATCTTGCGGTCGAAGTGCTGCCCGACATTATGCGCGGTCGCCGTGCGGCGCAGTTCACCTCGAATGTGCGCACGATTGCCAATCCTTACGGCTCGCTCCGGCAGGCCGAAAGAAATGCGGAAATGGTGGGTTCCGTCGCATCGAAGCGCGCACTGGCGGATGAGTATGTGGCTCGTGGCCGCTATAACGACGCTGTAGCCGTGTATCAGGGATTGTTGGAGGGACAGTTCCGCGACGACCCGGCGCTTCTTTTTGGTCTGGCTCGCGCTCAATTCCTGAACGGGGATGGCGCGGGTGCGCAGGCGAGCCTCGACGCCTTGCAGAAAGCGGATCCGAATTTTTCGTCCGAAGACGCCCACATGATTTATGCCCGGGCACTGGAGTTGCAGGGCAAGGATCGGGAAGCGCTCGAAGAATATCGCAAGCTCACACGCTATTTCGCCGGCGAGGAAGCACGCTGCCGCTATGCGATGATGATGCAAAAGACAGGCGCCATTGACGAGGCGCGAACGGTCTTTCGTGAAATCGTCAAGTCGCTCGACGGCGCACCGCGGCACTACCGGCGGGCGCAAAAAGAATGGGGCGACATCGCACGCGCTGCGTTGAAATAAAATTTCAATGACCAGTACGGCTTGCAAGAGCGACTTGAAACATCTAAATGTGATGGGCGCGATGGATGCCTACCCTATATATCGAAGCCATTGATTTCATTAGATTATTCTAACACTAATATTATCGTGAATTTATTCGTTTCTGAATATATTTGACTTTGAATAATTACAGGGTATTTTTGGCCGACCCGTTGGAGTCGCCGCCATGCCCAACCGCAAAGACGAACGCGCCGAAATCATTCGAATGCTGGCCCTCTTCGCCAGCATCCAGATGCTGGCGCCGCGGCGCGTGGGCAAGACCTGGCTGATGCACGAACTCGTAAAGGACCTTCGCGCGCGCGGCTGGTTGACGGTCTTTGTCGATGTCGAAGGCATGGGTAGTGAGGATGAATTCCTGCGCGAGCTCTGCCGTAAGATCGAGGAAATCGGGACCTCGTCGCAGTGGGTGTTCAACCATCTGACTCAACGTTTGAAACAATTGACCTCGGGTGCGTGGGAAGGGAATCCCGTCGCCGCTATCGGTCGGATCGATCCGAAAGCCTTTTCCGAGGCGCTCGTCGCGTCCCTCAACACGCAGGGCGACACGCTTATTCTGGTCGACGAAATCTCGCTCTTCGTGAAGCACCAGTTGGAGCGGGACGAGCAAGCGACCAAGCAGTTTCTCTATCATCTGAGAAAACTGCGCCAAGCATACCCCAATGTGCGGTGGTTGCTTACGGGCTCGATCGGTCTCGATGTCGTGGCACGCCGCGCCGGATTACAGGGTGCGCTGGTGGGGCTGGACATTTTTGCGCTGAAGCCTTTTTCCGAACCTTCGGCGCGCAACTATTTGAACGCGCTTTGCGAGACGGACTCGGTCCGTTGGCCATTCGAAATGGACGATGCGGCTTTCGAATTTCTCGTAAGCGAGTTGGGCTGGCTCGCGCCTTATTATCTCAAACTCTTGGCCGACCGTATCCGTCCGACCGGTGAAATGGGACAAAGTGGTCGTCCAACGGCCAAGATCGCGGATATCGAGCGCGCATTCGATGAGCTGCTTCTGCCGGAATATCGCGGCTACTTTGCGACATGGGAGGAGCACATCGACAAAAACTTTCCTCGCGAAGATGCAATCCTTCTTTTCGAGTTCCTCGAAATCTGTTGCGAACAAGCCGAGGGCGAGGCGTTCGCAACTTTACAGGCGCGTCTTGCCGGTTCCCATGCCGCTCTGACGCCGCGCGATATGAAGAACCTGCTTACGGCCCTCGCGAATGACGGGTTTCTCATGGATCTCAACAGCCGTTGGCGCTTCCGTTCGGGGCTCCTGCGCCGCTATTGGCTGAGGTATCAACACTCATGATAACGCGCGCGAGCATCGCGATTTATGATCCGAGGCGTCTTTCGCCCGAGGACTTTCTCTCTGGTTTTGTTGCCCGGCAAGAAATCGCCGGCTTCTTGCTGAATCGGTTAAAGCAGACACCTTCGGACGAAATCGCTGAACATCGATTGATCATAGGACAACGCGGAATGGGGAAAACCAGTCTCCTTCGGCGCGTTGCAATCGGAATTGCCCAAGACGCAGACTTGGCCGAACGCTTCATACCTCTGAGCTTCCGCGAGGAGCAGTACAATGTGCGTTCATTGGGACGGTTTTGGCGCAATTGCGGCGAGTCGCTCGCCGAGTGGTGCGAAACCGCGGGCAAAGGTGACATCGCAACCGATTTGGACCGCAAGCTTCTTGAACCCGCGTGGTGCGAGGGCAAAACTGCAGCCGAGGCGTTTCTAGCCGAGACCAGCGCGCTGGACGGGCGTCCCGTGCTCTTCATCGACAATCTGGACATAATCCTCGATGCGCTTCCGCCGCAAGAACAGTGGGCCTTGAGAAAAACTCTGCAATCTCCGGGCGGTCCGATCATTTACGGGGCTGCCACTCGATTCCTGAGCCAGAGCGGAGACCGAGACGGCGCATTCTATGAATTCTTTCACCCTTACTTGCTTGAGCCACTGACGGAAAACGAACTTTTGCGGTGCATGTTGCGCCTGGCAGACGTGCGTGGCGAAGCTGGCGCGCCAGTTCGAAATATTTTAGCGAGAGAACCCGAGAGGCTGCGCACGTTACACACGCTAACCGGCGGCAATCCTCGAGTTCTAGCGCTCGTCTATCAGCTCTTAGAACGTTCCGAAAGCAACGAAGTCTTTTCGGACCTTGAGGCGCTCCTGGACCAGTTGACCCCATTCTATAAGGCCCGTATCGAAGAATACAGTTCTGATCAGCAACGCGCCATCATTGATGCAATTGCGCTCAATTGGGACCCCATCACATCGCACAATATCGGAAAAGTCACTGCGATCGAAGTTACAACTGTTTCGTCCCAGCTGAGTCGACTAAGGAACGATGGCCTCATCGAGGAAGTGCCAACCTCTAGCGCTCGCGCAGGTTATCAGTTCATCGAGCGATTTTTCAATATCTGGTATCTGATGCGGCACGGCACGCGCCGCACACGGCAAAAAATTTCATGGCTGACAGCATTTCTCAAGAGTTTTTATGCTCGTGATGAGCTTGCACGAATGAAATTAGAAGCAGTTACTTCGTCGAAATCTCGTTATCATAAATTCTACGTCGCAGCATTAGGTGCGGCACTCGAAGGTGTTCCAGTTCCGGAGCTTGATAGCAGAGGCTTGGCCGACGTAGCTATTGTGGCCGAAAAAGGCGACGTACGAGCGAGCCTCAGTCAGGCGCCAGTTCATGATGTCGAGGTCTCAAGAGAATTTCTTAGAAAGTTTGCGCTGGTCGGAAAGCACGCCACCCTTGTTAAAGAGGGTCGAGCTGAGGAGGTACTTGCAAACATCGAAGAGATGCTAACCGTTTTCGACAAAATTCCGGCGCTAGCTGTTTCTGCAGCAACAGCATTGGTCCTCTACGTAAAAGGGACGGTACTAAAGGAACTGGGTCGCAGCGGAGAGGCGATTGCGGCTTATGATAGGCTAATTGCCAACTCTCTGCAGAGCAATGCTCCATCACTCTCTCCCACTGCAGCGATGGCCTATTTCAGTAAAGGTGTCGTTCTCACCTCGCTCAACCGTGACGAGGAAGCACTTCGCAGCTATGACGAAATTACTAGCCGATTCGGAGCAACGACCGAATCTCCGTTGCCTGAATATGTTGGAAGGGCATTAGTAAACTCGGGGCTCGCGCTTAGAAGATTGGGACGGTTGACCGAAGCCATCGCTGTTTTTGACGAGATTATTAGACGCTTTTCGACCACGGGCGAATTGTTGTTGAAGGAATACGTTATCAAAGCTTTCACTATGAAGGGCATGACTCTCTACAGCATGAATTTTGGCGATCAAGCAGGCGCTATATTCGACGAAATTGGTCGACGGTTCGGCCATGTTAGCGAGCTAAGAGAAAGTGTTGCAAAGGCATTGGTATTGAAGGCTGTTCAACTTGAAAGTGCGGGTCGAATGGACGAAGCGATTGCAGCTCTGGAGGAAGTCGTAGAGCAATTCGGTTCGGTAGCGGAACCGAAAGTGCGCGAAGTTGTGGCGAGCACTTTCT
Source organism: Alphaproteobacteria bacterium (assembly GCA_003139615.1). Taxonomy (GTDB): domain Bacteria; phylum Pseudomonadota; class Alphaproteobacteria; order Micropepsales; family Micropepsaceae; genus Rhizomicrobium. Next base: position 51,207 of record PLJH01000138.1, read on the forward strand.
TAGGAAAAATCGTGTTTCTAGATAAAATGGGGAGGGTGGGGGATGTAATTGGCGAATGCGACAGGCTCATTAGTCGACTTGAAAACTCGACCGACCTTCCATCACAACTTGCTGTGGGACGAGCATATGCGTTTAAGACAGTTAAGCTGCACCAGATGGGTAATCAGGAAGAAGCGATCGATGTGTGTAATAAGTTCATAAACTCAATCAGAAATGGGGCACCTGCGCCGATTCAAGAAATTCATGCATCGGTAATTTTAGCGAAGAGCGCCATACTTGACGAGCAGGGTCGCTCCGAGGAGGCAGTTGAATGTTATGAAAAAGTCTTGGAGCGATGGGGGACGACAACGGAGGCGCCATTATCTGTGCAGGTTACTCGTTCCTTGGCCGGCAAGGGAATTGCGCTGCAGAGATCTGGACGGAACGTCGAAGCAATTGAGAGCTACGATCTCGCCACCAAGCGTCCTGGGGCGCTAACTGATCCGGCGTTGCGCGAGCACATTTGGGCAGCACTCTTCAATAAAGGTGCTTTGTTGGATCGGTTGGGTCGATTAGATGAGGCGGAATTTTCTTTCCGGCAGGCTATTCTGGCCGATTCGAGCAACTCTGTCGTCAGAATATCTTTGGCAAATCTACTCGTAGATAAGGTGGGACGAATCGAGGAAGCAGAATTGCTTTACCGAGCAGCGCTAGAGATATCCGATGAAGACCAAATGGCGAAAGCAAATTTGGCCTGGCTTCTCTTAGGGGCCGGGAGGAGCAGCGAAGCTGCTCTTCTGCGAGTTCAGTTGGGTAATTTTGATCCGGTTGGTTTGGAATTGCTTGATGCCGCAAGCGAATTTTTGGCCGACAATTTTGGAACGGGTGCCGCACATCTCGATACCGCCCTGAATTACAGCTCACCTGCTCTCACGACAGTGTTTTTTGACGATCTCCTGCGGCTATTTCGCATTGCGAGATCATGCGGGTATGGAGAAAATCTTGTGGAGTGGTTCGATAAAACTGGGCATGCAAGCAAACGTCTACCAGTGTATGCCGCTCTCGTGGCATTCATTCGAGGACAAAAGTTTTTGTTTGATTTTAATCCGGAAGTGCGTTCAGCAGCGCAGGACATTTATAATTGGCTTACTGCGCGCGATTCTGGGTCCCGAGCGCAACCCAAAAAACAATTTTCCAAACGCCACGGAGGCCGTCCGCGGAAAAGTAGAGAGCAGAAATAGAATGCAATCTTGTCCGCCCATTACGCGTCCGCCATCGCCGATTCATATTCTTCGTTGACGGCCAGCCAGCGCGCTTCGGCCGCCTGCAGCTTGCGCGCCGCGTCGGCGCGCTTCTTGGAGACGGCATTGCCTTTCTGGGGATCGCGCGTGAACAGCAGTGGATCGGACAGAGCTGCATCGTATTTCTTGATTTCGGCCGTCAGATCCGCGATCTGGTGTTCCGCGATCTCGACCTTTTCCTTCAATGGCTTCAACTGGCGACGGCGTTCGGCGGCCTCGCGGCGCGCGTCTTCCTTGTTGATCCTGGGCGCGGGCTCTTCGCGTTGCTTCGGCGTGTTGTCGCCGGAGAGCAGGAAGCGGCGATAGTCATCAAGATCGCCGTCGAACGGTTCCACACCGCCGTTCGCAACAAGCAGCAGGCGATCCGAGGTCGCCTCGATCAGGCGCCGGTCATGGCTGATCAGAACAACGGCGCCTTCGAAGTCGTTGAGCGCGGAAAGCAACTGCTCGCGCGCATCGATGTCGAGGTGGTTCGTCGGCTCGTCGAGCAGCAGCAAATTGGGTTTGTCGAGCGTGGCGAGCGCCAGCATCAGTCGCGCCCGCTCGCCGCCCGAAAGATTCCCGACCAGAGTTCGTGCCTTGTCTGCGGAGAAACCGAAGCCGCCCAGCCGGGTGCGCACTTCCTGCTCCGTCAATTTCGGCCGCAATTTCGCCAGCGTCTGGATCGGCGTCATCGCACCGTCGAGTTCCTCCAGTTGGTGCTGTGCGAAATAACCGGGCACAAGCTTGCGCGAGCGGATCATGTCGCCCGTTTCGGCCGCAAGCTTTCCTGCCAGCAGCTTGGCGAGCGTCGACTTCCCGTTGCCGTTCTTGCCCAGAAGCGCGATGCGGTCATCGGGATCGAAGCGGAGAGAAACATTTGTGAGAATCGGCTTGCCCGGTTCGTAACCCACCGACACGCGGTCGAGCGACAATAGCGGTGGATTCGTTTCCTCGGGCTTCGGCAGGCGGATCGGTGTCACATGCTCGTCGAGCGGAATTTCCACCGTCTGCATCTTCGCCAGCATCTTGATGCGGCTTTGCGCCTGGCGTGCCTTCGAGGCCTTGTAGCGGAAGCGGTCGACGAAAGCCTGCATGTGCTTGCGCGCGGCCTCCTGCTTCTTCACGAAGGCCGTATCGAGCGCGCGTTTGGCAGCACGCGTCGTGACGAAGGTGTCGTAGCCGCCCGTATAGAGCGTCAACTTGCCGTGCTCGAGATGCAGGATGAACTCCGCCACGGTGTTGAGCAGGTCGCGGTCATGGCTGACGATGAGCACGCTGCCGCGATAGCGCTTGAGATAATCCTCGAGCCACAGCACGCCTTCGAGATCGAGATAGTTGGTCGGCTCGTCCAACAGCAGCAGATCGGGGGCCGCGAACAGAATCGAGGCGAGCGCCACGCGCATACGCCAGCCGCCGGAGAATTCCGCGCAAGGCCGTTGCTGTTCGGCTGCGGAGAAACCGAGGCCGGCGAGAATCGAGGCCGCGCGCGCGGGCGCCGAATAGGCATCGATCGCTTCGAGGCGGGCGTGGATGTCGCCCAGCTTATGAGGATCGGTCTCGGTTTCGGACGCGGCCAGCAGCCCGATGCGCTCAGGCTCGGCTTGCAGCACCGTCTCCAGAAGTGACTGCGTTCCCCCCGGAGCCTCCTGTGCGACGGTGCCGATCCGCGCGTTCGCAGGCTTGTTGATGTCGCCGCCGTCGAGGTGGAGCTCGCCCAGGATCAGCTTGAGCAATGTCGTCTTGCCGGTGCCGTTGCGGCCGACCAGGCCGATCCGGCGGCCCGCGGGCAGGCGCGCGCTGGCGCCCGCAAGAATCTCGCGGCCCGCGATCCGGTATATGACATTTTCAATCGACAGCATTTCAAGCTCCTGGGCGCGGCTTCTAGCACGGCTTGCGGCCTCGCCAAGCCGCTTCTATAAGGCCCCTCCTTTCAGGCACGGAGTTTCCCCATGGCGTTCGAGCAGACGCTTTCGATCATCAAGCCGGACGCGACCCGGCGTAACCTGACGGGCCAGATCGTGGCGCGCTTCGAGGCGGCCGGCCTGCGGGTCGTGGCGCAGAAGCGCATGCGCCTTTCGACCGAGACCGCCGAGGCTTTCTACAATGTGCACAAGGCGCGGCCCTTCTTCCGCGGCCTGGTCGAATTCATGACTTCGGGTCCCGTGGTCGTGCAGGTGCTCGAAGGCGAAGGCGCCATTGCGAAGAACCGCGAAGTGATGGGCGCGACAGATCCCGCCAAAGCCGCCGCCGGTACGATCCGCAAGGATTTCGCCGAATCGATCGAGGCCAACTCGGTGCACGGCTCCGATGCGCCGGAAACCGCCCGCGAAGAGATTCGCTTCTTCTTCAGTGAACTCGAAATCGTCGGATGAGTTGTTTCACCCGAAGCTGACTTCCGAAAGGACATCCCATGCAGGGCCAGACCGTCATTATCACGGGAGCTACGTCCGGCATCGGAGAGGTCGCGGCAGACCGGCTCGCGCTCAAGGGCGCGCGCATCGTGTTCATCGCCCGCGACAACGCGCGCGGCGAGGAAACACTCAAGCATTTGTACGCGATTGCGCCGGGTGCGGCGCATGCCGCGTACTACGCCGATCTGTCCAAGATCTCCGAGATGAAGCGGGTGTCGGCAGAAATCGCCGCGGCAGAACCCAAGATCGACGTGCTGATCAACAATGCGGGCGCCTTGTTCAATACCCGCAAGCTCTCTGCGGACGGTCTCGAAATGACGTTCGCGGTGAACCACATGGCGTATTTCGTGGTGACCAATCAGCTGCTTCCGCGCATGGGAGCCGGGGCGCGAATTGTCTCAACGTCGTCGGACGCCCACAAAGGCGCCAAGCTCAATTTCGACGATCTGCAATCCGAGCGCGGCTATAGCGGCTTCGGTGTCTATGGCCGTTCCAAATTGTGCAACGTTCTGTTCACGCGCGAACTGGCCCGCCGGCTGAAGGGCACCGGCGTGACGGCCAATTGTCTGCATCCCGGCTTCGTCGCCACGCGTTTCGGCGATCAGAGCGGCGGCATCCTGTCGTTTGCGGTGCGGGCCGCGAAAAATTTCGCGCTTACCCCCGAGCAGGGCGCGGAAACGATCATTTATCTCGCAAGTTCGCCGAACGTGGCCGATGTGAGCGGCGGTTATTTCTACAAATCGAAAATCGCCACGCCCACCAAGGAAGCCCAGAACGATGCCGATGCGAAACGCCTGTGGGACGTTTCGGCGAAGATTTCCGGCGTCGGTTGAACCGTTCCCGATTTAGGAAAACAAGCGCTGATACGCAGCACAATACAATTCCGCCACGCTCATTGCCTCGGCCTTTTCTATTCTTCGCAGCCGGGAATGTTCGAATTGCTCGAATATTCTGCGAAGCGCCGCCCGAATCGTCAGCTGCCCGATATTTTCGATGGAACCGAAAACATTCAACAGATCGAATGATGTCGCAGTCTCATCCAATGTCGCCGCGTCGATCAGGATCACAGCCTGGGCGAAAGCCGCCGGCCGCCAGTAGGGCGAGAAATCGATGACTGCGGGCGGCAACCCGTCCGCAAAAAGAACGTTTCCGCTGAAGTCGCCGTGAATCAACTGGTTCGGAAGATTTGAATCCTCCAGGGAGGAAAGCAACGGGCGATAGACGGCAGCGAACTCCGCTCCGTAGTCCAATTCTTCGTCGTCCCAGGCTTTCCTATCCGCAATCGACCATGCGTCGTTGCGCGCATCTAAAAAGGCCGGCCGCGCAACGTGACAGACAAGTCTGTGATATGCGTCGCAGACCCTCGATTTTTCCAGATATGCGCCCGTCTTCGTTTCGCCCGTGACGAACGACCACGCGACATAGCCATTCTCGATCCAATGTCCGCGAAGAGACTTGACTGGTTTCGGAGTCCGTATTTCGGCGGTATCCGACAATTGGTTGAAAGTCGTCGCCAGCCACTCGGCCTCCGCCTCACTGTCTGCGGGTTTGATGACGATCGAACCGGCGCGGAATGCTTCCCTCTGGCCGCCTTTGAGCGGCACGATTTCGGCGCAACCGCCGAAAGTTCGAGCGATCTCTTCGAGATTATTTGCGGGATCGTCGTCGTGCATGAGAACGCCGCTATCTGAAAACAGCTTTGCCGTTTTCGAGCGTCACTTTTCCTTCCGCCGCGAGTCGCAACGCTTCAGGATAGACGCGGTGTTCCTCGACGAGGATGCGCGCGGCCAGAGTCTCGGGCGTATCGCCTTCGAGCACCGGCACGGCGGCCTGTGCGATGATCGGACCGGAATCCAGCGCCGGCACTAGGAAGTGAACCGTGCAGCCGGAAATCTTCACGCCCGCGTCGAGCGCCTGGCGGTGCACGCGGATTCCCGGAAACGACGGCAGCAGCGACGGGTGGATGTTGAGCAGTTTTCCCGCCCACAAATTCGCGAACCATTCGCTGTGAATGCGCATGAACCCGGCTTCGCAAACAAGCGACACATCGGCCGCGCGCAGGCTTGCATCGATTGCGGCATCGAAGTCCCCGCGCGATGCGAAATCCTTGTGTGAAATAAATTTGGTCGCGATGCCGGTCTCGGCTGCGCGCGCAAGGCCTTCCGCAGCTTCGACATTCGAAATGACAAGAACGATCTCGGCCGGAAACGCCGGATCGCGGGCCGCGTCGATCAGGGCCTGAAGATTGCTGCCGCGGCCCGAGACGAGCACGGCCGTGCGTTTGCGCGCCGTCATCAGAGCTTCAGCACGCCGCGATAGCGGACCTTGCCTTCGCCATCGCCCGCGACGAGCGTTCCGATGCGCGACGCCGATTCTCCGGCGTGTGTGAATGCCGCGATCGCCTCGTCGGCTTTCCCGGGCTCAACCACAGCAATCATTCCGATGCCGCAATTGAAGGTGCGCAGCATTTCGCGTTCGCCGATCCCGGCTGATTTTGAAAGCCAACCGAATACCGGCAGCGGCGACCACGCGGCGAGATCGATTTCAGCATCCAGACCGTCCGGCAACGCACGCGGCAGGTTTTCCGTAATGCCGCCGCCCGTGATGTGCGCGAGGCCTTTGACCGCGCCCGTTTTGATCGCGGCAAGTCCGCTTGTCACGTAAAGCCGGGTCGGTGCGAGCAACGCTTCGCCCAGCGAAACAGCACGCTCGAATGGCGCCGGTGCATCATAGGCAAGCCCTGCATCGGCGACGACGCGTCGGACCAGAGAATATCCATTCGAATGCACGCCGGAGGACGCAATGCCGATCAAGACGTCGCCTGCCTTCATCGTGTCCGTCTTCGGCAAAATCTGTCCGCGTTCCACGGCGCCGACCGTGAACCCTGCGAGATCGAAATCGCCCTTGGCATAAAGCCCCGGCATTTCCGCCGTCTCGCCGCCGATCAGCGCGCAGTTGCACGCCTTGCAGGCATTCGCGATACCCGCGATCACTGCGGCGCCCTGCTCGACATCGAGCTTGCCGGTCGCGAAGTAGTCGAGAAAAAACAGCGGCTCGGCGCCCTGCACGACGATGTCGTTCACGCACATCGCGACCAGATCCTGCCCAATTCCGGAACAGATGCCGGTATCGATCGCAATCTTGAGCTTGGTGCCGACACCATCCGTTGACGCCACAAGCACGGGGTCCTTGAAGCCCGCGGCCTTGAGGTCGAACAATCCGCCAAAGCCGCCCAGATCGGCATCGGCCCCCGGACGGCGCGTCGCTTTGGCCAGCGGCGCGATCCGGTCGACGAGAGCATCGCCCGCGTCGATGTCGACACCGGCGTCTTTGTAAGTGAGGCTGTTGCGGCCGGATTTCCGGTCGGAATTCATTTCAAGGTTCCGGCGCGACGGAGGTTGATGTGGCTTCCGTTTAAGGGGCTGACGCGCAAGTCGCAAGCGGAGGCGTTCATGTCGCTCGAAGGCGCAATTGCTGCCCACAGATTTGGCCTTGGCGCCCGGCCGGGGGAGATCGAGGCCGCGAGTGGTTCACCCAGGGCGTGGCTTATGGGGCAACTCGATTCGGCGCCGCCGCAGCCGCAGCCCCTTGAAGGCCAGCCCTTCCAGTCGAGCGCTGCACTGGTCCCGGAGGTCCTGCAATACCGAAAGATGTCGGCCGACCAGAAGAAGCTTCTGGAAGTCTTCAAGGCCTATCTCCAGCTCTATGTGCGCGAGATGGGCGCGCGCTTCGCGCTCGGATTCACGACCGACAAGCCCTTCGCCGAGCGCCTTGTCTGGTTCTGGACAAATCATTTTACGGTCTCGGCGCAGAACCCGCGCGACATCATGTTTGCGGGGGCATTCGAGCGTGAGGCAATCCGGCCCAACATCAACGGCCGGTTCGAAGATCTGCTGCTCGCGGTGGTGCGTCATCCGGCGATGCTGCTCTATCTCGACAACGCGCAATCGCTTGGTCCGGATTCCATGGCGGGTCTCGTCACGGGTAAGGGGCTCAACGAGAATCTCGGCCGCGAATTGATGGAGTTGCACACGCTCGGCGTCGATGGCGGCTATACGCAAGCCGATGTGATCGCTATGGCGAAACTCCTCACCGGCTGGAGTCTCGATGCAAGCGGCAGCGGTACCGGATTTCAATATTATCCGGCGCGCCACGAACCGGGCCCGATTGTCTTGCGCGGCAAGACATATCCCGGCGGCGAGGAAGGCGGCATCGCCGCCATCAAGGACCTCGCGCACGACCCCGCAACGGCGCGGCACATTGCGCGCAAATTCGCAGTTCATTTCATCGCCGACAACCCCTCATCGGCATCCGTCGAACGACTGCAGAAAAATTTCCTTCAATCCGGCGGCGATCTGCGCGCACTGGCAGAAACGGCGGTCAACGATCCTGCGGCGTGGAAGCCCGACTCCGGCAAGATGCGTTCGCCTGTCGAATATGTGACAGCCTCGATGCGTCTGGTCGGTTGGCCGCGCACGACACTCGCCGATGACAAGGACAAACAGGTCAAGGGAATCATGGCTGCGACGCGGTTGATGGGCGAGTTTCCGCTTGCGGCCCCGTCTCCGAAAGGCTGGCCGGATCAATCGGATGCCTGGTCGGGCCCGGACGCCGTTCTCAACCGCATCGAATGGGCGCGCGAGCTTGGCAGCAGATTGCCCAACGGTTTCGACGCAGTAGCAGTGGGCGAAAGTGGTCTCGGGCCTTTGTTGCGGCCTCCCACGCGCGCCGCGATGTCGAAGGCGGCAAGTTCCGGCGAAGCGATCGCACTCCTTCTCGCCAGCCCCGAATTCCAGCGGAGATAGATCATGACCACCCGCCGATCGATTTTGAAAACGGTTTTAGCAGCCGGCGCGTTGTCGGTGTGGGACGCCCCAATCCGTTTGGCTTTTGCGAATGTCCCGACGGACAAACGTTTTGTCGTCGTGATCCTGCGCGGTGCGCTCGATGGGCTTGCGGCTGTACCGCCCCACGGCGATCCGGATTACAAATCGGTGCGCGGCGCACTCGCGCTCGACAAGACGGGCACGAATGCGCTGCACGATCTCGACGGACATTTCGGCCTGCATCCCGCGTTGATCAATATGAAAGCGATGTGGGACGCCAAAGAACTCGCGGTCTTCCACAATATCTCTTCGCCCTATCGGGACCGTTCGCATTTCGATGGACAGAACGTGCTCGAAACGGGCGGCACGGGTCCGCACGTTCTGAGCGACGGCTGGCTCAATCGCGCGTTGATGCCGCTTGGCCTCGCAAACGGTGAAAGCGCATTGGCCGTGGCCTCTACGCCGCCTTTGATGCTTGCGGGTTCTTCCAAGGCGACCAGTTGGATGCCCGAAGTGATGCCGGAACCCGACAAGGCATTTCTCTCGCGCGTACGGTCGCTTTATGCGCAAGATCCCGTCCTGCAATCCGCCCTCGATCGTGCGCTCGAAACCGAGGCACAAGCCGATGCCGCAATGGACGACAAGCCGAAAAATGCGTCGGACATGGCCAAAGGTTACGGCGCCTACGGCGATCTGACACCGCTGTTCAAAGGTGCAGGCAAATTGCTCGCGGGCGAGGAAGGTCCCCGCGTCGCAGTGTTCGATGTCAGCGGCTGGGACACGCATGTGAACGANNTCGTCATGGCGACGGAATTCGGCCGCACCGTGAAGCCCAATGGCAATGGGGGGACGGATCACGGAACCGCGGGCGCGGCTTTCCTACTGGGCGGTGCGGTCCAAGGCGGCGTCGTCAAAGCCGAATGGGTGGGTCTCGAGCCTGCAGCACTCCAGGACGGGCGCGACCAGCCGCCGCGCACGGACCAGCGTGCGCTCTTCAAGGCGGCCCTTACCGACCATATGGGAGTTTCGCGCCGCGATCTTGAAGGCTCGGTGTTCCCGGATAGTGGGGCGATTGGCCCGCTGAGCGGGCTCTTTCGTGCCTGAGGCGCGCTTTCGCCTCCGCGGCCGGATCAGTATAGTCCGGCGACATCGACGGGCGCCCTCATGCTTCGCATCGCCTTTTTCTTGCTGCTTGGACTTGCTATTTTTGCTCCGCTCTCGGTCGCACAGGCCGCGGGAGATCCTTATGCCGTCAGCGGCATCGCGGTCGACGCGACCGCGTCTTCCGCGACACAGGCACAGAACATTGCCATCGTGTCGGGGCGTGCAAAGGCGTGGACGATTCTGTCGCACCGTCTGACCAAAGCGGCGGACTGGCCGCGCATTCCGGCGCTGGACGACACCGCGATCACCCGCCTGATCCGGAACTATCAGTTCGCCAACGAGCGGCGCTCAACCACCCGCTACACCGCCGACATCACCTATGTGTTCAATCCGGATGCGGTACGGCACATGTTCCGCACCGCCAATATCGCCTACGCCGACATGCAGGCGAAACCGATCCTGGTCGTGCCGATGTCGCCGGGCTATGTGCCGCACTCGGCCTGGACCTCCATCTGGGCCAATCCGAAATATGCGACGGGCGCCGCACCTCTCGTATTGCCCGTGGGTGATGCGCTCGATGGTGCAGCCCTGTCCGTGCTCAATTTCAACACGGCCACCTGGCAAGATGTGGAGCCGGTTGCGTCGCGGGCGCATGCCACCGAAGCATTTCTCATTCAGGTCAGTCAGGGCAAAGGATCGATCGATATCAAGCTGAGGCGGCTCGGGCCCGGCAATTCGCCGCCGATGCCGGACGTGGTCATGCCCATTCCGCCCGGAGTACCCGGGCCGAAGGTCTATGCGATCGCCGCCGATGCCGCCGCGAGCGCCATCATCGACGAATGGAAAGCGCGTTCGGCCATCGATTTCGGCAAGCGCAGCAAACTGATCGTCGAAGTGCGAATCCAGGATCTGGCCGGTTGGTCGGCTCTGCTGCAGAGGCTGGGGACAATCCCCAACATCACCGATGTTGGTGTTGTTGCAATAAACACCGGCGAAGCGCGCGTGGCCCTGACCTATGTGGGAACGCAGGATCAGCTGCACGATCTGCTGGCACAGGCCACGCTCGATCTTTCGAACCAGAATGGAGCCTGGTGGCTCGGCCCGCTGACACCCGCCGACGCGAGCACGCAGTGAGCGGTTTGCTGAAACATGTTCCCAACCTGTTGACCGGAATGCGGCTCGCCTGCGCGCCTGCGCTCGCCATGCTGCTCGCAAGCGGCGACGACCGTGCCGCACTCGGCATATTTGCGTTTGCCGGATTGAGCGATGCGGCCGACGGCTTCCTCGCCAAGCGTTTCAATCTGGCAACCACTTTTGGACGCTTTCTCGACCCGGCGGCCGACAAACTCTTGATGCTCGCCTCGTTTGTGACGCTTGCGGTTCTGCACGCGGCGCCGGTTTGGCTTGCGGCGCTGGTGATTGCGCGCGATGTGGCGATCGTTGCGGGTATCCTGCTCGCGCGGATTCTGGAACTGCCGATCAGGATCGAGCCGCTCGCGATCGGAAAGATCAGCACGGCAGTGCAGATCGGCTATATCGGATTCATTCTTGTGATTCTGTCGTTCGGTTTCGATTGGCCGATGCTCACGAAATTTGCCGTCTATTTCGCAGCCGCTGCGACGATTGCGTCCTGGTTGGGCTATGGCGGGCTGCTGCTTCGCGCGCTTGGAGCGCGCCACAGCCGCATCGCCTGAACGCAGTTCGGAGAACCTCGTGCCTTCGCAGCTTGTCCTCCCGCTGCCGCAACGTGCGGCGCTGACGCGCGACGATTTCGTCGTGGCGCCTTCCAATGCACAAGCCTCTGCATTCATCGACTCCTGGCCGCGATGGCAAGTCCCCGCGGCGGCCATCCATGGACCATCGGGAGCGGGGAAATCGCATCTCATCTCAATCTGGAAAGCGGCATCCGGCGCCGATGTCATTTCGGCATCGAGTCTCGCCGGCGAATTTGCGCCGCTTCATGCATCGGGAACGCCGCTCGCGATCGAAGACGTCGATGCCATGCCCGCGTCACCGGAGCGCGACCGCGCTCTGTTTGCCCTGCTGGCGAATGCGGGGGCTGCCATTCTGCTGACCGGCCGAGAGCCGCCTTCGGCGTGGCCGACCACGCTTCCCGATCTCGCATCGCGGTTTTCCGCGTTGCTGGCACTGCCGCTTTGGACGCCGGACGATGCGCTTCTCGCCGCCGTTGCACGAAAATTGTTCGCGGATCGCCAGATTTTGGTGCCCGATGCCGTGATCGCACGAATGCTCGTGTCGCTTGAGCGCTCGCCGGCCGCAATTCGCGATTTTGTGGACCGCGCGGATGCAAAGGCCCTGGCCGAGGCAAAACCCATTAATCTTGCGCTGTTAAGGGAACTCCTTGGCGAACCGTCATGACAGATTCGTCAAATTCCTTTAGCGTCCTGCAGCGAAACCACCTAACTGGGTCCTATGGCGAAAAACCGGGCGAGCCTTGAGAATCTTGCGGACGCCGATGCGTCTGCAACCCTGCCGCTCGACGCGGAATCCGGCGTAACCTTTGCCATCCCCCCCGATTCGACCGGACGCTTTATCAACCGGGAACTGTCCTGGCTCGCCTTCAATCGGCGGGTGCTCGAAGAGGCCCAGAACCCGCGCCATCCCTTGCTGGAGCGGCTTCGGTTTGTGTCGATTTCGGCGTCGAACCTCGATGAATTCTACATGGTGCGGGTCGCCGGCCTGAAAGGCATGGTCACGGCGGAAATCGCTTCGCCCAGCGAAGACGGCCTGACGCCGGCCCAACAGATCGTCCGGGTCGACCAGTTGGCGGCGGATCTGATCGGCGACCAGCAGAAAATGTGGGCGGCCTTGCGTGTCGAATTGCGCGATGCCGGGATTGCGGTTCTGGAACCGGAGGAACTGACGGATTCGGATCGCGCCTGGCTCGACACGGAGTTCAGCGAAGAGATTTTTCCGGTTCTGACGCCGCTCGCGCTCGATCCGGCGCACCCGTTTCCGTTCATTCCCAATCTAGCATTTACGCTTGCATTGCAGCTGACACGTAAGCGCGACAGCAAGAACATCAACGCGTTGTTGCCGATTCCTCCGCAATTGCGCCGTTTTGTGCGGTTGCCGAGCGAGGGCAAGGAAGCGCGCTTTGTGACCCTGGAAAAGGTGATCGGGCTTTATCTGCACCGGCTATTTCCGGGATACACGGTGCTCGGTTCCGGCCTGTTCCGTCCCGTTCGCGACAGCGACGTGGAAGTCGAGGAAGAAGCCGAAGATCTGGTGCGCCTGTTCGAGACGTTGCTCAAGCGGCGCCGGCGCGGATCGGTGATCCACATGCTGTGCAACGCCTCGATGCCGCCGGAATTGCGCCGCTTCATCGCCGATCATCTCACGCTCAAGAGTTCGGAGATCGTGATCGTCGACCATCTGCTGGGCCTCGCAGACACGCGCCAGCTCATAATCGACGAACGGCCGGACCTGCAGTTCAAGCCCTATATTGCGCGGTTTCCCGAACGTATCCGCGACCATGGCGGCGATTGTTTCGCGGCGATCCGCGCCAAGGACATCATCGTCCACCATCCGTTCGAGAGCTTCGACGTCGTCGTGCAGTTTCTGCGCCAGGCAGCGGCCGATCCGGGCGTGGTCGCAGTCAAGCAAACGCTCTATCGCACGTCGCAGGACTCGCCCGTCGTCAGCGCGTTGATCGAAGCAGCCGAGGCAGGCAAGTCCGTTACCGCCCTCATCGAACTCAAGGCGCGCTTCGACGAGGCGGCCAACATCAAATGGGCACGCGATCTCGAACGCGCCGGCGTGCAGGTGGTCTATGGGTTCATCGAGCTCAAGACGCATGCAAAGGTCAGCCTGGTCGTGCGTCGCGAAGCGGGCTCGCTGCGCACCTATGTGCATTTCGGAACCGGCAATTATCATCCGGTGACCGCGAAAGTTTATACCGATCTCTCGCTGTTCTCGGCCGATCCCGCGCTCGGTCGCGATGCCGCGCAGCTGTTCAACTACATCACCGGCTATGCCGAGCCGGTGGGCCTGGAAAAAATTGCGATCTCGCCGCTCACATTGCGGGGCAAGCTCGTCGATTGCATCCAGGAAGAAATTTCCCACGTGCGCGCCGGCCGTCCGGCCGCGATATGGGCCAAGCTTAATTCGCTTGTCGATCCCAACATCATCGACGCACTTTATATGGCGAGCCAAGCGGGCGTGCGCATCGAACTGGTCATGCGCGGCATCTGCTGCCTGCGCGCCGGCGTGCCGGGTCTGTCGGACAATATCCGCGTCAAAAGCATCATCGGCCGCTTTCTCGAGCACGGCCGCATCGTCTGCTTCGGCAACGGCCAAGGCCTGCCTTCGCCGAAGGCGAAGGTCTTCATCTCGTCGGCCGATTGGATGCCGCGAAACCTGGACCGACGCGTTGAAGCGCTGGTGCCCATCGAGAATCCCACCGTGCATGAACAGGTGCTCAATCAGATCATGGTGGCGCTCCTGAAGGATCAGGCGAATAGCTGGCACATGACCTCGGACGGAACCTATGTGCGCGATCCGAAATCGTTCAGCGGCGACGCGTTCTCGGCCCATGAATATTTCATGACCAATCCGTCGCTTTCCGGGCGCGGTCGCGCGCTCAAGATCGACCAGCCGCGGCCCGTCACCATTGCAACGCGTCTGGATTGAGGCTCGCGTGCCGATCGCAACCGCTCCAGCCGATAGTCGCGGACCGTCCGTCGTGCACAACGCACGCGGCCGCGTCGGGCCGATCGCCATTGTCGATATCGGATCGAATTCCGTGCGTCTGGTGATCTACGAATCCTTCTCGCGCATTCCGGCCGTGGTTCACAACGAGAAAGCGATCTGTGCGATCGGGCGCAGCATGGTCACGACAGGAAAGCTGAACGACGAAGGCATCGTGCTGGCGCTCGAGGCGCTCGGACGTTTCCGCATGATCGCGGACGCGCATCATGTCGATCTGCGCGAAGCTGTCGCGACAGCGGCTGCCCGCGATGCCGCGAACGGACAGGAATTCGTCCGCCGCGCCGAGGCGATCTGGGGTGGTCCGATCCGGGTTTTGTCGGGCGAAGAAGAGGCGCGTTTGGCCGCGGAAGGCGTGCTCGCCGGCATTCCGGACGCTGACGGGCTTGTGGCCGATTTGGGCGGCGGCAGTCTCGATATGGTGACGGTAAAGGGCGGCAAGACTGGTGCGGCCATAACGCTTCCCTTCGGCCCATTGCGGCTGATGGATGTCGCGCATGGCAGCGCCGACAAGGCACGCGACGTGGTCGACAAAGGGCTTCGCTCGCTCGATGCGCTCGGCTCGCTCGATGGCCGCAGCCTTTATGCCGTCGGCGGCGTCTGGCGCAGTTTCGCGCGCATCGACATGGAAGAAAGCGGCTACCCCCTGCATGTGCTGCACGATTACGAAATTCCGCGGGCCCGCGCGTTGCGTATGTGCCGGGCAGTTGCGAATCTTTCGCGCAAATCGTTCGACAAAATGAAGATCGTGTCGCGCCGCCGCGCCGAGGCGCTTCCTTATGGCGCGGTCGTGCTGGAGCGCTTGCTGCTCGCGACCGGAATCAAGAGCATGGTCGTGTCTGCCTATGGTTTGCGCGAAGGACTGCTGCACGAACAACTCCCACCCGACGAGCGCGCGCGCGATCCGCTGATCGCATTTGCCGAAGACGCCAACCGTCGCATGAGCCGCGCGCCGGCCCATGCCGAAGAAATGTTTCACTGGCTTCAGCCGCTCTTTTCCGGCGAAAAAAACGAAGAGCTTCGTATCCGCCTCGCGGTGAGCCTGTTTTCGGATATCGGCTGGCGACGCCATCCCGACGACCGGGCCGTGGGCGCGTTCAACCAGGTCCTGACCGCGCCGTTTACCGGCGTCACGCACCGCTCGCGCATGCTCATCGCGACTGCGATCTTTCACCGCTATTCCGGTGACGAAGATTTTACCCGCGACATGGCGCTCCGGCTGCAACTCAGCGACGACGACAGCGAATTCGCGCTTCGGATCGGGCTTGCCGCCCGGTTCGCCTTTGCACTCTCCGCCTCGGCCGTGGGCGAGTTGCCGCACTACAAGCTCCGGATGACGCCGACCCGCGTCCTCCTGGAGGTATCGCGCCGGCGGGAAATGATTGCGGGCGACCCGGTCCAGAAGCGGCTGGGCGCCCTGGCCGCCCTGCTGGGTCGAAAGGGCGAGATCCTGATCGGATAGACCTGGTTAAGCTTGCATCCGCTAGGGTGGGGGGCTTTAAGGAGGCCGGGCCGCCGGAGCGCACCGGACAGGCGCGTTCAAGACCGGCCGAAGGAGAATACCATGGGTTCGCTCAGCATTTGGCACATCCTGATCCTCGTCATCGTCGCCGTGCTTTTGTTCGGCGGCCGCGGCAAGATTTCCGATCTGATGGGCGACGTGGCCAAGGGGATCAAAAGCTTCCGGCAAGGCCTCAATGAGCCCGATCCCGATCACAAGATCGCGTCGGACCGCCGCGAAGAACCTTCGAACAAAGACCAGACCGTCGGAAGGTAAGGGCGGTCCGTCCGTCACGACATGCTCGACTTAAGCTGGAGCCATATTCTTATCGTGCTCGTCGTCGCCCTCGTGGTGGTGGGACCGAAGGATTTGCCCAAGCTGATGCGCATCGTGGGCCGGTGGGTGGGCAAGGCCCGCACCATGGCCGACCAGTTCCGCAAGAGCTTCGACGAAATGGCGCGCCAATCCGAGCTCGACGAATTGCGCCAGGAGATCGAAGCGCTACGCACGCAGCGCCCGCTCGCGGATATCCAGAACACGTTGCATCAGTCGATCCTGCCGCCGGATCCGATGCCGGCTGCGCTCGAAGCACCGAAGCCGGAAAGCGCGAACGGACTGGCCGAAACTTCCGCGTCTCCCGCATCGCCGGAATCTCATCCTGCAGAACACGCGCCCGAAGCGCCCGAGCCGCTGATGCATGAATCCGGCGACGTGCCGCCCCCGCCATGATCGCACCCACGCCCGACGACGAGGCCGCGATCGACGCGACCAAGGCGCCATTGATGGATCATCTGATCGAGCTCAGAAAGCGGCTTGTCTATTCGCTGCTCGCGCTCTTCGGCGCGTTCGTCGTTTGCTATGTCTTCGCGAAGCCGATCTATGGGTTCCTCACCGAGCCGCTCGCGCATGCGCTGGCGGGACAGCCGGGCCGGCATCTGATCTACACCGCGCTCTACGAGACGTTTTTCACCTATGTGAAAGTGGGATTGTTCGGCGGCATCTGCCTCGCTTTTCCCATCATCGCCGCGCAAATCTGGATGTTCATTGCGCCGGGTCTCTACAAGCACGAGCGCAACGCATTCCTGCCGTTCCTGCTGGCGACGCCGGTGCTGTTCATCACAGGCGCGGCATTCGTGTTTTATGTGATGCTGCCGTTTGCGATCAAATTTTTCCTCAGCTTCGAGACGCCGGGCGGCAACGGCGCGCTGGCCATCCAGCTCGACGCCAAGGTGAGCGAATATCTCGATTTCGTGATGACGCTCATTTTCGCGTTCGGCTTGTGCTTCCAACTTCCCGTGTTGCTGGCGCTTTTGGGACGTGTTGGAATCATTTCCAGTGCGCAACTGCGTAGCATGCGCCGCTACGCGATCTTGGGCATCGTCGTACTTGCCGCCGTCATCACGCCGCCCGATCCCTTCAGCATGATGAGCCTCGCGCTGCCGCTGGTGCTGCTCTACGAGATTTCCATCTGGTGCGTGCGCCTCATCGAGCGCGACCGCGCGCAAAAAGATGCGGCGGCAGCGAAAAGCGGCGGGACGTAAAGCGATTTTTGAATTTCGTTGACGCGCATTCCTTCTTCTCGCCATGGACGGGCTTGACCCGTCCACCCAGCCGGCGAGCGTCCGCGAGCCGAATTATGTCTGCGCGTGTTGTAGAGAGTCATTCGCCGCGCAGACGCGCGGCGGCCGGGTGGCCGCCTCAAGGGCGGCCATGGTGAAGATAATGGCCTTTCAACCGAACTCAATCGGCTTCAACTGTGCCCCAGCACGCGATGGGGCTTGTAAGGTTCGCTGAGTGCTTTCATTTCCGCGTCATCCAGCTTGAGGGATGCCGCCGCGATCGCGTCGCTCAGGTGATGCGGTTTGGACGCGCCCACGATCGGCGCCGTCACGCCGGGCCGATGCAGCAGCCACGCCAGCGCCACCTGCGCATTCGAGACGCCCCGCTTCTGCGCGATCTCGCCGACCTTTTCGACCACGTCGAAATCGCCGTCCTGGTAATACATCGCATGCGCGAACTCGTCGCTCTTGGCGCGGGCGGTCTCGCCGCGATCCTGCCGGCGGCGATTGCCCGCGAGAAAGCCGCGTGCCAGCGGGCTCCACGGGATCACTCCTATCCCTTCGGCGCGGCACAGCGGCATCATCTCGCGCTCCTCTTCGCGATAGACGGCATTGTAATGGTTCTGCATCGACACGAAGCGCGTCTTGCCCATGGCGTCCGCCGTGTGGAGATATTTCGCGAACTGCCACGCATACATCGACGACGCGCCGATATAGAGCGCCTTGCCCGCTTTCACCACATCGTGCAGCGCCTCGATCGTCTCTTCGATGGGCGTCGTCGGATCGAAACGGTGGATCTGGTAGAGATCGACATAGTCCATGCCCAGCCGCGTCAGGCTCGCATCGATCGCATGCAGGATGTGCTTCCGCGAAAGCCCCGCTTCGTTGGGCGTCGGCCCCATCGGGCTGAACACTTTCGTCGCCACCACCAGCCGCTCGCGGGGGCCGCCGAAATCCCGGAGCGCGCGTCCCAGCACCTCTTCGCTCACGCCCCGGGAATAGATATCGGCCGTGTCGAAGAAATTGATGCCCGCTTCGAGCGCCTGCTTGATGAAAGGCCGGCTCGCCTCCTCGTCCAGCACCCAGTCGCGCCATTTGGGATCGCCATAGGTCATGGCGCCCAGGCAGATGCGCGAGACCTTGAGGCCGGTTGCGCCGAGTTTCACGAGTTCCATGTGCCGTCTCCCGATAAAGCGGCCTTCAGCATAGATCGGAAGAAAGCGTGGGTCAGCCGTTAGAATCTTACCGATCTGTTTAGGGCGCTCTTTACCGTTGCCCCTGCACAATCGGACCCTGGACAGGAGCTTACGGGATGCGGCGCGCGCTCTTAGGGATTGGACTTTGCGTTCTCGGCACGCTGTTCGCAGCGCCTGCTGCCGCAGCGGACCAGCCGAAGGTTACGGTCGCCACGCCCGCCATGTGGACGGTCCACGGACCCAAAGGCACGGCCTATCTGCTCGGCTCGATCCACATCCTGCCCAAGAATGTGAACTGGCAGACACCCCAGCTCCTCGCGGCCGTCAAGCGCGCGGACACCTTCGTGTTCGAAGTGAAAATGGACGAGGAAACGAGAGACGCCGCCCGGGAAGATATCGGGCAGAAGCAATTGCTCCCGCTGAGCACCTCGCTTGTCTCGTTGTTCGACGAAAACATGCGCCGCGATTTCCGCAATGTAATTTTCAAGACGCATGCCGATCCGACCCTGGTCGTCTATCTGCGGCCCTGGCTGGCGTCGATGGACCTGCAGGGGACTGGAGCGACCGATCCGCAATTTGTCGCCGCCGAAGGCGTGGACAACAAGATTTACGCCATGGCGGTCGCGCGCAAGGTCAAACAGTTCCGTGCCTTCGAGACCTACCAGCAACAGTTCCGGCTGCTGATGGGAGACGGCAATCTGGATCACGAGATGGCCAATCTGCGGGTGACGTTCAAGAAAATCCTTGCGGAAAACCATCAGGAGACCTTGCACGACATTTTGACGGCATGGGCCAAAGGCGATGTGAAGGCATTGACCGCCATGGGCCCCAACGATCCGGACATGTCGCCTGCGGACCGCAAGGCGATGCTCGACGACCGCAACCACAACTGGATCCCGCAAATCGCGGCCATGCTCAAAGAGAAGCACACGTATTTCATTACCGTCGGCGCGTTCCATCTGGTCGGTCCGGGCGGGGTGCCGAACCTCCTGCGCGCGGCGGGATATCAGGTCGACGGGCCGTAACAGGGGCGAACTTCCGCCCGCGCGGGAACGACCGGCTTCCCCAGTCATTTCCTTTGGGATTGCGCCGCCCGCTGGCGGCGGATGACCCTTTGCGGTATTGAGACAAACGAGCCCTGCTTCGGGGGACCGGATTTCAGCCGAAAGTTCAGCCCATGTCGCCTGCGCCCAAACTCCTCCTCGCCGCCTGCCTTGCTCTGCTCGCAATGTCCTGCAGCCCCAAACACGACAATGCGCAGCAGCAGAACGCCAATTCGAACGCGAGCCCAAATGCCGGCGCGTTCGAAAACGGGCCGGGCATCCGCGTTGCCTGCTCAGATGAAATCCAGAAATATTGCGCCAACGATCCGCGCAAACGGCGTTGCCTGCGCGACAATATCGATAAGCTCGGCAGCACGTGCAAAACCGCCGTCGACGCTCCGATCCAGGCAAACGGACGCCGACCGGGCGTTTTCCACATCTGCTCCGAGGACATACAGAAATTCTGCGCCAACGATCAGCGCAAATTTCGCTGCCTGAAGGTCAATCTCGGTCAGCTCAGCGACGCGTGCAGAGCCGCAGTCGTGGCGCCGCGCGACAACGCCGGTCAAAAAGGCGCCAATGGCCATCAGGGCGGACTAGCGCCGGACGACAATCCGTAAAGCGCGTCAGAATCCGAACAGCTTGCCGAGAACGCCGACAATCGGGCTCATGAATTTGAGCGGCGCGTCGGTCATGGCGAGCGTGACGCAATAGCCGTCGGCGTCGGTGACCGGACGATGGACGATCTCCGGCGTCGTGGTCTGCAGATCGCCGCGGCGATAGCTGCCCGTCACATCGGTGAAGCCGCCCGTCAACACGAGAGTCAATTCCTCGCCGCGATGGGTATGCGTGCCGACACCCGCGCCCGGCGCGGTGCGGATGAGCTGCACACGCGCGTCTCTCCGCTTGAGCAACGGCCGATACGACACGCCGGGCCCGATGGGAATCCAGCGCACCCGATCGATGTCGCCATGGATATAAGAGCGCAACGGTTCCGGCGCGATCACGGGCGGCAAGGGATCCGACGATTGCGCGGGTTTGTCTGCCGCGATGTCGTCAAGCTTCGCCATCGCACTCGAAAGCGCCGACGCGGACATTTCCGCCGGCGCAATACCGGCCAGCAGCGCGCCGCCCATCTGCTCCATGGACGCGACCTTGACGCGGCAGGGCGGGCACAGAGCCAGATGCGTGCCCACAATCAGCGATACGGTTTCGCTGCCCGCGCCCGATGCATGGGCCAGAAGGAATTCGTCGCCGGGATGATGCCGGATCGTCATGGCAGGGTCCCCAACGCGGCGCGGATGCGCACCATGGCGAGCCGGAGGCGCGATTTCACGGTGCCCAATGGCAACCCCAATTCGGCGGCGATGGCGCTGTGCGGTTTGTCGGCGAAAAACGACATCTGCACAATCTCGGCCTGTTCGGGTGAAAGCTTTGCCAATGCAATGCGCAGATTCGCGTCTTCGTCGTCGCGCATCATGAGCGCGTCGGCGGCGGGCTCTTGGCCGGGAACGAAAGCCGGATCGTTGGGATCGAAATCGGGACGGCGCTCGTGGCGAAGCAAATCGATGCGCAGATTGCGCGCGACGGTGAAGATCCAGGTGGAAGCCGAGGCGCGCGCCGGATCGAACAGGGCGGCCTTGCGCCATACGGCCAGCATCGTTTCCTGGGCCAGATCCTCAGCCACCGCGCCGCTCGTGCCCAGGCGAATGAGATAGCCTTTAATGCGCGGCGCGAAATGGCCGAACAGCAATTCGAACGCGCGTGCGTCGCGGCTTTGCGCGATCAGCACGACCAAGTCGTTGAGCCGGGCGGGCGGCGGCGAATCCGTCTTCGTCATGGGCCTCGGACCGGAAAGCCGATGGCGTATGGCCGCAGCCCCCGACCGGGAGGGGCTAGCTTTGGGCCGGGGTTCTGGTTGCGACGCATACGCCATCATACCGGGATTTACGCACCGCCGCTTCTCCCGGATCACCGGCCCCGGATCATCGAGCAGACACACAGCGGCATCCGATCCCCCTACCTGATCCGTAAGCAGCCCGATGCCGTATCGCTGGCACGAGGCTGTACCGGGAGATCGCGTTGTCATCCATTGAAAGCATCGGACGAACCGGACCGGGCGCCGATTTTGCGGTCGTCGGCACCGGCATTGCCGGAATGTCCGCCGCCTGGCTGCTCGCACGCCATCATCGCGTGACGGTCTATGAACGCGAGGCGCGGATCGGCGGCCACACGCACACGGTCGAAGTCGAAACGCCCCGCGGCACGGTGCCGGTCGATACGGGCTTCATCGTCTACAACGAACCGAACTATCCCAATCTCACGGCCCTGTTCCGCCATCTCGACGTGCCGACGCGCGCCAGCGAAATGACGTTCGCGGTTTCGCTCGACGACGGCCGGCTCGAATATTCCGGATCGTTGGCGGGCCTCATCGCGCAACCGTCCGCGCTTCTGAAACGCGACTATTGGCGCATGCTGCGCGACACGGTGCGCTTCTATCGCGAAGCCCACGAGCTTCTGACGGATCCCGCGGCGCGGCAAATGACGCTCGGCGAATATCTGAAAGCGAAGAATTATTCCGAAGCGTTCGCGCGGCTGCATTTGCTGCCTATGGGCGCCGCAATCTGGTCGTCGTCCATCGACGACATGACGGCCTATCCGGCGGCGGCTTTCGCGCGCTTCTTCGCCAATCACGGCCTTCTCAAGCTCACCTCGCGCCCGCAATGGCGCACGGTCGCGGGCGGATCGCAGGAATATGTGCAGCGGTTGACGGCGTCCTATGCCGGAAACATCCGCACGGGCGCTGGCGTCGCGCAAATCCTGCGCGATGCGGACGGCGTGACGATCGTCGACGAACGGGGCAACCGCAGCCGCCATGACGGCGTGATCGTCGCCGCGCCCGCCGACCGCGCGCTCGGGATGCTCGATTGTGCGTCCGACGACGAACGCGCGCTGCTGGGCGATTTTCGCTATCGCTCCAATCTCGTCGTGCTGCACGAAGATGCGAAGCTCATGCCGAAGCGCAAGCAAGCTTGGGCGAGCTGGAACTATCTCGGACGCAGCGATGCGCAGGCCAATTCCGATCTCTGCGTCACCTATTGGATGAATGCGCTGCAGGGGCTCGACAAGCGTTCGCCGCTGTTCGTCACGCTTAACCCGCGTTCCATGCCGCGCGAAGACTCGATCCATGGCGTCTACGACTGCGCACATCCGGTGTTCGACGCGAAGGCGCTGGCGGCGCAAAGCCTGTTGTGGCGGCTGCAGGGCCAAAACCGCACCTGGTATTGCGGCAGCTATTTCGGCTCGGGCTTCCATGAGGATGCGCTGCAGGCCGGCCTCGCGGCGGCCGAAGACGCCGGCGTCGCGCGTCGCCCCTGGCGCGTGGCCGACGAATCCGGCCGCATTGCACGCGCACCTGTCCGACCGGCTCTGGCAGGCGCCGCCGCTTGAAACGAAAGCGCCTTCAAATTCATTGTATTCGCGGCTATATTGCGGGGGCCTGAGGGTTTCATGGTCGACGAAATTTCGCGTCAGCTGCCCGTCGTGCAGAACTCCGTTTCGCCCCCCTTCTGGGGCCGCGCGCTTTTGAACGCGGTCAGCGAAGTGGGCGAAGGCGAACTTGTGCTGCGCTTTTCCAACGGCGCCGAGCGCACCATCCGCGCCGCCAAATCGGGCGCCTCGGCCGTGCTCAACATCGCCCGCGCGCGCACGCTGCGCCGCCTCGTGTTCGGCGGCACGGTGGGCCTCGCCGAATCCTATCTCGACGGCGACTGGGAAAGCCCCGATCTCGCATCGGTGTTCGAATTCGGCGCGCGCAACATGGATCGCATGATCGGGGGCTTGCGAGGGCTTTCGCTGTTGCAGCTTCCGCGCATCCTGAAGCACAAAGCCCGCGCCAACACGCGCAAGGGCAGCCGGCGCAACATCGCGGCGCATTACGATCTCGGCAATACGTTCTATTCGCAATGGCTCGATCCGACAATGACCTATTCGTCGGCATTGTTTGAAACGAAAGATATGAGTCTTGAGGATGCGCAACGCGCCAAGTGGCAACGCCTGGCAGAAACGCTCGACCTCAGGCCCGGCCATCGCGTGCTGGAAATCGGCTGCGGCTGGGGCGGCTTCGCGATGTTCGCCGCGTGCGAATATGGCTGCCACGTCACGGGCATCACGCTCTCAACCGAGCAACATGCCTATGCGACGCGCGAAGCGGCCCGCGCGGGGCTGTCCGACAAAATCGATATCCGCCTGCAGGATTATCGCGACGTTCAAGGTCAGTTCGACCGCATCGCCTCGATCGAGATGTTCGAGGCCGTCGGCGAAGAAAACTGGCCGTGCTATTTCGATGTGGTGCGCGAGCGCCTGAAGCCGGACGGCGTGGCGGGCCTGCAGATCATCACCATCGCCGATTCCGATTTCGAGCTCTATCGCCAGGGACCGGATTTCATTCAGCTCTATATCTTTCCCGGCGGCATGCTGCCCTCGCCCACCGCGCTCAAGACGGTCGCCACGGGGCGCGGCCTCGGCTTCGAAACCGTGCGCACCTTCGCGGGCTCCTATGCCGAGACGCTGCGCCGCTGGCGCGAAACCTTCGACACACGCTGGCCCACCATCGCCCCCCTCGGCTTCGACGAACGTTTTAGGCGCATGTGGGATTATTACCTCGCGTCCTGCGAAGGTGGGTTTCGTGCGGGCGCGATCGATGTGGGACAGTTTCGGCTGACGCGGGCGTGAAGTGACTGTAGTCCGACGCTCAGTCAGTGACGATCAGGTGATTACGTATCGTGTCGAAGAAATTCTTAGTCCTGCTATTGTCGCGAACTTTATTTCTCAAATACAGGTCGCTGCAAAATTACTTCGCCTTTGCGCCAAATAGCAGCAGTGTCTAGCGCAAAATATCCATTCTCATGGAGCGCGGTTACCGCACGGCGAAAGTGGTCGAGCATCTCATCTCTTTCACCTGCCAAGGCCGCGTAGGTTCCAAGCAAACTTTCGTCCGGTTCAGTGGAGTATGTGTCAGGCACAGGGTGCTCGCTCAATGCCTCGTACATCCGGCGCGCCAGAGAACGATCCGGTTTATAAACAAGATCTAACATGGCGTCTTGCAAATAGAACTCTGATTTGTCCTCGATCAACCACATTGGATTGGGAGATTCGTTCGCCTCTCTCGCAAATTTGTATCGGTCGTATCCCGTCAAATAACCGAATTTACTGCCTCTTCGCGCTCCCCTGCCAAATAAAGAGCACGCACGGGATTGGTGCCAAACCCGTTCGCATTTACGGCTGCCTCCCTGGGCGTTGGTGTGCCGTTTCTTGTGCCATTGCGTCGAAGAACGGCGGCTGGAACGGACTCCAGGCCTTCCCGTGCGGCGGTTACCGCTTCGAGAGTCGCTCCCGCACGACGATATGCTCCACTCGCAAGACCGAACCAATTTCCGCGTTCTTCAGGGTCATCCTGCACTCGCGCTTCGGCCACAAACGCATCTCCCACACTCTTAAGAGCGGGCAACGCGTTTGCCTTTTTCAAAGCATCCAAAAATTGTTCATTGACGTAGATAGAGCTGCTTTTGGTGGCTCGCTTCAAAGAGCTTGATATCAAATCGATGGAGCGCTGGTCGGATGCTCTGGCCAATCGCGCGGCTGCGATCTCCAGGCGGATACCGTCAATATCGTAGGAATTGGCCTTGTCGCCGCCCGACTCCAGAAGCGATTCTGCGACATCGGGCTCCGCAAGAAGGCGAGCAAACTTCGACGCTAATCCGGCCTTGTCGTCGGCGTTCGAAATGGGACGGCTTTTCGCCATATTCAGGAGTGCTTCAGCTTTTTCCTGAAAACCACTCCACCACGCATCGTTACCCAATTCGATGAGGATATGCACATCGGACGGTGGAGAAGCTATGATCGCGTCCCATACTTTATTCATTCCCCGCGGCCGAATGGTCGCATCAGACGACCAAGGATCATTGGCTAGTGGAATTTCATACCAAATCATTGCAGTCATTTGTGCGATAGCAGCATCGCTTTTTGCAACACTCATCAAATGCTTTACCGTTGGATCGGCAAAAGGATCATCGACGTTTTGGGCGGCAGCCGCGAGCGCAATTGCGGCGACCAAAAGATCGTCCTGCGCAGATTGCAGAGAAACCTCAGATTGATCGGGCGGCAAATTCACGCCCATTGCCTCAAGGAAGCGAGAACTGCCCCGAACTTTAGAGCGGGCGCCGTCGGCCAGAATGGCTGAATTCGGTATTACCAACTCCACAGAACCAGTCGTAACGACTGCCGTGAGGACGTCGTCTGGTTCTTGATCACCATTTTTGATGACGTGATCTACGATACAGGTAGGCGGATTCGGAGTCTGTATGCAATCAGACAACTTCCCAGTCGCAGCCACACTGGGGGAACTGGCGAGAAGCGCGACTGCCGCGATTAGCGGCGCTAAGCACCTGTTTTGGTCCAACATCATTCAGCCTAGCTTTCAATGGCGCGAAATATAGGCGGCTATTCAGTCGACAGGATATCATTTCACTGATGCGAAGTGCCCCGGATTTTTGTGAATTCGTATCGTGCCGACAGATTACTCACCGACATTTCGCTATTGCAGCAAATGGCGGCGCAGACGTCCAGAGAGGACTTAGCATGGATCGATCGGCGCTGCGCCTTCCGCAGCCGGCGGTTTGATTTGTCGATTTGGATTCCGTTATGCTGGTGCGATTTTCGCGGCATCGACCTGCGATGCTGCGGTCGAAAAGAGTGGGGGATACCGGTCATGAAAGTTGTCATCTCGGCAAGCGGCCGCCTCGCGCGGAGTCTTGGCGTCGTCGTTGCAGCGGGACTCATGGGCGCGTTCTCACTGTGCGATGTGGCGGCAGGCCAAACCGCAGCGCCGCGCGCTTCCGATGTCCCGCTCCGCGACAGCTGGAGGACATCCATTGCGAAGGTTCCCCTGCCGCATGAGGGTTGCTTCACGGCGTCTTATCCCGACATGAAATGGACGGAAGTCGGCTGTGTGGCCGCGCCTTCGCAACCCTTTCTTGCGGAGGACGCTTCGCCCGCTGGTGCGGACACGGTGGGAGCCACCAAGGACTATGCCGCTGTCGTGACGGGACATATGTCGGCAGCATCCGGGTTCTTCCCGTCCGTCAGCGGCCTAAAATCGGAAAAAGACGGCGGCGTGGCCAACATGTACGCCCTCCAGCTCAATTCCAATTTCATGCCCAACGACAAGGCCTGCAAAAACGCCGCCGATCCGAGCCTGTGTCACGGCTGGCAACAATTCATCTATAACAACAACTACCAGCAGGCGTTCATGCAATATTGGCTGGGCGACTTTAATGAACCGTGCCCGGCAGGCTGGACGACCCACAAAAAGAACGGCAACACGGCTTGCTTCGTCAATAGTGCCGCGGTTTCCGTTCCATTTCAGGCGATCGATCAACTCCCCTATCTGAGCGTCACGGGGTCCGCTGCCGCGCGCGGACTCGATGCGGTCGTCGTGACGACGCAGGANNGCCCCTGTTTGCCAGGAAAATGACGGCACCACTGCGGAGACAAACAACCTGGCGCTCGGACCCTGCACGGCATCGCGGGGGACGACGCCTTCGGTTTCGTTCACGGAGTCTCTCGGCAAGTAGAAGAGATACCTGGAGTAACGGTGACACGAGCTATAATTCCGCATGTCCGCTCGGACTGGAGTGAACCCCTGGAGTGAGACAGATGATTTCATGCCGGCGCGCAGGCAATGCGCTGTACGACTCGTCATGAAATCCTCCACATAATTATCCGGGATTGTTGATCACGTTCGGCCCGGAATTCGTCGTGTCCGTCCCGATCGTCTTGATGTCGTTGTCGCCCGTCAGGTCGATGCCGGTATTGGCCGTCACGTTGAGCAGACTGGCCGTGATTTTGCCCGCGCCATAGACCTCGCTGGTCGACGAGCCGAGAGTGATCGTGCCCCCATCGAGCGTACCGGTGAGATCGAGATTGCCGCTCGTCACCTGGATCGTCTGGCTTTTTGTCCCGGTGTTCACGGTGCCGCCGATGGTAAGTGCCTCTTCGTCCGTCAGCGAGAGATTGCCGCTTGCGGTGAAATTGCCGAGGCCGCCGATCAGGTTCGCACCCTTGAGACTCACCGCGCCGTCCGCGCTGCCGGAAAGACTTGCCGCCGTGATGATGTCCGCCGCCGTCTCGGCGATCGTACTGGACGAATTCAGCACCAATGTCCCGCCGGCGGTAACGTTTTTGTTGAGGCCGATCGTGCTGCTCGTGCCCTTGGTGGTCAGCGTGAGGTTGCCCGTTCCGGCGTTGAGCACCCCGTCGACGACGAGAGCCTCGCCATCCGTCAGCGCAATTCCGCCGGCGCCCGCATTGGTGAAATTGCCGAGTGTGCTGATGAGGTTCGCGCCCGAGAAATTTGCGCCGCCGGCGGAGCTGCCGCCCAATCTCGAGGCATCGATGACGCCGGTCGTCTCGGCGATGGTGCCGGTGTCGTTCAGCACGACACCATTTGAATTCAGCGTCCCGGTAATCGTCAGATTGACGTCGTCCGTGAGCGAGAAACTCCCATCGTCGGGATTGAAATCGAGATTTGCGATCCGGTTTGCGCCGGTCAATGCGACGACACCGGTGGCGGTTCCCGTCAGTGTGGTCGCGGAGATGAGGCCCAGACTGCTTTCCGTTAAATCGCCGTTGGCCGTCAGCGACACCGTGCCGGCGGATACGGCGCCCTCGATAATCAGCTCGTCCTGGTCTTTGAAACTTGTGTTGAATATGAACCCGCCTGCGCCGCTGTTTGTGAAACTATCGAGTTCGTAGATCACATTGGCGGCGTTCAAGGTCGTTCCGCCGGACGAACTCCCCGCCAGTCCCTCGGCATCGATTATGCCCGAACCGGTCTCCGCGATCGTGCCGCTTGAGTTCAGGGTCACCGTTCCTGTGGAGGAAACGATCTTCCTGTCGATATCGAGATTTTCGCCGGCGTTGATGGTGATGTCGTTCGTCGCCAGTATCGTCGAGCCGAGCGTGGTGGTGCCGCCGGAGGCGAATGCCGCCGAACCGTCGGTGTTGATCGCGGCATCCATGACGAGATTGCCCGACGCAACGAGGTCCAGCTTGCCCTTTTTGGAAAGGGTTATGGCGTCCGCAACCGTGATGGCCGCACCGGACGCCGTCGTCTGCACATAGAGCCCCCGGGAAAGGTTCAGAGGTTCGTCGATCGTGAAGCTCGCTCCCGTTGCAAGATAGCCGTAAGTGGAAAGTCCCGCGACGAGAGACTGTGCCGCGGCGTTCGAACCTTCGGCTTGCGCGAGTAGCGCCGCATCCTGCGACTGGAGCGAGGTCTGGCTTGCCAGCGTATAGGTCGTGTCGCTCGTCGGCGCGATGAACTGGCCGCCCCAGATATTGAGAAAGTCCAGAGAACCCGTGGCCGCCTCCAGAAGCGCGCCGTTCGTGGCCCCGGTGTTGGAGTTCTGAGTCGTGTAGACGAGAACGCCCGCGCCGCTGCTCGGAATCGTTCCGGGCGCCAGGAGGAAGTAATAGAAGCCGTCGGCATATGTGCTGACCGGTTCCAAGCTCGCGCCGTTCACCAGCGCCGAGACTGATGTCGGATATCTGTCGTTCGTAACGAGCGGCGTTGTGCCGTCGTTCTCATAGGCGTAGCCGGAGATCGCCTGCGGCGCGCCGTTGGGATATTGCCAGAGAAGATAGGGCAGCAGAGCCGGGCCCGTGCCCCACGTGGAGGAGCTGAAGCCCGCGGGCAGGCTACCCAGCAGCTGGCCTGTCGTGACGCCGGTCCCTGCGCCGCTCAGGGTCACGCCGCTTGTTTGCGTGTCCCAATAGGAATCCGTAGCGTTTCCGCTGCCGAAACCGTTTCCGATGGGCACGATGGCAATCGAATAGGACCCTGTGATAGCGCCCGTGTTCTCGCCGACGAAACCGCCAACGATCGCAATGTTAGTACTAGGCGCAGCGGAAACCAGTCCCGCAGAATAGGCGCCCGAGATGCTTCCGGAATTAAGGCCTACCAGTCCGCCGATTTCTCCGCCAGTTTGGGTATACACCGCGCCCTGGACAACGCCGTCGACATACGAAGCGGAGATGCTGCCGGCGTTCTCACCCACCAACCCGCCGATAAGCAAAGTAAAATCCGCAGCGTTAACGTCTACTGAAGCTGTCGAATAGGAGTCGGTGATGGTTCCATCATTGTAGCCCACCAGGCCGCCAATCGCGGTATTCTCGTCGGTATTGCCGGTGTTGACGCTCCCAGTGACATAGCTATTCGTGATCGCCCCGCCGGATTCGTCTCCGACGAGTCCGCCCACATCGCCCACGCCCTCGACGAAAACGTTGACCAGACCGAAATTGCGGATCGTGGAATCGGGACCGGCGTAGCCGAACAATCCGACATAGGATGTATTCGGCAGACTGACCGTCAGGTTCGAGATCGTGTTGCCGAGGCCCGCGAATGTGCCGGTGAATCCGTTGCCGGAATTGAGGACATTGCCGTTGCCGTCGGTGCCGATCGGGATCCAGCCGGTGACGGACGACGCATTGAGCGGATTGGCGAGCGCATAGTTACCGGAGAGATTGTTGTTGATGTTCTGCGCATCGCCCATACTGTAGAGAAGCGTGTAAGGCGTGCCGTTGAGGGTGAAGCGGGCGCCGGAGTTTGTGGGGCCGGGATAGGTGATGCTCGCGCCGTTCTGGAAGAAGTAGTCGCCGCCGGTACCGCCATTGTTCGTGTCGAACACCAGCCCGCCGCCGCCCTGAACCGTGATCGGCGCATCGACATAGATCGAATGGTAGGAATTGAGCGTGAGCGTTGCGGCCGTGTTCCACGACAATGCGCTTGCCACAATGATGTCGCCCGCTCCCGGCGATTGATTGCCGTAACCGGATGCGGCGCCGGACGTCGTTTGCTCGGTGACCGATGTGCCGGAATTGAGCGCGTTGTCGATTGTCGTGGCGGCGGAGGAATCGATGGTGAGATTCTCCGGATCGACTTTCCAGTTGCCGTTTTTGCCCGCCGTGACTGTGCCGGAGATCGCGACCTGGTTGCCGGAGGTCTCGATGTTGCCGCCGCCGGTTTGACCGGCCGCATTGAGCGTGCCCGTCATCGACAGCGAACCGTCGCCGGCATCGAGCAGGATCGTGCCGCCGACATTCCGTGCGGTTTGCGCTGTGACGATGCCGCTCATCGTGACGACGCCCGTCGCCAGGCCTTCCGCGGCATGGGTGGTCAGCGAGACATTCGCGCCGACAAGCGAACCAGTGTTGATCGCGCTTGCCTTACCGTTCACATCGCCCTGGGCCGCGAAGGACACGAGCCCGTCGCCCGAAAAATCGACGGTGAATTTGTTTGCCGCTCCCACCGCGACTGTTCCGAATTTCGCATTGACCGTGCCGGCGTTCGTCACGCTGGGCGCGACGAGAGCAACGAGGCCGCCCTGACTTGCCGTAATCCGGCCATGGTTGACGACGGAAGCGATCTGATTTCCGGCTTGCGTGAAGTTGCCGGACAGAGCGTCGGAGTCCGAGCTGTCCGTCGAGGTCGCGACCAGCGACCCTACATTCACCTGCGAGCCTTTGCCGAACAACATGCCGTTGCCGTTGATCAGCACGATGCGGCCATTCGCGTCCAACGTCCCCAGAATCTGCGACGCGGAATTCCCGCCGATCCGGTTGACGGCAATCGCCTGCGCATTCGGCTGCACGTACCGAGTCGTCTGGCCCGCGCCGATGTTGAAGCTCGACCAGTCGATGACAACGTCTTCGCTCTTCTGGTCGATCTGCGTTTGATTTGACGAAATCGCGATGGAGGCCGATCCGGTCGTGACCGTCGCGCCGACCGGGTTGGACAGCGCGGGAGATATTTGCATCAACTGGCTTGCACAAAACCCGACGACACAGGTCTTGAGCCAACCAAACGAGGCGGACGACTTCAAAGAGGTGCGGAAATCGGCTGCGGTTTGGATTGACATGTGTCCCCCAACGGGTCTGAGATTGACTTGGAGCTAACGACCAGCCTGTTCGTATCTTACTGTTGGTCGCACGCGCTGGCCACCGGTAAAGTAGACTAGCACAAGTTCTTGCAGTCCAGCATTAGGCGGCTCAACCCCGCGCAATTCAGAATGAGCGGGCCTCAATTTTCTGGTTTTGTGCGACTTTCTTCTTTTGACGGTGTCGAAACCCTAACCGTGGTAATACGGGGACGTTAAATCAATTTCCAATCTTTGCCGCGGCTATGGCGGGCGATTTCTCCAGTTATGGATTGAGCGCCCCCGTATTTCTCGAAGATCGATCAACTCCCCTATCTGAGCGTCACGGGATCCGCTGTCAGCTGCGGAGTCGATACGGTCGTCGTGACGACGCAGGAAAACGCGTACAGCACGACCGGGAATGACTCGGTGGTGTATCTGGCGAATTATTGGAACACGGCGGAATTCAATGTTTTCGGCGACGGCGGCGGGACCCAAGCCGATTTCAACAAAGGGACGTCGCTTACGGTTCAGATCGATGTGAAGAACGGCAGGAAGGTCGCCCCTGTTTGCCAGGAAAATGACGGCACCACCGCGAAGACAAACAACCTGGCGCTCGGACCGTGCACGGCATCGCGAGGGACGACGCCTTCGGTTTCGTTCACGGAGTCTCTCGGCAAGTAGAAGAGGTATCTGGAATAGCGGTGACACGAGGTATAGTTCCGCATGTCCGCTCGGACTTGCCCGCATTTGATCCGTGAAAACCAAGGCGACAGCGGCAGCGTTCCCCTCGCCCGCGATCGTCCGAGGCCAATGAACTGACAGGAAACGCATTTTCCCGCCCTTTAACCCTAACCACGTGCGGTGCAGTCGCCGGCCGAAACCGGGGTTTACGGATTTGCGGCCGGCCGATGTTCTGCCTAAGATCGTCCGGGGTAGAGGTGGATAGACCATGAGGGTATGGGCGCTGGTCGCCACGCTTGGCGTGGCGCTGTATGGTTGCACGACCAATAATGTGAGCGTGCCGACACCGGCCCCGATGCCTGCACCCGTCGCGCAGCGCCCAAGCCTTCAGCCGGCTGAGCCCGGTCCGTGGCGCATCACCAAAACCGAATGGACGAAATCCGACGAAGAAGGCTTTGGCGAATTCGTTCGCCGGATCGCCGAAAGCGGCTGCACGACGACGATTGCGTGCATGCAGGGCGCCGCCAATTTCTATCACGACAGCGATCCGCCGTTCCTATTCCATGCCGACTGCGCCAAATGGGCTTATATGCTGCGCGCCTATTATGCGTCCAAGAACGGACTTCCGTTTTCGTATGTGGACAAGGTCGCCAGCGACGCCGCCGATCCCAGATTCGGCATGACATCCAACCGGGTGCGCGAGCGCCGCGACATCGTCGATAGCGGATCGGGCGCAGACACGGTCGCCATATTGAAGGCGATTCACGATCAGGTCTCGACCGCAACCTTCCGGATGGACGCCGGTGCGCAGGGTGCGGCGCTGCAGGATTTCTATTCGCCGAAGATCCAGCCTGGCGCCATCCACGCCGGCACCACGATCTACGACATCAACGGCCATGTGATGATCGTGACCGAGATCACCCCCGACGGGAGCATCCTGTATGTGGACGCACACCCCGACGAAAGCGTGACGCGCGGTGCCTATGGACCTCAAGTCCCCAACACGCCCCAATCGCTCGGGGCAGGATTCAAGAATTTTCGCCCGCTCCAGCTCGTGGGCGCCGAGCGGCGCGCCGACGGGAGCTATATCGGCGGTCATGTGGTTCTGACCGCCAACGAGGCGATTGCGGATTTCTCGCTCGAACAATATCGGGGCAATGCTCC
Organism: Alphaproteobacteria bacterium; assembly: GCA_003139615.1. GTDB lineage: Bacteria > Pseudomonadota > Alphaproteobacteria > Micropepsales > Micropepsaceae > Rhizomicrobium. The sequence continues at coordinate 84,660 of PLJH01000138.1, forward strand.
CGACGCCAAAGAGAGCGCCAAAGACGACGCGCACAACGCGCAGTACCGCTACAACAACGCGACCCTCGCTTTCTACGAATATGTGCGCGCCGCGATGTCGAACGGCGGCTACGCGTTCAATCCCGTTTACGAGATGGAAGTCGCGATGGGCTCGCTCTGCCGGGATGCAAAGGAGGGGACGGCGGAAGCCGACGCGCGCGTCAAAGCCGGCCTTGCCAATCTCCATGCCGACCTCTCGAAGGCGGCGGCCCAATGGGCTGAGCGCGATTTGCGCGTCGTTTACCGCGGCGCATCGCTGAAGCAGACCCTGGCCGAGACCTATGCGGCCGAAAAGCGATCTTGCGTCAAATCCGGTGACGGCTCGCAGCTTGCGGCAAGCGCGCTCGACCGGTTCGAGCACGGCTCGCCCGAAACCGATGTCTCACGTTTGATCGCCCAGATCGACGATACCTCGCCCTTCAGTGGAATGAGGCCTGTCGGGTACTGATATCGGTATTCCGTCACCCCAGTTACGGCACCCCAGTTACAGTTACGGCGACACGATACGGATTCACCTTGAGCAATGCGACCGCACACTCGGCGATCAGGTATGCTCTCGACCGAACTCGCGAAAGGGTTCTTGCAATGAAGAAACCGATGCGATTGTTTGCGCTTCTCGCGTTCTTTGCCTGCAGTGCGGCCCACGCAGACGAGGCCGCGCAGTGCCGCGCCAATGACGGCACATATCTCACGGGCCGCGTGACCGGTGCACCGATATTCGCTCGCGGACATTTGCGCGACGGGGTCGAGCTGTCTCATACACATCTGAGGCTCCTGTCCGATCAGGACGGACAATCCTATGACGTTGCTGTCGACAACGTTTTTGCGGCCGGATACGACGGCGCGGGCGAGAGCGTTCCGGCGCCGCTTTCGCATATTCGCACGGGCGATCGCCTGGAACTTTGCGGTAAGCCGTATGCGAACGATGCGCCGGGAATCGATTGGGTCCACACCGACTGCGACGCGGTGCCGACGCCTCACCGACCAAACGGCTGGCTCAAAATCTTCGATACGCGTGGAGCGCCGGGCGCCAATATCGAGTCTTCTCGGGAGTATTGTCACTTGTGGCAATAATCGACCGACGATTCCGTCGACACCTATTCACCGACGGGCGGAAAATCAGGTGACCGGCAACGTTCCCCAGCCATTGTGTTGCGTCACGCCGCGAAGGGGGAACATTGCCGCTGTCGCCGCTTTTCCAAGGTGAACAGGTGTTCTCGACCGCGCTCAGCTTATTCGAATGTGCGGAGAGTTGCATCGGCCTCGCGTGCCAAAGTCCTCCGCTTCTGTTCAATCCGAAAGGCGAAATAGAATGCGTGCATATAAAGTGCCCACCAGATTACCGCGACAACGGCACTCGTTGGCGTGCCAACGATGGAGAGGACTTTTTCGAGGGTCCATAGTATCATTGCGCCGATCATTGCCCACCGGTGTCCGAGGTAAATGAAGATAGCGAGAAACAGGAACACCGCGACGTCGACGAATGCGCTGGCATTGAAGTTCGCTGCGCCAAAATACGCCATTATGGCGGTGATCACGGCACTCAGCACGAGCAGCATTACAGAGATGCCGCGCATCGAGCCTCTGAAGCCCATTGTGTCGTAAAGTCTTACCTGCTCATCCAGGTCTACCGGATCGATTCGCCACCAGAGCAGCCAGTTCCATCCCCGCGAGCCCTTCTTCTCAGGCCTTTGAATATCTTCTCCGATAGGCATCGCGTTCGCCCTCTGGTTCGACGCGGAAAGAATAGGGAATTCCCGCATGGTTCGCTATTCCGCGTATTTCAAACCGATCTCGTAAACGCGCGGTTCGCCGAAATTGATGACACCGGTGGTGTCCTGTGTTGCGATGTTGTCGTTGGCGGCGTTGTCGACGGCCACGAAGATCGAGACGTGATCGCGGATTTCATATTCGGCGCGCAAATCGAGCACGAAGGCGGAGCCCAGCTTCAGCGTGTTGAGATCGTCTTCGAAGCGCGCGCTGTCCCAATGGACCTGCGCATCGAGGGTCAGCTTATCGATCGGCGCCCAATCGGCGCCGGCGGTAATTGTCGTCGTCGGCGCTTCGGCCGGACGTTTTCCGTTCAGTCCCGGGTAGACCGCCAACACACCGGCAGACGGATCGACGCGCGCATCAGTCAGAGAAAGTGCTGCGCGCAATGACAGTGTGTCGGTCAGTTTCTCGGACGCGTCGGCTTCGACACCCAGCGCATTGATGTCGCCGACATTGGTGCGCTGCTGCGTGGTCAGCGTGGGCGTCGTGAGACCCGGAATCGTGACGTTCTCCACCGCATTGTGCAGCTGGTTGATGAAACCGGTCGTGTCCCACGAGAAACTTCCCAGCGCCCCGCCCCATCCCGCTTCCACGCCGTAAAGTTGCTCGGGCACGAGACCGGCATTGGCTTCGATCGAGACGTTGCCCACGCGATAAGGCCGGTACAACTCGTTCAAGGATACGGGCCGAAAACCCGAATACGCCGCGACGCGCAGGTATTCGTCATTGGCGAAATTGTAGCGTGCGCCCACCCGCGCCGTCGGCACCGTTCCGTCGCGGCCGGGATAATCGAACGCCGACGTCACAGCGCCGGTCGCGAGAGTTGTGTTCACCAGATGGCCCTGGCTGTCGGCCCAGTAATCCGCGCGCACACCGGCCGTGAGCAACCACTGACCCGTGTCGTACGCGCCTTCGGCATAAAGGCCGCCGACGAAAAGCTGTCCGCCCGAACGGCGGCCGGATGTGAAGTGAACCCCGTTATAGGAATAGTCCTCGCGCGACTCGCCACTGTTGTCGCGAAAATCGCCGCCGACCTCCCAGCGGAAGTCACCGATCGTACCCAATGCTGCAGTATTGAAGCCGAAGCCGAGCGCGGGAATCGCATATTGATCGTTTGCGGGCGTCGTTCCTGTCTGACCCGGAGCCACCGCGACGGACGTGTTCGAAAGATTGCTGTCGATCATCCAGCCTTGCGCACGCCAGCCGATGCTGTTCGATGTCGCAGGCTCGGCAAGCGTGAGGCTTGCCGTTTCGCCGCGCGCTTTCGATTCCGCGCCTTCGAGCCCTGCACCCAGAGCCTGGTCGTAGTAGCCGATGCGCGCCGTCGCGACCACATCGTCGAATTGCGTCTGCGCGCGCAAGGTCGCCGCACCTTCGTCGAGCGCGGTATGCGTGTCGGCTGCGCCCTGCTGCGACGGTAAAACGGGAATCCATCCGTTGGAGCGCTCGCCGTCCGCGCTGCCGAACAGATCGACCTTCCCGATCGCCACGCCGCCCGAAGCGCCGACACGATAGGTGCCGAGATTTCCTGCCGTCGCATCGGCCTCGGAAATGCCGTCGACGAAATTGCGTTCGCTCAACAGGATCGTTCCGGTCAGCGCGCCCGCGCCGTAAGGCCCAGAACCCGCGCCGCGCTCGATCTCGGCACTGCCGATGCCTTCATAGGGAAGCGCGCTCCAGATCACCCAATTGCCGAACGGATCGTTGAGCGGCACGCCGTCCAGCAGCACGAGCGCGCGCCCAGCTCCCGACGGCGCAATCGAACGCAACGAGACGCCGTCCGTGGTGGGATTCGAACTCAGGCTGGTCGAACGGCGAAACAGGGAAAGCCCCGGCACCTGCTCCAGCGATGAGTCGAGCTGGTCGAATTGGCTCAGCGCCGTCTGATCCAGGGTCACGACCGAAAACGCCGCATTGCCGACAGGTTCGGGCAGCTTGGCGCCCGTCACGACGACGGTTTCGGCGTCCGGGTTGGTTTGGGCCCAGGCGGGGAGTGCGATGAACACCAGCGCTGCCGCTGCGCTGCAAAGAAGGGTCCTCGTAGTCCAAGCATGCGGCGCGGCCCCCCCTTCCGTCCGTCTCGCGAAGTGCGAGACGTCCACCTTTCCCCGCGAGGGGGGAAGGTTAGAAAAAAGGCGAAGCGTGAATCTTTTTCTTAGCCTTCCCCCCTCGCGGGGGAAGGTGCCGAGCATAGCGAGGCGGAAGGGGGGCCGCGTGACGGAAGGGGGGCCGTCGCGATCAGCCCGAGAATGCTCAATCGTGGCAGAAATCCAACCCATTACGCTTCCCCCGAGTCCCTTATGATGGCGCAGCCTACATTTATTTTTCGTTCCCTGCATCCAAAGCCCGTCCGTGCCGCATCTCGTAAGGGAATGGCCGCATCAGGCGGCGAAAAGGAGCGCATCATGTTCGTCACCCATGGTTTGAGCGTCGTTGTGATTTTCTGGGCGGCCATCGCCTTTATCGTCCTCGTGACCAGCTTTTTTTCCTATCGGGCCCAGGCCAGCCATCACCGGATGATCGAAAAGCTCGCGGAAAAAGGACAGCCGATCCCGCCCGAATTGCTGGCGGGCGGAGGGCGCGACTCGCGCCGTTACCGCAGCCCCATCCAGTCGGGCATTTTTCTCATGTGCATTGGCGTCGCTTTGGCGGTGTTCTTCTGGGCGATGGGCGGCGGTGGCGCAGTCTTCGATGGGGACCACATGCCCAATTGGCTGCCCGTGATCGGCATCTTTCCGTTCATGGTCGGATTTGCCCGCCTGCTTGGCGGGCTGTTCGACAGGCGTCCATAGCTTCGGGGCATTATGCTCGCGAGCTATGAGCGACTCGGATCGGCTGGCGCAGAACGCGGCGCAGGGGAATGTCGCCGCGTTCGCGGAGCTTGTGCGCCTTCATCAGGGCAAGCTGCGCGCGTTCCTGCGGCGCATGGCGCGGGGCGATGCAGCGCTCGCCGACGATCTGGCACAGGAGGCGTTTCTCGAAGCGTATCGCAAGATCGCGCAGTTCCGCGGCGAGGGATCGTTCGCGTCATGGCTCGCCCAAATCGGCTATTCGCGCTATCTGATGTACGCGAGGAAGCACAAGCTCGAGTCGCTCGACGATTCGATCGAACAATCGCACGGAACGGAAGCAGCCCTTCACGCGAAACTCGATCTGGAGGCGGCGCTGGCGCGCATTCATACGGCGAAACGCGCCGCGCTCACGCTGTGTTTCGCGGAAGGCTATTCCCATGAAGAGGCAGCCAGGATCATGAACATTCCGCTGGGAACCCTGAAGTCGCACGTGCTGCGCGGGCGCGAAGAGGTTCGAACAATGTTGACAGCGTGGAAGGAAACGCCATGAGCGACGATCTCGATCTGCTGCTGTCGCAGCCGCTTGAAGAGCCGGTCGATGCCGCCTTCTCCGCGCGCGTTTTGGCGAATATCGGCGGGATGCGGGCGCGCGACGACAGGATTGAGATCGCCGCGCTGGTTCTGGCTTCATGTCTCGTTCTGACGCTTTTATCGCTGACACATGCCGGTCAGGCGGCTGCGCTCTCGGCTTCGCAACTGGCCTATTCCGTCCCCTTTGCCCTGGGCATTTCGCTTTTGTTTTTGTCCCGGCTGCTGCTGGATGCGATTCCGGAATAGCGGATCAATCCTTTGCGAGCCGGGGATGATTGTTGCGCGCCCAACCGCTAGGATGCGCGCGCGCCATTGAGCGCGAACCATTGCGGGAGGGTCATTTGAAACAATCCACCATTTTCGGGGCTGCCGTCGCAGCCCTGATCGTCGGCACAGCGTCGGCTTTTGCCGCCGCGCCGGCGCATAAAATTCCGGCCTACATCACGGCGGCCGTCGCCAATCCGAACCGGCCGGATGCCGATACGAAACGGGATGCGGATCGCAAGCCGGCCGAAAGCATCGCGTTCACGGGTATGAAGCCCGGCGATCACGTCGTCGACATGATTCCGGGCAAAGGCTATTTCACGAAGATCTTCAGCGGAGTCGTGGGCCCGAAGGGTTGGGTCTACGCCTATTTCCCGTCCGATCTCGATGAGCTCTACAAGAAAAACAACGTCACGATGCCGCCGCCCGCCGATCCGAAATATCCCAACGTGTCGTTCATCCATGCGCCCATGGCGCAGTTCCTCGTGCCGGAAAAAGTCGACATCGTCTGGACGTCGCAGAACTATCACGACCTGCACGACAAGTTCTTCGGCCCCGTCGACGTGGCGGCGATGAACAAGGCGATCTTCGCGGCGCTGAAGCCGGGCGGCGAATTCATCGTGCTTGACCACGTGGCCGAAGCGGGCTCGGGCCTGCGCGACACCGATACGCTGCACCGCATCGATCCGGCGCAAGTGAAGACGGAAGTGGAAGCGGCAGGCTTCGTGTTCGTAGGCGAAAGCAAGGTGCTGCACTACCCGAGCGACAACCACACGCTGAAGGTTTTCGACGCCTCGGTCCGCGGCAAGACGGATCAGTTCATCTTCAAGTTCAGGAAGCCGGGGAAGTAGTAAGTCACGTCGGAGCGCGGGCATCTTGNNCAAGATGCCCGCGCTCCGACGTTCCCCTTATTCCGCCGCCTGCGCGCGGTCGATCACGCGCTGGACTTCGGCGCGGCGGGCGTCGAAACGTTTGGCGATGAAATCGTCTTCGTCCTGCAACGCCTGGACGTCGGTCTGCGCGTAGCCGATGACGCCCATCTCTTCGTAACCCTTGCGGATGTAATCGCCCCACAGGCCGATATCCTTCACGATGGGCACGATGCGCGCGAACAGCGAGTTGCGGAATTTTTCCATGAAGCCGCTTTCATACATGGCTGTCGCGCATTCCTCGATCGGCAGGTCGAGATGCTGCCACAGTTCGACCGCGTCGAAACGGTCGCGCATCAGATAGGAGGCTTCCAGCAGGAATTCCTCTCGTTCGTCGCGTTCCTTCTGCGTCAGTTGCGGATAGAAATCGCGCAATGCAAGGCGACCGAACGCGACATGGCGCGATTCGTCCTGCATCACATAGGCATTCACCTGGGCGCAGAGCTGGTTCTGCGCGTTGTCGCGGATCGTGCCGAAGGCTGCCAGCGCAAGACCTTCGATCACCACCTGCATGCCGAGATAGGTCATGTCCCAGCGCGAATCCCGCAAGGTCTGGTCGATGAGCTCCTTGAGCGGCTTCGTCATCGGATAGGCGACTTTGAATTTCTTCAGCAGGCTGCGATAGGCCTCGACGTGGCGGGCCTCGTCGATGGTCTGGGTCGACGCGTAGAACTTCGAATCCGCATCGGGCACCTGCGTCACGATCTTGGCGGCGCAGATCAGCGCGCCCTGTTCGCCTTGCATGAATTGCGAAATCTGCCAGGCCTGGAAATTGCGCCGGACGACACCTTTCTCTTTTTCCGACATGCGCTTGTAGCAATCCGCCATGTGGATCGGCAGCGACTCTTCGGGCATGCCTTGCGGATTGTCTTCGTCGAGCTCCTGCGACCAGTCGATGCGCGTGACGGCGTCCCACTGCATCTCCTTGCCCTTGGCATAGAGACCCATCATGCCGGCGCGGCCGTCGTCGTAATCCCAGTTGAAGACGGTGTCGAAATCCTGCTTCACCGACCAGGTCGAGCCTTCGGTCGAAAGCGCGTAGAGATCCTTGAATGCCATGGCGCGTGTCCCTCGTTTTCTTTTCCCGACCTTACCATAAGCGGGGGTTTTGGGGAGAGGGGTGGGAACATTTGCCGGCCGCAGCGCGTTAAGCCCCCGTATTCGAGCGCTCGAGGGATATCATGCTGCGCCTGGCATTTCTGTTTCTGATACTGGGGCTTATCGCCGGCGTGCTCGGCTTCACGGGCATTGCGGGCGCGTCCTTCGCGATCGCAAAATTCCTGTTCTTCGTCTTCCTGCTGATCTTTGTCGTGCTGCTGATCGCCGGACTGATGCTGGCCCGAAGGTTGGGCGCCTGATTCCGGGCGCCCAGGCTGCCATCAGCGCGGCGGCGTGCCTGTCGCGCGACGGCGATGTGCCAATTCCCGCGGGCCGTCCGGCTCGGCGGCTTCCTGCAGGAGCGTCAACAGCCGCTTGTTCCAGTCTTCGGCCGGTGCCGCATAGGCATCGCGAAACCACGGCATGTTCTTGCGGTCGAACACATGGCTGCGCAGGAAATCGATCGTCGCGCGCACCGGCCACTTCTTCGCGGCGTCGCGCTGATAGCTGACGAAAATGGGCGTCTGAAAGCGGATGCCGATATCGAGCGGCACAAACGTATCGTCCACCAGCGTCGCGTAAGTCGGCAACAGCGCAATTCCCGCGCCGCAGCGCACTGCTTCGCCGAGACAGGCGCTGAGATTTGTAAACAGCGTCGTGTGCTTGCCGGCGTCGTCCCGCGACCAGCTCGACCACGATCCCATGTCGGCCAGATAGGCCGAGAGATCGAGCAATTTGTGCCGCCCGAGATCGTCGATGTTGCGCGGAACGCCGTGCAGCCGCAGATATTCGCGCGACGCGAAAGGCAGGAAATGCATCGAGCCCAGCTTGACGGCGACGGGATCTGACTCGGCCGGCTCGTAATAGTGCACATAGAGATCGAAGATCTCGCGCTTGTCGCCCGGCGTGTCGAAAGCGCCGAACAGCTTCAGTTCGATATTCGGATGGCGCGCGAAAAACGGATTGAGAAACCGCGTCATCCAGTAACACGCGACACCGTCGCCCATGAAGACGCTGCAATTGCCTTCGATCCGGCCGGAGGTGCCCGACGCCTGGTTGGCCGCGCGGCTGAGAGCCGCCTGCGCCGCGCTCGCATCCGTGAAGATGCGTTGGCCTTCATGGGTGAGACGGGGCCCGCGCCGGTCGCGGTCGAACAGCCTGACACCGAGAGCTGCCTCCAGCCGGACCAGCCGGCGGCTGACGGTGGGCTGCGTCATTTTCAACCGCGAGGCAGCCCGGTTGAAGCTTCCGGTCCGCACAACTTCAAGGAATACGCGAAAATCGTCCCAGTCGACCTCTGCCAAAGCCCCCTGTTCGCCGATTCCCGTATAAGGCAATTCGTTCATAGTAACGACCCGTAGGTGCATTGTGCTCCAATTTAGTACAAAATGAAAAATGTGTCTGCGTCCGGCAAGCCTTGCCGGTGGTAAGAAAAGCTGGGGTAATGGGTCGGCGTCATGGAGTCGAATCTTCGTAAAATCATACACTTAGCGCATAATTCCGAGCGCCGGGAACCGCGGTTTCAGCTTCCCGACGGCAGCGTCATCTTTGTCCGGCAGCCTTCGGACGAGGAGATCGATCACCTCTACGAATTAAGCAAGACAGAGATCTCGGACAGCGTGGCACCGCTCGATCTTGTGAAGGCCGTGTATAAACACAATACGGACAGCATCTGGGGCGTGTATTACACTAGGGCCAATTCGCCCGAAAATGTGCGCTTCATCGGCTATTACGCGTTCCTCCATCTGAACGATGTGGGCCGCCTGGCGTTGGAAAAAGGCACCTTCGATCCCGTCGAGCCGACACTCGAACAGCTTGCCCCCGAAGGCGAGCGGCCGATCGTCGTCTACATCTGGGCCATCGTCGCCAAGAAAGTCGCCCGCGTCGCGACACCTCTCGTCGCCAAGGCGCTGGGCAAGGATCGCTACGGCGGCGTGCCCATCTATACGAGTGCTGCCACGCTCGGCGGGCTCAACACGATCAAGAGCTACGGCTTCGTCAATGTGCAGCCCAGCAAGATGGGGCTCGGCGACCTGTTCCGGCTCGACGGCGACGGCCCCGAAGCCGCGCCGGCGGCGTGATTTCATGGCCAAAGACCTGAAAGCCGTCGTCGCATCGACGCCCGATCTCATCGCCAAGGCGTTCGCGTTGCGCGCCGCCGTTTTCATGAGCGAGCAGAATTGCCCCTATGAAGAAGAGTTCGACGGCAACGATTTTTGCGCCACGCATATTCTTGGCTTCGTCAACGGACAGCCGGCCGCCGCGCTGCGGCTTCGCTACTTCGCAGGCTTTGCGAAAATGGAACGGCTCGCAGTGCTGCCGAAATTCCGGCGCACGCTGATCCCCAAGATCATCGTGGAGCACGGCATCGAGATCATCCGGCGTAAAGGTTATCGCTCGCTCTACGGCCATGCGCAGAAACGCCTGCTCAAATTCTGGGCCCGCTTCGGGTTGAAACCGATGCAGAAGAACTTTCCGCTGGTGTTCTCCGATCATGAATATATCGAGGTCCATGCAGAACTCGAGCCGCATCCCGACGCAATCACCATGATGAGCGACCCCTACGTGATCGTTCGTCCCGAAGGCCAATGGGACCAGCCCGGCGTGCTCGACGAATCCGCCGAGCGACCCGCGACGAATCCGTATTAGAATAGATTTCCCATCCTCCCCTTGAGGGAGGGTCGAAAAATTCTGAAAGAATTTTTCGGGGCGGGGTGCTGCATCAACAATGCCCCTCCTCGAAGTTTTCTTTTCGCTGGCGCTCAAAGAAAGCCTTCGACCCTCCCTCAAGGGGAGGGTGGAAACGTGCACAACAGGTGATGCATGACCGGGAAAAACGAAAAATCGCAACACCCCGCCACGATCGCAGCCCAGGCTCTCGGCTGGATCGACGAAGAAACGCGCGCGATCTCGCCCAATCTGCAGAGCTCGACAACCTATCTGCGCGATCCCGACAATCAATATCGTTCGGGGCGCAAGTACGCGCGAGCGGACAACCCCGCCTTCGACCAGCCGGAGGCATTGCTTGCGGCGCTGGAAGGCGGCGCGGATGCGATGCTGTTTTCGTCCGGCATGGCGGCCGCGACGGCAGTATTCCTGTCGCTGGCGCCCGGAGATCACGTGATCGCACCGAAGGTGATGTATTGGTCGTTGCGCAACTGGCTTCTGGGGTTCGCGCAAAACTGGGGGCTTGCGGTCGAAATTGTCGACATGACGGATCTCGCGGTCCTCAAGCGCGCGATGCGTCCGGGAAAAACGAAAATCGTCTGGACCGAGACACCGGCCAATCCGCTGTGGGACATCACAGATCTCGCGGCCGTGGCCGAGATCGCACATGCCGGCGGCGCAGTTTTGGCCGTCGATTCCACCACGGCCACACCGGTGCTGTCGCGGCCCATCGAATTCGGCGCCGATCTCGTGATGCATTCGGCCACGAAATATCTGAACGGCCATTCCGACCTCATTGCCGGCGCGCTTGTCACGCGCATGGAAGACGAGCAGTGGGCGAAGATCAAAACCGTGCGCGCGCAGATCGGCGGCGTGTTGGGATCGTTCGAAGCGTGGCTGCTGCTGCGCGGCATGCGCACATTGTTTCCGCGCGTGCGCACCGCCGTCGCCAACGCGCAGGCTCTTGCCGAACATCTCGCAGCCAATCCGAATGTGGCGCAGGTTCTTTATCCGGGTCTGCGGGATTTTCCGGGGCACGAAATCGCTGCGCGCCAGATGACGGGCGGTTTCGGCGCGATGCTGTCCATCCGGGTCAAAGGCGGCGAGCAGGCAGCCATCAAGACGGCAGCCCATGTTCAAATCTGGAAACGCGCCACTTCCCTCGGCGGCACGGAAAGTCTTGTCGAACATCGCGCCTCGGTCGAAGGCGCGGGAAGCCCCGTTCCGGCGGACCTTTTAAGGCTGTCCGCCGGAATCGAGGATGTGAACGATCTGATTGCCGATCTCGATCAGGCGCTCCTGGCCGCGATGTAGCGGTCGACCACGTTCTCGAGAACCGTGAGCGGCACCGCGCCGCCGACAAGCACCGCATCGTTGTAATCGCGAATGTCGAAGCGTGGACCCAGGGCAGCCTTCGCCTTCTCGCGCAGGCGCAGGATCGTCAGCTTGCCCAGCATGTAGGCGCAGGCCTGGCCGGGCCATACGCAATAGCGCTCGACTTCCGTCGCCGCCGACGCATCCTGGTCGCCAAGCGTGTCGACATAATATTTGATCGCGTCCTCGCGGCTCCAGCGCATCGCATGCATGCCCGTGTCGACCACGAGGCGCACGCCGCGGAACATCGCATCGTGCAGATAGCCGATGCGGCCGAACGGATCGTTGTCGTACATCCCCATCTCGTCGGCGAGCTGCTCGGAATAAAGCGCCCAGCCTTCGATATAGGCCGAGAAGAACGACAGCTTGCGGATCATCGGCAGGTTCGCTTCCTGCTGGATGCTCAGTTGAAGATGATGGCCGGGAATGCCCTCGTGATAGGTGAGCGTGGGCAACGTCCAGCTCGGCACTTCCGCCGTGTCGCGCAGGTTGATGTAATAGGTGCCGGGCCGCGTCCCATCGAGTGAGGCGGGCTGGTAATAGCCGCCGGGCTGGGCCGCTTCGGTGTATTTCGGAATGCGCTTGATGATGAGATTGGCCTTCGGCAAGGTGCGGAAATATTGCGGCAGCTTCGCGCGCACCGTCTGCACTTTCACGTTCAGATCGGCCAGCAGCTTGTCCTTGCCCGCATCGGTATTCTCGTAACGGAATTGCGGGTCGTTATACATGCCGCGCAGGCGCTCGCCGACCGTGCCTTTGGTCATGCCGTGCACTTTCATGATCTCGTCGATACGGCCGGACAACGTCTTCACGAGATCGACGCCCGTCTGGTGGATGTCGGCGGGTTTCATCGACGACGTCGTCCAGTTGATCAGCGAATCCGCGTAATAGGAATCGCCGTCCTTCAATTTCCACACGCCGGCATCGTGCGTCGCATGCCCCTGCATGTCCTTCACGAGCGCGATCTGGCGGTCGAGCGCCGGATAGACTTTCTCGACGACGATCCTGGTCGCCTGCGCCGCATAATCGCCCGGGATATTCTTGTCCTTGGCGCGCCGTGCAAGCGACGTGACGAGCACGGATTGGTCGGCGGCGATGGCGCGGAATTTCGCCATCTGGTCCAGCGTTTTCACCAGCGCGAAATCGGGCGGGACGGTGCCGAGAGCCACGTCGTGGCGAACGACCTCGCCTTCCTGGTCCATGGCAACGGCAAATGCCTCGAGGCGGGAGAGATAAGCATCGGCATCGGCCTTCTCCGCGATCTGATGCTGGCTGTCGAGGAAATCGGGGATTTGATCATACGAGCCGGTGAGCTGGCTGATGATGTATGGCGCGCCCGCGCCGCCCGGACCGTAATTGTACCGCTTGTTGGCGTCGTCCGTCGTCTGCAGGTTGAACAGCACCACGTCGTAATTGATCGCATCCATGCCCTCGAGCTTGGTGCGGTCGATCGTCAGGAGCTGCTTGAGCTGCGCGGTGTTCGTCGTCTTGTCGCCGGCGATCGCCGCGAGCGAGCGAGCGTCGAGCTTGCTTTTTTCGTAAGCGCGCGCGCCCGTGTCGAGGCCGAGGCTCGTCGTGCTTTCGGGAGAGCGGTCGAGGCCCTGCTGCACGAACGCATCGAACATCGCGTTCGTCTTCGCCGCTTCCGCATTCGCCGCAGGCGGCGACATCGCAGCGGTGGCTGCGCGCGCAGGCGATGTGAAGGATGCGACGGCCGCGGTCGCGGCTCCCGACAATAAAATCCTGCGGCGATTAAGCATGTTGGCCCCTTGGCGAATTGTGCCCGGCAGAGGTATGGGTGCGCAGTGCATCCGGCAAGGCCGGGCCCGGCCGGAAGCTTCACTTTCCCGTGCGATTTCGCGCGGAGCAGACCCGCCCCGCGACCCGCGTATGGCGTCGAAACAGCGCCTATGGCACGCCCAGCTGCTTCGCGAGATAGGCAGCCGTCGCAGTGTCTGCACGTTCCCAGGAAATCCAGCGCTCGAAACCGTGGATCTCGTTGGGGATCACCATCTCCTCGTAATTCACATGTTGCGCATCGAGACGGCGCGCGAGATCGACTGTCTGCTGGAACGGAACGTTGCGGTCGTCGTCGCCCTGGATGAGCAGCACGGGCGATTTCCAATGCGCGACATCGGCATCGGGCGACGACGTGAACGCCACCTTGATCGCCGCGTCGAGATCGCCTTTCTCGTAGCGCTTCTCTTCCGGATCGCCATAACGCCCCACGATCAGGCGCGACCAATCATGCACGCCGTGGAAATCGACTCCCGCCTTGAAGATGTTCGAATTGCGCGCGAGAGCGAGTGCTGTGAGATAGCCGCCATAGGAGCCGCCCCACATGCCGATGCGCTTGCCGTCCGCGCCCTTCGTGGTTTGCAAAAATTTCGCGCCCGCCAACACATCCTTGTATTCGGCGGCGCCCGTGGGTCCACCATGATCGGGATTGTGGAACGCATGTCCGTAGCCGATGCCGAGGCGATAATTGATCGACAGCACCACAAAGCCATGCGCCGCGAGATATTGATTCACCGCATAGGCGTTCGAGTAATAGTCCATGTAATGCCAACCCAGCACCATCTGCCGCGACGGCCCGCCATGCACGAAGATGACGGCAGGCTTCACGGGCGCGCCGTCGTCGCGCGCAAAGAGCTGGCCGTGAATCGTCCAGCCGTCCGTCGTCTTGAAGCTCACATATTTCGGAACGATCAGCGCGTCGCGCGGGAAGTCCGCCGGATATCCGCCGCTGTTCAGTTCGCGCCGCCCAGTGCCGTCGCCGCTCGCCAAGCCGATGCCCATCGGCTGTTTTGCGCCCGCATCGGCGAACGCAACATGTGTGTCGTCCGCAATCGCAGGCGACCATTCGAGACCTTCGCCCGACGTGACGGTCACCGGCGTTGCCGCACCGACGGGCACGCGGAAGATATGGCGGCGATCTTCGTCGTCCTTCGTCGTGCCGGTGTTCGCGCCGTAATAGAGGAAATGCCTGTCGCGGCTTTCGACCACATTCTCGACCATGAATGCGCCCGGCGTGAGCAACAGCGGCGTGCCGCCGCCGGCCGGAATCGAATAGAGATGCGGCCAGTTGTCGAGATCGGCCAGGAATACGACGCGATTGCCCGCGGCCCAATGGAGATTGGCTTCGCCCGGCGCATCGGGGAACGAACCCAGCAGCGTATCGGGACTTTTCCACACGAGATGAGCGTCGCCCGTTTGCGCATCCGCAATCCAGATCGACCACGGATCGGGCGTCTGCTTCAGGATCGGCCGCGGCGGACCGCCGGCGCCCGGGCGGCGCGCGAACAGAATCTGTTTGCCGTCCGGCGACCAGCGCGGCGAGACGGCAAAATCCGTCGACGGCGCGGGCCAGGCGAGCGGCTGGTTCTTCGCGGTATAGATGCCGATGAGCGCGTGGTCCTCGCGGTTCGACACGAAAGCGAGCCGCGTGCCGTCGGGCGACCATTGCAGCGAACCATCCTTGCCGCGATCGAAGAACAGCTGCGCAGGCTTGCCCGTGCCGTTGAGCGCTGCGGTGAACACCTTGTGGTCCGCGATATAGGCCAATTGTCCGTGTACGGAGATTACGGGGGCATCGCCTTCCGCGATCTTCACCGGCGCGCCGCCCGCGAGCGACGCGGACCAGATCGTCACCTTGGGTTGGTCCGTCGCGGAATCGGGATCGGGCGCGAGATCGCCCGGCGCATCCCAATTGGCGTCGTGGTCGCCGCCGCGCACATAAAGCAGCGTCTTGCAATCCGGCGAGAAGGTGAGCTGCGTGATCTCCTGGCCGTCATCGGCCTTGTATTGCGTGACCTGCCGGGCCGCAAAGCCGGGCGCATCGGCGACCCACACATTGCGCACGCCATGCAGATCGCGCGCGAACGCGATATGCCCGCCTCCTTCGCAGCCTGCAGTCTCGCTGATAAACGGATAATCGAGCACCTGATCCATGGTGAAATTCGGCGCGGCCTGCGCAGCCACGGCGCTCGCGCCGAGCGCGAAAAACAGGCTCGCGCCGAGCGCGAAAATCAGGCTTGCGCCGAGCGCAAGCAGGATTGGCAAGAGCTTTTTCATCCGATGAGTCCCCAGTGTCGAGAGCCCGAGACTGGCAGAGTTCCACCCGCCCCTCCAGCACAGCGGGCTGCGGCTTTTGAGGCCCAAGGCGCGAGTGGCGAGCGGAACGCGCAAAGCAGGGTGGCGGACAGGGAGGGATTCGAACCCTCGGTACGGTTGCCCGTACGCCGCATTTCGAGTGCGGTGCCTTCAACCACTCGACCACCTGTCCGAGGTTGGAGATAATGAAGGACGCCTGAGATGGCAAGCACGCGGTTTGCCGGTCTGCACCCTTCGCCCGCGCGAAGCGGGATGCCCTCCGACCCGTCCGCCGAAGCGCGCCGCGTGTGAACGGACGCCCTGACGATGGAGGCCTTCCAATCAACGCCCCTCACCAAGCGACCACCAAAAAAATTCCCGCCTTCTCAAAACGCATTTTGTCGCCACAAAAAAACTTACACGCGTACAGCCGAGAAAATTCCAGCAATTGCGCGGCTTCTCGCGACAATGGCCGCTTGATCTTCGCCTGTTATTCCGCCTGATAATCCGCCTGTTATTTTGCCTGTTCTCCGCCTGCTATCCGCACATGATTTTCCGGAACAGGCGAAGCGTTTCTTTTCCGCAACAGCTTCGAGCCCCGTTCGGATTTCTCCCCTGTTAAACAGGCGAAATAACACGGGAGAACCTCGACGCGGCATGCGCGCGCGTTGCATTCCGGACACGCTCGGTGTTGCACGCCGCGTCTTTGTGCGCGTCTCAATCGTCGTCGAAAAATGATGCGTCATCACTGTCCGTCAACCGATCAATTTTGCCGAGGTCTTGACCCCAAGAAGGATTGGAACATATCATGAACACACGTAAGCAGGCAAGCTCAAACCCAGGTCCCGAGCACCCACGCATTGCGTCGCGTGATACCCTCTAGGTCGGGAACGAGAGGGTCGCGCGAACCTCCAAATGGTCGCAAAGCAAAAAACCCAATTTGAGGCATGCTTGGATACGCGGCGGCATGGTATTTTTCCGTACGTCGAATCCAGTGCCTGATTCGACAATCAATGGCTCTTGATTCACGTCGGTCATCCGTGAGTCAGGAGAGGAGAGAACAATGCCAGCATCGGTAGTAGTCGGCGGTCAGTTCGGCTCGGAGGGAAAAGGGAAGGTTGCTCTTGAGGTCGTTCGGCGCGACCCATCGTGCGTAGCCGTTGTCAGGGTAGGTGGAACCAACTCGGGTCACACGGCTATCGACAAATTTGGGAGAACCCGCGTCCTCAGGCAGCTACCAGCATCCGGCATCGACGGAAATGTTCAAATCATATTGCCACCCGGCGCATATATCGATCCAGAGATATTTAGGCGCGAATTTGCTGAACTCGGATTGGAACGAGATCAGGTTGTCATTAGCCCAATGGCTCGAATCATCACGGCTGCCCACCGCGAGTGGGAGGCTCAAAGCCATCTCGGACCGGCCATCGGCTCGACGCAATCCGGAACTGGCGCGTCGGTTTTAGCCTCTGCAGCGCGAGAGGCTGCAAATTTTCCAATGGTAGGAATGCTTGCCGAACACGTTGATGAGCTAGCCCCCTTTGTTGGTGACACGACAGCACTCTTGAGGAGCCATTTGTCCGCTGGAAAGCGAGTTGTTATCGAGGGAACGCAGGGGTTTGGCCTTTCGTTGTTGCACGGTGGCTATTGGCCAAAGGCCACAGCGCGTGACACAACAGCCGGCGGTTTTATCTCGGAGTCTGGCATTAGCCCTCTCGATGTTGATGACATAACGATGGTTATTAGATGTCATCCGATAAGAGTCGCGGGCGATTCTGGGGCACTCTTCGACGAGACAACTTGGAGCGCTATCTCAACAGAAAGCGGGAGTCCGCTTGCTCTGGAGGAATACACGACCGTCACGAAGAAAATTCGGCGCGTGGGTCGATTCGATGCCGGGCTAGTTAAACGAGCAATCGCCGTGAATCGTCCAACGAGGATTGTCCTCAATCACGTTGACTATATCGACTGGCGTGTCCGTGACGGCATTATTTCGGCACTTGCATATGGGTTTATAGCTCGGGTCGAAGAAAGCATCGGACAAGCCGTCGCGTGGATCGGCGTGGGACCAGATAAGCTCCTGACCGTGCAACCCGCCAATAGCGACACAGATCACTAGGTGTACAGAACAAGCTGAGCATTTCGCGGAACGTAAATGACCGACACTCAAAAAACCGAAGTTATCGAGTTTGCTACCAGCGATGCCGACGCCAAAGCGCGAGCGGAATCGCATTATAAACAAGACCCATATCCCGATGTACGTCCGTCACTTCTCTCTTCTTTCGATATTTCTCGCTACGCACGTAAGACAGGGTTGCTTTACCCCTTTTACGAAACGAAACTAAAAAGCGCTTCTTATGAGGTTCGCCCGGGCGGCCAATTTATTTACTGGAAAAAAAGCGGTGGCAAAACCGAACGGTTCGAGAAGACCATATCTCGCGAAACTCAATCGATTGTCCTTCCACCAAATTCCATAAGCTATATTCAATCAGAGGCATATTTTCGACTACCCCTCTATATCGCAGTCCGCTTTAATTTGCGGATAAAGCACGTTCATCGAGGAATTTTGTTGGGTACCGGACCAATCGTCGACCCAGGGTTTTCGGGACAGTTGCTAATTCCCATACACAACCTCACTTCCACCGAATACGAACTCAACCTGATTCCGAATGATGAGGATGACGGACTAATCTGGGTGGAGTTCACGAAGACGACATACGACCCCAGCCTTGATAAGGGCCTCTCCAAATTTGACAAGAATAAGAGAGACAAATCGCCAAATTACTACCTCCACGAGGCGAACGGTGGAAACCCGATTTTAAGTTCGATTCACGACGGAATTGAAGAGGCAAAAGCCCAAGCTGAAGAGGCAAAAATTCAGGCTAAAGGCTCAGCGTCATCCGCAGACAGCTCGGCCAATTTGATAAGAAATTATGGAATTGCCGGAGTCGCCGCGCTGATCATTGGTGTCGGCTCGCTCACGCTGAGCGGATACAATGTCACCCAGGGATCACTGTCTGTATCTAGATCGGCTCAGCAAAGTGTGGAATCTCTCGCCATAGACTCTCGACGGCACGAAAGTGAAATGCATTCACTGCAAATTCAGCTTGCGAGTGAAATTGCTAAAAACAAAGCTCTTGCTGCGTCGCTCGACGCCATAGAGCGTCGAGTTCGAGCGGTTGAGCAAAACGAAGCGGCAAAAAGGCATTAGCCGTTTTTCGCGGGCAGACAATAAACGGTCTGACTGCTTCAAGGTTGGTGCCAAACATGAACTATAGGCACGCGTTTCACGCTGGCAACCATACTGAGGTCTTTAAGCACGCGGCATTGGCAGCGATCATTTGCCGACTAAGAGACAAACCCACACCGTTCCTTGTGATCGATACGCACGCTGGAGTTGGGACGTACGACCTCCGTTCAGTCGAGGCCCAGAAAACCAACGAAGCGCGCGAGGGAATAGGAAGGGTTTATTCCAAAGCAATACCTTCCGCCGAGGCGTATCTGAATATTGTTAGATCGATGAACCCCTCGGGCTTGACCGTCTACCCCGGCTCGCCGAGCATTGTTCGCTCGCTTCTCAGGGGCAATGACAGGCTGATCGCCTGCGAGCTTCATGATGAGGATGCCGCCAGTCTGAGGTTGGCCTTCAAAAGCGACAAACGAGTTTCCGTGCATAGGCGGGATGGCTACGAAGCTATGATTGCCTTTGTGCCTCCTATCGAACGTCGTGGTGTGATCTTTGTCGACCCACCGTTTGAGTCCAAGAACGAATTCAGGCTACTGGCCCAAAAACTGGGAGAGGCACACAAAAAATGGCCGACGGGACTTTTCGCGATTTGGTATCCGATAAAATCCACTATGCCATCTGTCCTGTTCCTAGATGAGATTAAAGCACTAGGGATTTCAAAATGCCTTTCCGTAAGATTCCTACGCTATCGAGTAGACGATAAGGCGTTAGCCGGGAGCGGGATGCTGTTCGTAAATCCGCCGTGGAACTTCGATCTTACGCTAAGAACGATCTGCGCGGAACTAATGGAGGCTTTTAAAGCCGCTGATGGTGAGTGGAGCGTCGAATGGCTATGAAGGCAGACTGATCGCAGACCTATTGTGCTTTTTCGCCCGGAACCAACTCTTCTTGCTCCATCGCATGGATAGCAATTATGAGGTCCCGCCAGCGACGCGAGGTGTCATCATCGCCGCGACGAAAGGCCCTCCATGCCCGCTCATCGATCAACTCAAGGGCCTTGCAGGTGCCATACTTCTTTGCGAACTTGATCGCGCGCAACCAAGTGCTGCGAGCTAGTGGATACGGAGTGTACTCTCCGCTTCCTTTAAGCTCTGAGGCCGTGATTGTAAGTCCACGCCCTCGAATTTTCCAAAGGTTCTTCACTTCTGCCATATGGAAACACTATCACAAGCACGTCGTCTTTTCCATGGCCTAGTGCCATTCGAGGACGCCACAGCCCTAATTCTCGAACGACTGAATTTCCTCTGTACAAATCTGTGCTAGGAGGCCGATTTCGTCCGGTGTTGCATCGATCTCGCTCGTGATAAAAGCTACGCCTATGGCAACAACACCCCCGTTGAAACTTGCTTCGGCTCTTCGGCCGCAAAAGGGGCCGCTTAAACCGTCCCAGATCGCATCGAGCCTTATGGACCCGGCACGCGTAATATTTCTAGACATCGAAACAACCGGTCTTAGCCGCTATTATGACGAACTGACGCTCGTCGGGTATGCGGCAAACGGAGTGTATCGCGTCCATATCGCGGGCGATGGCCCAGAAACCCTTCAACTTGCAATGGCTCAAGCGGCAACACTGGTAACGTTCAACGGCACCCTTTTCGATATTCCGTTTCTCAAGAAAACGTTCGGCGAGATCGCGCTTCCAAAGACGCATATCGACCTTCGATACGTGGGACGAAGGGTTGGACTGACAGGCGGACAAAAGGAGATTGAACGTAAGCTTGGAATCGTTTTGCGGGAGGGCATCGAAGATATTGATGGTCGTGGGGCGGTCTTGCTCTGGCACAGATATCTTCGCGGCGACCGCTCCGCGCTTCGGAAATTAATTGCTTACAACCAAGCCGACGTGCGCGGCATGTTTTTCATTCTCGATTACGTTCTTGATCGCCTTGAGCTTCCGGACGATTTGTTCTTTGGACGACCAAGGTTTTCCAATATCTTTAGAGGGGTTGAGGGATCGGCTAGGGCCTCTGCGAGGCTTCCGAACGCGGCTCGCCTCGGCCATCGGTTTACGAGCTTTTCTTCTCTATTCGACGGCACAAAGGCGCAAAGCGCCAAGATTGTCGGCATCGATCTAACCGGATCGGAAAAACGCCCTTCGGGTTTCTGCGTTTTGCATAAGGGTGATTGCTACACCAGTCTCCTTTCAAGTGATGAGGAGATGATGACCGAGACCATTCGGGCGCAACCAGCACTGGTCTCGATAGATTCTCCCCTCTCACTACCACGAGGTCGAATCCGCGTTGAAGACGATGATCCGGGGCGCAGTGAATTTGGGATTATGCGCGTATGCGAGCGGACCTTAAAGAAGA
This sequence comes from Alphaproteobacteria bacterium, assembly GCA_003139615.1. GTDB lineage: Bacteria > Pseudomonadota > Alphaproteobacteria > Micropepsales > Micropepsaceae > Rhizomicrobium. Next base: position 105,835 of record PLJH01000138.1, read on the forward strand.
GAGGTGTGAACGTATATCCGGCACTGCTTCCAAGCATGCAGCGCCTAACTCAGCGCGGCATGCATTTGGCCAGCAGATTGCGAAAGCTCGGCATCCCTGTGATCGAGAGCTATCCCGGTGCCGCACAGGACATAATGGGAATTCCGAGAAAGGGCGCTGGGGAGGAGTTACTAAAGTTTGGACTTGCGGATTTTGGGTTAACCGGAAACTTCGTTTCGCAGCCGGTGAAGCACGATGAGCTTGATGCCATTACCTCCGCTGTTGTCGGGTCTTTCTTCTTGGCCGGAAAGTACGAAGCCTTAAGTGCTCCGGCGGAGGGGGCGCTTATCATCCCGGATTTACACGCGACGCAGGGTCCTCTTGTGGTCGGTCTTAGCGGGCGCATTGGTTCGGGCAAGACAACGGCTGCGCGTTTCATTGAGACGCATGGGTTTTTCTACGCTCGGTTCAGCGAAGTTATCGATGACGTAATTCGGTCGGAGGGCCGGACGCCAGATAGAAACACGAGGCAAGAAGTCGGGTGGCGCGTAAACAAGACGCTGGGACAACGATGGCTATGCGATAAAGTGATTGAACGCACGGGTTCCGCGACCAGAATTGTAATAGATGGCCTTCGATTTCCAGAAGATCACACATATTTAGTCGAGAGATTTTCCTCGCGATTCATTCACATTCATCTCCAAGCAGCGTTGGACTTGCGCATAGCTAGGCTCGAAGCCATCGGCGTACCACAAAGCGAATTTCTAGTCAGCGAAGAGCAGCCGACCGAATCGAGCGTTAACGATCTGAGCGCATTGGCGGAATTCGAGTTAGACAACGACTTCACGATTGGCGATTTGAGAGACCGGGCGTTTCGAATTGTTGAGGCGTTGAATCGTGAAGATGGTGAGTTAGGTCAANNGCCCGATCGAACGCGGCTTCCACGATCCTTGTGCTCGGCTGGCGCTTCGGCATGCGGTTCCAGACGTCGAGCGCGGCAATCTTGTAGGCTTCGGCGAGCGTCGGATAGTTGAAGGTGTTCTCCACGAAATAGTCGAGCGTGCCCTCGAGGTTCAGCACCGCCTGACCGATGTGGATCAACTCGGTCGCGCCCTCGCCCACGATGTGGACGCCCAGCAACCGCCGCGTCTCCAGCGAGAAGATCATCTTCATGAATCCCGTGGACAGGCCCATGATGTGTCCGCGGGACGTTTCGCGGAATCTTGCGACGCCGCACTCGTAGGGTATCGCCCGCTCGCGCACTTCTTCCTCGGTCATGCCGATCGTCGAGATTTCCGGGACCGAATAGATGCCATAGGGAAAGAAGGCCGGCGGCGCCTGCGCGGGCTCGCCGAACGCGTGGCACGCCGCGATGCGCCCCTGCTCCATCGATGTCGAGGCCAGGCTGGGAAAGCCGATCACGTCGCCGGCCGCATAAATATGCGGCACGGACGTCTGGAACGATTTCGAATCCACTCCGATCCGCCCGCGTGCATCCGCCACCAGGCCGCAATTGGCGAGGCCCAACGTCTCGGTGGCGCCCACGCGGCCGGCCGCGAACAGAACCATCAAGCAGGCGGCGACATGAAACACATTTCCCTATGACGACGGCGAGGCCTGCGATTCTCGCACGCCGGACGGCGTCACCCTGAGGAATGCTCCTTCAGCGAGACGCCCGGCGTGCGACAGCAGAGCGGACAGGATCAGGCGCACCTCTGCAGCAGGATCGCCCAGATCGTCGATGAGCATCACGCCAAAATGAGGCAGGTCATCACGATGCACGAGCGCGCCCAGATCGTTGTCCTTCGTCAGGAGAATCCGTCCGCTGGCGTGCGCTTCCGCGAGGAGCGCTCGGTCCCCCGGGTCTTCGGTTCGTTCGGCTCCATAAACCACGTCGTGCCCGGCAGAACGCATGGCCCTGACTGCGTGCGCCACAACGTTTGTATCCGCAAGCACGCGCACCTATTCGGCCGCGACCGTCAGACCTTCCGCCGCAGCTTTTTCGCTTAGACGGGCCGCGTAGATCAGGCAAGCATCAATGTCCTCGGGCTCAAGGGCAGGGTAAGCCTCAAGAACTGCCTCGCGTGTTGCTCCCGCCGCCAGCATATTGAGAACCATGGCGGGCGTGATGCGACGCCCCCTGATGACGGGCTTTCCTCCCATCATTCCCGGTTCGGCGGCGATTCGGGCCAGCAGTTCGGACGCATCCATGGCAAGCACTGTAGCACCGATTGCGGAATATTTCAGCACTCACCCGCGGCTTTTTGCAGGTGAAGCGCGGGCGGCCCGAACAGCAGCGGCATGCGGCGCCGACGGGAATTGCATTCATCCGCCGCTTCAGCCGGCCGCCCGTTTCGCCCGATCGAACGCGGCTTCCACGATTCTTGTGCTCGGCTGGCGCTTTGGCATCCGGTTCCAGACGTCGAGCGCCGCAATCTTGTAGGCCTCGGCGAGGGTCGGATAGTTGAAGGTGTTCTCCACGAAATAGTCGAGCGTGCCTTCGAGGTTCAGCACCGCCTGACCGATGTGGATCAACTCGGTCGCGCCCTCGCCCACGATGTGGACGCCCAGCAACCGCCGCGTTTCCAGCGAGAAGATCATCTTCATGAATCCCGTGGACAGGCCCATGATGTGTCCGCGGGACGTTTCGCGGAATCTTGCGACGCCGCACTCATAGGGAATGGCCCGCTCGCGCACTTCTTCCTCGGTCATGCCGATCGTCGAGATTTCCGGGACCGAATAGATGCCATACGGAAAGAAGGCCGGCGGCGCCTGCGCGGGCTCGCCGAACGCGTGACACGCCGCGATGCGCCCCTGCTCCATCGATGTCGAGGCCAGGCTTGGAAAGCCGATCACGTCGCCGGCCGCATAAATATTCGGCACGGACGTCTGGAATGATTTCGAATCCACACCGATCCGCCCGCGCGCATCCGCCACCAGGCCGCAATTGGCGAGGCCCAACGTCTCGGTGGCGCCCACGCGGCCGGCCGCAAACAGAACCATGTCTGCGCCGAGTTCGCGCCCGTCCTCGGTTTCGATCACACAGCGGGATTGACCGTCGACAGTGGCGGATTTCACCTTGCAACCGAACCGCAGCGAGACGCCGCGATCGCGCAAATCGTGGACGAACTCGTCCACCAGCTCGCGATCGAGAAACGGCAGCATTTTGTCGGACGGCTCGAGAACCGTCACCCTGATGTCCAGCGCGCTGAAAATCGAGGCGTATTCCATGCCGATGACGCTCGCGCCGATGACCGTCAGGTGGCGCGGGATCGCAGGAAGATCGAGGATCTGGTCGCTGTCGAGAATGAATTTTCCGTCGAAGGCAATATGAGCGGGGCGATAAGGCGAGGTGCCGACGGCAATCACAAACCTGGCGGCGCGGCACAGCTTGATCTTGCCGTCCTCGAGTTCGATCTCGATGCTGTCGGCGTCGAGAAATCCGGCGGCGCCGCGGGCCGTCTCCACGCCGTTGCGCGCGAACTGGTGTTCGAGAATTTCGACTTCATGGTCCAGCGTGATGTGCAGCCGCTTCAGGAGATCCGGCGCGTCGATATCCTGTTTGACGCGGTAGGCGCGACCGTAGAACCCGCGCTCCCGCCAGCCGGAAAGATTCAACACGGTTTCGCGCAGCGTCTTCGAAGGGATGGTACCGGTGTGAACGGAAACACCGCCGACCCTGCGGCCGCGCTCGACGACCAGCACGCGCTTGCCGAACTTCGCGCCCTGGACCGCAGCCCGACGACCCGCCGGCCCACTGCCGATCACAATCAGGTCATAGACGTCGAACTTGGGTTGCGTGTTTGGCACGTTGCCGCCTTCGGGAAATTTGAAGGCACAGACTACCGCGCGGGAGTTAAGGCCGCCTTTCTGCGCCTGTATGGCGAAAGCGCGCTCCAGAGGGGTGCTAAGGCCATGAATACTGTCATCTCCTTGCAGAATTGCGGCCCGAAGAAAACATTGTTACAGATCAGGGCGCTTTCTATCCTGTCTTGTCTATCCCGCCCGATTTGGAGAACCCGCGATGTCCGGTCCCCTGGAAAGACGCCGCCGCTTTGTGATCGCCTCGCTGGCGACGGCTTTGCTGTTCGGCTGTGCGACGACGCAAACGCCCGAGGCGGGGCTCGATGCCGCTTATACGCGTTCGATCCCCGCAGCGGCGGTGAAGACGCCGGATTCCGTCCGCACGCTGACGCCGATCGACACAACGAAGCGCGAGATCACCGTCGCGCATCTCCAGCCCTATCCCATGATCGACCCGACGCGGTACATCTGGATCTCGCTTCCCGACGAACTGCGGGCGTTCTGCAAGGACAAAAAGGACAAGCTGCTCGCATTGGAGATGGCGCTCGGCGTGCCGCCCGACCCGAAGGACGACAAAGTTTTCACCTTCAAGATCAGCCCGGCCGATCTGTTCCGCCCCTGCGCCAGCAGTCCGGATACGACCACCACATCCTGCTCTGTGGATTTGCCGCGCGATGCGTCCGCCGATTCAATGAGCGAGCATTTCGTGCTCAACCAGATGATGACATCCTACCGGATCGGCTTCTCGTCTCCGGGCTACCCCTTCACGGGCATGGGTTGGAGCTATGATTGGGATCCGGACTCGGCGACGCATCAAGGCGTGTCGGAATATGTCACCAAACCCGGCGCCGCCATCACCGACATCGCGTCAACGACGCCGGCCGCATTTTGCGAGGCGCATTCGTGAAAGTCGGAGTTAAGGGCACCTAGTCAGTTGCGGCGAAATCGTACCGCCCGACGCGGGCAATCAATTCTCGAATTGCTCGGGCAACTGCCCCGCTTTGAAGATGATGACGGGTGCGTCGTCGAATTCGCCGAGTTCCTGATCGCCCGAGTTCGAGAAGGCCACGACACCGGCCTTCGTCAGCGCCAGCCTTTCGGCCATGCGGCGCGCCGCTTCGACCGAGTTGCAGGGAACAGGCGTATCGGCCCTCAAACGGTTCCCCTTGCCGATGCTGAACGCCTGCACGAGGTGGATTGTTTCACGAGCCATTGGATTTGTCCTGGAGGGATGCGAGGAATCGCATCGGAAGACACTGTACACAAGCTGGGACGCAAACGGGAATTCGCACAATTTGGGTCGACACCATACCTAATCGCCACATGACAGGCGAACCCCTCACCCCGCCTTCGGCCCAAACGGCAGCAGCATCGGCACGCGGCGGCGATAGGAGTCGTAGGCGTCGGCGCCCAGTTGTTCGCGCAGCCAGCGTTCTTCGAGCCGCGCTTTCATCCAGATGCCGAGCGTGATGATCGCGGCGCCCGCGAGCCCCAGAACCGTGCCTTTCACTGCAGCTGTCGCGAACACGGACAACAGGATGCCGGTATAGATCGGATGGCGCACGAGGCCGTAAGGCCCGCGATCGACCACGTGATGATCCGCCTTCATCGTCACCTGCCCCGACCACAAAGGCCCCAGATAAATGCGCGCCCACCAGGCGAATGCGAAGCCGAGCGCAATCAAGCCCACGCAAACCCACGCTTCATCGCGCGTCACGAACCAGAGCCGCAGCGGGCCTTCATAGCCATGCGCCGGAATGAAAAGCAGGATGCCGCCGACGATGAGCACGACGCGATAACCGATCTCTTTGGCCAGCCCGACGCGCTTTGCAACCGTGCTGCTCCAAAACGCCGCCACGAGCCATGACAGGGTAAACAGAAGCCACAACCCGCCTATAATTCGTGCGATCAGCATCGCGCCATCCTGTGCGTTCACTGCGTCAAATATCCCGACACCGTTTTCATAACGCAAGAGTTCTCTCGACAACAATTCCCGGCATGGGGCCGCAGCCAAGGTATCGCCTTGGCCGATTATTGAGCTGGTTCCAGCCAGCCCCGGTATCGCACGATCAGGCCGGTGAGCTTGTGTCCGATTTCGACATGGAAACGGAACCGGCCGTCCTCGACCGTTTCGAACGCATCCATGCGCAGGCACAGCCACATCGGCAGGCGCACACTGAAGATGCTCCAGCTGCGCAACACGAGTCGCAGCCTCGCATCTTCGCGCACCAGCGCCATCGCGAAGGTGAGCGGGCCGAATTGCTCGCACAGCAATCTGTCCCATCGGCCGCGCCCGGCGAACTGGCGGCTGGAAAATGTTTCGCGGCCGAATGTCCGCGTCCAGGTTTCCACGCCGTTTTCGACTTCGAACCGCACGGTGACGGGCGTGTCCGCGGCCGTGCCGGGAAAGCCCGCGATCCACGCGGCCAGGCGCGCAAGAATGTTCGCTCCCCGCTCCACACTCGCGCGCCCCTCCGCCACGCGCACGCGATCGATCGTGTGCATAGCGCGAATCTCGGCCCGCAGTTCGTCCCAGGCCGGCGCAAGAATTTGCGCGTAAAGATGCGGCGCCCGGTTCGCTGCGTCGCCCCTCACGCCCGTCGCAATCGACCGCACGGCAAACTGCCGCTCGTAATCCTCGAGTTCCACTTCGCACAACGCCGCGCGCGCGCCGGGCGACGGTGCATGTCCGCCGAGCCTCTTTCGCACCAGCGCCGCGGCCGCCATCGACGGAATGAACGGCCCGTCGTCGCCTTCGGCAATGAGATGCCAGGAGCGTTCGAGCGGCGTGCCGGCTGCGTCGGCGCCTTTGACCTCCACGAACATGCCGCCCCGCTGCTCGCCCCAGCGCAGATGGTTGGTCGCAAAAGACATCAGCGGCGCGAGCACCGACAAACCCGGAAGCAATCGCATCCGCACAAGCCAGGCGAGTGCGATCAACAGCCGATGCAATATCTCCGGAACCGGACCCGCGCCGATCCAGACGGTCTGCGCTTCGGGCCACAATTCCGGCAATGCGCGCAAATCCGGAACGTCGACGAGAGAGAACAGCGTGTTGCGCAACGGCAGGCGGCCGGGAGGCGCAATCGTGAACTGCATCTGCTCGGTGAAGGGATGGCCCGTTCCCGCGACACCGTTGCGCCTGAGCGCGACGCGCCGGCCGGCATAGACCGCAACCGCGCGCACGACGTTTTCGCCGACACGCGCGAAAGGCGACGGCGAAATGCCGGCGCGAATGGACTCGACACGCACCATATCGCGCGACAGACGGCGCGTGACGGCGGCGGTGAGAACCGGACAGGTCGAGACGCCCGAAAGAATGCTTCGCCGCGCCGCCTTCGCCGCCGCATCGTAACGGCCCACACCCGCCACGAACTCCGAGCCGTCGGCCAGATCGAGATAATCGATTCCGTTTGCGATGCAGGCTTCGATCACGCGATAAGGCCGCTCGCCATAAGCCTGAAACGGCCCGCTCGCACCGACGAGGATATCGGGACGGAGCGCCGCGAGCTGCGCATCGAAGTCTCCGCCGCGGTCGAAGGCCAGCGGCACGAGCGTTGCCTTGGCGAGCCCGCGCGATCTGCAAAACGCCTGGGCTTTCGCGGCGGATCGCCCGGCAACGATCAGCGTCAGGTGCGGCTCGTCCTCCAGCAACGCAACGAGCCGTCCGCCGAATGTGCCGTAACCGCCGACGATCAGAACTTTGAGAGGCGCGGTCATTTGCGAAAAGCGTTCGACATCGCTAGTCCGCAATGTCCGGCACGCTCCTGAGCAGCACGCCCCAACATTCCTCGACATGCGATTTCACGGCGTCCTGGAATTTGAACCAGTCGGTGTCCTGGTATCGCGGCGCATCTTTCCACGTGCATTGCATGCGTATGCCGAAGCTCAGCGTGTCGCCCACAAGGCCGGCATGTTCGGCGAGATAAATCGCGAGTTTCGTCGCGATCTCTGCCCGTTTCTCGACAAAAGCATCGTCCGACCATTTGCCTTCCCGATAATCGGGGATCGGCGCCGAGCCATAAGGCGCGGTCAGGGCTCTCGCCGTATAACGCGCGACGCGGATCTCGCGCGCCGCGCTCTTTGTGCCGGGCGTTCCGATATCGTTGCGCAGATCGGCAACGAGACTCGCTGCAATGGCATCCTGCTCCGTGCCCCACGCGGTACCATGATTGTGGGCATAAAGTTTTCGAAACAGATGTCGGCCGGCATCCATGAATCGGTCGGCATTGACGATGGTGGGATTGACCAGCCGGCCATCCGTCCAGATCAAATCCGGGATATCCGGCTTGTGGCCGGCGAGGGCATGGCCGATGCGCAGCACCGGAATGTCGTCCAGCACGCCTTCGAGTAGGCTTTCGCCGGGATCGCGCGGCATTTCATTGAACGCATGATCGCGACCCAGGAAATTCTGGTGCGCCCAGGTATCGGCATAGGCATGCGCGCTCGCGCCGATGCGATAGAGATTGTCGGAGCGCAGCGCGGTATCGAGCATCTCGTTTGCGAGCGGGCTGTTGGGCGTCGCGACCCAGGCGCTCTTGCCGCCGTCCTTCCGCTGCGCGGACGGCGCGTCGGGTTCGCCTGGAATGAAATGAAAGATCGGGAACACGTGCTCGTCATGCTGCGGGCGCAGGATGTTCATCGTCTGCGAGATCGTGTTTTTGTAGGCGAAAGGCGTATTGGTGCCCACCTCGAACGCGATGTGGTTGTCGTCGATCTCCTGTGCGGATTGGGCGAGGACCGTCGCATCCGCGGGCGCGAACCCCGCGCGCGCCGCGATCAGATAGGTCATGTAATAGTGGAATTCGATGTCCATGCCGGGACCTTCGCCCGCAATAGGGGCGAAGGTCAAAAGAAAGAATGCATTCAGTTCGGCCGCACCGCCTGAAATACCACGACGTCCAGATCGTTGGTATTGAAGAGGCCACGGCCCGGCACGAGTTTCATGCTGTAGTGATCCCGGCCGATGTCAACCGTATAGACGCGACCATCGGGATCGAACACGGCCCAGGTTCCGGCATGGCCGTCCGTCAGCCGCACGGATCCGTCGGCCGAGAAATGCGCTGCCAGACTGGTGTCGCAATTGAAATCCGGCGCGCAGACCATCACGGCATAAGTGCCCACAATCATATCGCGGCGCGGTGCAGCACTCATGCCGCCGCCGCCGGTGTCGCCACCGCCGCCATTGTAATCGACGCCGCTGCCGTCGACCGTCAGCGAATAATCGCCGCCGGAGCGCACAAGCGTGTTTCCCATCGGCCTGAGTTCGATGACCATCGTTCCTCTGGTGGCGCAGGTGCCCGGCCAATCGTTTTCGACCATCTGTCCCGGCGAAGTCACCATCCGCGAGGCCAGCACCTTGCCGCTGCCCTGGTGCAGCACCTCCTGAACGCTCGTCGTCGTGGGGTTGCCGAACAGGCCCATCGAGGAGAACCGGAGCGAGATGTGCACCGCGCCTTTGTGACAATTGATCAGCCAATATTGCGGCCCGACCATGCTGTCGACAGTGCCATGGTTTTCGCCCGGCGACAGCGGTGTCGGGTTGCGGACGTCGAGCGATTGTGCGCCGGCCTGCCCGCAAATCGCGACGGCTACGGCGAAGATGGTTCCGACGAGATGCATCTTGGACATGGTTTGGTTCTCCTCCAATGGGTCGAATATCGCGAATACGGCCCTATGCCGCGGTATCGGCTTAGAGCCCGCACACCGGGAAGTCCTCAAAAACGGCCTCAAAAGTTCTTAAAACCGCTTAATTCTGCGACTCTTGCAAGGCGGCTTGTCCAAACGGCTGCCGGACCCTTAGTCTCGCGCCGCCTGTGTCCTTGGGGGAGTTCATGCTCAGCCGCCGCCATCTGTTGTCCTCGACGGGATATCTTGTCGTCGCTTCAAGCCTGCCGTTTGCCGCCCGCGCGGATGACGCGACGCCGCCTTCGCCCGCGCTCGACAAGCTGTTTGACGATTTCTTCCAGGAGAATCTGCGCCTCAATCCCGAAGGCGCGACCCAGCTGGGTCTCGATACGGGCGCCAATGCCGATCTCAGGAGCAAACTGCGCGACGACTCCGCGGCGGGCATTGCCGCGGCGAAAGCGCTCAACGCCGACCAGCTTCGCAGGCTGAAGGCGATTGACGCCGGCACGCTCACCGGCATGGACCGCGTGAATTACGACACTGTTCTTTATACGCGTGAGTCCGCCGCGGCCGTGATGGCGTTCGATTTCGGCGGCACGTCGTTCGGCCCATCGCCCTATGTCGTGAGCCAGTTGACCGGCGCTTACCAATCCATTCCGGATTTCCTCGACACCAAGCACAAGATCGCGAATGCCGCCGACGCCGACGCTTATCTCTCGCGGCTTGAAGCCTTCGCCGTTCAGATCGACGACAACACGGAGCGCATGAAGCACGACAGTGCTCTCGGCGTGATGCCGCCCGACTTCCTGCTCGACACGACGTTGGCGCAGATGAAAGGCACGCGGCTGCCCGTCGACCGGACGATCCTCGTCACCTCCATCGCGAAACGCGCGAAGGACAAGGGGCTCGACCCAAGCTATGCGACGAAAGCCGCCGCTATCTATACGGACAAGATCGCGCCGGCGTTGGACCGCCAGATCGCGGAGACCGAGAAATTGCGCGCGACCGCCGATCACTCCGCGGGCGTGTGGAAGCTGAAGGACGGCGAAGCGTTCTACCGGGCCACGCTCCGCTCCGCGACCACGACAAGCATGTCGCCGGATGAGGTCCACCAACTGGGTCTCGATCAGGCGCGCGATATCTCGGCCCGCGTCGACAAGCTGCTCGCGGCGCAAGGCTTGACCAAGGGGACAGTCGGCGAGCGCATGGCGGCGCTCTATGCCGATCCCAAGAATCTCTATGCCAATACCGACGACGGCAAGGCGCAGATCATCGCCTATTGCAACCAGCGCCTGAACGAGATCCGTCCGCGGCTTCCAACCGTGTTCAAGCGCCTGCCCACATATTCGTTCGAAGTGCGCCGCGTGCCGCCTGCGACCGAGCCGGGTGCGGCGTCCGCCTTCAGCCAGGCGCCCGCGCTCGACGGCTCGCGGCCCGGCATCGTTTATTTCAACCTGCACGACAGCGCGGAATGGCCGAGATTCGCGCTCTCCACGACTGTGTTCCATGAAGGCCTGCCGGGGCATCAGCTGGAAGGCGGGCTTGCGCTCTCGAACAAGAACCTGCCGCTCATCCGCAAATCGATCGGCTTCTCGGGCTACGCGGAAGGCTGTGCGCTTTATGCGGAACAACTCGCCGACGAGATCGGCATGTATGACGACGATCCGCTGGGCCGCATCGGCTATCTCAAATTCCAGCTGTTCCGCGCCAATCGTTGCGTGGTCGACACGGGTATCCATCACATGAAATGGAGCCGCGAGCAGGCAATCGCCTATTTCGTCGATCAGGAAGGCGAAGCTCCCGGCTTCGCCACCCGCGAAGTGGAGCGCTATTGCGCCACGCCCGGCCAGGCTTGCAGCTACAAGATCGGGCACACCGTGTGGATCAAGGCGCGCGAACGCGCCAAGGCGGCGTTGGGCGCGCATTACGATATCAAGGACTTCCATGAGGCGGGATTGAATTGCGGGCGCGTGCCGCTGGACGTGCTCGACGGCGTGATCGACCGTTACATCAAGCAGGCGCAGACAATCTGATGCCGCGCCCGATCCTGCGGGCGTTCGCGCTCGCAACGGCATTGTTTGTGCTTGCGGCTTGCGGCCGCCACGACGATGCGGCCGATGCGAACGCGATCAAATCCATCCTGCTCGCACAGCAGGCGGCATGGAACGCGGGCGACATCGACAAATTCATGACGGGCTATTGGAAAAGCCCGCGCGTGCGTTTCGTCTCCGGCGACAAGATCACGACCGGCTGGAACGAGACGCTCGCCCGTTACCACGCGCGCTATCCCACGCGCGACAAGATGGGCCAGCTCGAATTCTCCGACCTCGATGTCGACATGCTGGGGCCTGATTCCGCGCTGGTGGTCGGACGCTGGAAACTCCTGCGCGCCGGCGACACGCCGCACGGCGTCTTCACACTCACCTTCCGCAGGGTCGACAATGCCTGGGTGATCGTGGTCGATCACACGTCGTAAGTAATTTCCCTCTCTCCTTCGGGAGAGAGGGTTAGGGTGAGTGGGTGTCTATGCAGCGCGCCACTTCTGAAAGATTTGATGCTGCATAAGCACCCACTCACCCGTCGCCGCTAACGCGGCGCCGACCTCTCTCCCGAAGGAGAGAGGTAAAAAGAAATGCAATACCTCCCAAATCATTTCACGAAACCAACAACCTCGCACCCAGTGCGAGCAACAGTGCCGGCGGCATCACGACCGCGCCGACCTTGAAGAATTGCCGGAACGTCACCGTCTCGCCTTCGCGCCGGATCGCCAGCAGCCACAGGATCGTCGCGAGCGAGCCGGTGATGGAAAGATTGGGCCCGAGATCGACGCCGATCAAAAGCGCGTCGGTGATACGCTGAGCAACATGCGCCTGCGCAAGCGTGAGGCTCGCGACAAGGCCCGACGGCAAATTGTTCGTGAGATTTCCCGCAAGCGCGATAGCCGCGCCGGCAGCAGTCGCCGTCATATTCACCGAATGTTTCGCGCCCGCCTGCAACAGGCTCGCGAGAACAGCGATGAGACCGGTACGCGCAAGCGCTTCGACCAGGACGAACAAGCCCGCAACCAGCAGGATCACGGACCAGGAAATTTCCCTGAGCATCGGCCAGGGCGAGGCGCGATCGCGCAGGAGAACGCCCAGCATCGTCAACCCGCCCATGATTGCCGTGGGCAGACCCAACGGCATGCCGAAAGACGAGACGATCAATAATGCGATTGCCGTCAGCACGATGCCCGCGAAGGCTGTCCAGCCGCCGGGAGACAGCGCCGGTTGCACGATATCGCTCTCGTAAGAGCCCTCCAGCTCGCCGCGTTCGACAAACCGCAACGCCGCGAAGGTTGCGACGATCGACATCAGCGAGGGAAACGCAAAACGCGCCAGCCAATCCGCCAGCTCCGGCGTGCGATCCGCGTAGAGGACAAGATTTGCCGGATTGGAGATCGGCAACACGAAGCTCGCCGCATTGGCGATGAACGCGCAGATCAGGAGAAACGGCAGCGGCGCGACTTTGGCTTTGCGCGTCGCGGCGAACACGGCCGGCGTGAGCACAACCGCTGTCGCATCGTTGGACAGGAAGGTCGTGACGACAACTCCCACGGCATAAACCAGCAGGAACAACCGCTTCGGCGAACCGCGCCCCGCATTGACCGCATAGGTCGCGACCCAGTCGAACAAGCCTTCGCGGCGGGCAACCTCCGACAACAGCATCATGCCCGCGAGGAACAGATAGACATCGATGCCTTTGCCGACGGCGCGCAGCGCATCGCCCAGTGGGATCAAGCGCGCAAGCACGAGCAAAAGCGCGCCGCCCACGGCCCAGATCGCTTCCGGCAGACGAAACGGCCTCGCGATCACGCCCGCGATTGCCGCGATAGCGACGATCCAGATGAGAATGCTTGTCTGAGACACCTATCGCCCGGGCTTCACGACTCGCCCGCGAGCCACGCGAGTTCGGTGCGCGCAGCGAGCGGTGTCGCGACGATGGAGAAAGCCGTGTTCATTTCGTCCGCGAATCCATAAGGCGGGTTGACGACGATAATACCTGCGCGCGCGAGCCGTTCCTTGTCGCCAATCTTCTCCTTAATATTAGCTTTTGCTTCGACTTCCGTATCGATGCGAAGCGCTTTCGCAGCCCCCGCCGCGACAATCTCGCCGCAGAAACGGTCGACCTCGCTTTTCGATTTGACGGGAAACCATATGAGATAAATGCCGGTGGCAAAACGCCGGAGCGCGCCGCCGACTGCCGCGCCCACTCGGGCAAATTCGTCCGGCGCCTCATAAGGCGGATCGATCAGCACCAGACCGCGCCGCTCCGGCGGCGGCAACAGCGCCGCAAGCCGCGCATAGCCGTCAGCCTGCTCCGCCGTCGCAGTGCGATAAGGCGACAGCACGGAAGACAGCACAGCAAATTCCTCCGCGTGCTTTTCGATGGCGATCAGGCGATCCTGCGGTCGCAACAAACGGGCCGCGATCAACGGCGATCCGGGATAACGCCCCTCGCCTGCGCTTTGCACCAGGTCGAGATAGGTTTTCAGGGATTCCGGATATCCGTCATGCGGAATGAGCGCGCGCAACCGCGCAATGCCCTGCGCCGCCTCGCCCGTGCGCGCCGCTTCGTCGCCGGCGAGATCGTAGAGTCCGCGCCCCGCATGGGTGTCGATCACGCGGAAGCCCTTGTCCTTCTTCTTCAGATGCGAAAGCAACGCCACCAGCGCCAGATGCTTGACGACATCGGCGAAATTGCCGGCATGATAGGCGTGGCGGTAATTCACGTGCGCGGCAACCTGCGCGGCCGGCGCAACAACTCACCGCCGCAATTGGGGCAGCGGCCGCTCATCGCTTCGGCGCAGGCGCTGCAAAAGGTGCATTCATAGCTGCAGATATGGGCGGCCTCCGAATCTTTCGGAAGCGGCGCCTGGCAGCGTTCGCAGATCTGGCGCATTTCGAGCGGCATGGGAAATCCTTCGCGTTCGAAGAATGGAATAGTGCCGGTGTGCGCGCTCCGCAAGCGATCTATTGCACGGCCATTTCCTCGCGCGTGATGCGCCAATGGCCGTCGAGCCACGCCACGATTTCGCGTGCGCCGGGATGATCGAGGGCCGCGTAGCGCTCCTGCAGCCCCTGCGCACGCTCGATCCCCATATCCTGAAACAGCATCAGGTCGCCGCGCACGAGGCGCCCGAGTTCCGTGCCCAGAACGGTTTCCGCGGCCCGCGCAAACGCGCGGCCATATTCGTAGCCGTCGCCTTGCGCGTAACTGTCGGCGAGCGTGAGTGCCGGGATACGCGACAGGACAGGCTGCGACGCCACATTGACCGCGTGGCCCGCGATCAGCGCGCGCATCGATGCGGGCCTGCCCGTGAACCCGCGCAGATGCAGGAATTGCGACATCACCGGCCCGTCATTCACGGGGTAATTGTCCCACAGAAACGGCTTGCGCCCGAGCGGCGCCGTCACACGCGCGAGATGGCCGGGCGAAAATGCACGGGCGCAAACCTCTTCGCCCGTCCAGAAAATATCGATTGTCGAGTCGAGCTTGCGCCCGAAATCCTCGAGATAATTCGCGGGCCTTTCGCCGAAGAAGCGGTCGAGGATCGGATCGTCGGTGTAATAGCTGGGGCAGACGAGCAGGCGCGTGGCCTTCGAACGCTCGCGCACCCAATGCACGATATCGACCTGCATCTCAGCGAGATTCGGAAGGTCGCCGCGCATATCGTCGAACAGGATCGCGAGATCGTCCACGCCGATAGAATCGAGAAACGCGAGTTTGCCCGCGAGCGCGCCGCGCGCTTCGGCATCGAAGCTGCGATAAATCTCGTAAGGGCTGAGCCCCACACCGAAGCGCACGCTTAGCGATCGGCAATGGCTTGAGAGTCGCCGAAGCTCCTTCTCCATGTCAGGCGGATGCAGTTCGCGCCAGCGGCGGCGCAGGAACGCGTCCGCCTTGGGTGCATAATAATAGAAGCGATAACCATGGGACGCGAGAAACGCGATCGTTTCCGCCCTCGCCTCCCAGCTCCAGGGCTTGCCGTAAAAGCCTTCGATCAGTCCGATGTCGGCGGTCATCTCGTGTCCGGCGTTGGCAGAGTCATCGCGGGATCATAGCACCAGCCGAGGGCACCAGGCCTTCAACCCTTTACCTGCCCCAACAACGGGTCGCTCAGGCTCGGCTGTCCCGTCTCGACATGCCCCGCGAAACGGCGGCGATAGTCCTCGTCAGATGCCGTCGCTACCGAGAGATCGTACCAATGCGCGCTGGACGCGATAGGCCAGCCGTCTTCGAGTGTTGCATTCGGCGCGAGCAGATGCGTGCGTGGTGCTTCAGTCGAATATGCGTTTGCGGTGGTGACAACCGTGAGCGTCGAGTCGCCGTGATTTGCGATGTGAAGGACCAATGCATTGTTCGCGGCATCGTAACTTGTCGTCGTCTCGGCGCCTTTTCCCGGACCGTGAAGCGTTCCGCCGAACTCTCGCAGAAATCCATTCGGGCCGTGAACCGCGAACGCATAGTGTTCGTCCGTGATCGGTAGATCGTCCGTCAAGCTCTTGCCGGCTTCGATCGTGTAGGACCACGGCCCGGCCGAGCCATCCTGCGTGTACACCGTCAGCACTGCGCCGACGCCGCCTTGATTGTCGAATTGCAGGCGATAGCGCCCCGCAGAGCGATCCAATGCGCCCGATACGAGAATGTCATACGGCAACGCGCGTGCCGGCCGTTGACCCGGCTCCTGCGCGGGAACGGATTGCGATTGCGGCACCTCGGGATGATGCAGCGTGCAGGACAGATCGGTATCGGCGATTGCATTGGCGGTCGCAGGAAGCATCGGCCGGCTTGCGTCGGCCTGCGCGAAATCGAACACCGATACGAGATCGCCGCTGACCGCCCGCCGCCACGGCGAAATCTGCGGCTCGGCAACGCCGAAGCGCAATTCCAGAAAGCGAATGACCGAGGTGTGATCGAAAACCTGCGAATTCACCCAGCCGCCCCGCGTCCAGGGTGAGACCACAAGCAGCGGCACGCGCGGGCCGAAACCGACAGGCACGCCCTTGTAGATTTCCGCCGCGACATCGACCGTGCTCTTGCCTGTGCCGTCCGCGATGGCGGGCACGGGGGGCGGCACGTGATCGAAGAAGCCGTCATTCTCGTCATAGTTCAGGATGAAAACGGTTTTCGCCCAGACCGCCGGATTGGCGGCCAGCGCCGACAACAATCCCGACACGAACGCTTCGCCATAGCCGGGGCTGGCAGCCGGGTGTTCGCACATGATGTAGGGCGCCACGATCCACGAAACCTGCGGCAGGCGATTATTCGCAATATCGGTCGCGAATTCCGCGATCAGGTGTTCGCCGCGCGATTGGCGCGCATTCTTTGCCGTCGAACCCTTGGCCCAGCTGCGCGCGCGTTTGGCCGTTTCGCTGTTGGCCGCGCGCCCGCGAAAATTGGCGAAATAGGCGAGGCCGTTGTCGCCGTAATTGTCATATTCCTGATAAACACGCCAATCGATTCCGGCCTGTTGCAGGCGCTCGGCATAGGTCGGCCAGGTGAGAGGCTTGAAGCGGGGATCGTCATGCGCGGGATCGGCGGTGTCGTTCGTCTCGTCATCCGGATTTTGAATCGCCTGCAACCCGTCATTGCCGATGCTGAGCCCGCTCGTGCCCGTGAACAGGAACAGCCGGTTGGGATTGGTGGGACCGAAGATCGCGCAATGATAGGCGTCGCAGATCGTGAACGCGTCGGCGAGTGCGTGATAAAACGGGATGTCGGCGCGCGAAAAATGACCCATCGTCAGGGCGCCTTTCGCCTTCACCCAGGCGTCGTGGTTTTTCCAGACATCCTGCGATCCCTTCCAGCTGTGATCGAGGCTCTCCATGCACTGGGCCCGCGTTGCGCGCGTGTCCAGGTGAAAGGGCAGAACATGGCCGTCCGGATGCGCGGGCGACGGCTGAAACCAGACGGGCTTGCCGTTCGCCAACATCGTCGGGCGCGGATCGCCAAAACCGCGCACGCCGCGCAAGGTTCCGAAATAGTGATCGAAGGACCGGTTCTCCTGCGTCAGGATGACGACATGCTCGACATCCCGGATGGTGCCCGTGCGATTGTGGGCAGGGATCGCCAGCGCCTCGCGGATGCCGGCGGGGAGTGCGGCGAGCGCTGACACTGCGGCGGCGCTGCTCAAAAAATGGCGTCGGTTCTGTCGCACGCGGGGACTCCCTGGGCAACGATACAACAGGATAATTGGGCGAAGTTCAAAGAGTGTCGTACATGCTTGCGGGATGGGCTGTGAAATCAAATAGGCGGGAAAACATGCCACATAAATATGAGCGCCGCGCGCTGCAAACAGCCATCGCCATTCTCGCATTGGTGCCTGTCGTTGCG
This sequence comes from Alphaproteobacteria bacterium, assembly GCA_003139615.1. Taxonomy (GTDB): domain Bacteria; phylum Pseudomonadota; class Alphaproteobacteria; order Micropepsales; family Micropepsaceae; genus Rhizomicrobium. The sequence continues at coordinate 123,622 of PLJH01000138.1, forward strand.
GGATTGGCCGGGGCGATCCAAGGTCCATCCATGATCGGCACCGGCCCGTTCGATATTTCACTCGACAGCCATTTTCGCTATCTGTCCGGGCTGCTGCTCGGCATAGGTCTCGCCTTCTGGAGCACGATCCCGTCGATCGAGAAACATCGCGCCCGCTTTCTGCTGCTGACGGCAATCGTTTTCATCGGCGGCCTGGCGCGCGCGGCAAGCCTTGCGGCAGTCGGCATGCCATCGAAGCCGATGCTGGGCGCGCTCGTGATCGAATTGGTGGTGACGCCGTTTTTGTGCCTGTGGCAGGGCCGCGTTGCGCGTGAGGCGGTTGGTGCGGGTGCTTGAAGCGGCGCCATGGTGTCGACCGTCGATCTGAGATGCTGCGCAGTTTAGGCGACCGCTTATCCACTGTTCGCGGCGTGCAGAAAGCACTCCCGCCCGAATTATTTTTGCGGGGATATCCTGAAGGCAGATGCAAGCAGTCAAATATATGTGAAGTTGTACTGCTGTCGCGCGCGTGTGTCGCTCCAGACCAAATCTGTCGTTTCCTTCCAAGTATTCCGGCAAGTCCTGATCAATAGTGCAGCTGCATTTTGACTGGGCGATCTCGGGAGGATTCTCATGTTTCTTGGCACAGTGAAGCGGATGGCCGGAAAACTCGCCGACATCGCTTGCAAGACGACGGCGGCTTTGGTGGCCCTTCTGGTAATGGCGACGGCGGCGGCCTCGCAGACGACGATTCCAGCCGGTTGCTCCGATTCCGTGATTACGATCGGGCAAGGCACCCCGTGGAAACCGCTGGGGATACCGGATGTGTCGTCGCGTCCCTCCTGGGTCAGTGTCTGCGCCGAACGCCGGCTGCGTCTTTTGGATCGTTTGGCGAACATCGAGGAAAATATCGGCAACGAAGCAACCGCCTATTTTCAGGGGCAAGGTCCCGGTCTTGCCATCGGCCTCGTCCTGGACGACGGCCTTTATTACAGCGATGGGTTTGGCTTTCGGGATGCCGCAAAGCAGTACGCGCCGGACGAGACGACAATATTCGCCACGGGTTCGTTCAGCAAAGTGATCACCGGCACGACACTTTTGACTTTCACCGATGTGCCGAATCCGAAGATCGCGCTGAGCGATCGGGCCGACCAATTCCTGCCGGAGCTCTATTTTGTCTGTCCCAGTTTCGACAAGGCACAATGCACCTGCCCGAATTCCCAGACGCTATGCATGCGCAATGGGGTCAATCGGGATATCACGATGGCCAATCTGGTCTCCCACACGTCCGGCCTCGCCGATATCATGGAGCAGAATTTCGCCACGCTCATGGAATGGGATTACGATATCGAGCGGAGCTGGCTCCGTTTCACACCCGGCACATTCAGTGCCTATTCGGGCGTGGGGACCGAGGGCGTCGGGCTTATCGAAACGCGCCTGTCGAACGGGGATAAATTCCCCGATGTCGTCAACGCGCACTTGTTCATGCCGCTCGGCATGAATCACAGCACCATGGACGAAACCACGATACCCCAATCGATGCTGCCGCTGGTGGCTCAACGATGGTCATTAAACAGCACCAGCACCGGTTGGTCGTTTTCGCAAGCCGATGGACCGATCTACCAGCCCAACCAGGTGATGCTCCTCCCCGCCGGCGGGTTCATGACAAACGTATCGGACATGTCGCAATTTCTCACCATGTGGTTGACGAACACTGCGCCCGTCGTTTCCGGCCGGCCGCTGATAAAAATCTCGAGCCTGAAGTCGGCCGTGTTGCCGCAAGTGAACGTAACTGCCAAGCCGCCCGCCAGTTGCAGCGGTCCCAAGGCCACGGGGTCCAACGACACCAATTTCCCGCCGGTCGGCGGGTTCTACTATAGCTCTTGTGCTCCTGCCGATAATTTCGGCGTCAACTGGGCGCTCACCAACCTGCCATTCGTCTCGCACAATGGTAGCGTCGGCGTCTCCGGATCCGAAACGGAATTCAACGAAGGCGCACATATGGCCGCAACGGGACTGGTCTCGACCGATCCGTACCCGGCGGGTCCGACGGTGGACAATGTCGTCGAGCAACCCAAGAATCTGAACGGAAGTTTCATCGACAATGTCGTTTTCAGTATGCTGTTGTCCGGCGGCATCGCTGCCGACGCTCAGAAGACGTGGTCAGGCGAATTGTCCATCGGCACCGCGCGTCTCCTGTGGTTGACCGGCGCTGCGCCGCCGAACGGCAACGGACTCATCTCGCTCGTTCAGACGCCACAGATGGGACCCGACGGCAAGCCGATCGATTTCACGCCACCCCAGAAAATCCCCGCGGGTTACGTCAAAATCGGCGCCTGGGCCGTGAGCCCGGCGCGCCTGCAATACGAAGCGACGCTGGAGCAACAATTCGACGCGAAATTCGTCAACGCCAATATTCCCAATCCCGTCGCGATAGAATTCTTTTTGGGTTCCATATTCAACGGGGCCAACCGCTGCTCGACCTTCCGCGTACGGCACGTGCACAGCGGCAACGACATCACGCTGCGGCTCAGATGCGCAGGCGGAGCCGCCGGACTGGAAAATCTCAACGTGAGAATGGCCACCGACCCGAACGGCCTTATCGCCGGGCTCGTCGACGCGAGCATTTCGAACGACCCCTTCTGAAAGGCGGTGCTGTCGAAGCTTCGTTGAAGCTACGGTGACAACCTGCGCGCACTTCGCGGCGCAGGTTGGTGCCCGAGGTCGGAATCGAACCGACACACCTTGCGGTACTGGATTTTGAGTCCAGCGCGTCAATATCTAACTACTTGTTTTTATTACGATTTCACGCACAGAAACTGCGTATGTGTAAGTAATGTGAAACAAATCCCGAGTCCAGCTTGCACAGCCTAATCGCAATCTACCACCTCATTGAACGATTCGGAATCGAATTCACGCTGCGCAACAGGCCAACTAGGCTAGATCGCCCCACTTGTGCACACGGTGATGATGCGCAAGCGCTTCCTCGGACGGGCGGTGATTGGAAGCTGCTGGCAGAAAGGCTCGCTTGCGATGTAGGTTGAGCGAGATCGATTTGTCGCTCGCCGAATACGGACCGTTGGTTCCGTCAGGATCGCAATATTCAATCCGCCCGGATCGCGTAATGGTGATTTGGCCAGCATCGAGCAATTTGTGATGCGTCGCACAAAGCAGGATGCCGTTGGCAGGGTCCATGCGCTCTTGTGGCGATGCCTCATTCCAAGGAATGAGATGAGCAGCTTCGAGAGCATCTTCGAAAGAGAGTCCGCAAATTGCGCAACGTCCTTGATAGACACGAAGCAAGGCTTTGCGAAAGACTACTTGAAGCATACCGCGCACTCGAATGCGCGCATAAACATCCTTCGCCGTCGCGGGACGCTTGACTAACTCTCTGACAAGATCACCTTCTGTGGTGCCGTCGGCGGCAAAGACGAATGGGTTTTCAAAGTCCGCCCATCTGAACGCGCTTACCTCTGCACGGCCGCGCTCTAGATCATCCATATCCCACGCAATGAAACCGTGGCCGGGGTTTCCGGTCTCGGCATTCACCGCCAATATTGTGAGGGGCGGCAACCCTTCTTGCATGCAATAATCTTGGACAACGCTCAGCACATATCTAATCGCCCGATGATGAATCCCAATCTGCGCGGCCAAATCGCCATACGTGATGGCCGCGCTGTCTTCTTCGGCCCGGCTCACCAAAATCGGCCACGCGCGATAGGCACGTTCAACGTGATTGACCATGATACGTCCCTTCAATTGATGCTCGGACCAGCATCAGATTGCCCTCTGCGCTTTCCCATTTTCGCGCTCCCTTACTCATTTCCAACCGCTTGAACGATTTCCAGATCGAAACCGGGGTCAGGGAACGGACCGGCGACTCGAAACCGCTGATTCGCCCCCGACGCGAATGAGTTTGAGCCAAATAACCAGGGCAGACCAGGAGCTTAGCGAATGCCCTTGCCAAGATTCTCCCAATCGATTCATATGTTTACTCTCGTCGATGAGTTCGAAACAAACATTTGCAAAAAATATGAATGCGAATTGGCAATCAGCGACCACCGGCACCCCCAATTTAGCGGAGCTGATTAGAGGGGCGAGAGATTCGTCGCCCGTTTCGGGCCTGACGCATAATTTCTATCGCTATCCGGCTCGCTTCTCTCCTGCGTTCGTTCGCGCAGCCATCAAGGCATTTTCGCAGCCGGGCGATTGGATACTAGATCCCTTCGTTGGGGGCGGTACGAGCCTTGTTGAAGCAATCGCGCACGGGAGGAACGCGATTGGTATCGACATCAGCGCTCTCGCCACATTTATTTGCGAGGCGAAAACGCAGCTCGTGAACGATGACGAAGTCGCAGCGTTACGACGCTGGGCGGCACGTCTTGATGAAGTTATCAATATTCATGGGCCAAGCCGAGAGTCCTCTCTCTACTCCATGGCGGGTTACTTTCGAAATCTTGAAGGCCAACCCTATTGGCGGCTTAAGAAGGCTATCGAGCAGTTGTTGGCGTCTGTGAGCCGTCTCGACTATGGGGCCGCCCAGACGATTGCCCGGTGTATCGTTTTGAAAACTGCTCAGTGGGCACTCGATTCTCGAAAGTCGCTGCCGACCGTTGGGCGATTTCGGAAGGAAATACTGGTTCAAGCCGAGGCGATGATTGGTGCCGCCGTCGAATTCCAGGCGCGCACAAAAAGCTCGCGGGTTGGCCGCACACCAACAGTTGTTTGCCTCAATCGGTCAGCTGCCGGCATGGAAGCCGATCCAGCCCTTCGACGACGTCCGCGGCCCAAGCTGATCATAACCTCCCCGCCCTATCCGGGAATTCATGTGTTGTATCATCGCTGGCAGGTGGATGGACGTAAGGAAACGCCAGCACCTTTCTGGATTGCAAACCGGCTCGATGGCGCGGGTCTGTCGTACTACACGATGGGAGACCGAAAAAACCCTGAACTCAGGACGTATTTCGAAAACTTGGAGGCGACATTCCGGTCCATCGCTCTCGTTTGCGACGATGAAACGACAGTCGTGCAGATGGTCGCGTTCTCCGAACCCGAGTGGCAACTCGCAAAATACCTGGAAGTGATGTCCAAGTGCGGTTTACAGGAGGTATGCCCCTGGAAACGCGCCGATCTCGGCGACGGTGCTGATGGGCGACTGTGGCGTGACGTGCCCAATCGCAGGTGGCACGCCGATCAGAAAGAGCATGCTCCTGGATCGCGCGAGGTCGTCCTGATTCACAAAAAAGCATAGAAACCAGCCCCTCGGCTTTATGCTGCCTCCCCGGCACTTTCGGAAAGAGATTCTTCCTCGCCAGTATCATCAAGTTCGCTGACGCCTTCGATCATGGGCAGGAGAAAAGGCGCTATAGCACACGTCGTCTGAGCGACGCGGTCGGCAACGTCAACCGTTTCATCCGGCATATCTTCCGAAAGACGGCCTTCCTTCTTGCGCAACTGATCCTGATGGAGGACCGCTAGTGCGACGAGCGTCATTCCAACCGAATATCTAAGCTTCATGCCCGCCGCCAGTTTCGGACGATCTTTCAGGTATGTTTGCAAATGGACGTTGTCCATATTGATGAAATAGTCATAACGGTCCTCGCCGTCTTTGGCATCTGGCGGGCGCTTGATCCTGATCGCCGTGAACTTATCGAAGGGCGGGTCGCGCTTGTCCCAATCTCTCTCATAGACAGGAATCGTTTCAGGGATATCGAGATAGCTATCACGCGATTGATCAGTTCCTTTGTCGTTCTGTCCCTTGGGGTCATCACCCGGTTTATCTCCGGCTGACCTTCTGCCGCCACCAGATGATTCAGTTGTCGTTTCGCGCTCGGGCTTAACCGTCAATATGAATTTATTGCGAAACGGTTCAATCCGGCTATGATCAGTCACGACCGCCTCATATTGCAAATCGTCACCGTCGCTAACGCCTTCGGGCAAAGTCAGAGACAGATGCGCCAATCCATTGTGCAATCGGGGCCATTGCACGTTAGTTGCTGGCATTGGGCCATTGATGGTGAGACGGTACAATTCAAAGGTGCCCGGCTGTTCGTCGCGCTTGAAATAGTCGTTAGCGGCGTCGGTCTCAAAGGTGACGCGAACATGCGACCCCACATGCGCGTCCCTTATCAACTGAAAGGCTGGCTCATGGCCCTTGAAGTGGAATTTGGTCGGAAAGCGTTTGCCGATGAATCCAGCGATGCCTGTGCCGGCACTTTCGGGCCGGTGCGGGTTTTTGATGCGCAACCCTTGGCCGAGCAGTGCCGCGAGGGCAGGATGCTTGTTCAAGAGATTTTCGATCACCTTTGACATAGATTCGGTGGCTTTGGGTTGCTCGGCCAACTCTCTCTTGCGCCGTTCCGAAGCAAGTTCCTTCAGCTCTTCATGCCGACCGATTTGGTCCTCAAGCTCAGCCTCAAGCTTCGCTTTCAGATCTGTTTCGCGAAGCCGGTCACGGCTGTTCATGAATAGCTTTTCGTGAGCACGTCTGCCGATTTCGCTGCAATCGACGAACATGAGCAGTGAATGCCAAAGATAGTCCTGTTTGACTTTCTTCCGGCGGAAGAAGTCTTTGGTCATCGTAGCATGGCACTGGCCGTTATATGTGAACAGCACGCCCTCGTCTCGGCGGTAGGTATCGGCAGCCTCTTTGTTTTTGAAGAGATAAAGCTGCGCCGTGAATTTCTCGCCATCAACGTCAAAATGCAGCTTGTCGAACCACTCGACGTGCGCGCGCTTCGGGTCGTTAAAGTCGCGCTGTAAGGTCTCGATGAGACCAAGCATGGTGGTATCGAAGCTGCGATTGGGATCGCCTCGATATGAGCGGCACTCATGAAAGCGGATGGGAAGCGCCGGTTGCGGCAGTAAGAGCCGTGCCCTGTACATGAGGCCGTCGGCAAACATCATGTTGGTGCCGAAACGGCGTGCGTCGTACTCGTAAAGCTTGAGAAGCGTCCCGAAGGTTGCGGCACGAACATAAGCTTTGTTCTTGTCCGGGAATATCGGCATGTCTTCGGCGAAGAAATGCAGGAGATAGCCTTCGCCTGGTCGCGCGTCCGCATCACCAGGAGCCAAATAGGTGAAACGGCTGCTCTTGCCTTCAATCGCCGGGTCTTCACGGCGAATGACCGTGAGGCTCCAGTCACGATCGCTCGGATCGGTGAGGGGGTCGGCGAGCAAATCTGGCCGACGCCGGCTGACGACCAATTGGAGATTACGATCCATGCCGCAAAATTCTAAGACGCCCGTACCGCCCATATTGAACTTACCCTGGGCGAATTTGATCTTGTCCTTGTTGCCCTTATGGAGGGAAAGGATCGTATCGGGCATCGCGGTTGGCGTCTGTCCTTCGCCGTCGTCGACGATGGTGAAGCAGGGCCGTCCGTTATCTTCGCGTGGTTTCGCGCCGGTCGCGGCAACGGTAATACCGCGCGATAGCGCTTCCGGATCGGCTAGCTGACTGCCGAAGAACTTTATGCGCGCCTCGGCAATGGAAGTCGGTGTATCCGACGATTGAGGACTGCTACCAGCTTTGGGCAGGCATCCGGCAAGCCGCGAAGCACCTATGAGCTTGGCGTCGATGGAGTTGATGAGTTTTTCGATGATGGCTTGTTCGGCTCTGCTCTGCTGGTTGCCGACGGATGAGTAATTGAACTCCTCGTCGCCGAGCCATCGCCATGCTTTGGCGTTGTCCCAATATCCTGCCGCACGCAGGAGCCTAATAACCTCGGCCTCGGTATCCGCGCGAATGAGGTCAAGGCAAAGCGCTTGGGTCTTGTCGCTACTGGATGTCATCGTCCCCTCCTTTGGGTCGCGTAATAGCGTACGGGGCGGGATCGCTCCCGCCCCGTACCGCAGATCACGCCGCCTTTGCGACCGAACGCTGCTCGCCTTCGGTCAGGTCCATGCCTAGCTTGTTCTTTATGTAAGCCTTGGTAGCCGCGCGCGCTTGGCGGTTCGAGACGACAGAATTTGCGATGATGCAGACATTCTCCCAATCGGAGTTTTTCTTTGACCAGTTGATCGATTTGACCGAGGTGAGCCGCTGCTTCCAGTCGGGCTCTTTCATCAGCTCTGAGCCAATACCGCCCAGGGCACGAAGGACTGTCGAGTGCGCCGAAATCTTCTCGGCGCGCAATTCGACAGCGGTTTTCTGCCCCTTCAAGACCTTCGTCCAGTCCGGCATATTGTCGGCGACGGCAGTCCAGTATTCCACGAGGCGCTTAGTCATCTCCTCGGTCTGGTCTTCGTCCTGGCCCTTCAAGAGCTCGGCGTTGGCGTCATAGAATGCCGCCAGCGTGAACAGCTTTGTCGATTTGGATTTCAGCGAAATGTCCTCTTTTTCTGTGAGCTCCTTGAACACCTCGATCTTGTCAAGCGCGAACATGGTCGCGATTGAGATCGGATCGCGGCGATCATAGAGGATATCGAGCGATTTTGATGTTTTGACGACGAAGCGATTCAAGTCGGAAAACATCTGTTGCACGCGATCTCGGTTTTCGTACGGAAAGAGCAAGATCGAGATGTTATGCTCGCCAAGGCTAGGATTTTGCTTGAGGGCTTGCGCAATTCCGGCGCATCGATGTTGACCGTCGTTGATGATGAGCTCGTCGCCCAGTTTGAGTTGCAGGATGCCAATCGACGCGTCTCCGTCGCTTTGGATCGGCGTGTAAATCGGTTCGGCCTTGTATGACGCGGTGATGGAAGCGAAGAGGTAGTCATCTTCGTTTTCCAGCATGTAGTTCGCGAGATCGGGGACGCGCTTTTGGTTGAGGACGCGTTGTTCGCGGTCTTCGGGCGTGAAGTCAGTCCAATCCGTGAATTTGAAGAGATTGGGAATTGCGCTAAGGGGCATGAGGCACGCGTAATAAGTGCGTTTGCCCATTTTGCCTTTCATTGCGGGAACGTGGACGTACATAGCTTTTCCTTTCGTCAGCTCTTTGTCCCGGCAGAGCGAGGATCGCTCAAAGGGTTGTTGGCGAGCTGTGAGTACGAAATTAGAGCTCCTACCATTTTTGTCAAGAGCTCTAACGGAACTTTTTATGAGCTCATAAATTTGTGCAGAAGAGCTCCTATTCTCCCAGAAGTGAGTTGATAAATTCCAAGCAGGGTCCCATAACCCATTGATTTTGTATGGTCTAGCTAACGGAAAAGGCTTTTTCGATAGCTCAAGCTAACATTATAGACAAAGACGGAACTTTCTGCTATGTTAGCTCAAGCTAACAATAAAGGCGCTTATGATGTCTGCAGCTAACACGAAACCGAGGAATGACCTTCTAGCGGCAGTGCCGTATCAGATTGAGGCGGGTCTCAAAAAACTCGGCGCAAACCTGAAAACCGCACGGCTGAGACGTAATCTTACGACAGAGGCCGTGGCTATGAAGATAGGGACAAGCCGCTTCGTCGTGTCCGATGCGGAAAAGGGCAAGCCTTCGACAAGTATAGCTGCCTACGCTGCCCTCCTCTGGACTTATGGCCTGATCGATCAACTTTCTGAGCTAGCGAACCCTCTCACGGATGAGGTGGGGACGACTCTCGCCTTAAGCCATGAGCGCTCACGCGCACGCCGTTCGAGAAAGCTCAACAATGACTTCTAAGCCCAACGCGACTGAGTGTTACGTCTACCTCACAATGCCGGACTCGACTGAGGCGGTGACGGCTGGCCGTTTTGAACTAACGGCGGATCGAAATGGAACGCCGCTTGGACGCTTCGTCTATGGCAAATCCTATCTCGAACGAGCCGACGCTGTCGAACTTGATCCGGTCGAACTTAAGCTCGCCAATCAAGTTTACGAAACAACGGCACTGAAAGGCGTTTTTGGCGCGCTTCGCGATGCCGGGCCCGACTATTGGGGACGGCTTGTCATCGAGCGTCATGCCGGAAAGCAGCAGCTTGGAGAACTCGATTACTTGCTTGAATCCCCTGACGACCGCGCGGGCGCGCTTGGATTTGGATTGGGACAAAAGCCCCCAGCGCCGCGCCGAAAATTCAACCAAACAATTGAACTGGCGAAGCTCCAGGAAATTGCCGAAGCGATTATCAAGGATGAAACACTTCCGCCCGACGCTGCAAATGATCAGGTTGCGGAGCTCTTGCTTATTGGTACGTCCATGGGCGGCGCTAGGCCGAAAGCTGTCGTCGAAGATAAGGACGGACTTTGGATCGCCAAGTTCAATCACCCCAAGGATAAGTGGAACAATGCGCGCGTCGAGTACGCGATGCTTGCCCTTGGACGTTGCTGCGGCATGGCCACAGCCGAAAGCAAAATCATCGAAGTAGGTGGCCGCGATGTTCTTATGGTCAAACGCTTCGATCGCGAAAAGACAAATGCCGGATATAGGCGCGCGCGCATGGTAAGCGCTTTGACGCTATTGCGCGCAGAAGACACCATTCAATCGCGCGATAAATGGTCTTACATTCTTCTCGCCGAAGAGTTGCGTCGTATTAGCGCTGACCCGAAAAGAGACGCGGCAGAGCTTTTCCGCCGCATGTGCTTTAACGCTCTTATCTCCAACACCGATGATCATCCGCGTAACCATGCGGTAATCGCGAAGCAGCGCGATTGGCGACTATCGCCGGCATACGACGTGATCCCTGCGGCACAGGTGAGCGTGGAGCGGCGTGATCTTGCACTCGCTTGCGGCGACTATGGGCGATACGCGAACGCCAAGAATCTCCTTTCGCAATCGACCCGCTTTCTGCTGCCTCAACCGGAAGCGGCAGAGCTAATTGCGATCATGAAGGATCAAGTGAAGCAAACATGGCGAAGCGTTGCTCGCGGCGCTGGCGTTAGCGAGCGCGACTGCGAAGCCATTTCCGGAGCCTTTGCCTATGAAGGCTTTGATTTTGAGAATCCGGCTTCGCAGCTCGATCAGTGATGTCAAAGCTCTCGGGAAGTCCGTCGAGGGATTTTCTGACCACTTAAATTCCGTGCTAAGCCCCAAAAAGGTGACTTTTTGACCCGGAAGCTATCCCCGAAGGCGATTTTTCGCGCCATAAGAAAATGATCGGCCAGAAACCATACCCACGGAACTGCTATTTCAATCTTTAGGGCGATAGATCGCCCCAAATCGTAAAATACTGCTGCCACGTGATCCGACCCTCAATGGCGGCCTTCAGGTCGATGCGCTGTGCTTCGCTCATTCCGATCAATTGAATATATCGGCTCATGAGGGAATAGGTTGGCTGTTCGGACCGGAGGACGCGATCGATGACGAATGCGAGAGCGCGGCCGAGACTGAAATTCCGCGTCGTCGCCATGTTTGCCGCGTGGTAGAAAAGTGAAACAGGCGGCAACCGCGCAGCGCCCAAGCTTAGGCCGTGCTTGCCCCCTTCCCCGCTTCCTTCCGGCTTATCGCCGCGAGGTCGGCGATAAGCCCCTATCGTTCCCTTGCCCTCCCGTAATCGATCTCGTGCGCGCGGTCGCGCTGCAAACCTTCGATCAGATTGCGCAGATAGTCGTCGCCGCGAAGCCGGATATTTTCCAAATGCGACGGCGTGAGGCTTTGAATGGCGGAGGGATGAAGGTTCTCGCCGCGCTCCATGCTCTCGCGGATGTTCTCGATAGCGGCAAGGGCTTTACGCTGCGCAATGAGCTGCTGGATAGAAGCGGCGGTCGAAAATTCCTGGGGCAGCGGCTTGCTACCGCCAAGTAACCGGCCGACAAAATCGAGCAGGCTCACCGCCGCCCCGTCACCGACACCGACCATGAGCATGGCAGGTTCGGTCGCCGCGCCCTTGAGATCGATCGGATCAATCCGGGCGCGCTCGGCCTCCGCTTTAGCTTCCCACCTCACGACACTGGCTTCGACCGCCGCTTCGATCCGCTCGCGGCGCTCGTCCTTGAACACTTCATTTTCGACGGGTCGCAAAGGGCGGTCGTCGGTACGGCTGGGGGCCGTCGGCTCCTTCGGCGCTTCTGGTGTTGGGCGCGACTCCGGCGTTCGTACCGGTTCCGCTTGCTGCGCGTCGCGCGCCCTATTGCGCTCGCGCTGCGTCTCGCGCGCTTCTTCGACGCTCGGCAGGCTGTCGCGGTCAACGTCCGCCATGCGCTCGCGCACATCTTTGGCTCTAACCCCGTCGAGACGCCGCGCGAGGCTATGCGCGTCGCCCGCTCCATCGATGATGCAGAAGTCGCGGCGGTCGCCCTTCGCTAGGATGTAACCGCGCTCTTCGATGGCAGAGGCGAATGCTTTCCCGCTATCGGCCGTCCGCCACAGTTCCGTCAGTTCGGCCTTCAGTGCGGCGGGATCGATCCCGCTGCGTTCGGCCGCGCGGATTTCGTAAAGTTCGAGCGCGCGTTGCCTATCGGCGGTCGGCTCGGGGGTGGGCGTCGGCGTTAGACCAAAGCGCGCCTCAATCTCTCGCGCGGTCTTTTCGTGGATCGGCCAGTTTCCGCCCATGTCTGCAACCCGGAGCGTATCGACATCCACGCGGTTCCAAACGACATGGTAATGCTGCCGCCCATGCTTGACGTGCTCCACGACGACCCGCTGATGCCCTTCGAGCCCAAGGTTCTTTTCAAGCGTATCGACCGCTTCCTTCCATTGCTCGACCGTCAAGTGTTCGTCGTCGCGCGGATTGATATTGGCCTGATACATGAAATTGCCGTGACTACGGCTTTGCGCGGCTATGGCCTGCATTTCGCGCAAGGCGGACGGGAGATCCCCGGCCAGGAGGCCGGAAATCTCCTTGACCTCCGCGCGCTCGTTGGTGTCGTCGCGGAGCAGGTGCTTCGACCAGAATTTGACGCTGCCGGCAGGGTTGCCCTTGATAATCATGGCTCGAACCCAAGCGCGCTTAGCAACAGAGGCGCGAAGCCGCGCACAGCCGCTAGCGCCGCCACAACCTCAACCTCGACCTCGCGGTCGAGATGAGCGGCGCGCGCTATCTGATTGAGGTTGCTTCCGACCTTGCCGAGCTGACCCAAAACTTTAGCGAGCAATTCCTTTTCGATGGGCGCGCGTCGTGTGCTTCGGGTTTTGGGTTTGGAGAGGCTCTGAACCCGCTGGTAGCTGGCCCGGGTGAGACCTGCCTTGCTCGCGGCTTCTTCCAGCTCTGCGAACTCTTCGGCGTCATAGCGGCTGGTGACGAGATACGCCTTCTTGCGTGTCTCGGAGCCGCGTCGCGCTTTGTTTGGTCTCCCCTCTGGCATCGTCGCTCTCTGCGGCTAATGCACTTCTACGGGGGTCAACGGGGGCAGCGCCCCCTTGCAAGCTAGGAGGAATACGTCGCGTTCGAGGCGGGCATCTTGCCCTGCCGAAGAGCGCGCGGATTTCCTCCGCTGGCTTGCCACCCTCCCTAATGTGATTTTTCCCATATTACCCGAGCTTCCCTAAGCTTCCGTTAACCTTTGGCTCAATCGCAACGGGCATCGAGCGCCCCCTCTACAATTGTCGTCGGGAGGGGCTCGTTGTCAACATGTTACCATGTTTGCATTTCACCAAGTCCGCACGTAGGATCGCCCGCGATCGAGGCTGCAAACGCGGTTACGGCCTTAGCGGGAGAGACGGTTATGGGAGGGCAGACACAAGCCAAGGGGATCGCATCCCGGCAGGCAGGGGCGTCTGAGGCATTCGTGAGACCTACCAAAAAAGGGGAGGCCCTGAACCCGAAATTCGGGCATCCGAACGGTATCGGGGAGACGCCAAGCTCGCGCATTTTTGCCGACCTCCTGAAACCAAGAGTTGCCCGAACTGCGGCGGAAAAACCGGCCACGGGCGCGCCCGCGACCGAGGACATACAAAGTCCAAAAAACCCGGCCTTGCGCGAGGAATTGGTAAGGGCGGCGGAGCGTCTTGGCCGTTCCGTGACCGCCACACACCGACCCGACTCAAGTCGGGAGCACCGTCTGCAAATTCAGGCTTATGCAGATGTCTACGGAATCAAGTTGTTTCATACGGAAGGAAGCGGGCGGGGACGACTGCTTACAGTGCCCTCGTCGGAACTCGCTCGCCTTCGCCGCTTACGGCGCGAAGCCGTCCGCGAACATTATAAGGACATTGTTCGGTTCCGGGCCAAGCGCGCGAGCCAGAAGGCGCTTCGGGCGTTGCGCTCATGGACGCTATCCCTTGTCAGGGTTTCTCTGCGAGCGATATGGAAGGCCCTAAAATTTGTCCTGATCGGCATACCGAAATTTATCGTGATCGGCATTCCGCGTTGGATAATCGATCGCGTCATTCGTTTCTTCCGTTACGAGATCGAGGACTTGGCCGAGAACCGAGCCGTTCGAAAGTTCGTCCTGACGACCATCGGTCTCTATATCCTGTTCGGCATAGCGTGGGGTTTCCATACGCCCATCGATCTGTCGCAACAGGCGGTTCACTGGGGCATTCGTCACCCCCATACCGTTTGGCGGGCAACGCGAGTTCTTTCGGGCGGCGGCTTCGGTCTGTGGGCGCTTCTCTTGATCCGTAGTTTTCTCGAACGCCGCAGCGTCCCGCAGCAGGTCTATGTACCGCCGCCGCCCCCGCCGGCTCCGGTTCGGCGCTACGAAATCGAAAACTTCCGCGAGGAAAGCCCGTTTGGCAGCGCCAACTTTGCCAAACGCAAACTAATTGCCCGCGCCCTTGAAAGGCAAAGCGGGTTCTCTCCACAATTTGAGGATTGACGACAATGACCAATAACCTTCCTGCTCGTAACAACAGCGTCCCGCCCGGTTATGCGTATATGACGGCGCGCCCCTCCGAGCCGGTCATCGGCTCTCGTGCATCGGACGCCATTTCGCTCGGGCGGCTCATCGATCGGCAGCACGGCGTTACCGAGAAAATCCGCTATGGCGGCGACCAGCATGTTCTGGTGTTCGGGCCGAACGGCAAAGGCAAAGGCACGCGCGTCCTGATGCCGAACCTCCTTCAAATGGCGGGCAACAAGTCGATAGTGGTTGTCGATCCGAAGGGAGAGCTTGCCGCCGTGACCGCACCCTTCCGGCGCTCGCTCGGAAAGGTCGTCATCATCAATCCGTTCGGGGTGTTGGTCGATATTCCGGGTTACCGCGATTTGAAAAGCGACGGTTTCAATCCGCTTGCTCAACTCGATCCGGAATCCAAATCGTTCAACAAGGAAGCGGCGCAAATGTCGGATGCGCTGATCTCGGTCGATCCCAAAGACCCGCACTGGGGCAACTCGGCCAGGGCACTCGTTGCGGCTACCATCATGTTCACGGTAGTCGAGGCCCGCGAGAAGGGTCTTGTTCCGACAATGGCGCGCGTGCGCGACCTTATCTGCCAAGCGAGTTCCAAGGGCGATCCGCTCAGGGGAGTCGATCCCGTCGGGATTCCGGCTACGGCCCTCAAAATGATGGAGTCCGGCATAGCGGGCTTGCGCAACAAGGCTTCGCAATTCACGGACTGGAACCGGGAGATTCAGGGGATCGCATCGACCGCGAAAATCCAGACCGAGCCGTTCGATGACGAGGAGCTATCCGAAGACATTTCGAAAGACGGCTTCGATTTCCGGGAACTCAAGCTGCGGCCGACGACGGTTTACCTGATCCTGCCGCCCGACGATATGGAGCGCCATTCCAAATGGCTGCGCCTTGTCCTCACTTCGGCAATCCAAGCCGTGCTCAGGGTTCGCCGGCCGGGCGAGCCGAAAGTTCTTTTCATGCTGGACGAGTTCTTTGCGCTCGGCCATCTCGAAATCGTCTCGACAGTGTGGGCGCTCGTGCGCGGTTATGGCGTGCAGATGATGCCCGTGCTGCAAGACCTTCCCCAACTCAAGAAACTTTATCCCGACATGTGGGAAACCTTCGTCGGCATGGCGGGCGCGATCCTGAGTTTTGCGCCCAACGGCCTGACGACGGCGGAATGGTTGTCGCGGCGAGCCGGCGAAACCGAACGCCAAACCGAGAGCTACAATTCGAGCGAAAATTCCGGCAGCAGCAGCGGAGGCGGAACAAGCACCAATAGCGGCTCGGAAAACAGCGGCACTTCGTGGAATCATGGCACCTCGTCGGGTAGCAGCTCCGGCTATAGCCGGAGCCAGACAAAAGCGCCGCTGATGTCGCCGCATAAATTCTTCGGACTTCCGCCCGGCTTCGGGGTGCTGACGCTCGACGGGTTGTCGGACATGGTGCCGATCTACGCACCGGCCTATTACGACATTCGCCAATGCTGGCTCGTCGCGCGCGACAATCCTTATTATCAGGAGCAATGAACGATGAGCATAAAACATCTCAACGAAGACGAACTCGCGACTTATCTGATCGGCGCGGCGTTTCGGCGCATCATGGTCAACAGAAACGCGGATGAGCTTGCGCGTAGCCTTCTGTGGACGACCTGGCTTCACGCGGTCAATACGTCCCTTACGCCGGAAGAGCACCATCATGTGATGGTTTCTACCGGTATCACGGACGAAAGCGAGGGGGGCGCTTCAGAGCTCACGCCTGAATTCGAGAACATCGACGATCACGACGATGTAGTTCCGTTTTCAGACACGAAGAAATATCGGAACTGAGTAACCTACCTGCGATTGCGCGAAGATTTCTGATCGTCGCCAGTGGCGCTCAGGCTGTATTTTGCGAAAAGATCGTCGAGCGCTTCCGCGTAGAGGTCTTGCAGGCTTTTCAAAGGATGATGCATCTGGATCGCGCGCATGTTCGATTTGTATTCGGGGTCGAGCCAGGCGCTTAGTTGCACCTTACCCTCGCGGCTCGGCGCGGTGTACTGACTTTTCTCGGTGCCGGCTTTCATGTCCTGTAAGATTTTTTCGCCCGCGAGACCGCTCGGCTTACGCCCGTCCTTAAACATAAAATATTCGTTGTTAAAGCCGGGCCTTGGTTTTTTTTTCGGCGCAGACCGACCGACCCTTACGGGCTCTGCGAACCTGACGGATTTTTTGGTCATAACCACACCCTTTTTGTTGTCGCGCGAACTGCGGCCCCTTCGGGCCACCGCACCGGGCGAATGCCGTTTCCGGCTTTCATGGCGACGTGTGAACATGTCGCCATGTCTGATTTGGTAGGAAAGTTCGCGGTTCCTGTCAAACCGTTTTTCGTCGCGTTCAGCCGCGCAGCGCTAACCAGACAGCTTGGATAATTAAGCCATTGTGCGCTTTACACACCAATTGACTCGCCTCGCAGAATTAACTTGTCGGCCTGCGATCCGGCTCTCGCAGGCGTTGCCGAACGGATCGTCAACCCGTGTCGGCGGCAGTGCCGTTCACCGCCAGTCATATATCCCCCCTGCTCGCACGCGACGCACGATCTTCCTGCGGCCATGAAACGCCGCCGGTCGGCTTTGGGCCGCAAGCGCAGGCAAGCCCTGCGCTCCTCCTCTTCGTTCCGGTCGCAAGCGATGCCGCCGCCTCCCTTCGGCTTCAGAGCCATCCGCATGAAGACCGCGACCGTCGCGGCCGAAGCAAACGGAGGAAAATATGAAAGTACTGACGATAACCGAACTGCTCTGCCTGACACTGATCGAACTGACCGAGCTTCACGCATCGCTCTCGATCCAGTTGGCAGAATTGCCGGAAGGATCAAGCGAGCAAGCCGATACGCTCGCAACGCTGCAAAATATCCGCGCCGTGCTAGCGCGGCCGGAATTCCTGCCGCGCCGTGGCGGGCACAACCCGCTGTCGCCGTGACAGGCGGTTGATTTCGCCAAAGCGATCTCGGCTCGCCCGGATGGGCGAGCCGATTTTCGAAAGCTCAAGACGAAAGCTCTTCGACCTGGACTCCGTCGATACCGCTATCATTGAACGAGAACACTTCAGTCTCGTCATTGGAACTCCAAAGCTCCATAGCTTTGGCTTCCGCCTCCTCGGAGGAGGTCGCCTCGATGACTGCCACATGCGACAGCCATTCGAGGACGACGACGCGATACCGGCGGGAAGGTAAGGCGCTCATAGAGCGCCCCCCTTCTTTGCCTTTGGCGTGCGAAGGACGATCTGTGCGCCTTCGAGCGGACGGGCCGTGAAGGTGAGATTGAAACCACCGCCGTCCTTGTGCGGCCAAGCAGCGCCGATTTCCGCCCATGTTGCATTCTGTTCACCGTTTCGAGACACAGCGTAGATGCGATGTGTAGGAAGGGCCTTGGCGGTTTTCTTGTTGCTCATTTTAGTATCCTTTCAACTGTGGGGCCACGCAGATCGCGGCCTCGATGCGTTTCGTCCTGAGGCGCGAAAAAGCGCAGCGGTCAAAAGGCCGAAAGGCACTTGCCGTAATGGGGTGCTCGCAATTCTTCATTGGGAGCGGGTTCCCCGTTCGGTTTTGACGGCGGCGCGCGCGCCTGTAGAACACGCATCAATTCGAGGCCGATAAGTGGCCCACTGATCTTCAAAAGGTACGGAGCAACTAAGCCGATAAGCCCGAGCGCTCCAAATCAGGTGTGCAGAAGGGCCGATAAATCCACGGCAGAAATTCCCCGCCAAACGCGCATGGCTTGATTTAATCGTAGCTGCACCGATTCAGCAACGCGCTTGCGTGCGCTTGGGGTGCTCAGCGATACATGACTGGGCATATATAGGTGTAGGCACTATTTCCGCTGTTGCTCGAAATGTCTTTTCCGCGTCCCTCACTGTCACGCGAGATATAGGATGACACGATTTTTACCGCTGCCGATCATGTGGCTAGCATCGGAAAACCTGAAGACGATCAGCGGCGCTTTTCCTCAGCAATTCGGTGGCACACACTGATGAGTTATTATTCGAACACAATTTTGACCACCACCATTCTCGGAGCACGTACCCGTCATGGTCTCGACGTCGTCGATACGTGTGTCGGTGTAATTCGACATCGTCGCACCGCTCACACAAAGAGGATAATCCTGGAGATTGTTGACGTAGCACACCTGACCATTAAAACAGATGCCCTCATGCGGAAGCGCGCAATACGATGCCAAGAGAGACGCTGAGCAACCGGCGTTGGTGCCGCCGTTCGTCCCATCGCATTCCCAGCCCCACGGCCCCGGATCGGTGACGGAGGTTGGCGATGCTGTACCGGCATTGCAAAGGCCGGCCGCATTGACGGACGCAGCGGTTGCATAGGAATTACCGTTGGCAGCGCCGCACTGCCCGTAGATAGCGGCGTTGCCGCTGTAGGTAATCACCGGCGGTGTCCAGCTAGGATTATTGGTATCGGAATCAAGACCCGTGGATGTGGCGGTAACGGTTTCAATCCAAGGATTGCCGCTCGCATCCTTGCACGCAAACTGGAGCGTGACCGTTTGGGTTGAGCCAGTGCCGGTTGTTTGGTCAAACCTTGCATAAGGATAATTTGCCGGCTGCGGGGGCAACGTGACAGGAAGGCAAGGCGGACTGGGATTGTTCGGATCGTTCGGTGGAATACTAAAAGAGGTAGGCTTTGAGCAATGTTCTAGTGAGACGAAATTCGGGGCTTTGGCAAGAAAGTCGCTCCACTCCGTGTTCGTGTTGAACGGCACAAAAATCGAGATGCCGGCGGAGCCGTTATCGACGTAGCGGCAATAGTTCCACACATCGATGGGTGTCATCGCAGACCCCATGTCACTACGCGCTGCCTGATAAGGCGGGTTCGTAGCTGCCACCATATCGGGATTGTTCGGCGGGATATTGATAACCCCGTTTGGATTGCCCGAAGGACACGCGGGCGAGACAATACCGCCTGTTGTCACATCGCATTGACCGGAAGGTAGGTTCTGGGCGCAGGCAGATGAACACCAAAGCACTCCAAGCAATGCGAAATTAAAGAGCCACATTGTGCGGGTGCGTGATGCCATCATCCTCCTTGGTGCTTACTGCGTCGTAGCGGCAAAAGTTATTTGCATATTCCACACAAATACTCTGCTCAATACGAAGCTAGAAAACGTCGAATACGGAGTCAAGCGAGTTTGTGGTGCCCAGGACGCTGCACAACAGAGTGCTTGATACAGCGCCTCGCGACCCATGCGTCCTTATCCGGTGCTCACACAAAGGCGAGCCGTCCGAGGACGGCTCGCCGAATTTTCTTAATCCGATCATGCCTTCTTCGGCTGCAAACCTTGCAGGAAGTCCGCCGCGCGCTGCGCATAGGCCGCCGCCGTAAAGATCGCGCGCTTGTCGTTCTTAAGCACTTCGAGCCACGATGCGAGATAGGCAGCATGATCCTCACGCGGTTCCGGCGTGATGCCCAAGTCGGCACACAGGAACGCCGCGCCAAGTTCGGCAACGAGTTCCTCTGCGGCGTAGCCAGCATCGCCCCACCGCTTGCGCCCAAATTCGCGATTGAGCCGCGCCTCGTGTTTCGTCCAGTGGGTCAATTCGTGCAACAGGGTCGCGTAGTATCCTTCCGCGTCGCGAAAGCAGTCGATGCAAGGCAGGTGAATGTTGTCCGTCGAGGCGACATAGCAGGCTCGACTGCCGCCATGCACGATATTTGCCTTTGTGTGTGAGACAAACCCTTCGACGGCTGCAATTCGCGCGACGGTCTCGCGGGACGGTTCCGGCGTCGGATAGAAATGCGCCGGCAGCCCTTCGATCTGCTCGCAGTTGAAAACGGTATAGCCCTTCATGAAGGGAATCTCGTTCTCGACCTCCTCGCCCTTGGCGTTGGTCTCGGTGCGCGTGATGCGCTCGGCATAGACGACCGGCGAGCCATGCTCGCCTTTGCGCACCTGTCCGCCGAGTTCGCCAGCTTGCCGGTAGGTCATCCAGATAGGGCAAAGGAACCCCTTGGTAACGGAATCGCTCCAGAGCATGAGAATATTGATCCCGTTGTAGGGCTGGCCGGTTGCGCGTAGTGGGCGGGTAATCCGTCCGGCAGTGTGCTCCACGCTCCACGGCTTGAGCCAGGTGCGGACTCCTTTTTCGAGATCGGCCACGATTTTGCCCGTGACGCGAGAATAGATATCCGCTCGCGGACTTGCGTTCGCTGTCATGGTTTCAGCCCTCCCGTTCGGGATGGGCGAAGAGGGTCGGCTCCTGATACCGCCCTGCCGTCGTTCGTTCGGCAGGCGGTCGCCGGTCTTCTATGAGTTCGAAGAGCGCAGGCTGTCTTGCGTTCGCCGATGCCTGCTTTTGCTCGCGGCGAAGTTTGAGAAGGTCACGCCACAAAAGGCGTTTGCCGTTGATCTCGATAAATCTCTGTCCGGTCATGTCCTTGCCTTCCGTGCTCGGGTTCCAGCGCAAGCGCGCGCGCTGTGAACCCCTGCCCGTCGGCGAGACCGGGGTTAGCAAGTGCAATGGGCGAAGGGCGCGAGGGGGATCACCCGTTCTGCACGGAGCGAAGCGGAGGAAGAACGGGGATACGCGGCCTGAGGTGCGCCAAAGCGCACAAACCCTTGCGCGCGCGAGGGGCAGAGCCCCTTAGCTATCTGAAGCTGGAAGTCTTACTTCAGTGCGTAGCGACGTTTCAGGTCCTGGAGATATTCGACGGGAAATCCGCGAGCTTCGGTTCCCTCTGTCACGAGACCAAAATAGTCGGCGCTTGGCCCGCATTGCTTTGGGCACGGCTCAATAGCAACGAAAGAAAATACCCGTTGTTGAGTTTCGTCCTCGTTATCCACGAGAAAAACAGTCAGTTGGATCTCGCTATAACCCTTTTCGCGGTCTGCAAGGTGCAACTTGTCAGCGTCGTCCATCTGATAGACAAAACCCCAGACCATACGGGAAGCATCCTTCGCGATATTTGCCGCGTCACCATTCCGGGTCACCGAATGCTTCGCAAATTCCAAACGGTAGCCGGGCAGATATGCAGGCCCCACTGGTTGCGCCCCAGAGGCGGTGCGCAGCATTTCGCGCTCAAGCAAATTTGACCCGTAAGCAAAGTAGAAGTTTCGTAGAACGGGCATGTTGACACCGCAAATTGCATCCATCCTCCGCAAAAATCTGCGGCGGGCATTTGCATTCTTGTCTCCCGGAGACCTGAGATTATCGCACAGCTCGCGAAATTCCCGGAGTACGCGCGCATGAAAAATGCGACGATGTATCGTTCGCGTTCCCGTGTCCCGGTTTTTGGTAAGAAGCGAATCGGTATCGATTCGAAACTTCCAATCTTTCCTCGTTTCGCCATTGTGAAGGAGCGCGTTGCGCACGTATTGAAAAAACTCATCTCGATCTCGTCCGTTGAACTCGGAAAATCGTGACGATCTCAAAAAGGATTTGAACGATTGCGCGGGATTTATCTCATGTGTCGTACCTCGTCCTTCGCGAAAGGACTGGATCGTGTCGATCAATAGGCAATCGAGCGCAAGGATTGCGGCCCCGGGACGGAAAGGCAGCGGGTCCTCCTTGTCGTGGCTGGCGAGTTCCTTGATCGGTTGCAAGAAGCGCTCTTGTATGCGGCGCTTGAATGCCGCGATTACCTCCACCCAATCGCGAGAGTCGGGCGTTTCTGGGTCAAGACGTTCCCTGACCTGACAATAGTCAGCCACAGTGTAATCGGAAGCGATCTCGGTGGCTTTATCCATCGTATTCCTTATGCGCAGGGAACGAGAGTTTTGATGTCCAGAGTTACGCAACAGCGTACCAAAGTCACTGCCGCATTGCATCACCGATTGAATGCCACCAAAGGCGCGAGGGATCGTTACCGAATGGCCGAGACCGCTTGCGGGCTTGGTGAGCGTAGCGAGTAGAGCCCGATCCGCAGGACGCGCTCACGCCCGGATCGTTAGCATCTCGTTTGGCAAAGGACGTTGCAGCCGCAAGCTCTCAGCGCCGCCCTCAAGCCATTCGGTCTGCTCGGCACGATCGACGAGAATGACCGGCATCGCTTTCTCGTGCACCGGGCGAACGATATCGTTCGCGTCCGTGGTCAGAAATGAGAAAAGCGACCAGTCGCGTTCTTCGCGCGCGCGGCGCTTTTGTCCGGGTTGTTCGGCGAGGCGCTCGCCTCGCCAAGGTCGCCAAACACCTGCGAAGCACGCAACCTCGTGTCCAGGCACGACAAACCATTTCGAGTTGACGACGGGCTCCGCGAATGCGGTGAACGGGACGAGGCAACGGTACTCACGCGCGGTCAACCATTCGCGATTCACCTGCGCCCACCATTTGCTTTTCAGATTGCGGATGTTCGTGATCGGCGGCTTTTCTCCCGGTATCGGGGGGAAACCCCAACGCGCCATCGTGAGTTCAACCGAACCGTCGGGCGCATTCCGCAAGATCGGCGCATCCTGATCCGGGTAGATGTTGTCCTGCGGCGCGAGATTGTCTGTCGCCGATGTCGTGTTCAGAATCCGGTTTATCTCGCGCACGATGGCGCGGATGTGGCTGACAGAGCCGTGATTTTCGTAGCGATTGCACATAGTTGGCCCCCGACTCTTTTGCTGCTTGACTCTTTCGTTCCCGTTTCGTTCTATCATCCGCTTCCGGGAGGGACATAGGACATGCGGAAGCCAGAGACCATTGAAAAATTATATCTCGATTTCGACGGGTTCTTTGCGTCCGTAATGCAGCAAGCGTTCCCCGATCTCAGAGGTCGGCCGGTCGGCGTCATTCCGTTCGAAACATCTGCCGCGAATTCGACGGTTGTGATCGCTTGCTCGAAAGAAGCGAAGGCCGCTGGTTGCAAAAACGTGATGCGCGTTCCGGAAGCGCGCGCGCTTTGCCCCGACATTGTTCTCGTCACGCAGCGCCCGGACTTGTTCCGCCGCGCGCATAACGCTCTGCTGAATGAAATCGCGTGCGAGATTCCGATTGAGACCGTGAAGTCCATCGACGAACTCGCTTGCAAGCTCGATAAACTGACAATCGCAGCGCCATCGGCGCTTGCAAAGCGGATTAAGGACAGAATCCGCCACAACGTCGGCGAGTATATCACCTGTTCAATTGGCTTCGCCGCCAACCGCTTGCTCGCAAAGATCGCGTGCAAGGTGGATAAGCCGAACGGCGTCACCATCTGGAACCCGGCCGACATGCCTGGCCCTCTCCTCGCGTTGCCGCTCGAAGACATACCGGGCGTCGGCAAACGAATAGAAGAGCGCCTTAGCCGTGCAAAGATTCTGACCATCGCCGATCTTTGGCACAGCCAGCCCAAACATTTGCGAGCGTTATGGGGAAACGTGAACGGTGAGCGCATGTGGTATGCGCTTCACGGTTACGACATTCAGGCGACGCCGACCTCACGCGGCATGTTCGGACATGGCCGCGTCCTGCCTCCCGAATGGCGCGATCCCGAGCACAGCTTGGCGTGCTCTCGCCTCCTGCTTACCAAAGCGGCGCGGCGTATGCGGCGCGATGGCTTTTACGCCGGCAGGCTTTGGCTCTGGCTCGATATCCGGGGCTCCACTTGGTTTGGGCAGCGTCAGTTGCATTGCGTCCAGGACGATCATGCGTGCCTTGCGGCACTCGCTGCACTTTGGGAAAAGGCTCGCGCCGAAATACCCAAACGCGCCGAAATTATCCGCGTCGGCGTTACCCTTCTCGATCTGTCCCCGGCAAATGCGCGCCAGCTCGATTTGCTCGAAAATGACGATGGCGCACGGCAGAAGTGCGAGTTGATCACCAACACCGTTGACCTGCTGAACCGAAAATTCGGGAAGCGGGTCGTCACTCTTGGCGCTTGGACTCAGCCTCCGGGCGGATACGCCGGAGGCAAGATTGCCTTCAACCGCATTCCTTCGGCGGAGGATTTCTGGTGACGTGGCTCGAAGACACGGCCTTACGCGATCTCGATGATAGCGTGATCATCGAAGCGACGTGCATGAGGTGCCTTCACGTTTGGCTGCAAAGCCCGATCCAACTTCTCCTGAAAGTGGTTCATCGCGATGTGCATTTGGACGAAGTCGCGAAGCACCTCGCCTGCCCGAAAATGGGCTGCCGTCATGTCGGCGTCCGCCTGACGCTCATCAAGAACGAGGATACAAGCGGATTTGTCGGCGGGATGCCGTGAAGCTAGGTGGGCGAACGTGGGAGGCCAATGTCGTCCTACCAAAGACCATCCGGCAACGCCGAAGGCGCGCTACGCGGCTGCTCGCAATGCTACTTCGGACAAGGCTTGATGGTACTGCGAACCGATGCTGTATGTACGGCCGGTGGGTGTACCGGAACCCTCCGCAAGCTTCCGCGCGAGGGATCGTTAGCGAATGGCAGAAACCTCTGTCAGTCACCGCACTAAGACGGTCTTGATCCGGATTTCGCGGCGCGAGCGCTGCTGCGCAAGCGCGAAGCGTAAACCTGTGCGAGCCCAGGAGATGAAAGGATCGCCCCTATGCCTCCTTGCGCGATAATAGAATCGTTCAGTTCTTTTTTGGTCGGCACTCTTATGTCGTCGGGCAGCGAGTTCTTGGCGAGCCAATTGTCAATGCCCCGTGCCGCGCTCTGATCCAGTTTTCTAAGGTCGTTGCGCGTAAGTGAGCCGGCATCCATCCATGGCTTCCAGACGCGCCGCAGAAAATCGACTATGGTTTCGCTTGAGTTGCGCCGTTTCACGAACAGCTCTGGCGCTCTTTTAGGAAGCGGGAGCTTATTCGTTCTTGCGGCATCCGTGCCTGATTTCGTGGCCGCAACAAGCAGCTTGACGGCGAGCGTGAAGGATTCCCGAGCGTCACTCGGCACGCCAACCGAAACAGCGAATTTCGTTATCTTCTCCTCTAAATGCATTTGCTCCGTATACGGAGTCTTTGTGCACAACTCAACATTTTCGATTTTCCCAATGTTTTCTTTGGGATAGCTGCCGGGCCGAACGACTTTGCCGACCGGCTGCCCGGAGTTTCCGAACTGCCGGATCAGGTCAAATACATCCTCAGCTGATATTGCGTAGCAACGCGCGAGGGATCGTCACCCGAATGGGCCGAACCCGCTTGCGGGTTCGGTGACGCTCACTTTGACGAGCCGAGTAGAGCCCGGTCGCGAAGCGGCGCGCCCACGGACTACAGCGATGGTTGGGATTGGATACCGCAGAGCTGTGCGCGTTAGACGGATTACGATCCTGAATTTGGTAAACCGCTCTGGAAGCTTATAAAGTCATGTCAATATTCGGTTGTGCGTAGAAAACACTGCTGTCTTATATCTATCAAACAATACATAATCGACTACCCACTATAATATCATCAATGTATACTAGAACTATTGGCACCTAGTTTTCATCCAACAGGTTGTATTTACAGTATAACGTCTAAATAATGAATCGTTTACCATTCTGTATTATATATTAATTATGGTTATGACTCCACTCCCAACCGCGCGCTCCGGCACGCCGAAGGCCATAAAACGCTCCGTTTTGGGCTGGTTGTTCAATCCGCAATTGGGTCCCGCGATCAGTCCATTGCGCGAAAGCACCCGCATCTTTTTGCAACTGATGGCGACGGTCTTCGCTTCATATATGCTGATCCCGAAAGATTATCCCGGCCTGCACGATTCGAACACGCGTCTTACCTTGTCGGGCATCATCGGCACTGCGTGGCGCAATCTGCGCTTTACCCGCGAAAGTTTGCCGCAAACCATCCTCTTCTTTGCCATAACCGGCATGATGGCCTTCAGCGCGGTTGTAGCTGTCTTTTCCTTGCTGTCACTTTTTGTTGGCCATGCTCATGCGGCAACAAATGGCGCAGGAGGGGGTAGTCTTTTTACGCCAGGAGCCGAAGATGTTGCGCAGTCATGGCTGAATTATCTTTTTATCGGGCCAAGTGGGGGCGCTAACAGCAGTTACCCAACCCTCTCAGATACATATGGCGATGCGACGGCGACGATGCCTGATCCGTTTCAGGGCAGCGTCGCTTTGCAGGGCGCTTTGATGACCGCATTGGCTATGTATAGCGATGCGATTCTCATCGTCGCTGCAATTATCCTATTCTACCACCTTGCCGCGATGGTCGTGGAAACGGCGCACCACGGTGTTCCGATGGGTAAGCGCGCTAGCCAGATTTGGGCACCAATTCGTCTTGTCGTCGCGATAGGCTTGTTGGTCCCCATCAATGGCGGCCTTAACTCGGGTCAGTTTATCGTCATTAAAATGGCCGAACTTGGTTCCGCGCTTGCCAGCAACGTGTGGGGCGTGTTTTTGACGCAGTTGGCAAGTTATAACACCACGGCAACATCGCCCGCCGCGGCCCTGCAGCAGCAGGTTGCAATCGCTATCATCCGCATGGAGGCATGCAAAATATCTTGGAATTATCACACAACCCTCGCTGGATTGAGCGCGGCAATCATGACACCGACCACATCGACTTCTCCTGCCGGCACTACAACCCATTATTCCGGTAATTCAGGGGCAGATCAGGATATTTGTGGCTCATATTTCATTGCAAGCAGCAGCGGTAGTTCGTCACCGAATAGCGGTAATTTCGCCAATGCATTGGAGCAAGCGGCGGCACAAGCACAAACTCAGGCGATACAATCCAGCATGAGTGCATTCGATACCGCCGCTCAAGAAATCAACAATGTTCTTCCACCTGTCCCTGGAACTCCGATCTCATCGAGCATACCGCTCGATTCTTCTTTCCAGGACGCTATCGGCACCTATCAACAGAACGTCGATCAAGGTATTGCCAACAGTATAAGCAATAGCCAAGTGGGCAATCAGATAAGCGCTGCGGTCAATACGATGAAGCCTTACGGCTGGGTTATGGCTGGTGCATTTCTGAATACGATCAGTCGCATACAGGCCGACATTGCCGATGCTGCATCCAGCAGCATGCCGAAAACCACACCACCAAAACCTGACTCTCAAGCACCCGAACTAAATTTGACTGGAGCGTCGGACCCCGACGGCGCAAATATACCGCTTCTTGTTGCTACGGATTTGGCCAATTTCGATACCCTTCAATATGCAGCAATTAACAACGCTCCGAGTACCACCAACGTTGGATGTTCAGCAATGGTCGGCTTAGATGTTGGCCCCAAAGATGGGGACGGCTTAGTCGGCTTCATGTTTAAGGTAATAGAACGGATAGCCGAGAGCTATAACGTGTGGACGGAAGATGATCAAAGTAACGTATGCGATAGTTCAACACCCAATCCTGGTGCAAAGGGTTTTACACTCGGCGTTCAGGTCAACGGCAATGACCCCATTGCGCAGATGTCACTCCTTGGCCACAACTTTATCAGAGCCGCAATGCAGCTTGTGGGATATGGGGTGGCGATTCAAGCTGGCTCGGGATTATTGGAAGGTCTCGACTCCGGAACCCAAAGTGTCCTGAAGGCCAGAATTGATGGCAGCTCTTCTTCCTTGAAAAAGCTGTTGGGAGGGCTTTCCGGTGCGGGCGGTATGGTTGGTGCGGCTGGAAGCGCCATTGGCTCTCTCATGATGTTTATCGCTCTGATTTTTTGGACTGCCGGTTTTGTTCTAGCTTTTCTCTTACCGGTGATGCCATTCATGCGCTTTTTCTTCGCTGTTATCGCATGGGTCGCGGCGATCGTAGAGGCAATTATCGCCATCCCGTTAGTTGCATTGGCGCATCTATCGCCCGAAGGCGAAGGTCTGTCGGGGGAGAAAGCGAAGGCAGCGTATTTCTTCGTATTCAATCTCTTCGTACGCCCGGTCTTAGTCGTCTTCGGGCTGATTTGCGGATTGATCATGTTCATGATCGCGCTCAGCTTTCTTAATTATGGATATGCAATCGCAGTAGCTGGCGCGGGTGCTACGGCTTCCGGTTACGCCACATTGTCGAGGCTTATTTACTCTATACTCTACGTCGGCGTTTTGTACGTCACCTCGAATCATTGCTTCATGCTGATCGATCATCTGCCCGAACAAGCTTTGAGATGGATGGGCGCACAGGGTCAGGCTATTCCGAAAATGGGAGATGCCGAAAGGATCGAAAATATTGGAACCGTCATTTCGGGCTATGCCGGTCAGCAAGCGATGGGACAGTTAAGCTCCAATGCCGAGAAAATCGGGAAGTCTGTTGGATCAGGCGCTAAAGAGATAGCAGCAAATTTGTTTGGGTCGGGACCGCCGGGAGAGGTACCGCCAAAAACGCCGCCAACGACGATTAAGCCCGGCGTCTAAAGCCTGGTGGGGCGCGCCCAGCGTCACTGAGGGAAGGCATGGATCGCGACGGGATATAGAGGTTTCAGAGAGGCGCATACAGCGATGCTACTCCTTCAGTGGTTCTCATCTGATTTTCCAAGCCGCATTGTCTGTCGTCTGGCACGGTTGCGGATTGACCTGCACGAAATAGGATAGCGGCGCGTGAAAAACTCAGCCACGACATACGGCGAGCCAAAGGATAAGGCCAGCTTTGGCTATGTTCTCTGGCTTATCATCGGCGGAAAGAACGCAAATAAGGGCCTCGCGGCGCAACAGCTTGGCATAGCGCGCCCCTCTCTCAGCAACGTGATTCATGGCAAGAAACGGATTTCCCAACAAGCGATAATCCAAAAGCGATGGCGCAAGATTCTCTCAACACACTACTCGGAACGCTGGCGGAAACACTCCGACGATTTCGAGAAATATGCGGCAACCATGCCCAGCATGGCGTATTTGAGTCTTGAACCAAAAGACAAAACGAGTTTTGGTTATGTCCTATGGCAAATCCTCGGCGGAGAAGCCGGTCGCTTTACCGAAGCGGCGCGGCGGCTTCAAATTGATCGTCCAGCGCTCACCGCGATTTTTCAGGGCCGAAGAACAATTTCGCAAAATGGTCTGGCAGAAAAACAATGGGAAGCGATTCTCGCGACACATTATCCTGATAACTGGCGGCGGCATTCTTCGGCTTTCACTTCGTTCATTGCAAAGCTGCCTAAAAGCACCGGCTTTCCAACTCGCGAACCGTCGGACAAAGCCAGTTTTGCGCATGTCCTGTGGCTTATATTGGGCGGCAAGAATCTCGATATCGTCAAGGCAACGCGACACCTGAAAATAGATAACTCCTCCCTCAGCGCCATTTTTCGTGGCCATCGACGAATTACAAAAAAAACGATTGTTGACAAGCAATGGCGTCAAATTTTCGCTAGGCACTATCCCGAAGAATGGAAAAAATACGCTGCGGCCTTCGAACGACGTGTCGCCATGCAGCCGGCCACCGTCGGGGTATCAACCCGTGAACCTGAAAACGTAAGTAGGATTTCTTAGGTTGGATCGATTTATCCCTTCGGTATATCAGCACATGTGAGTGGGTAACCTTGCAGTGGGGAGTCGTATGAAATTGAGACGGCGCCGAAACGCTTTTCGATAGTAATTGCTTCAGGGTCGCGCTTGTTTTCTTCCCAATCCGTCCAGCGGGGCGAGCTGCTATCGTGCTTTCGCGAAAACCCAAAACCCATTTTTGTAACGGCGCGCCATTCGTAACCGTTGAGCCGGTCAACCGGTGGAAGCTCCTCCCACTCAATGGGGTGGATAACAACGTTTTTGTACTCGACTATATCGGCTATCATTCCACCGACGGCTGGGGAGTAGGAGTAGTAATCGCCATCGCATTTGATAAAGCCGGACGCCTGCCAATAATACTGTGCGCCCTTCGCCGCTACGTCCGCTGCCGTAGTAGCGTCAGCCTCCACAGCCCAAAATGTAAGTGACGCTGCGAACAGAGCCATCAGGAACACCGGACGCGGATAAATACTAAACATCATGTCCTCCGACCTTTCACCGGTCACGGCGCAAGTCCTCGATAACCGGCGCATGAGCAAAAATCCCTTTAGCCACGGGCATGGCTGATCGCCGCCAGCCCTGACGTGAACACTTTGCTGTATTCCGTTCACGGCTGCGCTCGCGATACGCTGCTGCAAAAACTAGTATTTGAGAGCCTTTTGCAGCCGTTTCCATGTGCGGCGTGCGAGCGCGCGCTCTTCTTTCCCGGTTACATCGGCGTAGATCGCCGTTGTTTCGATTCGAGCATGACCCATCCAGCGTTGCAGGACATTGAGCGCGACGCCGCTCTGCACGGCCTCCACTCCGAAGGCATGACGTACCGCCCTCGGCGTTGCCAAGGCTTCTCTGATCTTGGCTGTACGCATGACCGTCTTCACGCGCTTCCACGCCGTCGTGCGCCCCCACTTCCACAGGCGCTCTCGCGGGTCGCGCGAAGGCGCAGCGACTCCGAGTACCCGTTCGAGCACCGCGAACAATCGCGCCGGCACCGGTATCGCGCGAAACCGCCCGCGTTTACGCTGCTTTAGAGTTTCAAGCACGATGACTCCGCCCGCGCGGTCGATGCGCTCAGGCGTAAGCGCGAGCAACTCGGAAATCCGCGCACCGGTGAACGCGAGAGTGAGACAGAACGCCCCAACATCTCCTCCTTCCGCGAACGCCGCGGACGCGAACGAAAATCTTTCGCGCGCAACGAGGTATTTTCGATTGCCGATTTTGTCGAACAGTGTGTGCGTCATGCGCGAGGTCGTTGCGCGACATGCGGGAAAAAGCGAGTCGCGGCGATTGACGCAGCGAAAAAAGCGTGAACAGAATACAGCATTCTGTTCACCGATAATCGCGAATCTACGATTCGTCTATTGAGAAATTTGGGGGCGGTCGTTTGTCAATCACGATGGTATTTCGGTCGGCGCAATTGTAAATCGGCGACGCGTCGCCCACAGCCAGGCACCCCGAGATACTAACACTGCCTCTATTTCAATTTTTGGTAAGGGCGCAATTCCCAAATCGAATCCTCCGCTTGCGGATGGAAATTCGGGAGCATACGGAGCATAGGGCTGTATTACCTTCCACACGCCAAAGAAATTTCCGTAGTGCCGGTCGTTGTAAGACGGTATTTCAAAGTTTGGCGGTGAAAGTATCCTAAAGCCGCGTAGTTCAAGTTGTGCCGGGCATCGATTGTAAACGGTAAGACTTATGTTCACGGCAAGGGTGCGCTCGGCGTTCGAATTGTGGATCGATCGAGAGGTCGTCCATTCCAAAATCGGCCGCTCCTTCAAGCCGTTCAAGGTGAAATTGATTCCCGCGTACACAAACCCCGCCACACCCCCGACCGTGGCTGTGTCGCGTAGCCAGAACCAAGCTCCAGAACCCACCGTTGCGAGGACGCTCATAAATTGAAAGATTTCCTATCAGACAGTATTTTCAGAAGACGGCGCGCTTAGCGACACCAGCGTATCAAGCCCTCGCGCAATACGAAATGACTGCGGCATCCGCTTTGTCGCCAAACCGAAGGCTCAAGACTTACCGCACCATTCTTATGTTCGACGAACCGCCATCGCGGCCTGACCTTTTGCAGCAGATTCAGTTCGATGATCTCCTTGCACCCACATGGGCATACCATGCTCGCGGCCCACGCGTTTGACCCTTCCCCGGCAACGTAGACGGCGAACGGTTTGGGTTCGTCCGGCAAATCCTCGACCCTGACGGCACGATAAATTCGGGGTTTCTTTTTGAACGAGAGCGAGGATATCTCGCTCGCTACTTGCCTGAGCTGTCGGGCAATCCAGACAAACGGTGTGACTAACCAATTCACGCGACTTCCTCACTTAGCTCGGGCATGGACAGAAGCGGACGGACATCCGCCTTACCGAGATGCTTGGCGAACTGCCCGGCACCGCCAGACTCGCGTTCGCGGTAGGTCTGACCTTGGATGAAGCTAATGCGCAGCACCGCAGATTCTTCGTTATCGTCCAGGCGGTACGGATGCAGCCTCGCCAATAACTCATTCACCGCCGCGCTCGCGACGTTCATATTGATGCTGATGACGGCGGGCCGGTCTTCCGCAACGCCGTGTATATAGCCCGCGCGCAATTGATCTCGATAGGCCAGAGGATCGGTGCGCCACAACCCGGCTGCTTTTGAGTCTTCGTCGGAGTAGACGCCGCGCTCCTGTAAGGTTGAGCCATCCGGGCGCACATAATGTATGGCTCCGCACGCTTCCTTAATGCCGCCCTTTCCATCGGCTTCCAGTTTCACGCCCAGGTCGAAATATGGCAGCAGATAATAGGCTGCGAGCCGGTTGAGAAGATGCCGGCCTTCAACGCCATCCATGCAACCGAACACCACATCGCATTCCGCGACTTCCCGGATAGCGCGGGGCGTCGCCAAATTGTCCGAAATGATCTCCAACTCGGTACCGAACCCCATTGCTGCGATTGCCCGCGCCATGACCTTGACCTTTTCACGCTTTAGGTAGGAGTCCTCGCGCGTAGAGTTGAGAATGCGGTTGAGATTCTTCGCCTCGACGAAATCGGGATCGATCAAAACCAAGCGTCCCACGCCAAGGCGGGCCAATTGTTCGATAAGGGGGCTGCCCGTGCCGGAGCAGCCGACAACGGCGACGGCGAGACCGCGCAGCAAGCGGGTTGTGCCGGCCCCGAATAACTGAGCATGGCGCTGCACGAAGGATGGTAACGCAACTTGGCTGGCACTCGGCCACATGAGCAGATCGTCACCCGGCACCAAGATGGATTCGAGCGGCTCGAATGACCCATCGGGCAGGACGGCACGGCCGAACATGCGCCCATCTGGAAGCATAATGGCGCTGGCGTGGGAAAATCTGCTATCGGTCCAGCCGAAGACCGAGTTGAACAGGTCCGCATCCGACGCATTGTCGATGTCGGAAAAGTCGGCGTATCCGCCGGGGTGGCTATGAATTTTCAAGATCGCAAGATCGCGCTGAGCAGCTTTGTGCAGCAGCGGTACAAGTCGGTCGGTCGGCCAGGTGACCCGGTACGGCGTCCTGACCTGACATTCGTCGTAAGGGATCGGGACGACGGACTGCACCGTTAGGCAATGGTGCGTCGTGCTTCGCCGTCGGCCGCATAGCGCGACAGCGACCGCCTCATTGCCATCGCCCGGAAATAGGTGCGCTTTGAGCCTTCGGTGGTCGGCCTGTGTCAGTCGCAGCTTCGTCGGCATTTCGACCTACTTCCCAATTTCCTTGTTCAGCCAGTCCCTCACCAGAACAAGGTGCGTTCCGATGTTGTCCACATCCTTACGCCACGGATTCTGGGCAGTTCGGTGTCGTGACCATTGCTGGTAATCCTTGCCGTCCAAGCGAAAGACCGACAGCGCGCCAATGGGCTTGCCGTTGGTGAGTGCGAGGCCGGGGAAGAAATAGACCATATCGATTGCGGCGTCCGGGTAGGACGGCGCAATGCGAAAAGCCGCACCGGCCACACCGTGATTAAAGCCGGCTGGGAGGCCGTACTCGGGAAGGATAAGCCACTTGGCTTCGCCTTCCTTCACGGTCTCCCATTTCATTCCGCTCGCGTTGAGGATCTCTTCGTCCTCCTCGGGCATTTGAAACTGCCGGCGCATCGACTTAGCCCTCGGTGCAGTCGCGGGCGACCGTTTGGAAGCGTTCGACCTTGTGGACGTGAAACACGACCACCTGATCCGGGTCGACTGGCTCGATGACGCCGCCGTGCAACTTTTGGGAAAGTTGGTACTTTTCCGGCGTCTTGTCGGCCAGGGCGAGGATTTGACGGCCGTCCATGGAATGGACCTCGACGACGTAACGCTCCTTGTCGATGCGGATGCGGTAGCGCTTCGCCTTCTTCGGCTCTTTGCCGGCCTTGGCCCATTCTTCGAGGTCGATGAGTTCTTCGAGAACTTCGACCTCTTCCGTCAGAACGGCCACCTCCTCTTTCAATTCCGCCACTTCGCCAGCGGGCGGTTGCTGGTTATGCTCGTCTGTCATGTTGTTCTCCGAATCTGCAAGGAATCCCTTGCACTTATCGCCTAGAGATGTATGCTGCCTGTCCACAGGGGCAACGGACCTGTCAGGTAATTACTGGCAAGAAGTCAAGAAAATTAGGCTTTCCATCGATCCGTTGCCTACCTAGACAACAGTGTACGCGGCAGTCGGCCGCGAGTCAAGGAGGATCGATGCCGGAGTCTGCCCTCGGCTATTTGCTGAAAAAATTGAGGGAGCAGCGTGGCTTATCGCTGCGCGAGCTTGCTCGCATCGCGGAGGTAGATCACGCATATATTTATCGGCTGGAGACGGGCGACAAGGGCGAACCGTCCGCCGATATATTGAACAAACTTACCCGGTCCCTGAAACCGGCGAAACGTGAATCCGACATGCTTCAATTTTTGGCGCAGTCGGGCGGCACATCGCCGGAATTGGTTGAACTCACACTCCAAGACCCGACAATTTCCTTCAACGTCTTCACGGGCGTCGCCGGTCTGGCATTTCGCGGCAAACGTCCGAATTACGCCGAACTGATCGCAAGGGTCCGTCGGTGGGAGGACGATGAAGCAGATGGATGAATTCACCGCGATCATGAAGGCGAGAACGTTCGTCAATAAGGTCAATCCGAGCGCCGTACCGGTGTCGGTCGAAGCCTACGCTGCCGAATTGAGCGCCAGGGTGAAGTACGACAAAACGATGTCGGCCGAAGAAGACGGTTGTTCGACATTCTTCAATGGCAAACTCGTTATCGCCGTGAACGGGAACCATCGGCAGGAGCGCCAAAGGTTCACCATCTGCCACGAGGTAGCTCATGCGGTGCTCGGGCTGCCTTCCGAACACGATGCCGCATCGTGGAGCTACGCGAAGCGACCGCCGAACGAGGTGATCTGCGATGCCTTTGCGGCGGAGTTGTTACTGCCCTTTTCGCTATTCAAGCCACATGTCGAAAAATCCGACATCGGCTTCACGGCAGTTGAGGCGTTGGCAAACTTGTTCGAAGCATCGTTGGCCGCGACCGCTTCTCGGTTCGCGACTGTAACAAGCGCGCCTTGTGCCTACGTTCTTTCCGAAGGAGGTAAGGTACGCTATTGCGCTCGCTCAAAGGCCCTGCGCGAAGCGAAGGCATGGATACCTCTGGGCGTCGTTCTGGCGGAACGGTCATTGACGGCTCGACTGCGTGGCGGCGAGGCATGTCAGGGACCGCAGGAAATCGCTGCCGATATTTGGTTTAGCGATTGGCAGCGCGGCGGCGAACTTCTTGAGGATTCACGGTATCATTCGCCGTGGGATCAGGGACTCTCGTTGGTCTGGTTCGAAGACGAGGAAGTCCCTGAGCAAACCAACTCCGAGCAGCGGCTCACCTTCGAAAACGACGGATTGGCTGAACTGGACGGCGTCCTGCCGTGGCCCGGACGCAGCCGTCGCCGATAAAGTTCGATCCAACCGGATGCGCAACATTATCGGCTAGAGGTCAGGATTCGAATCTTCCTGCCTCGATGCTTTTAACGAAGCGCAAGACCGCCGTAACGCCGTCATAAATGAATCTTGCTTCGGCAGAATCGAGCAGTTCGTTGTCGTGCGCCAACGACTGGTTGTTGCGAACGTGATTAAACTTTTCGAAGACACCGATTGAGCTTTTTACAATCAAGGTCGTTACATCGCGCAATTCGCGCTCTTGCGAGAGTGCCTTGACGTATTTGCCGACACGGCTATGGAGCGGTTCAGATTTATCCCATTCGACACTACGAATGTCGAGCAAGTGGCCGAACTTCTTCATGCAGTATGTGTGCAGCCTGTCTAGCGCGGATTCGGGCTTATTGACCCCGATGTCCCTTTCGATTGCGGCGACCAATTCGTCAAGCGTTTCGTCGCGCGTGAACCGATCAATCGCGTCGGTGCGCGGTACGGAACCGCCGCCCTCGATTTTCGCTAGAAGGTCTACGAGGCGCGCTTTCAGCGTGTCGTTATCGGTAGCGGTTTGGTAGCGTGGAATGCTTTCGCGATACTGCCAGAGTTGGCGAAGCACCCGCGCGACGGCAAACTCGTCCTCGGCCTTGACGAAGGCGCGCATATGTTTTGCCTTCGACGTGCCATTAAATGAGTATTTCTCGGCGTAAATCTGAATTCCGAACTCGTCCTCGAAAAACTCGGAAAATGTGCGGTCGGAAAAATCGAGAACGTAGCCGCCGTGCATATCGAAGGCGTCGTCGATGATCCGCATTTCCGAATTTTTTAACGCGACCATTATTTCGCCAGGGATTCAACGTGCGGAGCGTTCGCTCTTTTCCGCACGAATCTGGATGAATTGTGGTGCCCGAGGTCGGAATCGAACCGACATGCCCTTGCGGGCGCTGGATTTTGAATCCAGTGCGTCTACCAGTTCCACCACTCGGGCGGGCCAGTACCCTTTAGCAAGATGGAAGGCGTTCGCCAAGAATTATCCGCGACGCTTCGGGTACCCTCCGCTACGCGGTGCCTTAGCGCGTTTAGCGTTCGCTCTGCGCTTCGGGGGAGGGTCGTTCGACCCTGCCCTTCTGACATTGACCGCCGCCGCATCGATCATGTTCTTGATATGGGCGGCGTAGAATTTCTCGATCATCTCGACTGACGTTCGACAGTTCTTCGCGATCTGGTAGATGTCGGCTCCTTCCATGAGCCGGAGACAAATATAGGTGTGCCGGAGCGAATAGGCACTCCGCCGTAGCCCCTCTCTGTCGAATTTCTGCCCTAGCTCCTCCAGGACGGCGTTCAGGTGATGATGCCGAAGGTCCGGGAAAAGCCTGTCAGTCGGCTTCGGCAAAACGAGCTTAGGAGCCATTCCCGCCTTGTCGCTCGTATTGCGGTTCGATTCCGAGTTATCGGTTTTGGCAAGCGGTCCGCCCTTCGACATTCGAACGCCGGGATTCTCTATCCTCTCGCGCTGGCGCAATTGCTCGAAGGGATACACTGCTCCGGGCATGCTCTTGCAGAACCCGACCCCTCTTTTGCCGCGTACGCTGATTTCCAGAATCGTTTCGCTAGTGGATTTGTCATTCACAATTTCAACGTCCCGGAACTCAAGCCGTGCGGCTTCGTCCGGGCGAAGTCCGGTGTTCACCATGAAGACGACGAAGTTGTTCAATTGCTCGCATTCCCACGTCCAGCGAGGGTTTGGCGGGTTTTTCGCGCGTTCGCGCGTTGCCTTGCATAGCTCGTTGTACTCATCGAGCGAGAACCAAGCGCGATGGCTTATTTTGCCCGAAGACTTATAGGGCGGCGAAAGATCGGGCACGAATTTTATCCAGCCTTGGCGCTGCGCGGTCTTGAGGACGTGCCTCAAGGTCACGACCTCGTGGTGAAGCGTCGATCGCGCAGGCGGCGTCCAAGGCTTCTTCGGCTTATAGGGGAGACCCTTCGCCTTGGCTTCCTTCGCCTTCTCGGCTTCAAGCGCCTCGCGCTCTTCGGCCGCCTTTGGCTTGGTCCTACGGTGGACCCGGTAGTCCTGCATCGTTTGGGGAGTGATGTCGGTGACCGGCATGTGTCCGAAGAAGGGGAGCAAGTGGACCCTGAGATGGATGCTGTGCCCTTTCACGTATTCGGGATTGCGCTCTCCGGCTGTCAGCGCCTCGTATTCGGGGAGGAACTTCTCGGCGGCGGCCTTGAACAGCTTGCCTCCTCGCAGTTCGCCCGAGCGTTGCTTGAGCCTGAGGGAGAGATACCAATCTTCGGCAATGCTCTTGGCACGATCGAGGTCGGCCTCTTTCGTCGTGGCGCGATGGTTGCGCCCGGCGAGATAGGTCGAGCACTGCCAGACATGGCTGTTCTCACGTTTGTAAACGTGGAGCTTTCCGCCGATGAGGTCGTGTGTCAGTTCCATACGCGTAAGCGTACGCGCATTGGGGAAAAAAGTCCAGTTTTGTGTAAGGGTTGTGTAAGTCGTTGAATTTCATCAACATATTGATATTAAAGGGTTTTTTGCTATATTTGGCGGCTTAATTTCGCTTTTGAGTCCAGCGCGTCTACCAGTTCCACCACTCGGGCAACCGAGAAATCCGGGGAATGGGCGCGGATAATAGCCGCCAATCCTGCAGGGTCAACGCGAAGTTTCTCGTCCCAAAAGCCCGTTCAACGGCGGCGTCTCATTGCCGGAGCGGGCGCGCCACCCTACCCTGCGCCCGGCCAATCGGAGAAATCGATGAAGCTCTATAATGAAAACAATCCCGCGCCCAATCCGCGCAAGGTGCGCATCTATCTCGCGGAGAAGGGCCTGACGGTCGAACAGGTGCGCGTGCCGATCATGAAGCGGGCGCACAAGGACCCGGAGTTTCTCAAGAAGAACTCATTGGGCCAGCTGCCGGTGCTGGAGCTGGACGACGGTACGTTCATTTCCGAGTCGGTCGCGATCTGCCGCTATTTCGAGGAGTTGAACCCCTCGCCCGCCATGTTCGGCACCGGCGCGAAGGAACGCGCACTGGTCGAGATGTGGATTCGGCGCGCGGAATTCCGGCTGTGGAATCCGATGGGCCAGGTGTGGATCCATTCCGATCCGCGGACAGCGCCGGTCGTGCCGCTCCAATATAAGGAGTTCGGCGAGATGAACCGCAAGGTCGTCGCGAATGCGATGACATGGATCGACGGCGAGATGGCGGATGGCCGCGAATTCCTCGCGGGCGGCAATTATTCCATCGCCGACATCGTGCTTCTGTGCGGCATCGATTTCGCGAAGTTCGTCAACATGGACATGCCGGAGGAGTGCGCGCGTCTGCGCCACTGGCATGCGCGCGTCTCTGCGCGCCCGAGTGCTGCGGCGTAGAAAAAGTAAGATTTAACGCGGAGGACGCAGAGGGTTCGCAGAGGGCGCGGAGGAAGTGAATCGCGCGCATAGCGCGCAAGAGGACGAAACGTCTTCGGTTCAACGAACTCGTTTCCCCCTGCGTCCTCCGCGCACCCTCTGCGTCCTCCGCGTTAAAATCTTTTTACTCGCAGAACACTTTCACTTTCGCCCGCCGCTTATCCTGATCGATGTCGATGACCATATCCTGCAATTGCTCGATTAGCTCGTCGAGGTTTTCCGGCTTGATCTGGTTCAGGTCGAAATCGACGCCCTTTTCGCGCAGCGCCTCATTCACCTGCATGCGCGCCTTGGGCGGCATGAAATTGGCCAGCTTGACGCCGGCGCGCAGAAGCTGAAACGGCACACGGATGTTGACCTTCGTCATCGTGTCGGCACCGTGGTTGTCTTCCGCTTCCACCACCACGCGCAGATATTTCGGCAACGGTTTGCGCGCGACGGTCGCGCCGCCGGCATCGCCGTTCGGCGCGCGTTCCAGCGCAGCGATCAACCGCTCCGCCTCGTCCGCGGTGATCTTGCCTGCGGCCAGCATGTCCAGAATCTGTTTGCGGTTCTCGCTCATGGATTTCTCCTTAGACGATCTTGATGAAAACGGAGCCGTGGGGATGATCGATATCCACCAGCGTTCCCCGCATGCCCGCGAACACCTGCCAAAGCACGATGGGCTTCGCGACGGCGCTGCGCCCGAACAGCAGCCACAGGATCGCAATCACCGGCAGTGCGAGAAGCGCGAACGGCAGCAGCAAAATCCACAACAGGAACAGCGGCAGCCACAGACGGAAGAATTTCCGGCGCTCGCCGCAAACGGCGATGCTCATCCACAACGGAATCATGACCGCTCCTCCAATTCGCGAATGGCGTCTTCCGCCGTGATCTCGCCCTGCGCGAGACGGTCCAGCACGTCGCTGCGCGCGGGCGCAGGGTTCGTGTCGACGAATTCGAGGGCTTGCGAGATACGGTTAAGGCGGCCCTTGATGGTCGGGTAGCTCACGCCGAACACCTGCTCCATCTCCTTGATCGAGCCGTGCGCGCGCACGAAGGCTGCCACGAACACCTGGTCCTCGACCGG
This sequence comes from Alphaproteobacteria bacterium, assembly GCA_003139615.1. GTDB lineage: Bacteria > Pseudomonadota > Alphaproteobacteria > Micropepsales > Micropepsaceae > Rhizomicrobium. Next base: position 163,905 of record PLJH01000138.1, read on the forward strand.
CAATTGCGCGAGCTGGGGCGGCGCGAACTGGCCTTCGATGGCGATGCCGCTATCGGCCAGCCGCACCCGCTCCACGATCAGAGGTGCCCCCTGGGTCAGCCGGGTCAGTTCCTGCCAGTCTTTGAGATTTCCGGGCATTTTCGGCTCTGAAATTCAGTTATTGCATATATAATTCAAGAAAATCAACTTATCAAGATGCGTTATGCAACAAATTCAATTTCCAGCGGCCCATTCGGTCCGGGCCCGATGCTACGAAGGTATTGCCGGATAACGTGTCTGCTTCCGACACTTCTCTTTTGGCCGGTCCGGACGTAAGCACGGCCGGAAATCCGCTATTCTAGGTCAGCCCATGACGCTCCGCCCCATCCGCCGCGCGCTCCTGTCCGTTTCCGACAAGACTGGCCTGATCGAATTCGCCCGCGGCCTGCAGAAACACGGCGCCGTGCTGCTCTCGACCGGCGGCACCGCGAAGGCGCTGCGCGATGCAGGCCTTGCGGTCACCGACGTGTCCGAAGTCACGGGCTTTCCCGAGATCATGGACGGGCGCGTGAAAACGCTGCATCCGAAAATCCATGGCGGCTTTCTCGCGCTACGCGACAAGGCGGATCACGCCGAAGCGATGACCAAGCACGGCATCGAAGGCATCGATCTGCTGGTCTCCAATCTCTATCCGTTCGAAGCGACGGTCGCGAAAGGCGCGGATTTCGACGAAACGATCGAGAACATCGACATCGGCGGCCCGGCGATGATCCGGGCTGCGTCGAAGAACCACGATTGGGTCACGGTCGTTGTCGATCCCGAGGATTACGAAATCGTCCTGCAGGAAATGGGCGCGAACAAAGGCGCCACCACGCTCGCGTTGCGCCGCAAGCTTGCGCAGATCGCTTATGCGCGCACAGCGGCTTACGACGCGGCGGTCTCGAACTGGTTCGCAGGCGAGCTTGCGAAATCCGGCGACAAGGCCCCGCCCCGCCGCCGCGCGATTGCGGGTTCGCTCAAGCAATCCCTGCGCTACGGCGAGAATCCGCACCAGGACGCGGCGTTTTATGTCACCGGCGAAAAGCGCTTCGGCGTCTCGACGGCGGAACAGCTTCAGGGCAAGGAACTGTCCTACAACAACATCAACGACACCGATGCGGCGTATGAGCTGGTCGCCGAATTCGCGCCCGGCGCATCGGCCGCCTGCGCCATCATCAAACACGCCAACCCCTGCGGTGTCGCGCTCGCAGGAAATCTGGCGGAAGCCTATCGCAAGGCGCTGGCCTGCGATCCGGTCAGCGCCTTCGGTGGTGTGCTCGCGTTCAACCGCACACTCGACGGCGAAACGGCGGAAGAAATCTCCAAGCTGTTCACGGAAGTGATCATAGCGCCGGATGCCGACGCAGATGCGCGCCGCATTCTTTCATCGCGGCGCAATCTGCGCCTGCTGATCGCAGGCGGCCTGCCGGACCCCGCATCGTCGGGATGGACGATGAAGACCGTCGCGGGCGGTTTCCTCATGCAGACGCGCGATGCGGCGCATGTCGGCCGCGCCGATCTCAAGATCGTCACCAAGCGTCAGCCGACGGAAAAAGAAATCGAAGACATGCTGTTCGCCTTCACGGTCGGCAAGCATGTGAAGTCCAACACGATTGTGTACGCCAACGGACTGCAAACCGCGGGCATCGGCGCCGGCCAGATGAGCAGGGTCGATTCGGCGCGAATCGCTGCCATCAAGGCGCGCGAAGCCGCCGAAGCCGCGGGTTGGCCGGAGCCGTTAACCAAAGGCTCGTCGGCCGCATCGGATGCATTTTTTCCATTCCCGGATGGGCTGCTGGCGGTCGCAAAAGCGGGCGCAACTGCTGTGATTCAGCCGGGCGGATCGATTCGCGACGACGAAGTTATCAAGGCCGCGGACGACGCGGGCCTGGCAATGGCGCTGACAGGAATCCGCCACTTTCGGCACTGACTCCCCTTCGCGGAACTTAAATGGTAAAGTAAGTGTTAATCGGGCCGGCGCGCGTTAATTTGTTCGCCGGTTTCCGGGGAACGAATGTGCTGTGGCCTCGTAGGGGGGCGTACCGGTCGGGGGATTTGACCGTGGGTAGTGGGGATTTCCGGCTTCGGCCGTCCAGATTGAGGCGCATCGGCGTCGGTCTCGGTTTCGTCGCTGCGATGGCTGCGGCCGGCTTGGCCGTGGCGCCTGCCATGGCCGACTATACCGACGGTATCATCGCGGCCAACAAGATCAGCATGGAAGCCGCCATCCGTATCTGGCGGCACACCGGCTGGCAGAACGACGACTTCCTCTCCCAGATCAAGCTCGGCGACATCTATGGCGACGAGCGGGGCGACAACAAATTCTACGATCCCGTCGAATCCTATGTTTGGTATTACCTCGCCTCCGTCAGCGACCGGCTCCACGATCACACCGAGGACTATTACGCCCGTCGCGTGATCGCGAACGATTACCACCGTGCGCTGGCCGAGCAGCAGAAATTGATGCTGCTGCTCAACGCCGAGCAGCGCGAACAGGCGCGCAACCGCATCGTCTATATCATGTCGTGCCGCGGCGCGGACGGTTTCATCAAACTGGGCCAGCTGCACTCCTCCACTTACGGCACCGACGTGTACGGACCCGGCGGCGATTATGGCGAAGTGCCGATCGAGAGCCCCGCGACCTACGGCGCACTCGCTGACGTGTCGCGCTCCGAACATGCGTTCCGGGATCACGCCCGCCAGGAATTCGAGTATGGCGATGCGGCTGCCGCACGCCGCATGATGGGCATTCCCACGAGCTCGGTGATCGTGCCGAACGACGGCGAGGCGCTCGTTTATTTCCACGTCGCCGACAATATGGGCCATCCGCTCGCGCACGAATATCTGCGCGGCCTCGATCAGACGGTGCGCGCTGCACACGGCCTCGGCCCCCGCATCTCGCAGGAAGCGGCCGAGAAGGCGAAATACTGGTTCCCGCCTTATGAATTCTATCCCGTGGGCGATACCGCAAGCGGCGTTCCGTACACGGATGAATGCTATGTGGGCCTCGACCGCGAACGCTCTCTGGCGCTCGTGTCGGGCGGCATTCCGCTCCACGACCTGCAGGAAGCTTTGTGGTTCCTGGGCTTCAGCAAGACTCCCTTCGCGCATTGGGCGGCCGTCGCCGGCGATTCAGAATTCAAGGCCATGGCGCGCTTCCAGGCCACCATCGGCGACGAACCGACCGGGCATCTCTCCCCGATCGAAGTCGTGCACCTGATCCAGACGGCGGCGCAGCGCGGCGATGCCGGCTCGCAGAACACGCTTGGTGTCATGTATGCGAAGGGAATCGGCGTGCCGCTGAATTATGTGCGGGCGGCCTATTGGTTCACGAAATCGGGCGATCAACGCTTCGGCGCCGCGCTCTATCACCTCGGCGTGCTCTACAAGGTCGGTCCCAACGGCATCCGTCAGGATCTTTCCAAGGCGAACGATTACTTCACGGCCTCGGCGCTTGCAGGCTTTCGGCCGACCATGAACCAGCTCGCGGAGCTTCTCGGCCAAGCCGATGCCGGGCCGCACCGCGAAGGCCATCATTGAAGGAGACTTGTCGTGAGCACGACATTCCCTAGACGCCGCTTTTCTGGGCACTCCTTCTCCGGGCTGGGGCGCATCGTGGCGGGTCTCGCTCTGATGCTGTTGTGGCTGGCCGCGCCGACCAATGCGTTTGCGCAGACGGCGGTGACCGATTCCGTCCTGCTCGACCCGCTCGATCCCGTGCCGCAAATCGATTTCGATCATTGGGACGGCCGCGATTGCCACATCGGCTGCTACCGCCATTGCGAACGCGGATGCGGCTATCACTGGCGCTGCGACCACGGCTGCGACGGACGCCCGCCTTGCGAGCGCGACTGCCGCGAAGGCTGGCGTTGCGATCACGAGTGCAGCTATGGCGATTGGCGTTGCGACCGCGGCTGTCACGAACCGCCGCCCTGCGAACGAGACTGTCGCGAAGGCTGGAGATGCGATCGCGAATGCCGCTTCGGCGATTGGCATTGCGACCGCGATTGCCAGGGCCCGCCGCCCTGCGAACGCGACTGCCGCGAAGGCTGGCGTTGCGATCACGAATGTCATTTCAACGACTGGCGCTGCGACCGCGATTGCCAGGGCCCGCCGCCCTGCGAACAGGATTGCCGCGAACCGTGGCGCTGCGATCACGACTGCCATTTCGGCGGCTGGAGCTGCGAGCACGATTGCTTCGGGCCGCCGCGCGACGAGCGTGACGGACACGATGGCCATGATGGACACGATGGCCCGCCTCCGGGATACGGACCACCAGGAGATGGGCCGCATGACGGGCATGACGGACATGATGGCCATGATGGCCCGCCACCGGGAGCGTTCGGGCCAGGCGGACCTCCGGGACCCGGCTATGGGCCGCCGCATGATGGTCACGACGGTCATGACGGCCCGCCGCCGGGCGCATTTGGACCGGGCGGACCTCCGGGTGGATATGGACCGCCGCCCGGCGACCATTTCGATCACGACGGACATGATGGTCACGACGGGCCGCCGCCGGGTGCCTATGGCCCGCCACCTTGCGAGCACGATTGCCACGATCAACCGCCTTGCGACCGCGATTGCTACGACCACCTGCTGCACGATTACGATCAGCGCTCGCAGAACTATGATGCGCAATCGCACTGGTATCGCGACCGGGTGATCGAGGAGCGTTGCGATCACGATTGCCACGATCATTTCGATCATGACGGCGATCACTTCCACGATCACGATCACGATCATGATCGCGATGGGCCGCCACCCAACGTCTTGGTGCCGGGACCGCCGCCGCCGGGTGCGGTGGTGCTGCCCGGTCCACCGCCGCCAGGCTCAGTGGTCGTCCCGCCGCCGCATTGAGATGCGGACGGTACGGCTTGTTGCCGAAGGTTTGAAGTCTTAGGCGGGCGCGCGCAGGAAGAAGTTCGTAGGCGAGTAATTCGCACCATCGCCGGCAACAGGCCGCTGATGCATTCCCGCGCCTTGGTTGTCCGCAATCAATGGATTCGCCGGGTCGGATGGATCGACAACGAGATAGATGTGGTGCGTCGTGGCACTCGCGAGCACGACACCGACGTCGCCTTTTGCGATTCCGGGACCAACGGGGACACGCGTCCACCCGCGCCTTTCTTCCAAATCGAACGCGAGTGTCGGCACCCAAGGCTGAAGGTCGCCGCTCCCGGTTCCTCCGCCAATAGGATAGATGCCGACAAACACAAGAAGAGCGCTAAGCGTGGCGGCGCAATGGTTGGCCGGTCCGCTCACGATCGCAGTTGCGATGTTTTTGGCGTAGTTGAGGACCTCAGGCGACGTTTCCAGCTTTTGAACGAGTCCGGCAATTTGCTGAGCCTGGGTCACGTGATTCTCCGTTTTCGAGATTCATCGAAGCACAAGGCCGCGCCGTCGGGCGACAGCGGGGCCATTATTTTATCGGCCGAGTCGTCAAGTGGTGGCTGTCGCAGGTGCCAGTACCGGCGCAGGTGCCGGCACCGGGGCAGGTGCAGGCGCAGGCTGTGGCGTAGGATTGTTCGGCGCGGTCGATGTCAATCCTTCCACCGCTGCGCGGGTCTGATTGACGGCATAGGGTGCAAACAGGGTGAGGCCTGCGAGCATAAATTTTTCGATATCGTCGAGCCCTGCCGGAATTTGTTGCCCGGTACCGAAATAATACAGGATGAAAACGCCAAACCCGAGGTAGAGGCTCAGAAGAACGATCAGCCCCACGAATGCAATAAGCCTGCTCGAACTCGCGCTCAGAATGACGATAGGGGTACCTTTCGCATCCGTAAGATCGGCTTCTTCTGACAATGCATCACCGAGTTTCCATCCGGAGCTTTGCGCCAATGCTTTTCGGACCATCAGAAGAGCAACAAGCGCCAACAGCACAACGCCGACAATGATCGATATCGTCAACGTTTCCGGGGGCGGCCTGCATTCCGTGCCGCATGCGGCCTTGCCGGGCAGCGCAGCGGGAGGCTGCACCGATGGCGGCACAGAAATCGGATTTGGATTGGCTGCCGCTGCCCCAGGAGGTGTCGCGGTTTGAGCAACCGGCGGCGGAGTCGCATTGCTGGGTTGCGCCGTGGCCGGTGGCGTCGTTGATTGTGCGAGCGCCACTGTCGGCGCCACTCCTAAAGACAAAAGTATAAGAAGCGTAACAGTCGTAACCATCCGCATTGAATCGTCTCCCCTTCGAAGAAAACGGCCTTTCCCACGCTGAAAGCGCGCAACGATTTCGACGAGCGCCAACCCACGCGCAACGTCGATCGCTGCGGCGCGCGAGATTTGTACGTGGTACTATTTTACGAGCGCCCGAGACGCGGCGCAGTCAGACGGGTGTGTGCGCTTTCGATCCAGGACAGCCCGAAGAAGAAGTTAACACCGCGACGGCATGTTCCGCAAGTTGTACTTCTATAATAACTCAACCAAAGGGAATATCACGGGGCTCGCGGCTTGACATAAGGAAGCGGAAAAAAGACTGCCGCCCTCACACCGCGGTCGCGCGTTCTTCCTTGACGAAGATCATGCCGATCAGACCGAGGCACAGGAAGATCATCACGGCGATCATTCCGCCACGCTGACTGGCGGTCCAGGCGGTGAGCCAACTGGCGCTCAAGGTCGCGAGGAACGACGTCGACTGGCCCGACAGCGAGAACAGGCCGAAGAATTCCGTCATGCGTTCGACGGGCGCGATGCGCGCCATCATCGTGCGCGCGTTCGCATAAGACGCCGTCACGCAGATCGCCACGATGATCGTGAACGCCATGTAGATGATCTCGGGCCAGCTGCGGAAAAACGGCAGGCTGTGCACCGGCGCGGAATGCACGTCGTAGGGGATGAACCACAAAATGCGGTCGAGCCCCATCGTGAGCCCCAGCGAACCGAACAGCACCGTGCCGCCCACCGATATGAAGATGGCAGGTTTCGAGCCCAGCCGATCGTCGAGCCAGCCGCCGAAGAAACCGCCGAACACGGCGAACACGCTGAGCACGATCCCGTAAGCGAGCCGGTTGAGCGGCGAGTTCCATTGGAAGACGCCCGCCGCATAAATGCCGCCGATGGTGAGCAACGCCGTCATGCCGTCGTTGAAAAAGAGTCGTGCGAGCAGATAAGTCGCGACATTCTTGTAGTGCTTCAGGCTGCGCACGGTGGTGATGACGGATTTGATACCTTTGACCGAAGCCGCGGCCCAGCCCATCGTCGATTTCGCGCGATCGGGCGTCCAGATCAGAAGCGGAATCATGAACACGATGATGCACACCATCGAGATCGGTCCGGTCAGCCGGTCGGACTCGAATGTCGATTGATCGATGCCGAACCAGGGATGCTTCGGAATGAAGCTCCATGGGACGTTGCCGGGCAGCGCGAAGCCGTAAAGCATCAAGAGAAGAATCACGAGGCCGGACGCATTGCCCAGCGAAAGGCCGAGCCCCGAGAGCCCGCCCACCTGCTCTTTCGTCGTGATGGAGGCGAGCATCGCGTTGTAGAACACGGTGGTGAATTCGAACGCGACATAGGTGATCGCGACGAAAATGCCCACTTCGAAAACGGAGAGGCCCGCACCGCCCGGCTTCGCATACCACAGCATGCCGGCGGCGAACGCGACCATCAGCGCAAACACGACGATCCAGGGTTTGCGCCGGCCGCCCGCATCCGAGATCGCGCCGATGAAGGGCGCCAGCAGCGCGATGAACACGCCGCTATAACCCTGGATGTTCAGCCAGATCGCCTGGCCGCGCACGGGATCGTGCGGAATGAAGGTGTTCGCGAAATAGGGCGCGAACAGATAGATCGTGACCAGCAGCACATAGGGCGTGCGCGCGAAATCGAACATCGCCCAGGAGAGTTGCCCGAGCGGGCTCGCGATGTTGTCTCCCGTCGCCGATTTGCCCGGCGGCGATCGCAAGAAACGCGCCCAGCCGCCGGCTTCGCTCGCGGCGAGCGTGGCGGGGCTGCCGGAGGGATCGTCGGCCGCCGCATCGGCGGCGATAATGATGGCGTTGTCCTGCGCAGCTTTCGCCGCGCGCAAAGCTTCTTCGTCCGTCCTAGTGGAAGACGTCACCCGCGCTTACTCCCCAGATATTCTTCTTGTCGATCCAGCCTTCGACGCCGCCGGTGAAGATTTGGCAGGCTTGTGGGCCGCAGGCTTCCAGCTTGGCAATAACGCCGGGCTGAGCCAAGGCCAGAATCTTCGATTTCGGGGGCTCTGTGGACCGCAGCGCCGCGGGCGCCTTCGAAATGACGAGCACGGTCCGCGCGTCGGAGATCATGTTGGAATGGACCCAGCCGACCGTGCCGTCCGAATCCTGGACCCGCCGCCAGACATCGAATTGGGCCGTCAGGAGCATGGGAAGGCCCTTGCGGCGATAGACCCAGAGCACGCGGTGGTCATAGGTCGGACCTTCCCGCATATAGACTTTGTCGCTCTCGAGGCTGACGAAATGCGGCGGCACAGGCCCCTCGTCCGGCCGGATCGCGGGCGCGGCGGCCGCGGCGGAAATCGCTGAAAGGCCGAGGAATAGCAACAAGGCGATGATCGGCAAGACGGCTCGGCGAATTCCCCCACCCGGCTCGCACATTGTGGCTGGCATCCGTCGCTCTCCAGGCTCGCCGGCCTCCCCGCAAGGGGGAGGCGATCGTTTTTTCTTTTTACCTCCCCCGCTGTTCGCGGGGGAGGTAAAATATCTCGGCCAAGTGCCGCATATTTGACGGGCAGGACGCATCTGCTAATACCCAAAGACGGGTCCGGAACAAGCAACCGGCCCACATGGAGCCCGGATGCCTGCGAACAAACCGCTCGTGATCGTCACGCGCAAGCTTCCCGACGCGATCGAAACGCGCATGCGGGAGCTGTTCGACACGCGTCTGAACCTCGAGGACAAGCCTCTCAGTCAGGCCGAACTCATCGAGGCCATTCAGAAAGCGGATGTGCTGGTCCCGACCGTGACGGACCGTATCGATTCCAAGGTGCTGGTGCGCGCCGGCCCGAACCTGAAGCTCATCGCGAATTTCGGCAACGGCGTCGACAACATCGACGTGAAGACTGCGCTGGAGCGCGGCATCACCGTCACCAATACGCCCGGCGTGCTGACCGAGGACACGGCCGACATGACGATGGCGCTGATCCTCGCCGTGCCGCGCCGTCTCGTCGAAGGTGTCGACGAGCTGAAGGCCGAGCATTTCAAAGGCTGGGCTCCCTCCTGGATGCTGGGTCACCGCATCTGGGGCAAGCGCATCGGCATCGTCGGCATGGGCCGCATCGGCCAGGCCGTCGCGCGCCGCGCCAAGGCGTTCGGCTTGCAGATCCATTATCACAACCGCAAACCGGTTCATTCCCATATCGAGCACGAACTCGAAGCGACCTATTGGGAAAGCCTCGACCAGATGCTGGCGCGGATGGATATCGTGTCCGTCAATTGCCCGCACACGCCGGCCACCTATCATCTTTTGTCGGCGCGGCGCCTTAAGCTGTTGAAGCCGTCCGCCTATGTCGTGAACACGGCGCGCGGCGAAGTGATCGACGAGAATGCGCTGGCCCGCATGCTGGAAACGGGCGCGCTGGCGGGCGCAGGCCTCGACGTGTTCGAGCATGAGCCTGCCGTCAATCCGAAGCTGCTCAAGCTGCGCAACGTCGTGCTGTTGCCGCATATGGGTTCGGCCACGCTCGAAGGCCGCATCGATATGGGCGAGAAGGTCATCGTCAACATCAAGACCTTCGCCGACGGCCACAAACCGCCGGATCGCGTTATTCCGGCGATGCTGTAAACCCAATCGTGCTTCGGGGCTCGCTATCGCTCGCACCTCAGCATGACGCACGCCGGTGCTCGTCATCCTGAGGTGCGAGCGCAGCAAAGCGGAGCGAGCCCCGTGCTTCGGGGTGCATGTCAGCATGACGCACACTGACATCGTCATGCTGAGGTGCGAGCGATAGCGAGCCCCGAAGCGCGAAAAATTTTTCGCTCCAAAATATCCAATAAACTCAATGCTTTGACATTTCGGATCAGGGCTTTTTCGCCCTGCGAATTTCCGTGCAGTGGGGCCTGCATGACTTGCGCATGGCGAACGCGCAAGAAAAATCTCACCTGTTATTTCCCGGAATCTCCAGGCAACCCATGGCCTTGGAAAAATCATAACAGGCAATAACAGGCGCCTGCCTTCTGCCATTTGCTGCCTGTTCCTGCGTGTGTTTGCGCGCGACGGCGCCGACACGACACGCGCGGCGCGCGCGCCTTGCGTCATCCGATGCGTTCCGATGCCGATCCGTTTCACTTCCAAGCGCGCTGTCCTTCGCGGGAAAACATCCAACATGGCGACGCAAATCGCCGCGCGCAATCGAACGAATGTTCGATTCGAAAAAATAGTTGGAACAAAACTCGAATCTTTGCCGCGAATTTCCGGCGAATGTTTTTGCGGGTCAGGCGGTTAGGGCGAGCGCAATTTTTCCGAACTATTTTTCGATCCGGCGATCGCGCGATCGAGCCTCCGCGCCAAGACCATGAAATCTGTCGCGCAGCTTATGGACCGCCGGTGTCTATCATTCCAGAACAACGAGCGCTTTTATTTTGGTCACGCGGTCATACCTGACACTCGGTGACAGGTATGAGCTTTACAGTCGGTCGCGCAATCGTCCCACTGACCCAAGGATATTCCGATGACTCGTCGCCGCCCCTTTGCCTCCGCAGTCGCCGTCTCCGTCGCACTGGGTTTGGCTGCGCCCCCGGCTCAGGCCGCCCAGACACAAGACCTCAGCGGGCTGCACGCCTTCGACCTGAAGGTCGGCAAATGGAAGATCCACAACCGTGTTCTGAAGGCGCGGTTGGCGGGCAGCCATGACTGGCTGGAATATGACGGCGCGCAGACCTGGTGGTCGGTTTTGAACGGCTGGGGCAATGCCGACGACACGTTCCTCAACAAGCCGGGCGGCGCCTACAGCGGCGTCACCTTGCGCGCCTATGATCCGAACACCGGGCAATGGGCGATCTGGTGGCTCGATGGCCGCACACCGACAGCCAAGCTCGACCCGCCGATGCTCGGCCGTTTCGTCAACGGTGTGGGAACTTTCTATAACGACGACAGCCTGCGCGGGAAACCCATCAGGGTGCGGTTCATCTGGTCGAAGATCACCCGCAACGCGGCGCATTGGGAACAGGCCTACTCGCCCGACGGCGGCAAGACCTGGGAGACCAACTGGATCAGCGATTTCACGAGGATTGGATGACGGTGACGCCAGTTTCGGTTGTTGTCGAATTGCCGCGCTAGAGACATTTCCCGACGCACGGGCCCAGAACCTCGCAGAGAGTATGCGTTGGAGAAAAAATAGCTGGCGTCACCAAATTCCCGTGATGGATTAAGTGTTCCCGTATGTCCGTACTTACGCGCGATATCCATGACGCCGTAGATTGTTCTCGACGATGAAGACTTCGTTGCTCATCTCGATGAGTAATTTATACCAGTCGATCAAGCGCGTAACGTCCTCTTCGACGCGCGCCAGATACTCCGCATCGGACTGTTCCTGCCAATTTCGGACGTTCTCATAGAAATATTCCTCCGCAACAACATCGGGCTCGGTTTTCTCTGCAAGCTCCCGCTGTTGTCGGCCTAGCTCCGTTGCAACCGTATGAATGACTTGATTCCGAAGGCTCCGAAGCTTGAACATTCGGTCCGCCATGCTCGGCAAAGCGCTGAATGCCTCTTTGGCATGGGCTGCTGCTACTGCAAACTGAGCGGCTTCGTAGAAGGGTCCGTTATACCAAGTGGCCTTACGCTCTTTCCTACCCTTTAGTCCGTCCGCCTCTGCCCGCGCATTCTCATACTGGTCAGTGTTGATCTGAAATACGGCGGCTACGAAGAGGTCTCGAAGCCGATCAGCCGCCGTGCTCAACAGAATCATCGAAGAGATTAGGTGCACCTGGAAGAAACTGTTCTCTCCATAGTGATCACGCTCTGTGGTCTGTCGGTGAAATAGGGTAAGCCCGATGGATAACCACGCCGCCTGCATCAACCCTTCGAAGTCCCCTCCAGACTGAACCAGAAACTGTTCCCAGGGCTCCAAGACCCTCGGCGCGGGACCGTTCGCATGTGTAGCGGAGAAGTGCGCTTCGAGAAAATGAAAATACAAAGAGTCAGTTTGCCACATCGCGTGGCCTATCGTTTCGGAGTCGAAGTCGTCCGGGCCACGCCAACCGTAGCTACCGAGTTCGTAAATCCCACGCGCATGCAGAATGCGCTCACCCTTGTCGCGGACATATTTGTCAACGAACGCAGGCGTTATCGGGGAATGTTCGACCATGATCTAGATCGTATCCGCAAGTAGCAGCGCGATATCTCGCATCGATTTCCTCGCTGGGAACTGGATCGTGGTTTAGTGACAGGACCAGCGTTCACCGGTCCACTCGAAAAAGGCCTCGTGTGACGGTGAACGTTGGTCCGGTCACTGAATCCCTCGTTGAAATCTGTTGCCAACGAACGAAAGCAAGACACCAAACATAATGTAACCGGCGCACACCTCTAAGCACGCTGTAGCTTGTCCGAAGAAACCCACCGGATGAAGGTCGCCGTAACCCAACGTACTGAAAGTGACCACGCTGAAATACAGGAAATCAAAACCATGCAGAGGTGACTTTGCGCTCCCAGTTTGTGCAATCAGCCCGAACGCTCCGTACACAACTGCAAAGCCGACAATTACAACAAGGCAGCTGGCGGCCCATCGAAATAGGCTCTCGCCATAGTTGGAGGTCATTTTCCAAAGCCCATAGAGCATCACCGCCGCATACCGCCTCTCAAGCAGGTTGACGCGCCTTTGTCGTTCATGTTGGGCAACGCGATATTGACCCGCCTCACTTGAGTTTCCTAGGCTCTGCAGTGCGAGTGAAAAGTCGTGAATCGTTGCTGCCATTTGACGGTTGGTCTTAAGTTGCGATTCCAGCGAATCACCTGGTGTCGTCTGATGATGATTGTTGCAGCGTACGAGTGCGTGCTCCATTACGTCAATCGCATTGATCTTCGCGCTGCGTTCACTCTCTGTAAGAGGAAGAGACCGACGCAACTGCTCCAATTCGAGAGTGCCGTAGTACCGAACGCAGGCCTGCAGCGACCTTCGATACGCATCGAAGGCCTGCATGTTCGGAATCCCTGAAGAGTAGGCCCGGCCCGCCCTCCAGAAGGTACCAGCCGACCACATTTCATTCCCAAAGGCCTTGGAATAAACTTCGGCAGCCGCCTCAAAGAATACGCCGCACAAATGCGACTTGAGGGAGGAGATTGGAAGCGGCGACAGGTTCTCTGTGCAGTGAACTACATTCGCCGCCACTTTTTCAAATTCCTCCGCTGCGCGGGTCCATGATGAACCAGCAAAAAAATGTTCAAGACATGCCCGATGTTGCAGCGCTGCTCGGTTAAAGAGTTCTCCAGCCAATTGCGGGTCAATATTCAAGTTGGCAACGATACCTGCCGATTCATCGTAGTTGCGCGCCGCGGCACTGCTCTCGCCCGCGACCTCGAAGCATGAGGCAGCTTTAGCTAAGAGCTTTGCCTTTGATGAGGGCGCAGCTTCAACGTTCAACTGACCGTTCAGTGCGAGGTACGTTTCGCCCGCAAGAAGCCAATTTCCGCTTCGCTCGAAATTGATCGCTTCTGTCCAGCTCTGGGTCAATTGAGGTGGAAGTTCTAAATCGCCTAGAACAAATGGATGCCGAGCAGAAGCAGCCAAGCGCGCGACCTATCAACTCATTGTTGCCACCCCGACGCCATCGTCACGGCTAGGCGGATAGGTAACTACTTAAACACGCGGACTTAGAGCAGGTAAAGATGCTGCTTCGGTCAGGCAACCGAGATTCACTCGTCACAAGAATTCGGGTGACAGTCCCAAGAATGGATTACATTTCGCTGGATTTTGGGTTCACGCTATTGTCGCCGATGCGCCTGGCACAGCCGGCACGTTGATGGAGGAACAAAACATGCGCGCTGTTGTCCTGGAGCAGGCTTACGGAATCGAAAACCTCAAGCTCGTCGAACGGCCGGATCCCGTGCCCGGGCCGGGGCAGATCGTCGTCGACATCAATTCGTAATTCGGTTCTAATTCGGGGACGTCTAATCCATTTCCAAATACGGCCATGGCGATGCGTCGCGATTGCTGCAGCGAAATAGATTAGACGTCCCCGCATTATCTCGCATTCCGGACTCACAGACAACGTAAACGCGTTTTTCGCGTATCAGAACGCGCTGGATGACCAAGACAGCGGAGGCAATTTCCTGGGGAAGGACGCAGCCGCGCTTATGTCGAACTCGACACAGAGCGGGGCAACCACGGGCAGAGGTAGTGCGCAAGGCGGAATAACAATCGATTTGGGCAACGGCAACTCTGTTAGTTTCAACACCAACAGCCAGAGAAATGCCGACGGATCGATACCCGGGTTTGCGCTCGTCGATGAAAGCACAGAACTCGGGAAGAAACTCGCCGACAACGCTGCCGCTGGCGTGGCTGCCAGTTTTAACGCTAGTACCGGAGTTATCAGTTGGACGGGGGTAATGGGAGGAGCTGGCGATGGTACGACGACAACTTCCGGCGCGCGCAATTCGATTGGAGCCATCAGTTGCACGGGTTCACACTGCGGGTCGATTGCGCCAGTGTCGAAAGCGGACGCACAAAAGGCAATCGATGCACTTCAGTACAGTAGTGCGCAGAGCGTTGAGCGAGGAGTACTTCTCCTTGTGGACGGTAGAGTCGTTACGGGTAGCGCTGCCGGTAGAGGTGAGATAGGAGAATTTGACTGGGATTTCTTCGTCGCTCTCGACGACGTTCTAGTAATGGCTCACACGCACTTAGCTGGCGAAGGTCCCGGTTTATCAGGACATACTGCAACCCAGCTTAACGAGGGACCGAGCACGGTTGATCAAGCTGCAATGTATCAGACAGGCAAACCCCAGATTGTAGTAGCGCCGTATGTAACAACTCAATTATATAGGGGTACTGATGGCGATCATGTGCAAGTAATTTCCGGAGATCCCAATAGATTGCCATCTGACCTGTCCCGCCAAAATATTATTGTGGATCCGCAATGAGAACGCGCACTCTACGCCTAATCTTTTTCTTCGCGGTAGTGTCGGAGATTTTGATTTGCATGTGTGAGAGTGTCTTGTCGGCCGAATCACTATCGAGATCGCCCATAGTCGGTGGGTGTGAGGTCGTAAATTTGCAAGCAATTTTCGATAATCCGCTTAACTTCAACGGTCACACCGTGTGTACCTCTGGTTACATCGCCAAGGAAGGGAGATTCGTCGCTTTCTATCCTCGTCCCATTGACGACATTGAGACCATGTTGGACATGGCGTTGATACCCGATGGCGAGTCGTCACATGACTGGCTTTTTTTGATGAGTAGTTCACAGGGGAAGAAATTCAACTTAATCGGAAAACTAGATTTGGATGAGCATTGTTTTACGCAACCAAGAACACACACTTGCACTCCCGTGAAGAGGCCTATCTTTATTAGTTCTTTTAGAGCGACGCCAGCCCCATAGTTTCAATAGGATGGTTGTGCATACCGAAAACCTATCCGGATAGCTTTCGTCCGTACCGACGATGCAGTCCGCCGATCACTCGCCCGTGATGGAGAATGGGGTGAGCGGGCGGGTCGGCGGATGGCCTTATTTGGCACAGATAGCGGATATCGCACGGCAGCATCTCTGACTGTTTCATCGTCATTGCGCCGAACGAGGCTAGATGTTTGATCCTGGGTTTTGATGGTGCATTATTTTCTCCGGAGTGGAGGGATGCGCTATGGGCCAAGTTCTACACAGCTGCGCCACAACGACAGAGGCGATCCGTCGAGCGATACAACATAGTCGAGAGAGCCTGAGGAGCCTTTCCAGGCGTTATGAAAATTCGTCGACACCATACGGATTCACCAAAATCTGCATTCCGATTCCGAACCAAGTTGGTTGGCCCGCACGCGTCGGCGATGAAATCCGGCGATCGTCGGATAAAAAAATAGTGCTTGCAAAATCGTCCCCTTTCTAACCTCCTGACGCGTATAAATATTCGGCGGAAATTTACGGCAGGCGTTCCATTCTTGTTCCAACTATTTTTTCGAATCGAACATTTGTTCGATTGTGCGCGACGAAATCCATTGCCATGTTGGGCGTATCCCGCCCGCAGGAGCGTGCAGATGGAATCGAAAGATGTGAACTTCGACATGCATGTGATGTCGGGACAATCGGGCGGAGCGTACGCACATGTGTTGCATACGCAACGGCGTGTGGCTGGGTTATCGCACGTGCTTTGCTTTGCCGATCCGTCGCATGTCTCACCGTTGCCGAACAAAGATCAGGCGAAAGCAGGCGAAATATCAGGCGGAATAACAGGCCGAAAAGCCGTGTTTTGCAATGTTAAACGGTTGAATCACGTGGAAATTGTTCGGCCCGAAAAAATTGCAGAAAAAATTGCAAAAAAACGATGCGGTCGCCGCGGCACAAAGGACCGCACATATGCAGATCGGACACAGGGAATTTCGCAGGGTGCAAAAGCCCTGTTCCGGAGGCTCAAGTGATTGAATCTGCAGCAGATTTTGGAGTGGAAAATTTTTCGCCGATTTTTACGGGCCGCAACATGCGGATCTGGGCGCGTTTCGGCCGCCGCAAAGGCGTTGGCACGAGAAGGAAACATAGTGACAGCCGCGGCGTTCCCTGCCCCAACCTCGTTCAGCGGGCGGACACGCTCAACAACGTCACCGAGAACTTCTGCTACGACACGCTGAACCGGCTGACGAACTACGGCATCAACGGTTCGAGCTGCACGACGGGCAACACGAACTCCGTCAAGACGGTGAGCTACGATTCTCTGGGCGATATCCTCACCAAATCCGACGTGGGCACCTATTCCTATCCGACGGCCGGTTCGGCGCTGCCGCATGCCGTCTCCGGCATCGCCACGACGACGGGCTGCACCCTGGTCGCGCCGGAAGCACCCTGCACGGTCGGCGGCACGGCCAATCCTGCCTACACCTACGATGCGAACGGCAATATGCTCACCGGGGCAGGGCGCATCGTCACCTACACGGCCGCCAACATGACCCACACCGTGAACCAGGGTGCCAATACCTATCGGTTCAACTACGATCCTGAGCACAACCGCTTTGAGCAAATCGAGGGCAACAAGGATGCCACCGATATCTACCTCAACGATCCAGTCTCCAATGTGATGACGGAGCATTACGAGGTGAGCGGCGTCACCACCTGGCGCACCTACTTCGTGGTCGACGGCAAGATCACGGCGGAGCGCTTCTCGTCCGGCTCGACCGTGAACATGCAGTATTTCATCCTCGATCATCTGGGCTCGGTGGCGACAATCGCGGCGATCAACCCGACGACGGGCGCAGTCACTCCCACGTCACAGGCCTATGACGCCTGGGGCAAGATGCGCGTGGCCACCACCGGCGCCGACGACCTGACCTGCTCGCTGCCGCCCGCCTCCCTCTCCACCCGCGGCTTCACCAACCAGGAACAGATGGCCGATGTCTGCCTCGATAACTACAACGCCAGAATCTACGATCCGCAGATCGGCAGGTTCATGTCGGCGGATACGGAGATTCCGGACACGAACTTCAGCCAAAGTTATAACCGCTACACCTATGTCGAGAATGGACCGCTGTCGTACACAGACCCAACGGGGCATGTTGGTTTCCGGCTGACGAGCGTAACTGCTTATACGTCTGAAGCTATGGAAACGCTCACAGAAACCGTGTGTCTCAACACATGCTTCTCTATGGACGTCACAATGTCTGCGGCGGATGCAGAAGCGCATCTTTTGGTAGGTTCAACACAGACTGGTTCGGTGTCGGGACCGGGCCAGTCGCCTACGGGGATAACTAGTCCATCTGAGGGGCCGCAGGGTAATGGGGCTACCTCCACACCCGCCACTTTATCAGCAAATGGCGCGCCGAATTCGGGAACCGATCCGCTTGCAAATACTCCCGTAGACCAAGCCGTTCGGGGATGTGCGGACTGTACTGCAAGCAATCACCATGTCGACCCTGCAACTGCGTCTTGGTTGTTAAAGCAAATAAATGAGCAGTGGAAAGGAAAAGTATCAGTCACGACGTCGGACGATCTGACCGTCATATCTGGCTTACTAACTGTGTCGGCATACAAAAGAAGCGTAGCAGATGATGCAGCTGCAGAGGTCAACCAGTACTTCGGTAACGCAACCGGCACATACAATAATCAGAATTTCGAGTCGCACATCTCGATGACCGCGGTCGATTCCGGCGGCGACTGGCAAATTGAACAAATGGGCGTGGCCGAGTATATGAGACTCAATAGAGCTACTATTGCCCCTGCGAATCTGGGAAGTGATACTGTCGGAGGGGAAAATCATTTTGGAGATTCAAAGATGATGGTCCCGCCTGGCGCGTTTCAAGCGGTCCACAATCCAGGTGACTGGGCCCACGAGTTCGGTCATGCGCTAGGGCTTACGCACGCTCCTGATTTATCAGGCAGCATCATGTCATACGATAAAACTCGCACGGTAATGGGCCAAGACCTATTTAATCTGGCCAGGGGGTATCGATGAGCACGCCGAACTCACTTCTGGTCGCACTGGGCATCCTGATGCTTTGTGGAGCTACGGTACAAGGTTTGGGTCAACCACTCCCCATTCCGGATAGCGAATTATCAATCATATTAGGTAAGAATGGTTTGTCCGGCGCTTGGCATATTGATCAACTCGGTTACGAGAAACAGGGTCTGCATTGGCAAGTTGATGTATTCAGCCAGCCACAGCAGATCGACACTAAAATATGTGTTGCCAATTTGGTCATCCTTGATGTGGACTTCACGAATGGCTTGTACTCTGTTAGCGGCAGAAATCGTGCTCGAAAAGTAGTTGCCCTCAGCAATTGCGACCGAGTGTGGTCCGAAGATGGCAATTTTGTCGAATTGACTCCAGGTTTGCAGGACAACGATCTTCGAGCCGCAGTTTCTTTTGCACTTTCATTATCCGGTGATAGCAAGCTTGGCGCGAGCGTTTTTTTTGAATCGGACGACCTTCGATCTCAATTGAAAGAAATTCGGGCCGACGAGCTTCATTCGATCAACTCGTCAGACGGACACGTTGCCTTGAGTTTCATCGTTCCTGGAGTGTCACCAAATATTCTTGTCATCGAAGTGGATCCGCGCAGATGCTTATCAGCATATGTTTATCGAGAAAGCGGCCCTGAGATCATGCGCATCGCCAAGTGATGGCGGCAGAGGTCGAATCCCCAGCGGCTGCGCCGACAGTCGTCGTGCGGTATCAGATCAAAAAAGCGGCCGATCAACTGGTCGATGGTCTCCTACGAACATTGCCACCCCACATCCATACCGAAAACCTATCCGGATAGCTTTCGTCCGTACGTAAGCGTCCGGCCTCGGCCGCCTTGTGCTGCGTGCATTTGACTTGAGATGGTCGGGGAGTCGCTGTTGGAGCGGCTTAAGTCACCGGGACCGTCCCTATGTCTGGACATATGACCAAGTTTTTTGTTGCCGACGCACGTCGGCGTTGGTCCGAGGAAGAGAAACAGGCGATCATCGAGGAGAGCAAGACGAACCCGGTTGCGCGGGTGGCGAAGAAGCATGGTGTCGCGACGAGCCTGTTGTTCCGCTGGTCGTTGCGCATCGCGTGCGCCGTCATCTTCGTGCCGTTCCTCCAGCGCCAGCTCGAGCTGTGCAACCTCGCGAGCGAGCTTCTCGGAAGACTTTCCGAACTGCAGCCGCTTGAGCTTTGCGATCCGGGCTTCAAGCTGCGCGTTGAGTAACTCCTTCGCCTTCAGCTCCGATACAAGCTCCTGCACCAGCGCGGTAAGCGCATCGACATCGGTGGGGAGTGCAGAGAGATCGACGTTCATGAGCGCGATTCTACCGCCCTTCACGCAGGCTCGCCTTACGCCAGATCGCCGCGAGTCAAACCACCGCGCGCACTATCCTGCAAGCTCCGGTCGGTAGGTGTGCTGCGGCGCTCGCCAGTCGATGCCTTCCAACAGATAGCCGAGCTGCGCCGAGGAGATCGTCACCGCGTCGCCCGATGTCGACGGCCAGATGAAGCGGCCCCGCTCGAGCCGCTTGGCGAACAGGCACATGCCTTGGCCGTCGTGCCAGAGCAGTTTGATGAGATCGCCGCGCTTGCCGCGGAACACAAACAGGTGTCCGCAATGCGGATCGCGCTTCAGCACTTCCTGGATGCGGACGGCCAAACCGTTGAAGCCCTTGCGCATGTCGGTATAGCCGGCGGCCAGCCACACCCGCGTACCCGCAGGAACCGGGATCATTTTGTTTCGAGCGCCGTGATCACGCGCTTCAGCGCACACGTGTCGACGTCCGCGCCGACAATCACGCGTCGACCGCCGCCCAGCACGATCTCAATCAAGCCCTGAGTCGCAGCCGACGGCGCTCTCTCCGCAGGTGCCGGCAGCGCAATCGGAACAAAATCCGTCTCATTCGATGTTCGAGGTCTTCTCGCCCCAATGCCCTGCATCTTGCGCCAGCGGAACAACAGGCTCGTCGCGACACCATGCTTCTTCGCCAGCCGCGCAACCGGGTTCGTCTTGCTCTCCTCGATGATCGCCTGCTTCTCTTCCTCGGACCAACGCCGACGTGCGTCGGCAACAAAAAACTTGGTCATATGTCCAGACATAGGGACGGTCCCGGTGACTTAAGCCGCTCCAACAGCGACTCCCCGACCATCTCAAGTCACATGCACGCAGCACAAGGCGGCCGAGGCCGGACGCTTACTATCATCTGGCCCGATGAGGCTGAGAAAGAATTGGGCAACCGTCCTGTCGCGAACAACAATCCTTCGGACAGTGCGTGGCAGATTTATTGCGGAACCGGCGCAATTGTCGGGTCGTGGTAAGCATCGGCCGACCCGCCGCTCGCCCCAGTCTCCGTCATGGGTGAGTGGCGGCGGGTGGATTGGCGATATAGGCGGAAGTCGCCAGTGAGTTTTGGGTAGGGGCAGTCGCACGAAACAGAATTCGGCCTACGCTTTCTTCTGACTCCAAACTTCAGCCCGCGCGTTTCAAAGTCTCCCAAGGCAAGATTTCGATATCCGAAAAGAGAGCGTTATAAACTCTCCGAGAGAGAGGTCCGGCCTCATCCGCCCCAAATGGGATTTCTGTCTCCAATACGCTCTGGCTCAGAAACGTTCTCGATTGGATGGTGTTCGCGAGAGCGCTAACCAATCGTGCATCGGCCATTACCTCATCCAGCGACATCAAATAACACTTATCCTGTCGCAATCTCATAATCGTGGCATAGGGGCCGACGGCAGAAAGCTCCAGACTGAATTCATCGATTCCATCTTTGAGGAGAAGCACCATCGATATGTCATAATTAACGTCGGTGACGTCCTTGACCCAAAATATTTGAATAATCGAACTCAACTCCGGCCACGTGGACCGCGCATCCAGTCGAGCAGTTGTCTTTGCGTAATTCGGTGCTTGGATATCGCCGAAGCTTTCCGATAAGTGATGGCAAATTTCTAGGATGACTTCGTTCATTGTGGGGTTTCCGGACCACTCGGATGACCATGAATTTGGCCTGCTGAATCCTGATGAACTGTAACTCGGGATTGGGTGCCGCCCCTAGGGCCAGTCCCCACTGGTCGGCCGTACTCTTTCACGGTCAATCCCGGGCGGTTCGGCGCTGGAGTGCCAGTCTGATGGGTGTCTTGAGTCAGGGTTTCACCCTCCGCCTTACTAAAAAAAGTCGAGGTTGGGTTGCCTTGCGCTGTTCGATTGGCATTTTGCGGAGTTCCGGGAGTATGTCCGGCCTGCTTCTGCTCGTTGATGGGCGCTGCCTCATTCTTGTTTACGATGTTAGCCAGCGTCGCCGCACCATGGGCAGTCGCCACGAGGCCGCCCACAATCAGGCCAGTAGATGCGATAGCGGCTGGGACTGTCAGAGGCAGAGCCGCTCCGCCGGTGCCTGCAGTGACGAGCGCGCTTCCGCCGTCTCCGCCCGTGCCACCTATAATCATTGCCGCCCCTACAATGGTTTCAACAATGGCGCGAGGCGCCTGCGGGTCAGTTAGTAGATCACTCCACGTCTCGCCGCTCGGATCGGTCTTATCCTCAGGATCATTTCCAACGTAGGTGTAAAGATCGATGTCATCCTTGTGCCCGACAGGATCGGTCTGCATGAACCGGCCCAACGCCGACGAATAATACCGCGCCCGATCATAATAGAGCCCTGTTTCAGCGTCGTGTTAAGAATTGGGGTCAGAGTGGAAATATTGGCGGCCCGGTAGAGCCATATTAAATGCACTCTGACCCCAATTCGATCTCCTACGCTAAATCAGGGACCGGAGGCTCGCTTATCGGCAATAAGGGAGATGGGAGAAAGCTTCCATTGGCCGTCGTCCATGGTCTCGGATGCAAAGCGCCCATCGAAGAGATGACCGTGCCGGCGGCCTCGGCCGTTGATGAAGTTCGCCCACCGCTTATGTGCGACGCCGATCGCGCGAGCTGGACCATCCTTGTTCTGTAGGCAGACAATGAGGTGAACGTGAATGGGCATCAGACAGTAAGCCCAAGGCGCCAGGATTCAGGTGACAGAACCAGCGTTCACCCCATTGATTTGCCGGATGATGAGGTGGCAAAAAGTCTGGGACTGGGACCCGTATCAACTGACGCGGTTGGTGAGTCACTAGACGCGGTTAACGGCGTGGAAGCGTCGTGTGGGAACTGAGATGCAAAAGTTAAGCCGTAAGACAGTGATTTTTCTCCTTATCGGCGGAGGGATGTTGCTTGCGGGGGCTGCTCTGTCATTGTTGCACGGTCACGCCGAAATCAGAATCATAAGCAATATCGCAATCATCCTCGGAATCGTGGTCGCCAGCCTCTCCGGTTTCAATTCAAAATGGGATGGAACGGTACGTCGCGGTGGATTAGAACTTTCCGCTAAATCTGGGTTGGTCGACAAACTGGAAATGTGTGCCTACGCGGCTGCGGCGCTGATGTTTGTCGCAACAGTCGTTGCCGCCGGGAATGGCGTTTTTAATAATGCTCTGACGTATACGTTTTTGGCGACAGTGATGGTGGCGACTGCCTTTTGGTTCTGGAGACGAGTGTTCAGATAGCAAAGTGCGGAGTTCGAGTGTGGTCGTGGCATCCGGCCTCGAAGAAGTGAATTCAGGTGACAGGACCAGCGTTCACCTGTCCGTTGGAAAAAGGCTTTGCTGGTCCTCGGCCTCGTGCTTGGGTTTCCGGCGCGCACCGCGCGATGCGCCGCCCCAGAACATTTTCGAGCCCTGTTTTGGGTTAGTGACAGGACCAGCGTTCACCCGTCCGCTGGAAAAAGGCCTTGTGCGACGGTGAACGTTGGTCCTGTCACTGAATCCTATCGGCTGAACTCCGGTCAGAACGAACGCGCCAAATACAGAAAGAGCGCCGCCAGAATCCAGTACGAGACCCTCGCGACAAGCCGCCCTGATGGCGAGAACGTGTTGCGCCCGGCATCCGACCACAGGAAAATGTGCCAAACCACTCCGACGACGAGGACGACAACGATCGCCCATAACGGACTGTGATGCCAGTGCATGCAAATCTCTTTCGGATGGGCGACGGCTGGACCGGACTGCCGACATTACCTGGCAGGATAGCCTTCGGCAAATTCCGGTTTAACTCCCCTGGCTCCGCTGGATTGCGGAATCCGGGCACGTGAAATCGATTTCCAAACTTTCCCACGGCCGACGCCTCACCGCTTCATTTGCAATGGATGAGACGTCCCGGCATTTCTCAATGCGAAACGGCCCGGCAGGCTCCGCATCCTTTGCGAGAGCCCTGAGGTCGTCGATGCGCTTCAGCACATCGCGGCTCTGTTCCACGATCCGGATGCCCAGCGGCGTCAGCCGCGGCGGCTTGACGGATCTGTCGAGCAGTTGGGCGCCGAGTTCGGCCTCGAGGCGCTGCATCTGACGCGTGATGGCGGAGGGCGTGCGATGCAGGCGGTTTGCCGCGCGCGCGATCGATCCGGCTTCGGCAAATTCAACCAAGGCATGAATGTCTTCGAACATGGCGATCGCCCGGGGTCCAGCGGAACAGCGACAGGAAGATTATACCGAAATTGCAATATCATAGTGACTATAATGAACTTGATGAACGTTGTGGAGGTGCCTTATATCGGCTTCGGAACTTCCGGCGCAGGTCGGGTTAATCCGGGTGCCGGCCGAGCAGGGAAATATCGCAACAGGTGAGGAGAAAATGATTAAGACGATTATCTTGTCCGTGTGTCTCGCAGCGTCCTCACTTTCGCTCGGTGCATATGCCCAGGATGCACATGCCCAGGACGAGCGCCGGTATGATATCGGCCCGGTCACCGAGGTGGACTACATACACGTCGAGTACGGCCATTTTGCAGAGTACGTCGATTGGCTGAATTCGACATGGAAGCCGACCATGGAAGCCTTGAAGAAAGCCGGGCTCATCGTCGATTACAAGGTCTTCCAGGCCAGTCCCAAATCGCCGGATCAGCCCAATATATTTCTTGAGATCACTTTTAAAAACATGGCGGCTTATGCCGGGGACATCGGCGATAAAGGCGTCGAGTTCGAAGCCGTGGCCAGGAAAGTCATCTGCAGCACCGAGTGTCAGAACAAGGCCAGGGTGGGCCGGAACGACTACAGAAAAGTTCTGGGCACGGAATTGATTCGCGAACTTATTTTAAAATGAAATTGTCATACGCGTTCGAAGAGCGCGCAGAGGACCGTCACATCATGAAACTCTATTCCGTCGATCTCAGCCCCTATTCTGCCCGTGTCCGCATGCAGATCTACGCCAAGGGCATTTCGGGCATCGTCTTCGAACTGCCGGAACATTGGGGCATGCCGAAATTCCGCGAGAGATTTCCGATCGGACGTATTCCGGTTCTCGATATCGATGGCGACACGATTGCGGAATCCGAAGTGATCGCGGAATATCTCGAAGAGATCCATCCCGAACCTTCGCTGCTGGGAACCACGCCGCGCGAGACCGCTTATATCCGCATGCTTGCCCGCCTTGCCGACATCTACATCATCAACAACATGTTCATGCTGTCCCGCCACACAGGCGCCCTGTCCCGTCGAACACCCACCGCCGCACGCGACAATGGTTTCACCGAGCAGCTCGCCGGCGAGGTGGTGCGGAACCTCAAGGCGCTCGACAAACTCATCGGCAAGGATGGCTTCGCCTGCCGCGGTCGCATCACGCTGGCGGATTGCGCGCTCGTGCCTGGACTTTTCTTTGTCGAAAATGTCCTGCCGATCGCCGGCGTCGACACGCCGATTTCGGCAATTGCAAATGTGGCTGCCTATTGGGCTGCAATCCGGAAGAACGAACACGCGGCAAAAGTGTTGATCGAACTTCGCCGCGGCCTCGAAGAACGCCGTGAAAGGATCCGCAGTGGTGAGTTTGAGCAGTTCGTCGCCGCGAGGACCGCGGCGCAGAAGGAGGCGGACGCGCAGGATTGACAGCCGGCATCACCGTATCGGCGTTCACCACGGAACGGTGTGCCCGTCACGGTCAAGATATTGCAGACCGGGCTTGCCCTGCTGCGCGAGAAGCACGTTCACGACCTTCGGGATGGCTTGCTCCATACTGACCGGCGCGTTCGGACCGCCCAGATCGGTGCGGATCCAGCCCGGAGCCATCAACACCAACGCGCGGGGCTCTCCCGCATGGCGGGCGGCGTAGCTTCGCATGTGCATGTTCAGGGCAGCTTTGGTGCCGCGGTAGACGTCGTGGCGTCCGTTCGTGTTGTTGGCGATGCTGCCTTGCCCCGACGACATGATGCCGATGAGCCCGTCCGCAGGAACAAGGTCTTGCAAGTTTTCGATCACGCGCATGGGGCCGAGCGCATTGGTGACCATCACGCGTGCGTACTCTGCCGTCGAGACATCTGCGATGGCGTCGTCATTGGCGTTGGCTGTCCCCGCGTTCACGAACAGAATATCGAAGCGGCGCGCGGAGAGACGCGCGTGCAGCGCTGCGATCCGATCCGGTTCGGCGATGTCGAGGGACTCGATTTCGACACGGCCCTCATATTCGTCTGCCAGATCGTGCAGCCTGGTTCTGGCGCCGCCGCGCACCGTAGCAACGACGTTCCATCCCTTCTTCAGGAACTCGGCGGCCATGGCGAGGCCAAGACCGCGTGATGCGCCGACAAGGAGCAGGTGCTTGTCAGTCACAGGGCGTTTCCTTCGCCGGGCACGAAACAGACGGGACCATAGAGTGCTCATGCGTTGCTGATAGCAGCCCGGAATTGATGGCGACAGACACACAGGACACACATTATAGTTGCGTCAGACGCTATGTCGTAAAGAGCGAATGGGATAGGGTTCGGCCATGGATAATGTGGACCTGAACCTGCTCACGGCACTTGACGCACTGCTCGCCGAGGGGAGCGTGACCGGCGCAGCACGCCGCCTCGGATTGAGTGCTTCCGCTATGAGCAGGACACTTGCTCGGCTCCGCTCCGCAACAGGCGATCCGCTGCTCGTGCGCGCCGGGCGGGGGCTCGTGCCCACACCCTACGCTGCCGAGCTGCGCGCGCGCGTTCCTGCGCTGAGCCGGGACGTGCTGGCGGTCCTCAACCCACCCGTCACCCGGCTGGACATCGCTTCGCTCGAACGGACCTTCACCATTCGCGCCAATGAAGGGTTTGTCGCCGCCCTTTCCGCTTCCCTGGTGGCCGCACTCACCGAGGCTGCGCCGCGCGTACGCCTGCGTTTCGCACCCAAGCCCGAGAAAGATGCGCGCCCGCTTCGGGAGGGGCAGATCGATTTAGAGATCGGCGTGCTGGGCGCCTTCGCGCCGGAAGTTCGCACGCAGTCTTTATTTCGAGACAAATTCGTTGGGGTGGCCCGGATCGGGCATCCGCTTCTTTCGGGCACGGATATTACGCCCGAACGATATGCAGCTTGCGATCATGTTGTTGCGTCACGGAAAGGGGAATTCAGGGGACCGGTTGACGACGCCCTGGAAGAACTTGGGCTCCAACGAACGGTATCCGTTGTCGTGCCGGGATTTCCCGATGCGATGCGGATCGCGCGTCACTCGGATTTGGTCGCGCTCGTGCCGCGCTCGTGCCTCGGCAAGGCGAACGATCACGCAGCGACAACAGGACTTCAGAGCTTCGAGCTCCCGGTTCGCACGCCGGAGATCGTGATTTCGGCGATGTGGCATCCGCGGGTGGACGCCGACCCGGCTCATCGCTGGCTTCGCGATACCGTGGTCTCCGTGTGCCGGACGGTTTTTCAGCACCGCTGACGATGGAGCGATTACCGTGACGCCAACCATGTTTCGGTTGTTGTCGAATTGGCGCGCCGCAGACATTTCCCGACGCCCGGAACCTCGCGAAGAGCATGCGTCAGAGGGAAATATAGTTGGTGTCACCATATTCCGAAAAATAATTGGAACAAAACTCGAATCTTTGCCGCGGATTTCCGGCGAATGTTTTTACGCGTCAGGCGGTTAGGACGCGCGATTTTTCCGAACTATTTTTGATCAGGCGATAACCGAATTTCCAGCGCTGACGCTCGCGGATCAACCAACGTGGTTCACCGCTTCTCTTGTTATGGATTAAGCGTCCCCGCATTTCTACAACCTCGCGAAGAGCGGGCGTTAGAGGAAAATATAGCCGGGGTCATTGTATTCTATCCGGAATCGAAATCACGCAGGAGATAATTGAGGCGGGGGAGGAGACTTTCTTTGCTTTTGGTCTGGGAGGTCTTTGCGATTCTTCCGAGCCGGTTTCTGCGGTCTTCCGGGCCATGGATAGTTGTCGAGAGTAAGTGCCCGCACCATCATTTCACTAGCGTGTGACAACTCCTCTGCCCATCGCTCACACCAATCGAACTCAACCAGAATTTGTTTCCCGGCCAGATTTTTTGCTCGTCGATGGCCGCTGAAAATTGAAGCCGCCATATCTGTCTCTTGACCACCTGCCGTCTCCATAGTTGTTAGTATACACGGCGCGTGGACTGCATTGTTTCGGCTATCACCTAAGTTCATTGCTTCCGTAATGAGATATTTTAGATCATCCTTGGCTTTCGGATGTCGGGGCCAACGATTCTCTGCTGATGCCTCGATAGCGGCTTTCAGCATGAGTTGTTGAGTGCGGTCGCTATCTGATGAATACCAGATTGCATGAGCAATGTTGCGATCCATCCCCGAAACGACGACAAAAAGGCGCACGAGTCGTTCGAGTAGAAAATTCCACGAATACGCCACCTTATCGAGAGCTGCCGTATAGGCCTCAAATGCGATCTTCGTTTCTTCGTCCGAAGCGAAGCCGATAACGTGTACGGGCACGATATAATCTCCTTGTGACTGACAGTCGGACGATACCAACCGTCCAGGCGAGGCCGCCCGCCGCCGCGATGAAATAATTCGGGTGACGCCAACCACGTTTCGGTTGTAGTCGAATTGGCGCGCCGCAAACATTTCCCGACGCCCGGCCGCAACCTCGCGAAGAGCATGCGTTTAGGGGAAAATATAGCTGGCGTCACCGTATTCTCACCGTATTCCGAGAATCGGGCTATCCTGACGGGACGTCTAGGGTTGCCTTGGGCATGTCGGAATTTCGGAAGCGCATTCTTTGTAAGAATTGGGGTCAGAGTGGAATTATCAGCGGCCGATAGAGCCATATTAAATGCACTCTGATGCCAATTCTTCCACACCGGAGATCGTGATTTCGGCGATGTGGCATCCGCGGGTGGACACAGACCCTGCTCATCGCTGGCTTCGCGATACCGTGGTCTCCGTGTGCCGGACGGTTTTTCAGCACCGCTGACGATGGAGCGATTACGGTAACGCCAACCATGTTTCGGTTGTTGTCGAATTGGCGCGCCGCAGACATGTCCCGACACCCGGAACCTCGCGAAGAGCGAGCGCCAGAGGAAAATATAGTCGGCGTCGCCGTATTTCTTTTTACCCGCGGATTCGGACGCGGGATATTTTTCATGCGGTCCTTGCGGCCGTCATTGACAGACGCCACCAGCCACTGTATTTAAGTAAATGCTTAAATATTGTATGAGCCCTAAACGTGCAGTCCTTTCAAGCGCCTAGCGACACCTTCGCGGCTCTCGGCGACGCGACTCGACTGGCGATCCTCAGCCGGCTGGCCGGCGAAGGCGACATGACCGTGCAGGAGATCGCCCGGCCCTTCGCCATGAGCCTGCCGGCGGTGTCGCAGCACCTGAAGGTGCTGGAGCGCGCCGGGCTGATCGCGCGCGGGCGCGACGGCCAGAGGCGCCCCTGCCGCCTGAATGTCGAGCGCCTGGCTGAGACGGCGCGCTGGTTCGATCACACGCGCGCGGCCTGGGACGTGCGGCTCGACCGGCTGGAGCGATTTCTCGCGCAACCGCAATCCCCACAACCGACCGTCTCGAAAGGTGAAGACAATGAGCCATGACCCCCGCGTGACCTGGGCACTCGAGCGCGAGATCGTGCTGTCCCGCGTGATCGCCGCGCCGCGCTCCCGCGTGTTCCAGGCCTTCACCGATCCGAGCCGGATCACGCGCTGGTTCGGGCCGGAGGGCTTCACGATCGAGACCCTGGAGATCGACATCCGCGAAGGCGGCCGCTGGCGGTTCGTCTACACCGGCCCGAACGGCACCCGCTATGAGAACCGCATGGTGTTCCTGCGCGTGGACGTGCCAAGGCTGTTGGAGATCGAGCACGGCTCGGACGTGGACGACGATCCCACGCGGTTCCACATGACGATCACCTTCGATGAACAGAGCGACGGCAAATGCGTGCTGACCTTGCGCCAGCTGCACCCGACAAAAGAGCAGCGCGACGCCACCATCGGCTTCGGCGCGGTGGAATTCGGGTACCAGACCCTCGACAAGCTCGCGCGGCATTTGGGCGTGGAGTGATGAGTCACTCCCGATCGTAAATCACCGCGTTCCAGAATCTTGCGCGATGAGAGCCGGACTTTTTAAAACCGCGATGGCGCAGTTCGCGGCCGATCAGGAAATTGAAATAGCCATGCGCGACAAGAGCCGCCACGCCTTCCGCGCGGGCGCGGTGCATCAGGATGTCTGCTGCCTGCGCCGCGCGATGCTTGGCTTTGCGGTAATTCTCGATCTCGGGGTGATAGCCTGCGTGCCACAGGATGCGCGCCACGACCGCCCATTTCGGCACTTTCATTTTCAAAATCGGAATGCGCGGCGAGGCCAGCGGCGCTTCGTCGAATAGGGGATCCGCAATCAGCTCTGCATTGGGCGCGAGAACCTTGGCGCTGTCGTCCGAGCGCTTGCGGCCGCTGGTGAAAACGGCGGTCAGTTCTCCCACCAGATCCTGAAGCTCGTCGGGCGGCACGCTGTCGGGATCGAGGCCCGCCTGCTCGTAGTCGTCGATATAGGTGCGAAACTCGCGGTGGGAGGTGCGGGGCGCCGTGGGAATTGCCGGCCGGCCGTGGCGGATCAAAATGATGCGCATGGGCGCCGCGCGCTGCAGCACCGCTGCATCCGGCATCGCACCGGCCTCCAGGCTCGCCGTCTGTTGCGCGTTCATCGCAGACTTGTACGATCTTTCGTTGCGAGCCGGGCATCCGGCTTCGGAATAACAAATCATAGAAGCGGGAGGCGCGGGATGGAACAACTCGATCTCAAAGGAAAGGTCGCCATTGTCACAGGCTCGGCCACCGGCATCGGGGCGGCCGTGGCGCTCGCGCTTGCCCAAAGGGGCGCCGACGTTGTCGTCAATTACACCAAGAGCGAGACCGAAGCGCACGCAACGGCCGAACTGGCGCGGAAAGCCGGCGCGAATGTCATCATCGTGCAAGGCGATGTGGCACGCGACGAGGATTGCCGGAAGATCGCGGCCGCGGCGCTGGAGGCCTGGGGCCGAATCGATATCCTCGTCAACAATGCGGGAACGACGAAATTCGCTGCACATGGAGATCTGGACGCTCTGAGCGCCGAAGACTTCACGAGCATCTATGCCGTCAACGTGATCGGGCCGTTCCAGATGATTCGCGCCTGCGCGAAAGCACTCAAGGACAGCGGCGCCGGCGCGGTGGTGAACGTTTCGTCGATCGCGGGTGTTGCGGGCGTCGGTTCGTCTGTCGCCTATGCCGCGTCGAAAGGCGCGCTCAACACCATGACGCTGTCGCTGGCGCGCGCACTCGGACCCGAGATTCGCGTCAACGCGATCTGCCCGGGCTATGTCGCCACAAGATGGTTCAAGGATCGATTCGGCGCCGAAGCGTTTGACCGAATCAGTGCCGAACAGGCGGAGGTCACGCCGCTGAAGCGCGCGGGCCAGCCGGACGATATCGCGGATACCGTGGTTTTCTTCTGTTCGCCGGCATCGCGACACATCACGGGCGAGATGTTGGCGGTCGACGGAGGCCTGCATCTCTCGCTGGCCCGCGGCCGCTGACACGCCCTCCAAACGCCCAAATAGGCGCCGCCTGCCCATTGCCGCGCCAGTTTCGTGTTGCATTGCAACAACGCTGCGCCGAAACCGGAAAATATAGGGAAACAGCATAATTCCAGCAGCAGAATCCATATTGAATTTTTATGTCGCTTTTCTGAAGTTCCTTCCATCTGCATTTCCTCGCGGGGGCGCGACAAGCGGCTCCGCCAATTCGAGAAGGGACATTTAATGAAAGGCCTACGTTTCGCAGCGATCTCGGGGATCGCTGGGTTGACGCTCGCACTGGGCGGGGCATCGGCTTCGGCCGACGTTCTTCCGACGCCGGCGCTCACCGGACCCATCGCCGGCAACGCAGCACCCATCACCTTCGATGCGGGGCCTGTGGGGACCATCGATGTGGGCGGCGTGGTCAGCGGATTGGCGCTCTGGCAAACGAACCACAGCAGCACGCCGGGCGATCACGAGGATCTGCTTGATCTCAGCAACGGCCAGGTGTTCGTCCAGAAGACCACCGGCTTGATCCAGTTTTATCTGCAAGTGGGCGCTTACTCGCTGCCGAGCCTGGGATCGCCTTATGTGCGTTCCTCCACCGCGACGGGCTCGGATTTCAGCGCCGTGCCGGTCGGCTATCTCAAGATTGCGCCGACGGACAGCTTCAACATCGAAGTCGGCAAGCTGCCGACACTGATCGGCGCGGAATACACCTTCACGTTCGAGAACATGAATATCGAGCGCGGGCTCCTGTGGAATCAGGAGCCGGCCATCAGCCGCGGTGTGCAGGCGAACTACACGGCCGGCCCGATCGCCGTCTCGGTTTCCGTGAACGACGGCGCTTACTCCAACCGGTATAATTGGGTTTCCGGATCGCTCGCTTACACGATCAGCCCGGCCGATACGGTCAGCGCCGTCGGCGGCGGTTATCTCGGCAAGGATGCCTATTCCTCGGCCGTGAACAGCGAATCCGTCTACAACCTGATCTGGACGCACACTTCCGGTCCGTGGACGATCACGCCTTACGCGCAATACACGAACATCCATGGCTTCTACATTTTCCCGTCATCGTCGACCTGGGGCGGCGCGGTGTTGGCGAATTACTCCATCAATCCGAACTGGAACCTCAGCGGTCGCGTGGAATATATCGATCAGAGCACCGGCTACGATCCGATGCTCTACGGCAACAAGAGTTCTGCGTGGTCGTTCACCGTGACGCCGACCTATCAGTACAAAATCTTCTTCGCCCGTGCGGAAGCATCCTATGTGACGGCGAACGATATCGGCTATCTTTCCAGCCTCGGTTCGCCGGGACCCGGCTTCGGCGTCAGCGGCACGAAGTCCGACCAGTTCCGTCTGTTGCTCGAGACGGGAATTCTGTTCTGATTGCACTGCGCCGCGTTCCTGAAAACTCCGCAACTTCCCCCGCGCTCCCGAAAGGAGCGCGGGTTTTTTCCTGCCCGCTTGCAGGACCGCGCCGCTCCGTGAAACTGTGCGCCGGAACAAGCGCTCAGCTTGCCAGCACGGCCCGGCGCAACTGGTCGATGTCGTAGGGTTTGGCGAGGAACACCACGCCGGCCAGCGCCTCGTCGCTTCGCGTTTTTCCGTCCGTGTCGCCGCTTGCGACGACGATTTTCAAACCGGGCCGGCGGCGCTTGACCTCCGCCACCAGGTCCCGGCCGCTCATACCGGGAAGGCCGAGATCCGCGATCATCACGTCGATTTCGCGATCGTTGTCGATGATCTCGAGTGCCGTCATTCCGTCGCCGGCTTCGGCCGCCGCAAATCCGATCTCGGCCAGCATATCCACGGTCGCCATGCGGATCAGCGCCATATCCTCGACCACAAGGGCCTTTTTGAGCGCAACGGATTTGGGCTCGGCTTGCGGCACTGGGCGTAACTCCGTTTGAACGATCGGCGCAGGAGCGGACTCCGCTTCCGGCGCATCGAGCAGGCTTCGCAGTTTGCGCGCCGGATCGTCCTTGCGATAGGGCTTGCTCGGCAGAAAGACGTCGGAATCGAGCCTGCCATTGTGCACGATGGCGTTTTGCGTGTAGCCCGATGTGAACAAGATCTTCAATTCGGGATTCAATTCGCGCGCCGGACGCGCGTTGGTCTGACGGGGGTTCGACGGGCCGCCGACGCTCACTCTTCCGACTTCGGCCGCTGCGCCGGCTTCGCAAATACCGCCCGGTTCTTGTTGTCCTCCATCAGCATCGTGAAGCCCGTGATGGTGTCGAGCCCCAGGCCGCGGGGGAACCCGGTTTCCGGATCGGCCTCGATCTTCGAATAGGCCGCACTCGCGACCTTTTCCCATTTGCCGGCCGGCTTCTTGATCTCGAGATTCGCAACGGTCCCCTTCAGGACCAACCGGACGATCGCTTCGGTCGGACGCGACGGCTTGGTCAGGCTCAGATTCCCCGCGATCGTCTGCCAGCCATTCGCGAGAGCCCAACTCGTCAATTCGTCCTTGTTCATTTCGTTTCTCCCTTGGTACCGATGCCGAACCAGATCACGTCGAAGGGCGGTCCGGTGCGTTCGAGTTCCCGGAAACCATAGCGCCGATAGAACGACACCGCGCCCGCGTTGCGTGCGCCCACGGCCAGATGGGCGCCACGCGCTCCCAGTGTGCCGACCGCGGCCAGCCACCGGTCGATCAATTGCGCCCCGATTCCCCTGCCCTGCAAGCGCGGCAGAAGATTGATGTGCAGATGGGCCGGCCAGGGTTCGCAGATGCGGCGCGGCGTTCGCGGTGGATGATGAATGAGCCAGGCCATCCGTTCGTCGGGCGTGCCCGGCGATGCGGGTACTGCATAGCGCTTGCGAAGCTCCGGCCACCATTCGGCTTCCAGAGTTTTTTCGAAAGCGTGCGTATCGGCGGCGCCGACAATGTAGCCCGCTACCCCTTCCCGGTCATGGACGACGAAGGCCGATTCCGGAGCATGAAAGGCATAAGGCGCGGCATAAACTTCGCCCAGGATTTTCGAATCGCGATAGAGACCCGCCGCGTCCCGGCCGGCATCGCCCGTGGCGAGGCAGACGCTGTAGAAGGCGTCGAGATCGTCGCGTCGGGCGGCACGGATCGTAGTCATTTCCGCGATTATGACGGGTTCGTCACGGATTTCGAAAGCCCAAGCGCGGGCATTTCTTCTCTACCCGGCGCATTGCGGGGCCGCTTTTCGAGGTTAACAAACAGTGGTAGCGTGTCGTGTGAGGGGTTGGATTTGACTGGCCGGTTATCCGTGCCGGTCCAAACCGGGAGAAGTTGAATGAAGAATTATACCAAGCTTGCTGCCGCTGCGGTTTTTGGTCTGGGGGCCCTCGCGCTCACGGCCACTAGTGCATCGGCCTATATCGTCTGCAACGGCGAAGGCGAATGCTGGCACCAGAAGGGCCATTACGACTATCACCCCGAGTGGGGCATTGTGGAACACCCCGATGGTTGGGCATGGGGTGCGGGCGATCATTATCGCTGGCACGAACATCACGGCCGGGGTTATTGGCACAGCGGCGTGTGGGTTCATTTCTGATCCTGCACGAATTTCCTACGCAACGGCGGGTGCAGCGATGCTCCCGCCGTTTTGCTTTTGGAGCGCTCGAAATTCCCGCGCGACAAAATTTGCAAAAGCGGATGGCCTGCCACCCGAAGCTGCGCAGCAGCGTAGGGTGGCTGGGGCGGAAGGGCATTTCGGGCGGGTACGAATAAACCGAATTGTGCAAGTAACTTAGCATGTTACCGAGCGGGCCGGTACACAAAAGTGGCACACAGTCTGATACGGGCTAGGCGTGGTTATCGCTGGCGCATAGCATGCTTTAGACGGTAGGACGATTCCCCGATTCGCAGAATGGTAGCGGACGCGCGCGACGTTGCGGTTCAAGTAGCCCAACAGGCATTCAATGGCCTGGGCTTCATGGCCACGCCGGAGCGACTCGCACAGTCCTTTCTCGGGATTGCTTGGAAGATCGGATTGCCCCCGCCGCAAGTCGGAGCCGGAATGAGCCCATGGTCGGCCGTGTCAATTCGTTATCACTACGAAGAGGCTCTAGTTTTCCGCTTCTGG
Organism: Alphaproteobacteria bacterium; assembly: GCA_003139615.1. Taxonomy (GTDB): domain Bacteria; phylum Pseudomonadota; class Alphaproteobacteria; order Micropepsales; family Micropepsaceae; genus Rhizomicrobium. The sequence continues at coordinate 199,368 of PLJH01000138.1, forward strand.
GCTATGCAGGCCGAACTCAAATTTGGATACGTATCCAAAATTATGGACCTAACAGAAGCGGAGCTATTGGTCCCCGTTCGCGCTTCAGGGATTGCGCCATTGGATGTGTTGCGAGCTATGACGCAATGGGCTTTGTCTCGCGCAGGACAGCGCGCCCGAGCAGTAGGATCACAAGGCATTATTTCTATTGACGAAGCGGTCACGATATACAACGCCCGAGTGACGCGCTACGAGGCGCTCGTGAGCGCGTCCGTTCTAGAATCGCGACCAATACCAATCGCCGATTTCCAATTAGGACTACGGCGAGATCACCCTTGGACCGAACTGCTTTGCTTTTGCGCGGACAATCTTGCCGATAGCTTAAACTTGGATGATGAATGGCGGCCCATAGCAGGTTTGGTATTGCAACAAGCGGTTAGTACCCTTCAAGTTGGTCTCTACCAAACCCTGCAAGCCAAAACTTAGAGCCGATACCTATTGGAGCGGGATGTGTCGCTGCGCATACACTTCCAAAAGGATACTTGAGAGCACTAAGATGAAAACTGTAACAGCAATTTTGGCTGCACTTGTGTTGTTGCGTTCAATGAATGCTCTGGCGGAGTCACATAGGCATGACGACGCCGAACTGGCTCTGCCAATGAGCGACTATGACGTGGAGGCGATGGTAGATGTGGACGTGCGCACGCGAATGCCGGACGTGGCGCCAAACTCGTGGGGTTTTTCAGGTTTGCATGGCACGATAATTGGCACGGGCAAGGAACAAGGGATTTATGTATGCGGCGAGGTTGGTGTTGTTGTCGTGCCTTCAGTCAATATCAATCCGGAAACCAGAAGGACACGCTTCGTTGCCAAAATTATCGCTGCTGATTCCTCGGATTCAAGACAAGTGAGTGGCCCGGAATCGGTGCAACTGACGCTTGGCGATCAAGCGTCAGAGTCTGTCTTCAACAAGTTGTGGATGCAATGCTGGAAAAGTCTTTGACTCGTTCTTGCCCGCTCTTGGGTAGTGGTACAGTTTGAAATTACGATGCCAATGAACGCGCACTTTTCCATGCTACGGAGAAGCCCTGATCCATTGCATAGACATCCGTGGCTTTGTCATGGGAATACCATCCACCAGAATCGGGCACCTTTTTGCCGCCATGGACAGCCGTAGTTACGTTCCCCAGTGTCGTGTTCACAAAATTTTTGGCATCGGCTCCGATAATTTGCACCGCTCGGGTCAAAAGTTGATGCCGTGGAACAGCATTCGTTGACGCCAAATAGTCAATGAGCTTGGCGGACTTATCGATCGGAAATTTTCTAGGCTTAGCTAGATGGGTTATCGCCTTTTTAGCGCGAGCCGCCCATGGAGACAGTTTGGGTGCCATTGGCTCTCTCCCAATCCTCTAATACCTTCACCATATCAGACATTTCCGAGAGTTTGGAGGTTATCAGAGCAGCGGCGCGCCATTCGTGACTCGGAATTTTGGCGCTTGCTCGCTCTTGACTTGAGACACTCAGCGCGCGGAATGTTGTCTGCGGTCGTGGTGATTGTAGTTTTCTGAGGCGGAAATATTACAACCCAATTTTTGAAGGGCTCGGGAATACCGTGACAGCAGCAACGTTTCCGTCAAGCTGGATTAGGAGTTGCTGCGACCGTTCAAGGCGATCAACGCGCCGAGCCATGTCCATTCAATTCAGAGACAGTACCTACCGCCCGCGGGCTTGTCCGATCAACCGGTCGTAGTCGGCGTGCGAGCCGATTCAGAACCACGTAACGGCGTCATCGTCCAATCGGCCAATTGCGCGCCAGTGAATACCGATGCGGACGGAGTAGATTTCTTCGCGGCCATGAATTTTCTTGAAATTCAGACCAGGATGGCGGGGGCACTCTCGCCATCTCGAATAGGCTCCGGCTGCAAGCCGCCGGACGCTCTGGGGCAAATCGTCGAAACACTGCCAAAACTCGGGCGTCGTGCGTGAGTTCACCGCTTGGGACGATCCGAGGGATCAAATGGAAGCGTCGTATCGTCAGCGATGTGTTCGCCGGCCCGCTTCGAGAGCCGAGCCAGATGGTCCTGCGACTTTGCGAAGCGCTCTTCCCAATTTCTTTCCGCTTCGAGGTCGTCGAGGATATTGGCGGCGATCGCTTCCTGCTGCGCGTCGGGTAGCTCTTTGACCGCGGCCAAAGCTCTTTCAAGCATCTTGTTCATGGCGCGATTTTAGAGCGGTTTGGATCGGAGAGGAAATCGCTCCGAGCGGCTCCATTTTTTCCGGATCGAGCCGGGCGTGAGCCACCCGAAGCTGCGCAGCAGCACAGGGTGGCTGGGGCGGAAGGATTCGAACCTTCGAATGCCGGAATCAAAATCCGGTGCCTTACCACTTGGCGACGCCCCAATGCTTGGAAAATCCCGCTTCGGGTCGGGGACCATATCGGCTCGTCCCGAGCCTTTCAACGACAGTTGCGGGGCCGGGAACCCGTCGTTATAAGGGCGCCTCCCGAAAAGACCGGAGAGTAGCTCAGCCTGGTAGAGCACCACGTTCGGGACGTGGGGGCCGGAGGTTCGAATCCTCTCTCTCCGACCAACCTTTGCTCTTTGGGGCTTCGCGCTCTGGGCTTTGGCTGGCGGTATTTTCAGCTCGCCGTGGGGGCCTGCGGCCTTCGCGCCACCCGTCGCGCGACCAGCGCGAAGGGGACGCACAATATCCACATGATCGCGGCGTAAAGTCCGCCCAGCCAGTTGGCGTTCAGGAACAGCGCGAAGAAGACGAGATTTGAGATCAATGCGAGCGCCGGCAGCCACGGATGGGCGATGGCGCGAAACGGACGATGCAATTCCGCGTCGCGCCGGCGCATCACGAAATAGGCCACGATGACGAGGATGATGCACGCGGCGTTCAGCGTGGCCAGCAGACCGAACACCAGATCGAACGAACCCGTCGATGTGAGCGCGATCGAGACGACCGCCGTAAGCGCGAAGGAGAAATACGGGCTCCCGCCTTTGTTGACCGTCTGAAACATCTTCGGCAGAAGGCCGTCGCGCGACAGCGCGAGCAGGATCCGGGGCGCCGCCATGATGCCGGCATTGGCGCAACTCGCGACCGAGAACATGGCGCAGATCGCGAACACGAACCCGGCGCCCGCACCGCCCACTTGCGTGAGCACCGTCGTGAAGGGCAGCGCGCTTTGCGCCGTTCCCTTCGCGCCAAGCGCCGCCAGCAACGCCACATTGACCGCGATATAAAGTGCAGCGGTCAGAATGAGTCCGATGCCCATGGCGCGGGGAATGCTGCGGCCGGGTTCGCGGTTTTCTTCGGTGAAATAAGTGGGCTGGTTCCAGCCGGAATAAGCGCCCGCGATCAACTGAAAGGCCGCGACCAGGCCGAACCAGCCGATATGCGACGGCGGTGGCGGCGCTACGGCGGCAGGATGCGCACGGGATGTCAGCATCGCGGCCGCAACACAAAATGCCAGCAGCGCCACCGCTTTGAGAAGGCTCGTGAGCTGCTGCACGATCGTTCCCTGCCGCAACCCGATCGCGTTCAACGCGAAAATCACCGTCTGAACGAGGACCGCTGTGAGCGGGAGTGCATGCGCCGCGGGCGGCCAGATCAGCGCCAGAAAATCCGCGAATCCGACCGAGAGCGCGGCGATACCGCAGACGAATGCCATCCAGTCCGTCCAGCCGACTGCGAGCCCGCCGATATCGCCCAGCGCATGGCGCACATAAATGTATGGGCCGCCCGAGCGGGGAAGCGCAGTCGCCAGTTCCGACACGACATTGGCCTGGATGGCCACGAAGATTGCGCCCAGCACCCAAAGCAAAACGATGATGCGCGCATCGGGAACCTCCGCCGCGATCACGGACGGCGCGCGCAAAATTCCCACGCCGATCATGCCGCCGACGGCCGTGGCGATGCCGAAAGACACGCCGAGGATGCGCAGAAGCTCGCCGCGCGCGGGTTTGGGCGTTACGCCATCGTGCGTCGCGACAGCAGGACCGACACGTCCGGCTCCATCAACCATGCGGCGCGCTCACTTTGGCGAGTTGTGCCCTGTCAGCGAAGGACAAATCGAGTCCGGACGCAATGGCGAACTGCTTTTTCGCGGCACCCCACACCGCTCCGCCGATGAGAACGACAATCGCAAGCAGAATGGCGGCCACGGAGAACTCGAAGGCGAGTTTCATCACGTCGCTGATGTGGCGCACGCGCATCGACCAATGACGCAGGCCGTCTTCGCGCCGCAAATCTTCGATCTGAAGACGCGCCAGCTTGGTCTGCTCGGCAATCAGCTTGATCTGCTCTTCCCCGAGGGCATCGGCCTTTTCGCGGCTCATCCCCACCAAGGCAAGCGTGGTTGCGTCGACGCCGCCGCCGACCGCATGCCCGCTTGCTCCCTGATCGTCCGCGCCCTCGCCCATCCGCCCCCCGAGCGATATGTGACGTCACCATAACAAAAGCTGCCGAAGGTCAAAGAGGCGCGGTCGGTCCGCGTTGGCGGCAAGAGTTTGGTGCGCTAGGATGCGTGGTCCGTCCCGTTGGGGCGACATGTGGGCGTATTTCGAACGAGGGAGATTGGCATGGGCGAGATCGAACATCCGGGGCTTCTGTGCGAAAGGTGCGAAGAGCCCTTTGCGCTGAACATGGTCGTAGTGGGCAAGGTGGCAGTCGAACATCTGCCCGACCCCTTTTTGGCGAAGTGCCCGGAATGCGGACATAACGCGTCTTACGCGAAATCCGCGATGCGCCAGCACGTGGGGAAGAACTGAACGCCCGTAAAGAAGCAATCCTGATGCAGCATAATGCCGCTCCGAAGCGGGCGCGCCTTATGCATGTGCCGCCTTCGCAAACTCGCGTTTGTCAGCCACTGAAAGCTCCAGCGTCGCAGCCAGCGCGAATTGCTTCTTCGCCTCCTCCGGCTTGCCGGCATAGACGAGCGCTTCGCCCCATCTAAGATGCAGCCGCCCCCAATTGGGCGCGTATTTGTTTGCCTCTGCAAACTTCGCGAGCGCGAGATCGGAACGGTTCTTCTGCATCAGCGCTTCGCCCCACATNNCGCCACTCAACTCTGCGATGCGACCGCGGAATTCCAGACAGCGCGTGCAATCGAGCGGGGTCAGCCGCACCAGCGCCTCGGCGTTTGCGATGTTGCCGGTCTTCGCCCAGGCATAAGCGAGCCAGGGCCAGACCAGCGTGTGGCGCGGGTCGTTTACGACACCGGCCTGCAACGCTATGCGATCGGCTTTCGCCAGACTGTCTGCTGCTCCGTGCCAATCATCGACATCTGCGTCGACAAACGTGACCGGCAACTGTGCTTCGATATCGACCATCCAGATGACCGCCTGGCCATCAGAATATTGCGGATGCTCCGCCAGAATGGCGCGTGCGCCTTGCACATCGTGATCGCGCGCCAGATCGGACGCCGTGACCACCGCTCCCTGCACGTCGTAATCTGAAAAGCTGCTCTGTTCGGCTATCTCGTCGTTGCGCACAGCCTCGGCGAAATCGCCCTGTGCCTGGGCGAGCATCGACCGGGCGGATGGAATCAGGCTGGCAAGCGCCTCGGCCCGATAGTCGCTCAGTGAAGCGGTCGCGAACAGATGGACTGCCGCTGCGGCATGCCGCACGAACGGTTCGCCATGGTCGAGCGCGGCATCCGCGTTGGTGGCGAAGAACGGCGCCATCGGATCGTCGGGGGCGAGCGCAACGCTGCGGACGTAAGGCGCAATCGACTCGCGAAACTTACCCTCAATCGCAAGGCCGTTGGCAAGAGTGCCATAGGCGAGCGAGCGATCCGGGGAAGACCCCACCATGGCAAGTCTGAGAGAAAGCGCTGTCGAGCCCGACAGGTCGCCTCTCCTTGCCAGCAGGTCCACATACACAAAAGGCTGCGTCTGCCTGAGGATCGCATTGGCCGCCTTGTCGATCAGCGCATCGAGATCGGTCTCGCGGCCTCTGAATGTTTGACTTCGACCGGTGCCGGCCCGAACCGTGAGCGCGATGCCGTCGGCGCTGCGTGTGATCTCACCGCTGACATGCGTTTCGTGGCCGAGCCAGCCATGCAGCAGCTGCGAAAGCTCGTCGATCGAGATGCCGGTATCGGGAATCTGGACTTTGATATTCGAACCCCAGCTTCCGGCGATGCTGTCCGGCTTGCGCAGGGAATAGACATTTGCCTCTTCGACCATGGCGTTGAGGCGATCGAGCAGTTGTTGCGAGAGCACCGTGCCGTCGTGGCCTCTCACGGCGAAGTCCGGTGGCGTCTTCAGCGGTTCGGCGACAAGCCCCTTCGCCTCATGTGCCTGCCAGATGAGCGCGGCGAACCCCGCGACCACAAGCGCAATGAAAACGGCGACCGTCGCTTCCATCGCGGCCTTGGCGTAATCGCCGAAGCGGCGGAAGCGCAGATGCGAAACATGCAGGTCGTGCTGCTCGCGCGCGTCTTCGATTTGAAGGTCCAGAAGCAGTCCCTGCTTGCGGAGAACCGCGCGTTGTTCGTCGAGGAAGGCATCGGCTTTTTCGCGGCTGGCGCCCGCGAGTGCCACTGAGGCAGCAGTCGGCTCGATGCCGGCGCCGTTCGCGGCCGCACCGAAACCTTCGCCCTCCGTCTCTTCCACCATCAGCGCCCCCGAGTCATGTCGGAGCGCACTCTAACTTAAGTTGCGCGGGTCCAAAGGGGCGCGACGAATGCCCGCGCGCTAAACGGTCAGTACGGAGCCCGGATATTTGGCCAGCAACGCATCGGAAGTCAGAAGAGTGATTCCTTCTACACGCGCCTGGGCGACGAGCATGCGATCAAACGGGTCCTTGTGCAGCGGCGGGAGTGTATCGAGAGCGATCGCGTGCGCGCCGGTCACAGCGAGTTCCAGGTAACCGTTGTCCAGCAACCCGCGCCGCAGCAACCGCGCGTCGACCCGAAAGTCGTCGCGCCCGATGCTTTGCTTGATCGCGATTTCCCACATGCTTGCGGCGCTGAAGACCGGATCGTTTTCGGGATCATCGAGCAAACGACGTGCTGCCTTGGGTAATTTTTCCGGCTGCCCGGCCGCCCAAAGCAGGATATGCGTATCGAGGAGCAGCCTCACTCCTCCGGCCCAAATGCGCGTGCGATCTCGGCTTCGGCCATCCGGTCGAAGTCATCCGGCACGGCGATGCGACCGGAAAGAAATCCCAGCCTGCGAATTTCCGCCGCCGATGGCGCGTCCAGCGCGACGACCTTGACCAATGGCTTTCCGGCCTTCGCGATCACAAACGGCTCGCCCTTCGCCGCCTGGTCGACCAATCGGGATAAATTCGTCTTGGCAGCGTGAATATTGACCGTTCGCATGACATATGCCTCAAGTGGACTTAGTCGTATTAGCTTAGTCTATTTGTCGAGTCAAATATCGGCACTCATGCACGCCGGCTGAGCGCGTTATGACGGCACTGGGATCATAATTGGACGAATTCAGCGCGGGAGGAGGTACGGGTCCGAATAGCCGGGCAGCGGCTGATAGAACTCGGAGCCGGGCACGAGCGGGTCGTGATAGGAGGCCGAATTCGGGTTCGAGGCCGGCTGGTACTGATCGTTCGATCCGCGCGCCGAGAAATGGAAGCCGGTGCCCTTGTTCTGATCGCTCGACGAATCGCTCTTCTTTTCCCACGTATTCGGGATCGAATTGTCGAACAAACCGTCCGGCGGTGCGCCGTTCGAATTGGTAACGCGGGGATCCGGGATCGTAATCGTCTGGGTGGCAAAGGCGGGCGCAACCGTCAGGCCGACGAACGTAACAGCGACGACAAGCGATATACGAAGTGACATCGGACGACTCCCTCAGAACCAACCTACGACCAGACTACTCCGGGCCACACCCCGGCGCAAAGGGGGGCCACGCCCCAGGAAACCGGCGATTTAATGACAATTCAGCAAGCTTACTGACCTGCCGCCCCGCATTGGGCGGACAGGAAGCGGCCTTCGACCTTCTCGGTGTCGCTCACGGGTTGACCATTGCGAACGCCGGTCATGCTGACATCGGCCGTATAATGGTCGTCGGAATCCCAATCCGCCTGTACATGTCCCGAACCGCTAAATCTGCCCGAACAAGTCAGGTCCGCGGAAAAATGGCCGCCCGATTCGCTGACATTGGATATCGCGCAATCCTTGCCGTGCGGACCCAATGACGGAAGCTTGTGCATTCCGAATTCCTGCATGGTCATGCAGTGCTGTATGGATATCGTATTGCCGCTCGTGCTGACGCCCATCGCTTTCATGCGGGCTTGAACGTCCGGCGGCAATTTCGAAAGATCCGGCATATGCGCGTTGCTGTCGTTGATAGTTACCGTGATCTGCCACAGACCGGCCTTGCCATGGTCGGCGAGTGCGGCGATGGGAGCGGCGAGCAGCGCTGCGCCCGCGACGCTCAGAACAATTTTCTTCGACAGATTGAGCATTTCCCTCTCCCTCGGATTTTTTGAATCTCTATCGCGAATTTACGACAGGACGGCCACGACGGCCGGTCCTCCCGGATAATCTTCGATGAACAGCAGCACTCTGTAGCCGTCCTGCAATTCCACATTGCCCGACGCATCGCGAACCATGGAACCGTCGGTGAAGGTGGTCGCGCGCGAATCGTCGAACGCGAACACCGGCACCAGCCCGCGCTCTTCGGCCTGGAACCGCTTGAACAATTCCTCGGCTTTCTCCGGCGGCAGCCGGACGCAGCCGCCGGATGCGCGCTTGCCCAGTTCGTAGGCATGGGTTTCGGCGGAATGCATCGCGATGCCCGTCGCGTGACCGTGGATCGTGTAATCGAGGAACATCGCCCAGGGCATCGCCGCACCGTGCCAGCGATGCGAGAAATGCACGCGGTCGAAACGGTTGGGATCGAGCTCGAACATGCCGGTCGGCGTGCTGGTGAAATATTTTTCCTGTTGCTCGCGCCCTGTCGAAACCGGGAACGCCTGTTCATAGACAAGTTCGCCGCTCGCCGATTTGTGGAACATGTACAGATGCTGCGCCCACGCGCCGCCGGCCGCTTTGCTCACATAGAGAAACTCGTCGAAATACCGAAATAGTGCGGCCGGGATGCGATCGCGCAAATGTTGCGCGACGTCGCCGCTCTGTTCGGCAAGCGCGGCGGCATCGATGGGAGGAGGCTGCATCCGATCGGGAATCGGCGCGGTCGCCGCGGGGGTCGGAGGCGCGGGCGAAGCAACGACGACCGGCACAGTCGCCGGTTTGGCGACCAGAGGTTTGGAGACCACGGCCGGCCTCGCCGCGGGAGGAGTCGTCGCGGTGTTGGACGCGAGAGGCGCAGCACTGGCGGACATTGCGGGCCATAACGACGCCACATTCGGCAGTGCCGGATGACGATCCTGCACATTCACGGCCACAGTCATCGCGCCCATGACACAAGCCGTGACGGCCGCCAATTGCCGCAATCCATTCATGCCGATCCCGCCGCAATATCTGTCCGGCGACTAACCTAGCAGGACCATCGCGCCCGGCAAAACGGGCCGGCGCCCCAACGCCCGACCCCTATTGACCGCACGCGACGGAACGGCCCTAACATCCGCCCGCAAAACGGGGGGATCGATGCGGGAACTGATCACGATGTTTGTCACGATCTTCGTCGCCGAACTGGGCGACAAGACGCAATTGGCGACTCTGCTGTTCGCATCGGAACGCAAGTTTCCGCCCGTCGTCATATTTCTCACATCGGCAGGCGCGCTCGTGCTGGGCACGGCGCTTGCCGTGCTGCTCGGCACGGCAGCGAGCCGTTACATGACGGCAGTGCCCCTAAAGCTGATCGCCGGCATCGGATTCATCGTCATCGGCGCGTGGACGATCACGCAATATTACCGCGGCGCGTGAACCCTATTTGTAGATGAGACTGATCGTCTCGGCGACGCAGGCGGGGCGTTCCTGGCCTTCGATCTCGATCGTGAATTCGTTGATCATCTGCATGCCGCCCGAGCGCGCATCCGCGGAGAGGAGCTTCTGCCGTCCGCGCACCCGGCTGCCGACCGTCACCATATTGGTGAACCGCACCTTGTTGCAGCCATAGTTGATGCCGCGCGAGACGCCCGTGATGCGAAGAATGCCCGCACCCATCATCGGAACGAGCGACAAAGTGAGATAACCGTGCGTGATCGTCTTGCCGCCCGGCATCTCTTTCTTGGCGCGTTCGACATCGACATGGATCCACTGATGGTCGCCCGTCGCTTCGGCGAATTTGTTGATGCGGTCCTGGTCGATCGTCTGCCAATCCGACATGCCGATCTCCTGGCCGACCAGCGTCGGCAATTCCTCGAACGATATCGTTTTCATCTTCAGTCTCCTTCGGTTGTTGCAGCAGGTTCATTGGCGAGCATGCGCACGCGCCGCTCGAGACGATGCATCGGGCCATCGGCGATGCCAAGTTCGCGCAAATGGCGAACGGTGCGATAAAGATAATCGCGGTTGGTGCCGAAAATCCCTTCACTCGCGGCGATGCGCTGCGCCATCGTTTCTTCGGGAACGCGGGGCTCATAGCGCGGATTGGCACGGTTGATCACGAATGCGAGCACCTTCGCGGGGCCAAATTCCGCCAGCACGGCGTTGAGCCAGCGCGGCGTATAAGCGCCCGAAAGCATTTCGCGATACCACAGGATTGCCAGTTCGCTCGCCACATCTTTCGCCGCGATGCGGTGGGCGACGCCGACACACGCGCCTCCTCGATCTAGGCCCAGCATCAGGCCCGGCTTGTCCGGCGTACCGCGGCCGAGCCCAAGCGTCAGGCAGAATTGGCGATGATAGCCGCGGATCTCGGCCTTGCGGCTTTCCGCGACAAGGATCGCGGGATTCCACATCAACGATCCATAGCCGAACACCCACACATCCGCGCCAGGCGGCACTTCCGCTTCGATCGCTTTTCGCGACGCCTCGCGCGCTTCTTCGCTCATCAACTGCGTGCCGCCATTTTTGGCGACCAATTCGGCGTAAACCCGTGCCCGCTCGGCCGTGAACATTTCGCGCCGCAACATCCCGCCCGGCGGAACGGGAGATTTGATTTTCTTGTCGGTCTCAGACAATGCGGGACTCGCGCTTGCCCCAATAGCGGTCGCGGACGAGACGCTTGTAGAGTTTGCCGGTGGGGTGTCGCGGCAATTCGCGGTCGAAGTCGATCGTGCGCGGACATTTGATCGGCGACAGCCGCTCGCGGCAAAACACGATCAGCTCCTCGGCGAGCGCAGGCCCCGCATCTGCCCAGTCGGCGGGCTGCACAACCGCCTTCACTTCCTCGCCGAAATCCTCGTTGGGCACGCCGATCACGGCCACGTCGGCAACCCTGGGATGCGAGATCAGGATGTTTTCCGCTTCCTGCGGATAGATATTGACGCCGCCCGAAATGATCATGAACGCCTTGCGGTCGGTGAGATAAAGAAAGCCGTCCGCATCGAGTTTGCCGACATCGCCCAATGTCGACCAGCCGGGATTGGCGGGATGTCGCGACTCGGCTGTCTTCTTCTTGTCGTTGTGATATTCGAATTCGGCAGCGCCTGCGAAATAGATCACGCCCTCTTCGCCGGTTGCGACTTCCACCCCGTCTTCGCCGCAGATATGCACTTCGCCCACCAAAGCGCGGCCGACGGTCCCCGGATGCTTCAACCAGTCGATGCTGTTGACATAACAAAACCCGTTGCCTTCGGTGCCCGCATAATATTCGTGCAGCACCGGACCCCACCATTCGATCATCTTGCGTTTGACGTCGATCGGGCATGGTGCGGCGGCGTGGATCGCACTTTTCATCGACGACACGTCGTATTTCAGCCGCACGTCCTCGGGCAGCTTGAGCATGCGCACGAACATGGTCGGCACCCATTGGCTGCCGTTCGCTTTGTATTTTTCGATGAATTCGAGCGCCCGTTCGGCGTCGAAATGCTCCATCACCACCACCGTGCCGCCGATGCGATGGATCGCCATGCAGTAGCGCAACGGTGCGGCGTGATAGAGCGGCGCGGGCGAGAGATAGATCGTATCTTCGCTGAGGCCGAACAGCATGGCGACAAGCGCGCCCAAGGGACTCGGCGCGTCGATGGGTAGGCCGGGCAATGCATGACGCACGCCTTTGGGCCGCCCCGTGGTGCCGGACGAATATAGCATGTCGAGTCCGCCGATCTCGTCGGCGATGCGCGTTTTCGGCATCGCGCCGGCCGCGCCTTCGTAACTTTCGAATCCGGGAATTGCGCCGCCGACCATCAGGAGCTTCACATCCGCCAGCGACGACACGAGATCGCTCGCAACCTTCGCCAAACTGTGCGACGCGATCAGCACTTTCGCACCGCAATCGCGCAGGATGTATTCGACTTCGCCGGTGGTCAGCCTCGAAGAGATGCAGGTGTAGTAAAGTCCCGATCTTTGCGCCGCCCAACAGATCTCGAGGAAATGGATATTGTTTTCCATGAAGATCGCAATGCCGTCGCCCGTCTTGAGACCGAGTTCGCGAAACAATTGCGCGCCCTGGTTCGAACCTTCGTCGAGCGCGCGGTAGCTCATCCGCTCGCCCGTCTCGGCCATGATGATCGCGGACTTGTCGGGCGCCTTTTCGGCAATGACGGAAGGATGCAAGGTCGTTTCCTCGATTGTCGTTTTGCCGAATGTACGAACGGGATCGTCGCCACGCAAACCCCGCCTGCGCCGTTGACAGGCGCAAGATGGGCGGGCGACAAGCGAAAGACCCTCCCCGAGCAAGCATCCCCACCATGACAGATCCCGTCCGCAAGACGCTTTCCCTGCCGGATGGCGACGTTTCGTATTTGGATTGGCCGGCGAATGGTCCGCGGCTCCACTTTGCTAATGCGACCGGGTTCAACGCCGAAACCTATCGCTCGCTGCTCGCGCCGCTGGCCGCTCAATTCCACGTCTTTGCGAGCGACGCGCGCGGCCATGGCTTCACCACCCTGCCCGCAAATTCGCAAACGAACGCGAACTGGACAACTTACCGGGACGATCTGGTGCAACTGCTCGATACACTCGACGGAGCGCCTGTCGTTCTTGCGGGACATTCGATGGGCGCCACGACGAGTTTGATGGCTGCCGCGAAGCGACCCGCGCGCGTGGCCGGCGTGGTGCTGATAGAACCCGTCATGGTGCCGTGGCAGGCGTGGTTCGTCTCGCGCCTGCCCAAATTTCTCGGCCGCAACAAAATGCCCAATCTTGCCGGCCGTGCCGCGCTGCGTCGCGACCGCTTTCCGTCTTACGANNTGCTGGCGGATTATCTGAAAGGCGGATTGAAGATCGATCCTGCGACCGGTGAGGTGCGCCTTGCTTGTGCACCGGCCTGGGAAGCGGCCACCTTTCGCGCGACGGCCTACAATGTTGCGCGATTGGCGCGAAAAATTTCGTGCCCGCTCACGGTAATCTACGGCACGATCAACAGCACGTGCCGCGACCGCGGCGCAGCAGAATTGTCGCTCGGACATCCCGGCACGCGCGTCGTCAAGGTCGACGGCGCGAGCCACTTCCTACCAATGGAAAAGCCGGAGCTTGTGCGGGCAGAGCTTGCGCGGTTCGCCGGCTGAAATCAGATCGCCTTCGAAAACCGCGTGTCGAGCCGCGCGAGCAGTTCGTCGGCCGAAAAGCCGAGAGCTTCAAGGCGCCCCGATCGCGCGAGAAGTGCCAAGCCCGTCAGCGATGCCGCCAGCAGAAGCACATCGGCTTGTGACTCCCGGCTTTCTGCCCGATGACCGGTTGCATCCGAGAGCGCATTGAGCGCCCCGATCAACCGCCCGTTGAACAACCGTTCGGCATCGCTCGTGCCTGCGATCGACGGCAGAGCAGAAGACGCGGCCACAATGGTCTCGGTGTGCTGGAGCAGCGACAACGCCGCACCGGCCGCGGCCGCAAGCCGGCCCGGTCCTTCGAGCGTTCCGGCCGCGTTGCGCATGGCGCGCGCGAGGCCCGACAGATCCTCTGCCGCCAGGGCCAACAGCAACTCGTCCTTGTTGCGGAAATAGCCGTAGAGCGCGGCCGGTGCAAAACCTGCCTCGGCGGCCGTCGCCCGCAGCGACAGATCGCGGGCACCATCGCGCGCCGCAACGCGACGGGCCGCTTCCAGAATAGAGGCACGCGTCGCGCTATGTTCCCTCGCGCGCCGTTCGGACCGAGCCGGTGATGTCGCCCTCATGGCCCGCATCATAAGTGATTCGCGGGCATTCCCGGCGTCAACTTCGGCACACCTAAAGCCCGATCTGCCGTGCTGCGAGGTCGCGCAGGATTTCCTCGGAACCTCCCCCGATCGCATTGACCCGCACTTCGCGATAGATGCGCTCGACCCGGCCGCCGCGCATATAGCCGGCGCCGCCCAGGATCTGCATGGCCTCGCGCGCGCAGAATTCGAGGGTCAATGTCGCCTGCACTTTCAGCAGCGCGAGATCGGCCGCGGGCCGCTCGCCGTTCATCACGCGCCAGGCGCACATGTCGAGATACGCCGTCGTCGCGTTGATCTGGCGCAGCATCTCCGCGATCTTGTGACGGATCACCTGATGATCGGCGAGGCGCTTGCCGAAGGTTTCGCGCTGTTGCGCCCAGGCGGCCGCTTCTTCCAGGCACACGCGGGCGGACGCGCAGGCGCCTGCCGCCATGCCCAAACGCTCGCCGTTGAAATTGTTGACGATGCCTGTGAAGCCGAGATTTTCGCCGCCGATCAGGTTCTCCGCCGGCACGCGCACGGAATCGAAATAGAGCGCGGCCGTATCCGACGCCCACCAGCCCTGCTTTTTCAATCTGGTGCGCGAGACGCCCGGCCGGTCCGCTTCGATCAGGAGCAGCGACAGCCCGCCCATGCCTTCGCCGCCCGTGCGCACGGCTGTGGTGAAATAATCCGCGCGCATGCCGCCCGTGATGAACATCTTGGAGCCGTCGACGACAAACTCATCGCCATCGCGGCGCGCCCGCGTCTTGATCTGCGCCACATCGGAGCCGCCCGAAGGCTCGGTGATCGCGAGGCTGATGCGCTTGTCGCCCGCGAGAACCGGCGGCGCGATCTTGCGCTTCATCTCGTCGGGGCCGAGTGCCAGGATCGGCGGCAGGCCGATGCCGTGCACCATCAAACTCGCCGAAACGCCGCCCGCGCCGATGCGCGCCAGTTCCTCCGACGTCACGATGCCGTGGAAACGATCGAGCCCTTCCGAGATGCCGCCATATTCTTCCGGATAGCCCATCCGCAGAAGGCCGAAGTCGGATGCCTTCTTGTAAAGCGCGAGCGGAATCTCGCCCGCCTCTTCCCACTCTTCTACATGCGGCATGATCTCGCGATCGATGAAACGGCGAAGTTCACGCCGCCACGCCTGATGCGTATCCTTCAGGAACGGCGAAGGCGGTCGCGTGGAATCGAAATCGATGGTCGCGCCCTTGGGCATGGCCTGATCCTTCCGGTTGTCAGGCCAAAACCCAAGCACAATTACGTGTGAACCGCCATTGGTGACGGCGGCGGTATCGCGGACCGATTACGTCTTGGGGCAACTCGAGCGATCGACATCCGTCCGCCCGCAAAATTTGACTTGCACCCCGTGAAACTCGTTCACGAGCCGCTCTTCGGCATCCACCGATATGTCGTAGTTGTGCGCCGTTTGCGTCATCTGGTCCTGAATGCCCTTGATTTTGTCCTTGTCGGGCTTCGTCGCCGTTTGCGCGTTTTGCAGGTCGCGCTTTTCCGAGTTGGTCAGCGCATCGAGACAATCGCGATAGCCTTTAAGGTCTTGCTGCCAATGCCTGACGTCTTCAAACGCACTGTGCTTCGCAGCCAATGCCGCAGCCGGCGCCATCTGCAGGATTTCGGCCACTGTGGGCAACACCGGAGCGATCGGCAACTCGCCACAGCTTTCTCCCTCTGCCAATGCCGGCCCAGCCGACGCGACAATCACTGCAACAGCGAGAATGAATTTTCTAAGCATAAAGGAACTCCTGATGACGCTTGCTGACGACCCGCCCGGATCAAAGCATAATTGCTACCCGGGAATAAAGGCCGGGCCGGGCATTCCACGCCGGTTGGGGGATATGGCTAATTTACCCCCCCGAAGATCAACCCCGGCACCGCAACGTGGCCGATGCGCGGTCATCCGGGGCCCGGAGTCAAACTTCGGCCGCGTAAGGCGGCGCCGGGTCGTATTCCATCGCGCGTTGGACATTCCGGGCAAGCGCAGGGCTGTGAATCTGTCCCGCCAACCATAGCGCCATATCGATGCCCGCCGAGACGCCGGCCGCCGTCACCACATTGCCGTCGCGAACATATCGGACGCGTTCCAGCACTTCGGACGCCTCGCCCCGCGCCCGCAGCTGCTCGACAAATCCCCAATGGGTTGTGACGCGCCGGCCTTTTGCGGGACCGGCTGCCGTCAGGAGAAGCGAGCCCGTGCACACGCTTGTGATCCATTGACAGGATCGAGAGGCCGCAGCGATCCAGGCGAGCAATGCCTCGTTCTTCACCTCACGCCGCGTGCCCTGGCCGCCCGGGATCAAAAGCACATCCGGTTTCGGACACGCGCCCGTGGTTGTGTGCGGCGTGACGATCATGCCTTTGGCGCAGCGCACGGGCGCAGCGCGTTCGGCGATGAGCAGCACCTCATGCGGGCGCGCTTCGCCGCTGCGCTCGAACACCTCGTTGACCATCGTGAAAACTTCGTACGGCCCCACAAAATCGAGTTCCTCGGCATCGTCAAAGATGAGAATTCCGATTGTCGAGATCATGCCGTTTCTCCTGTTGCCTGAAATCTTTCGCGGAACGATGCCGGACTCACTTTGAGATGGCGCTGGAAGGCGCGCCGCATGCGCTCTTCGGAGCCGAACCCGGTACGCGCTGCGACCGAGCAGATTGCCAGTTTCGAGCCGCTCAACATGCGCCGCGCCGCGTCCAGGCGCGCAAGTTCGATATAGCGTGCCGGTGTATCGCCCGTTTCCTTCCGGAAGGCGCGCGCGAAACTGCGCTCGCTCATCTTTGCCGCGCGGGCGAGCGCAGGCACATCGAGGTTTTCGCCGACATGTTCCGGAATCCAGCGCAACAACGGGGCGAGCCTGCCGCGCGCGCTCGCATCCGGGGAGAGATGTGCGCTGAATTGCGACTGTCCGCCCGGTCGCATGAGAAACAGAACGTGCCGCCGTGCGATCGCAAGCGCCACGTCATCGCCGAAATCTTCGCGCACGAGAGCAAGCGCAAGGTCCATGCCCGCGGTTACGCCGGCAGAGGTCCAGATATTTCCGTCGTGCACAAAAATCGCGTCCGGTTCGACCGTGATGTCGGGATAAGACTTCGCCAGCAACTCGACGCTTCGCCAGTGCGTCGTCGCGCGTTTGCCTGTGAGAAGACCTGAATCCGCCAGCAGGAATGCGCCGGTGCAGACCGATGCCACGCGCCGCGCCCGCTCGGCACCCGCTGTGATCGCCGCGCGCAATTCGGCATTGCGCATCGCGGCGCGAACGCCATCGCCTCCGGCTATCAGCAGCGTGTCGATCGCGGCCGGCAGATCCGAATAGGCGCCATCCGCCACGAGGCGCACGCCGCTCGACGACGCGAAGGCGCCCCCGGTTTCAGCCAGGAGCGTGAGCACATAGCCCGGCGTTTCGCGCGGCCGTTCGTCATTGACGGCGGCCAGAATTTGCAACGGACCCGTCACATCGAGGAGCTGTGTACCCTCGAAAGCAAGCATCACAATCCGTTTGGGTAATTCGCGCCGGAACATAGCCAGACTTTAAGCCCGAGCCCGCTTGGCGGAAATGACAAATAGCCCACTTTTTCCGCCAACAAGCATAAATCCATGTTGGTGCCGCCTGCCCGCCCGTCGTTTCACGCGTTAAAGTTAACGATCACGGAAACGTGATAGTGAATTTTCATGCCATTCGCGCGTTAGAAAACCAGTGAAACAGCCGATTTTGGCGAGCTTTTGCACCGATGAACGCAGGATGAACGGTTAAGGCAGGGTGGGTTCATCGCCACCCGCCATATTGAGCACAAGACGAAAACGGGCCTGTGAAAAGGGCTCGAAAAACCCAGAAGGAGAATTGAACATGAGAACGATCGCAAAACTTGCAATGGGCGCCCTGATGGCAACCGGCGTTGCCCTGGCGGCTGCGGCGCCTGCCGAGGCTGGCGTCCATGTCGGTATCGGTGTTGGCGTTGGACCCGGGTATTACGGTGGCGGTTATGGCCCAAACTACTGCTACGGACCTTACGCCGATCCGGGCTATTGCGGTTATCCCGGCTATTGGGGCCCGGGCTATGTCGGCTTCGGCTGGGGCGGTTGGGGCCATGGTTATTACGGCCGTGGCGGCTGGGGCCGCGGTGGTTTCGGCGGACATGGTGGTTGGGGCCACGGTGGTTGGGGCGGCCACGGCCACCACTAAGCTCGTTTAGTTTGCCTCTGGGATACGCGGCTGCCGAAAGGCAGCCGCGAAATCCCTTTTCAGGTTTTTAGAAGCGCCATCGCATAACCTTCCACCGGAACGCCGGCCTCGGTCCGCGGATGGCATTCCAATAATCCCACAATTTCGAAATTCGCCCGCGCGGCTTCGCTGCGCAGATAGTTTTCCGAATGGCGCCAGCGGCGCTTCGGTCCCAATTCAAATCCCTCGCCGGCTTTTTTCTCGACCGTGAGCAAAAACGATCCACCCAAGTGCAATGTGCGGCGCGCGCCCGCGAGCAGGTTTTCGAGATTGCCGAGATAGACAACCGTGTCGGCAGCGAGCAGCAAATCGTATTTGCGATCTTCGTCCGCAAGCGCGGATTCGAGATCGGCGACGCGCAATTCGTCGTAGATTTTGCGCGACCGTGCCTTCGCGATCATCGCCGGACTCAGATCGATGCCATCGAGCGTCAATGCGATATCTTTGAATGCGAGGCCCGCCAATCCGGTGCCGCAGCCGAGATCGAGGATGGAATAGCGCCGGCTGCGATCCGGGATCACGAGATCGGCAAGGCCGCGCAGGATTGTCGGCGCACCGTACCCCAATTGTCCGATCATGCGCGCGTCGTAGTCGGTCGAGAATTGGTCGAACAGATGACGCACATAACGCGGATCGGAGCGCTGTCTTTCGCGCATAGCATGGGCCTCGGCGACCCGGTTTGCGATGCGCGGAGCTGCATCGGCCTTCCCGATCGCGTCGAACGCTTCCAACGCCTTTTCCGCTTCGCCGGCCTCGAGCCACGCTTCGCCGAGATGCAGCCGCGCATCTGTCAATGCAGGGTCGAGACGCAATGCCCGCTGGAATTCGCCGATGGCCGTCGGCAGATGACCTGCCGCGAGCAGCGCTTCGCCCAGAGTCACCGCGGCCACCGCAACACCCGGATAAAGCGAAGCGCCCTGGCGCGCGGCATCGAGAGCAGACGCCGTATCGCCGGCCGCGATGAGCGCACGCACCAGACTGTTGTGCAGCAGAAGTCCGCCGCGACCCTGCTCCAACATGGCCTGCAACAAGGCAACCGCGTCACCCGCGCGGCCCTGCGCAATCAGCGCATCGGCACGTTCCAGCGGATCGTCAGGATGCAAGCGTGCACTTGCCGTTGTTGATCACGACCACATCCCGCTCTTTGAGTTTCGAGCGGAACGAAACGATCGGTCCATCGACCCACATCTCCGTCACGATCGTCTCGCCTGGGAACACGGGGGCGGAGAAGCGCACGTCGAAGCCCACGATTTTCGTCGCATCGTATTTGCAGATGGTCGAGACAATGGCGCGGCAAGCCGTGCCGTAGGAACAAAGCCCGTGCAGGATTGGCCGCGGGAAGCCCGCCATCTTCGCCACGTTCGGATCGCGATGCAGAGGATTGCGGTCGCCCGACAACGCATAGATGAAAGCTTGATCGGGGCGCGTATCGCAGGCCTGCACGAGATCGGGCGCGCGATCGGGAATCGGATGGGGAGCCGGCGCCCCGTCTTTCGGTCCGCCGAAGCCGCCGTCGCCGCGCGCAAATGTCGTCGAGCTCAAGGTGCAAAGTTTCTCGCCCGTTTCCTTCAGCTTGATGACTTTCTCGGTCACCACGACCGCGCCTTTATCTTTGCCTTTGTCGAACGCGCCGACGACGCGTTCCTCCGCCGTGATCTCGGCGAAAGTCGGCAATGTTTTGTGAATCGTAAGCCGCTGCTCGCCATGCACGACCATCAGATAGTTGATGCCCGTCTTGCCCATGGTCGAATTGCCCCAAGCCACGACCGTCGCCATGCTGGGGATGGTGCGCAATCCGTTTTCATACACGAACGGCAACTCGGCCTCGTTCATCGGATCGCGGCCGAAACCGATCCCCAGCGCATAGAGCATCGAGTCCCGCTCCGTGTAGCGAAAATTGTCGACGCCCGATTTGAGCTTCATGATCTCGTCGTAGTTGATCGGCATGGCCTGCTTCCTGATTTTTCCTGGGCGGCGAGTAGAGCCCCGTTGCACGCGGGCGGCAAGGGTGTTCCGGCGCGGCCACCGCCATGCTATGGCTCGGACGACCAGAACTGGAGACTGTCATGACCTATCGCTGCTTCAACGTCGAGATCGCCGACAATATCGCGCATGTCCAGCTCAAGCGCCCGAGCGAACTCAATACGATGGTGCCGGAGTTCTGGCGCGAGCTTCCGGAGATCGTGCGCGAAATCGATCACGAGGCGAAAGCGCGCGTGATCGTAATCTCTTCGACGGGCAAGCACTTCTCGGCCGGCATGGATCTCTCGGTTTTCACCGCGGCGCAAGGCGGCGCTCCAAGCGAGAAACCGGAGCGCGGACGTTCGGCCGCAAACCTTCGTCTCCATGTTCTGGAAATCCAGGAAACGTTCAATGTGATCGATCGCGCGCGCATTCCCGTGCTGATCGCGATCCAGGGCGGCTGCATCGGCGGCGCGGTCGATCTCTCAAGCGCCTGCGATTGCCGCTATGCGACAGCGGACGCGTTTTTCGTCGTGCAGGAAATCAATATCGGCATGACGGCCGATGTGGGCACCTTCCCGCGCCTTTGCAATCTGATGCCGCAAGGCTGGGTGCGCGAACTCGCTTATTCGGGGCGCCGCCTGCCGGCACAGAAGGCGAAGGAGATCGGCCTCGTCAATGAGGTGTTCGCAACGCAGGAAGAGATGCTCGCGGGCGTGATGGCAATTGCAAAAGAGATCGCCGAAAAATCGCCGCTCGCGGTGCACGGTTCGAAGGTGATGATCAACTACGCGCGCGATCATTCCATTGCCGACGGCCTCGACTACATCGCGACCTGGCAGGCCGGCATGTACAATCCGGAAGTCGACATGCGCGAATCCTTCGTCGCCAAAGCCGAAAAGCGCGCGCCAAAATTCGCGGACCTTCAGCCGTTGAGGAAGGTGGCGCTGTGATCCGTCCTAAACCGCTTCCTTGTGCGGGATAGCGACAGCCGGACCTTCGCTCCACACGTCGGTCAGCGGAATGCCCTGCTGTTCGATCCTAGCGGTGGCATGCGCATATCCTTCGGCGATGGCGCGGTCGAACGCTTTCCAGTCGCGCAGGCCCAGATCCTTGAGCGGCGGCTCGAACAGATAATCCGCCTGCTCGCGCACCACCCGGCGCTGCGCTTCCGAACCGACCGTGCCCGAACGCATCAGGATCGAAACGATGGACGGCGTGCCGCGCATCTGTTGCGCGAGCAGCCACCAGATCGACCGTTCGCCATATTGATCGTCGGCCACGCGCAGATCGAGTTCGCCGGTGACGTCCGATGCGATGATGGGGCCTTGTGCGTTCTGTGCCATCACATCGACGGGCAAATTGTTCATCACGCCGCCGTCGACCAGCAAATGGCCGTGATGCGTCACGGGTGGAAGGATGCCCGGCAGCGCCACGCTGGCGCGCAGTGCACGCCACACCGGCCCTGCGCGATGCACATGAATACGGCCCGAGGTGAGATCGGACGAGACGCAGAAAAACGGCTTCGGCAATTCCTCGATGCGGCCTTCGCCGAAATTCTCGCGCAACAGATTCGAAACTTTGCGGCCGCGCACCAGCGCAATCAGCGGCAGCGTGTAGTCCGATAGAGGATTGTTGTCGACGAATGCGGCGCGCATCCGGTCGGTCAATTCTTCGATGCTCCATTCGAGCGCGAGGCCGGCCGCGATGATGGCGCCCATGCTCGTGCCGCCCAGATGATCGATCGGCACATGCGCTTCCTGCAACGCCTTGAGGACGCCGATATGCGCGAAGCCCCGCGCGCCGCCCCCCGCCAGAACGAGACCGACCGCGCGGCCCGCGACGAACCGCGCCATCCGCTTGATGTCGTCGGGTTGACCCGCGCGGATATGATGATGCGACTGAAAGATGCCACTCCGAAGCGCAAAATGATCGGGCAGTCCCTGGCTGCGGCCCTGCGGATGCAGCAACAAAAGCTGCGGCCTGCCCGTCGCGCGTTCCTTGAAGGCGGGCATATCGAGCGGCCGCAACGGCAAGGGCATATCGGAACGCGCGAGCAGATAGATGCGGTCGGCCTGCCTGAGACACAGATTTGTCCACGGACTGTCCGGCGCTTCGCCGCGATAGAACACGATGTCGTGCGCCGCTTCGAACGCATTGAACCATTCGGCCGGCTGTTCGGCCGAACTCGAATCGAGGACAGCCGCCTTCGAGCCCATTTCGACCAGCGCCGCCGCCAGGCGCTGCGCGATCGGTTCGTTCTGCAAGCCGTCCTGAAGCGGAACGATCGCGAACGTCTTGGGGCGCGAGCCGTCGGTCGGGCGATGCGTCGTCTCCTGCAACCGGCGCACGACGATGCGCATCAGGTTGAGCATCACGCGCGGATGGCGCGCGATCAGGGAATCGAATCCCTCGCGGCTGATGCGCAGAAGCTCGGTGTCGCGCAATGCCACGAGTTGCGCGGAATGCGGTTCGCCCGAGATCAACGACATCTCGCCGACGGTTTCGCCGGCGGCCACATGGGCCACGAGACGCCGCGCACCATGGTCGTCTTCCACGAAGACGCCGAGGCTGCCGGTGACGACCAGAAACAGCGCATGATTGTTCTCGCCGTCGCGCTTGAGAAGCGTGCCCCCCGGCAAGCCGAACCAATTTGCTTCGGCAAGAAGGCGCTTGAGCGCGGCCTCGCCCACTTCGTTCAGCAACGGAAAATTGCGCAGACGCGCGCGGAGCGAGTCCGGATACACGGTCTCTCGACCGACACGAAAGGAGGACAGGAAAGCCATGTTCATCGATTATCCGTCGCCTTTGTAGCTTACCAGGCCGTCCAACCGCCATCGATTGTGAGGGTCGAGCCGGTCACAAAGGTGGAAGCTTTCGAGGCGAGAAACAGGAGTGGTCCCGCGATCTCCTCGGCCCTGCCCGTGCGGCCGAGCATTGTCCGCGACGCGAGACGCCCGGCAAAGGCAGGATCGTCTTTCGCCACCTGCTCGCGAGGAAACGGGCCGGGCATCAAAGCATTGACGCGAATTCCCGATGGTCCGAACTCGGCGGCCTGGTGCCGCGTCAGCTGCAGCAATGCCGCCTTGGCCGGACCGTAATGAAACGGGCTTGCCTGTTCGGGTTTGGCATAGATGCGCCGATCGGGAGAAACGGCTCCATACATCGAAGCAATGTTGACAACGCTCGCATCACCGGTGGAGTCCACGGCCTTGCGCAATGCAGGGAGCGCAGCACGAACCGTTTCAAACGCAGCGCCGACGCTCGAACGATAGGTCTCGTCGAAATCGCTTTGTTCCAGCGCGGCGAACGGCTTCGGCGTCATCGCGATCGCGTTGTTTACGAGAATATCGAGGCGGGACCGTGCCGAGAAGAAGGCGCGCACGCGCTCGGGCTCCGCGACATCGAATGCCGCACGCTCGGCCGAGAATCCGAGCGCCGCAAGTTCACCCTCGAAGTCCTTCAGGCGCGCGTCGTTGCGGCCGTTCACAATCACATGCGCACCGGCGCTTGCGAGCGCCAGGGTCATCGCGCGACCCAAATGACCGGCGGCTCCGGAAATGAAGGCAACGCGGCCGTCCAGTCGAAACATGTCTGTTGCGCTTGCGGGCATCGTCAGGATTTCTGCGGCCATTGCGCGGGATTGAGAAGCTGTGCGGACACGCGCGGCAAGCGCCTCGCAACGTCTGCGCAATCCGCCGGCGACAAAGGCGGCCTAAGAAACAAGCGCAGATTGTCGTCGAGCTGATCCTCGGTTTCCATGCCGACGACGACGCCATCGATCCAATCCTGGCCGCGGGCGTAAGCCACGCAAAGATCGGCCGCGCTGTCGCGACCGAAATCGCGTGCGATTTCCGAGATCGTTGAAATCAGAGCAGCTGCATCGATGTCGTCGATGCGCGGCCAGATCGATGCATCGTCTGCGGCCAGCAATCCCTGCAGGAAAATGCTGCGTGCGTGGATCGTCACCTGCGCGCGCGAGCGGATATTCTCGACGATTCCCGCGTCGGCCCAGCGCCAATCCAGAAGATTGAACGGAAGCTGCAAATGGCGCACATCGGAGCAGGCAAGCGCGGCAGTGGCCTCTTCGGGCGACTGCACGGAGACGCCCAGCGCCAGCACCGTCCCGTCTTCAAGCCGCTCGATCAATCGCTCCCAGACGGCGCCGCCGAAGGCAGTCATGTGAGCGGCGCGATGCAGCAGCAGGCAATCGATCTGTTCGCGGCGGAGCGCATAAAGCGACTCCTCAATGCTTGTATCGACGGCAGAGCGGACCTCGCGGCGCGTTGCGCCAGACGCAAGATGGGCCAGCGGACTCAATTTGGTGATGGTGCGGATCGCTTTGCGGGTTCGCAGTGCCTCGCCGAGACGGTCCTCGCTGTCGCCATAAGCGCGCGCGGTATCGAATTTGGTGATGCCGGCGTCGACCGCACGCGTCACCAACCGCAAGGCTGCGGCGCGGGTGGGCTTTCCGGTCCGATTGGCTGCTCCATAGGGAACGCCCAATTGCACCGACCCCAGCACAAGTTCTGCCGGGCGCGGTTCACGCATGACCGGATACCCTCCTTGCCCCGGTCACAGCCTCGCACGTCATGGTAAACAAGGTCTTACGCGGCGTTGCTGACTTCCCAGCCCTTGCAAGCAAGCAGGATAGGCTTTGGCACCGGTTTCTCGCCGTTGGAGTAATAGGCCACCATGCGCCGCGACAGCCCGAGCGCTTCGGCGGTTTTCGTCAATGACAGGCCGTGACGCAGCCGCCATTCGAGGAAGTCGCGTGTGTCCCGATGGCCGGTCGCGGACAGCGTCTCCAGCCAAAGCGCTTCTGCGCTCAATTCCGCGCCGCCCTGCCATTCGACGCTGTGTCCCCATTCGCCGACGCGAACACGCCCAAACGCGGCCGAATTGCGCAACGGCTTGAACGCCTTATCCCGCAGCGTTTCCGCGAGATCCAGTTCGACGCGGGTACCGTCCGACCACCGAATGGCAAGAGTCGTCGGCGCTTTCGCTTTCACTGCCGAAATGGTCCGTGTCTTGTCGTCGATATTCATCCATTCAACTCCCGCCATTTTGCCCTGAGCAACACGCGGTTCCGTCGTCCCCAGATGCACGCCGCCTTCAGGACATCCACCGGCGCGGCGCCGATAATCACATCGAATGTCTCGATGCTGACGGAACAACGAAATTCGGGACCTTCAATATGAAAGTGCGGGACGCCGTGTTCGCGGCCGTAAACGGCGATCTTCCATCCCGACTCTCGATGGACCGTAACCATCCCCGCAGACTAGTGCAACTATTGCACTATAGCAAGTCGATTGCGGTTCACCGCGACTTGGTGAACTCTCCCGGCCGAACCGGGATGTATGTGGGGATTGACCTTGAGATCGATGCTTCTTGCGACCGCCGTCGTCATCGCCGCGCTGACCGCCGCTTCGGCACAACAGGGCCCCACACCTTATCCCATGCCGCCGGAGATTCCCGCGCCGCAGGACCAGCCTTATCCGGGCATCATCAAACTCACCGTCGACGCGACCGACACCGCGCGCGCGATCTTCCGCGTGCATGAAAATATTCCCGTCGCCCATGCGGGTGCGATGGTGCTGCTGTTTCCCAAATGGCTACCGGGAAATCACGGCCCCAGCGGCCCGATCGACAAGCTGGCGGGACTGGTCATTCACGCGGGCACCGCGAAAATCGCGTGGACGCGCGATGTGGTCGACGTCTACGCCTTCCACATCGATGTGCCTACGGCCGCGAAATCGCTCGATCTCGATTTCCAGTTCGTCTCGCCTGTCGAGATGAAAGAAGGGCGCGTGGTCATGACGCCCGAAATGCTGAACCTGCAATGGAATGCCACGGCGCTCTATCCGGCCGGATATTTCTCGCGCCGGATCATGTTTGCGGCCAGCGTGAAGCTGCCGGCAGGCTGGAAATTGGGATCGGCGCTCGAGACCGCATCCGTTGCGGGCGCGACCACCAACTTCAAGCCCGTTCCGTTCAACACGCTCGTCGATTCGCCCTTGTTCGCAGGAAAATATTTCGAAAGGGTCGATCTCGATCCCGGCGCCAAGGCGCCGGTGCATATGGATATCGTGGCCGACCGCGCCGAAGATCTCACGATCAGTCCTGCCCAACTTCAGGCACATCGCAATCTCGTCCAGCAGGCGTACAAGGCGTTCGGCTCGTATCACTACGACCATTATGATTTTCTGTTGAGCCTCAGCGAGGTAATGAGCGGCATCGGGCTTGAGCATCATCGCTCGAGCGAAGACGGCACAGCGCTCAAATATTTCACCGACTGGGACAAGTCGTCTGCGTCGCGCGATCTTCTCAGCCACGAATACACCCATTCCTGGAACGGAAAGTTCCGCCGGCCTGCCGATCTGTGGACGCCCAACTTCAACGTCCCCATGCGCGACAGCCTGCTCTGGGTCTATGAAGGCCAGACGCAATATTGGGGCACCGTGCTGGCGGCGCGCTCCGGCCTGTGGACGAAACAACAGGGACTCGATGCGCTCGCGGCCGATGCGGCGACCTTCGACAAACGGGCCGGCAATCAGTGGCGCCCGCTGGAGGATACCACCAACGATCCGATCATCGCGCAACGCAGGCCCATTCCGTGGCGGAGTTGGCAACGCAGCGAGGACTATTACGGTCAGGGCGAACTGATCTGGCTCGACGCCGACACACTCATTCGCCGGAAGACGGGCGGCAAGAAATCGCTCGACGATTTCGCGCATGCGTTCTTCGGGATCAATGACGGCAGTTACGTAACCGTTACCTACACGTTCAACGACATTGTGCGCGCCCTGAATGGCGTGTTTCCTTATGACTGGGCAGGTTTCCTCAACACGCGCCTCAACGGTCCGGCGCCGGCCCCGCTGAACGGCCTCGCGCAAGGCGGCTACAAGCTCACTTATACCGACAAGCCGTCGGATTTCACGAAGTCGGCTGAACATCTGCGGAAGATGACCGACCTGCTCTATTCGCTGGGCGTCATTCTCGATCACTCGGGCTCGGTCGCGGACGTTCTGTGGGACGGACCCGCGTTCAATGCCGGGATCACGGTCGGAACGGAGATCGTCGCTGTGAACGGCCATGCCTTCGATGCCGACGACCTGAAGGACGCAATCACCGCGGCTAAGACAGCGCCCGCGCCGATCCAGTTGCTGCTCAAGCGCGGCGATCGCTACGACACCGTGGCGCTGAATTACCACGGCGGTTTGCGCTATCCGCATCTCGAACGTGTGCCGAATACGCCGGCGCTGCTGGACGATCTGCTGAGTCCCAGGAAATAAGGGATCAATCTCGGCCCAGAAGCTTCCAGATGCTCTCGGCCGTGAAGATCGTTCGGCCTGCGACCGTAAAATTGCCGCGCATGAAAACGAGCGCGCGGGTCTTGCGGGTCAGCGCGGGCGTCACTTCGACGATATCCCCGGCATGGGCGGGCTTGAGAAATTGCGTGTGCATGTTGAGCGTCACGCTTGGCGCATAGTCGGTCGCGTCCCACACGGCGGCGCCCAAAGTCAGATCTGCATAGGTCATCAGCATGCCGCCATGCAGCACGCCGCGCATGTTCACGTGGCGTTCGTCGACGCGAAAAATAAAATGCCGCGAACCCGGCGCGCCCGTTTCGAACACGGGGCCGACAAAAATCTCGAACGGATCGACAAGCTTTGTCGGCACGTAGCCCGGTAACGGTGACGGTGTATCCGTCATGACTCGACGGGGACCTTCCAGAGCCCGGTGGCGACGAGAAGCGTGTGGTCGCCCGATACCAGTTCGGCCGACATGAACACCATCGTACGCGCGCGCCGCGTGACCTTGACGCGCGCTTCGATCACATCTCCGAGACGGCCGGGTCCGACGAAATCGCAATTCAGTGAAACCGTGCTGCAACTCTTCGCTCCGGAGACGGCCCGCGCGGTCTGACTCATAGAAATGTCGACGAACGTCATCAGCATGCCGCCATGGACCGTGCCTGCCGAATTCATGTGTTTGTCGGTAACGATGAATGCGAAGCGCCGGATTTCGTCTCCCGGCGTCTCGGACAGACGGAACAACGGACCGACAAAACGGTTAAAGCCCCCGACGGAGACGTTGACGGCCCCTTCGGGAATTCTCGGATCGTGCTCAACCATAAGATGCTGCAGGCCTTTTCCGCTCGGATCCGTGATAGGGACTTTTGCGCTGCGGTGCAATATCGCAGGGCGCGTCGCCGGCGCACCGATCGACACATTGGAAACGCAATGCGGCTGCACTAGATTTGCCGGCTTGGGGAGACAGTGCGATCCGGGGTTCTTCCGGAGGCGCCTTTCGCGATTCAACAGAGGATATGACAATGAACAGGTTTGTACGGGCAGCTTTCACCACGTCGCTGCTTTGCGCCACGGCCGGCGCATCACTGCTTTTCGGAGCCGCATCGGCGCAGGCTGCGGACAAAACCGATAAAGTCAGCCCTGCGGTTGGAAAGCCGCTGCAGGAGGCAGGCGCCGCGGCCAAAACCGGCGATTGGGCAACGGCTCTCGCCGACGTCAAGCTTGCGCAAGCCGTTCCGGATCCGACGCCGTTCGACACGTACAAGATCAACCAGTTCCTGGCCGTTGTGTCGATCAACCTGAAAGATTACGCGACGGCGGCGACCGCCACCGAAGCCGCAGCGGATTCGCCGGCAATGCCCGATACGGACAAGACGGCAACCTACAAGAACGCATTCATTCTCGCCTCAAACACCAAGCAATACGACAAGGCGGTGATCTACGCACAGGATCTCATTGCACTCGGGCCGATCGACGATTCGACCTATATCCAGCTCGCGATCGACTACTACGAAATGAAAGATATCGCGCATGCGCAGCAATACGCGCAAAAGGCGATCGACGATGCGAAAGCGGCCGGCCAGCAGCCCGACGCCAATGCTCTTCGCATCGTGATGAGCGGACAAGTCAGCCAGAACAATCAGGCCGGCGCCGAGGCAACCCTTGAAGCGATCGTGCTGGCGGATCCGGACAATTCTGCCGACTCCTGGCGCCAACTCGTCGATGTCGCGATCGGCACCAAGGGCCTTAAGGATATGGACGCGATCTATCTGTTCCGGCTCAAGCTCATGGCAGGCGCCATGACGGACGCCGAGGATTACACGACGCTGGCGACCGTCGCGGAACAGAAGGGCTTTCCGACGGAGGCGCAAGCCGTATTTTCGAAAGGCATCGCGAGCGGAAAGCTTTCGGCGGGCCGGAACGGAGAAGCGGAGGCCAAAAGCCGCAAAGATGCCGTCACGGATGAGCACCAGCTTCCCCAAATCGCGGCGTCTGCCGAAAAAAGCAAACAAGGCGAGCAGGATCTGCAGCTCGGCGAGGATTATTGGGGCTACGGACGGTACGCCGATGCCGAAGCGGCCGCGCGCAGCGCCATCGCTAAGGGCGGGATGAAGGATCCCGGCGAAGGTCAATTGCTTTTGGGCGCGACATTGGTGGCGCAGGACAAATACAACGAAGCCATTCAGGCATTCGGACAGGTCACAGGCTCTCCGGCGAAATTGAAGGTCGCCCATCTGTGGTCGCTTTACGCGCAGGCAAAGCTCAAGAAGGCGCCGGCATCGCCGGCACCCGCAACGCCACCCGCACATTGACGGCGAAGCCACGCTTTTGAAGTTCGGGACCGGAGACCAGGGATAGAAATCGTCCCGAGGTTTCCGGTTTCGGATGTCCAGGCCGCATCCGGCAGGTCTATTCAGCCAGGAGTTCACCGATGGGCATTCTGTTGGGCTTTGCGCCCTTCATTCTGTTCGCGCTGTTGACGAACATATCCGTCAGCCTCGCATTGTGGGTGGCCTTCGCAGCCGCCTTTGCGATCGGCATCCGCGATTTCGCGCATACGCGAATCCTGCGCGTGCTGGATGTGGGCAGCACCATCCTGTTCGGCCTTCTCGCGCTTTACGCGGGGTTCATTCAGCCCAGCCTGTCCGTGCAGGCCGTGCGGCTGGTGGTCGATTGCGGCCTCTTGCTGATCGCGGCGACCTCGATGGCGATCCGCAATCCGTTCACGCTGCAATATGCGCGCGAGCAGACACCGCAGGAATTCTGGAACACGCCCGTCTTCATCCGCACCAATTATATCATTACCGCTGTCTGGACTCTGGCTTTCCTGGTGACGACGGCGGCGGACGCCACCGCGACGTTCAACAAGAAATTTCCCCTGTCCCTCGATATCGGCGTGGGCCTGGCTGCGCTTGCGCTCGCCGTTATTTTCACCGCGCGTTATCCCGTCCTTATGCGCGCCCGCGTGCAGCGCACCCTCGCGGAAAATGCGGGACGTGCCGCCTAGCTCTCCTGCTGCAGCGGCAATTCGGTGGACGATTTGATCTGTTCCATCGCGAAGGCCGACGACACATCCGTCAGCTTCACGGCGCGGATCAAGCGCTTGTAGAAGCGATCATATCCGCCAATGTCCGACGTGACGACTTTCAGCAGATAGTCGACCTCGCCGCTCATGCGATAGACTTCGACGACCTCGGGAAACCCGGAGACGGCGGCAGCAAATTCGGCGAGCCACGCTTCGTCGTGACTGTTGGTCCGTATGCTGACGAAAACCGTGACGGGAAGCCCGACCTTGGCGCGGTTCACGAGCGCGACGCGGCGCTCGATATAGCCTTCGTCGTCGAGCCGCTTGAGCCGTTTCCAGCAGGGCGTCGTGGATAAGCCGATCCGCTCGCCCAACTCGGCCACGGTCAGGGTTGCATCGTGCTGCAGCAAGGCCAGCAGTTTTCGGTCGATATTGTCGATTTGAGTCATATTTCCTACGTTTCGTCGCCCGGTAGAATAATATTCTACTATATGCCAAATTTATAGTAATTTGGGTAATGAATTCCCGCGCCACCTGCCTAATATGACGCGTCACCAGATTCGCGAGACCTCAATGATCGACCGGCTGTTCCTCGACCACCCCCGCTCCGTGGGCGAAACCTATCTGGGGCATATGGGAAGCGCCGGACGGTTCGGCAGCCGGATGATCCTGGCAGGCGTCGCCTGCATGCTGCACGGACTCTTTCCGTTCCTGTTCGTGAAAACGGGCAGCAATACCGTGCGAACGCTCCACGACAACATGGTGGTCAACCGACGCCGGGCAGCCATTGCGGCAGAACTGTCGGAACTTGGCGCATATATTTGAAGCGTCATTACCGATGTAATTATGCCCCTCGCCGCCTGTCTGCTATGGGATTTCCATAATCGGTGGTCTGGCGGGACTTCGACATGCGTAATAACGCAATCAAGCACGCGCTTCTGAACAGCGCGGCTCTGGCCACCGGCGCAGGTCTTCTTGCATCGCTGTTTGCAAACAACGCAACCGCCAATCCCCTGGGCGCCGCAGTCACGACAGGCTCTGCCGCCGTCACGTCGTCATACGGCAAAACCCGGATCGATCAGAACAGTGAAGACGTCGTCATCGACTGGTCGAGCTTCAACATCGGCGCGGGACAGACGACGCAGTTTGTGCAACCCAACGCGCAGGCGATCGCGGTCAATCGGATCGGCGGCAATGCGCCGTCCCAGATTCTGGGAACACTGGATGCGAACGGCCGTATCGTCCTGATTAACGGCAACGGGATGCTGTTCGGCAAGGGCTCGCAGGTGAATGTGGGCTCGCTGATTGCCACGTCGACCGGCGGTTCGGATTCCGACGTTCTCTCTGGCAAATTCACGCAAGCAGGGAATCAGAATGCTTCCGTGATCAATCAGGGCAGCATCCGTACCTCGCAAAGCGGTCTCGTTGCCCTCGTCGCGCCCAGCGTGACCAATGCCGGCACCGTCAATGCGAAATTCGGCACAGTCGCGGCGGGCGCGGCGAACAAGTTCACCGTCGATTTTACTGGCGATGGACTCGTCTCCTTCGCGGCGCAAGGCGATGTGAACGGCAACGCTTCCGCGGTCAACACCGGTTCGCTGGTGGGAGCCAATGTTTCGCTGACGGCCCATGCCGCGGAGAGCGTCGCTACCGGCGTGGTCGAGATGAGCGGCATCGTTACCGCACAGACCGCGAAGAATGTCGGCGGCACGATCCTGCTCGATGCCGGCAATGGTTCGCTGTCGATGACAGGCACGCTAAATGCAGCCGGCCAGACGGGTGGCGGCGCTATCGAGACCTCCGGCAGTCAGGTTTCGATCTCCGGCAACGTCACCGCCGGACGGAACGGCCAATGGAAAGTCGATCCCGAAAATCTCACCATCAATGCCCCGGCCGCCACATCCATCGACAACGCGCTCAATTCCGGCACCTCGGTCACCGAGCAGACGACATCGGGTGCTGCCTCCGGTTACGGCACGCAATCGGCAGGCCTTGGCGACATCATCGTCGCGAGTCCGCTCGCCTGGAATACGAGCGCAACCCTCACGCTCAACTCCTACCATTCGATCGATATCGACGCTCCGATCACGGTGTCCGGCGCGGGCGGTGTGACGCTTAATACCAATCAGGGCAGCTCAGGCGGCGTCCTGAGCTTCGATCTGGGCTCCAACGGATTCGGCGGCAACATCGCCTTCACCGGAACGCCCAATTCCGGGCAGAGCATAACCATCAACGGCGCGGCGTTTACGCTCCTCTATTCGATGAGCGACGTGCAGAACATAAATAACAACCCAACAGGGTCCTTTGCCCTCGCAGACAATCTGGCGTCGACGGGCACTTACACCGCGGCGATCGTTGCGAATTTTGATGGAGATTTCGAAGGCCTCGGCCATTCGATTTCGAATATAACGATCAATGATCCCGGCACGGCAATCAACACCGCAGACGGCTTCTTCGGGACGATTGGGACATCGGGATCGGTGAGCGACCTTTTGCTCGCCGCCGTGAACGTGACTGGAGGAAACAATGGGGTTGAGGGTGGCCTCGCCGGAGAAAACCTGGGAGCAATCGACAATGTTCTTTTGACCGGACAGGTCTCGGGTGCTGCATCAACCGAGCTCGAAGGCGGTCTTATCGGCAACAACAACGGCACGATCGCAAATTCCAGCGTTTCTGGCACCGTTTCCGGTTGCGGTTGCGCATATATTGGCGGCCTCGTCGGAGCAAACGGATTCTCCGTATCGGGGAGCACCGAGGGAACCGGAACAGTCGTTTCGTCCAACGTGACAGGAACCGTCAGCGGCGCCTACATCCCCGACTCCGGCCAGGGCTTTCTGGGCGGCCTGGCCGGTGCGAACGATGCGCTGATCGAGAACTCCTTCACGAACACCACGGTGACCGAGTTCGATAGCGACCAAAGCGCGGGTGGGCTTGTGGCCGAGAACGGGGGAACGATTACGCACTCGTATGCACTTGGCGCTACGACGTCCCCTGACGGCGGAATCATTGGCGGCCTGGTCGGCGGCAATGTCGGACTGGTAGAATACTCTTATGCCACCGGTCCGGTGCAGGACAGCGTGGTTTCTTCCGTAGGCGGTCTCGTCGGAGACAATAACTTTGGAACGGTGTCGTATTCATACGCTACAGGCAACGTCAGTGGTGGTTCCGTTTCTTATATCGGCGGCCTCGTCGGAGACAGCGGAACAATAGGCCCCGGCAACATCATCAACTCTTACGCCACCGGCAGCGTATCAGGCGGGTCAAAATCCAATATTGGCGGCCTCGTCGGCTATATCACAGGGTACATAAGTAATTCCTTCGCCACCGGCGCTGTCTCGGGAACAACCTCGGATTTTATCGGCGGACTAGCCGGCACCAATGAAGGCCCAGTAACTGAGTCTTTTGCCACCGGCTCTGTCACAGCAGGAGCGGGTGCGAATGCCGGCGGCCTCATCGGCTATAATGTCAGCGTAGGCGGCCTTACGATCTGCAATTCCTACGCGACAGGAAATGTTTCGGCCGGGAGCACGTCAGATGCCGGCGGACTGGTGGGATTCAACAGCCTGGTGAACATTTCCGACGTTTATTCTATTGGAAGCGTTGCTGGCGGATCGGGAAGCAAAATTGGCGGCCTCATTGGATACAACGATGGTGCAGCGACCATTTATGGCTTTTGGGATACGCAGACGAGCGGTTTGTCAATCAGTTCAGGCGGCAATGGTCTGACGACGACGCAATTGGAAAACACTTTGCCGGACGGCTTCGCGGGCAGGATTTGGGGATCAGGCGCGGGTCTTTTGCCATATTTCCTCTGGCAATATCCGAACGCTTCGCCACAGGTTATCTCCGGCACTGCTTACGGCGATGCGGGCATGACCCCGCTAACTGCCGGCACGGTCGCCGCCTTTTTGAACGGAACAAGCGCCGGCAGCACCCCCACTTACGCCAATGGTTACTACTATCTGCTTCTGGCGCCCGGTACGATTGGAAGCGGCAGCGACGTGCTCGCCTATACCACCGGCACCAACAACGGAGCTTCGCTTGGAGCGAACGAAGCAGGCTCGGTCGCGAACCTAAACATTCTTTCGAACTACTTGTATGTATCGACGCCGGAAAATGCCTATTCCACGATCGCGCCCGATGTCGCGACCGCAATCGGCGATAATTCTTCAATCCAGACCCTCGTAAACGGCCTGGAAAATCAGGATATTCAGACTTCCGCTTCGAGCTTCTCAATCGATCGCGCCATCGACACAACCACTCTTATGTTGTCCGCTTCCGGTACAGTCACGCAGTCAGCCCCGATCACGGCCGTGAATCTCCAATTGTCCGGGACCGGCACCAACTACGAGCTGACCGACGGCGCCAATGCGATTGGTACTCTTGCGGCAAATGCAGGGGCGCTGAATCTCGCGGATTCCGCCAACCTCACCATCGGCAGCGTCAACGGCACGAGCGGCGTGACAGCGACGGGCGCCGTTGTCCTTTCGACCGGCGGCAGCAATCTTGCGATCGACGCTGTGGTTTCCGGTACCACGGTTTCGTTCAATTCAGGCGGCTCAATCGCGCAGAACAGCGCCGGAATCATCGACGCGAGTACCTTGACGGGAAATTCCGCGACCGGCACGACCCTCGACGGCGCCAACATATTCGGAACGCTCGGCGCTTTCTCGAACAGCGGCGCCGGCGGCATTTCGCTTTCGGACGGAGAGAATTTGCGCGTCAACGGCGCGGTGAATGCGGGAAGCGGAAGCCTGTCGCTGACCACGACGGGCACCGGCAACATCGTGATCGACACCGCGATGACGGCGGGCGGTTCGGCGACGCTGACAGCTGCCGGCACGCTCACGGAATTCACGCCCACCGGAAGCATTTCGGCCGCAACGCTCCAGGGAAGCTCGGGCGGCGCAACGACACTGAACGGCGCGAACGACTTCGCAAATCTCGGCGCCTTCTCGAACACGGGCGGCGCACTCGCACTGACGGATGACGAAGCCCTGACGATTGCGGGCACGATCAATACCGGCGCTTACGGCGTCACGCTCAACGGCAAAGGCACGCTCGGCGAATCCACCGGACTCATTGAAGCCGCGACGTTGACAGGCAGCACCGTCGGCGGCGCAACATTGAACGGCGCGAACGAGATCGTGGATCTCAGCGCCTTCACCAACACCGGCGCCGGCGGCTTTGCGCTGACCAACGGCTCGACACTGACTGTGCTCAGCGCGCTCAATGCGGGAACCGGAAATCTCGCGCTCACGACGACGGGGGTGGGAAGCAATATCGCGATCGACAAGACAATCACGGCCGGCGGAACGGCGACGCTCGCATCCGCAGGAACGATTTCCGAAGGTTCCGGCGACTTCATCACCGCGTCCGAGCTTGCCGGAACTGCAGCCGGCACGACAGCGCTCAACGGTCCCAACATGATCGCCAGCCTCGGCGCATTCGCGAACACGGGCGGCGCATTCGCATTGGTGGACGACAAGAGCCTTACGATCGTAGGAACCCTCAATGCCGGCGAGAACGCAGTTGCCCTGACCGATGACAGCGCAATCGCCGAGAGCGGAACCGGTGCGATCGATGCAGCGTCTCTGACCGGCTCTTCGTCCGGCGCCGGGACATTCGGCGGTCCCAATCAGATCGCCGATCTTGACGGCTTTACGAATAACGGCGCGGGCGGCTTCACGCTGACGGACGGCCAGGCCCTGACAGTCGACGGCACAGTCAACGCCGGGACCGGCAATGTTATGCTCGCAACGACGGGCACAGGCAGCAACATCGCCGTCGACCGGACCATCGAAACCGGCGGAACGATGACGCTCAGTTCGTCCGGAAATATTTCGGAAGGCGCCGATGGCCTCGTCGCTGCGGAAACCCTTATCGGAAGCGCCGCGAGCACGACAATGCTCGGCGAAGCCAACCAGATTTCGACGCTTGGCGCCTTCACCGACGCCGGTGGGGCATTCGTACTTACCGACGGCGAAAGCCTCGCCATCACGGGTGCGTTGAATGCGGGCACCAGCGGCGTAACGATCAACGATACGGCAGCGCTCAGCGAGAGCGGAACGGGCCGCATCGATGCACAGGCGCTCAAGGGGTCTTCCACGGGAGGCGCCGTTTTGAACGGCACCAACAAAATTTCCGCGCTCAACGCGTTTACGAACAGCGGCGGCGGCGGATTTGCGCTGACAGACGCGAAGGCACTGATCGTCAAGGGCGCAATCGGTGCTGGAACGGGCGATTTTTCGCTGACGACGACAGGCGCAGGCGGCAAACTCACCATCGACAGTTCGATCTCGGACGGCGGCACCGTTACACTGATCTCAAGCAGCACCCTTTCCGAAGGCTCCGGCGGCCTCATATCCGCAGCGGCGCTCGCGGGAAGCGCGGCCGGCAAGACGACACTCAACGGAGTCAACCAGATCGCCGCTTTGGCATCGTTCACAGACGCCAAGGGAGGATTCGCACTGACGGATGCGCAGAGCCTTACGATCGAAGGACCCGTAAGCACCGGCAAAAGCAATCTCACTCTGCTCGTGACCAGCGGAGACCTTGTTGTCGATGGCGCGCTCGATGCCCACAAGATGACACTCGGTTCGACGCTCGGCCAGGTTTATGGCACGGGCGCGATCACCACCGCATTGCTGAACGTGACGGCAGACACCGGCATCGATCTGACCGGGCCAAACGACATCAAGAAGCTCGGCACCAATCAGACAAACTCCGGACCCGACGTGATCGACGGCGTGAAGTAGGCACTTGCCGCTATCCCACTTGTCGGTCGCCAGCTCCCGTCAGGGGCGATCCATCCGGCCGGCCTTTCTCCCGCGCGCCCAAAAGGCTAGCTTGCCGACCGCTCACATCGGAGAACTGCCATGAAGGAAGCCGTTATCGTCTCGACCGCCCGCACCGGTCTCGCAAAATCCATGCGGGGTGGGTTCAACATGACCCACGGCGCCGTCATGGGCGGCCATGCGGTGAAGAACGCCGTCGCCCGCGCCAAGATCGATCCCAAGGAAATCGAAGACGTCTTTATGGGCTGCGCCAATCCGGAAGGCGCGACCGGCTTCAACATCGCGCGCCTCTCGGCCATCTGGGCGGGCTGCCCGGTCACGACCGCGGGCACCACCATCAACCGCTTCTGCTCCTCGGGCCTGCAAGCGATCGCCATGGCGGCACAACAGGTGATGACGGAAGCGACGCCTGTCGCGATCGGCTCCGGCGTGGAATCCATCTCGCTCGTGCAGATGGGCGGCATGAACACCAAGAACCTCACCGAAGAACATCTGATGCAGGTGAAGCCCGCATTGTGGATGTCGATGATCGAAACCGCCGAGGTGGTCGCCGCGCGCTACAACATCAGCCGCGAACGCCAGGACGCCTATGCGCTCGAAAGCCAGCGCCGCACCGCTGCAGCCCAGCAGTCGCAAAAGTTCAAGGATGAAATCGTTCCGCTGCCGACCAAGATGAAAAAGGTCGACAAGGCGACGGGCGCGGAGTCGGTTGTCGACGTCACCGTCGATCGCGACGAATGCAATCGTCCCGACACCACGCTCGAAGGCCTGCAGGCGCTGCAGCCTGTGTTCCGCGGCGGCATGGAGATCAAGGAAGGAAAATACATCACAGCCGGAAACGCGTCGCAGTTCTCCGACGGTGCATCGGCCTGCGTGGTGATGGATTCCAAAGTGGCGCAGCAGAAGGGCATTACGCCGCTCGGTATTTTCCGCGGCTTTGCTGTCGCCGGCTGCGAGCCCGACGAGATGGGGATCGGCCCCGTGTTCGCCGTGCCGCGCCTGCTTGAGCGTCACGGTTTGAAGCCCGACGACATCGATCTATGGGAATTGAACGAGGCGTTTGCCAGCCAGGTGCTTTACTGCGCCGACCGCATCGGCATTCCGCATGAGAAGCTCAACGTCAATGGCGGCGCGATCTCCATCGGCCACCCCTACGGCATGTCCGGCGCGCGCATGACGGGACACATCCTGCTCGAAGGCCGCCGCCGCAAGGCGAAATACGGCGTCGTCACAATGTGCATCGGCGGCGGCATGGGCGCGGCCGGATTGTTCGAATTTGTCCATTAAGGCCCACGGCCGCGCTTTGCGCGCGCCGGCCCTTGTGCTTCTTCTGCTGGTCTGCGTCGGTTGCGCGGACCAGCAGGTGGCCACGGTTGCACCGCTGCCGCCTCCCGATCCGCACACGCAAATGGCGGCGCTTGAGCAGCGCATCTTCGATCTCGTGCAGGACGAACGGTACAAGATCGATCCCAAGGCAAAGACGCTTGTGCTGGACTCCGAACTGATCGGCGTTGCGCGCGAGCGCAGCGCAGACATGGCGACGAAAAACTATTTCGCGCATGCCTCGCCCAACGGCCAGACATCCGCGACCATCATCATGGACAAGGACGCCGATTTCCAGGGCCTGTTGGGCGAGAACCTCGCGGCACAGCATTATCTCACGGCGCAGGGCGTCGATATCGATGTGTTTGCCCGGCGCTTCGTCGATTCCTGGCTCGCGAGCCCCAGCCACAAGGACAATCTGGCATTCGCGGGATACGATCGCAGCGGCGTGGGCGCGGCTGTGAACGGAGACACGATCTACGTCACGCAATTGTTTGCGACGGATCTTGGGCTTCCCAAGCCCGCACCGGCAAAGCGCCCCGTGACCCAGTTCAACGATCCGGCATCGGCGACGGCGCACGGTGCTTCCGCTCCACCTCCGCAAGGCGGTTCGAACGTGCCCATTCCCGTTCCGCGGCCACCGCAATCGGAGTGACGTCATGCCGACCGGCGAGCACATCGGGACCTACAAAGAGTTCTGGCCCTACTACCTTCAACAGCATTCGAGTCCGCGCACGCGCGCGATCCATTATCTCGGGACCGGACTCGCGCTCCTTTCGATCCTTGCGCTGATCGCGACGTTCAACCCCTGGTTCCTGCTTCTCGCGCTTGTGGCGGGTTATGCGCCGGCCTGGATCGGCCATTTCTTCATCGAGAAGAACAGGCCCGCGACCTTCACATATCCACTGTGGTCGCTGTTCTCCGACTTCCGGATGGCATGGGATTGGCTCTTCGGGACTCTCCCGAAAGAGCTCGAAAAAGCCGGCGTTTTGCCCCGCTAACCCGCCGTTAACGCTCTTGGTTAAATATGCCCGTGAGCTAGGTGCTTCGCTGCGGACGCCTGTTTGTCGGGTGGGCATCGTTTCTTTACACAGAATCTCGAGGCCGGTACCTTCCTTAGTGGGTGCGGCTCATGGCGAACCGAAAATGCAGCCTGATCTTCCCTGGAACGTTGCCGGCATCCCTCCCGAGGCCCGCGAGGCCGCGAGAGCGGCTGCGCGCCGCGAAGGGCTGTCGGTCGGCGAATGGTTGACCCGGCGAATCCTGCGCAACCTGTCCGAAGGCAGCGAACCGGTCGACGCCATGCGGGAAGCCTGGCGCCACGGGACCAATGGCGGCTACGTGCCTCCGCCGGAGCCTTCGCCGATGTCATCTGCCACCAGCCGCGATACCGACGACATGCTGGCGCGGGTCACGCGCAGCGAAAGCGAAACGCAACACGCCTACCGCCGGATCGAAGAGCAACTGCGCGGCCTCGCCCGCAGGCTGGACGCGACGGAACGCAGTCAGTCCGAAAACGGCCGCGCGATGAGCAAGGCCGCGACCGAGATCAATATCGCGGCGCGCGAACAGGCCCAGGCCTTCGACCAATTGGGTTCGCATGTCGTGGGACTCAATGAGCGCATTTCGCGTGTCGAGCGTCAGCCGGCCAGCGATGGTTTGCGCGAAGCGGTCAAGGGCCTCCACCAGGGCCTGTCGCGCGTGGCCGATCAGATCGCCGAAA
The DNA here is from genome assembly GCA_003139615.1 of Alphaproteobacteria bacterium. Lineage (GTDB taxonomy): Bacteria > Pseudomonadota > Alphaproteobacteria > Micropepsales > Micropepsaceae > Rhizomicrobium. Next base: position 239,896 of record PLJH01000138.1, read on the forward strand.
CCGCCAACAATTCCGCCACGCAGATCGCCGCACTCGCGAACAATGTCGAAACCGTCGCGGGCACGCTTCTCGAAGCGCGCGACGAGATGGAGCATACGTCCAAGTCGCTCAACAGCCGCATCGCGGTGATCGACGACCGCGTTCGCGCCGTCGAACGCGCCGCGCATTCGAGCGCCGGCGCAATGGAGAAGACGCTCGAGAACATCGAATCCACGGCGGCAACGCGAAAGACCGAAGAAGCAGAGATTCGGAGGCAGGCCGACGCGCTTGCCCAACTGGGAGAAACGCTCGAACACCTCGCCGCAAAGTTTGCGGCGAGCGAAGCACAGACGGCCGGCGCGATGGCACGGCTCGAAGAAAGCGCCATCAAGATCGAAACGCGCAACTCCGAGCCGACCGTCGACCGCAGACTGCAAGGCATCGAGCACGCATTGTCGGACATCGCGGGCCGGCTCGAAAATACCGAGCGCAGCACGGCCGGTACTGCCGGAAACGTCGAAGAGAATCTGCGCAATCTCACACAACGTGTCGATGCCGCCGACAAACGCCAACGCGAAGCGGTCGCCGAACTGCGCGCGGCCGTGAAAGAAGCGGCGGGACGCCTCGAAGCCGTCGACCCCACCCCCACCCCCGCTCCTCCTCCCCCACCTTCGCCCGCGCAGGCAGCTGCTCCGGCACAAGCGGCGAGTTTCGATCTGCCGCCCTTCCCGGATGTGCCGCCGCCGGCGTTCCAGCAACCGCCTTTCCAGCAACCCGGGGGCGCATTCGCCAATCCGCAAGCCATTCCGGAACCGCCGCCCGCATTCTCCGGCGACCCCAATTTCGGCGGCGCCCATGCGTTCGGCGCCGATGCCTTCGCAGCCAACGCCGTGCAGCAAGCGAGCGCCGCGGGAACGGATTCCTATCTCTCGGCTGCGCGCCGCGCCGCGCGTTCGGCCGCAGAGGTCCAGCCCGCCGCACGCGGCGGCTTCTCCTGGGGCTTTGCCGGTGCCGCTGCGCCCGAACAGGAACAGCAACGCGGCCGCACGCGCTTCGTGCTTGTCGGCGGCATCGCTGCGATCGCGGTGCTTGCGATTCTCGCCGGCGTGCTTCTGAGCCGCGGACTCGTTTCGAACAATCCGCCCGCAATGCAGGTGGCGCTGCCGCAGTCGTTCCGCGCTCAAACGCCCGCGGCGCAGCCCGTCGTGCAGGCGCCCGCACAACCGCAAACCGTTGCGCCGGATGACACCGCGAATGCGGCTCAACCCTCGACGGCGACGACGGTCGACAACGCACCGCCGGGATCGCCGCGCATTCCCGCGCCGCGCAGCCCGCGCACGCATACGACAGCGATCGAAACCCATCCCATTCCCGCCGCCACTCCGCCGGCACCCGTAAAGGTCGCAGCGGCGCCTGCAAACACTGTGGCTCCGCCGCCCGCACAGGCGCCCCAACAGGTTTCGTTGCTCGATCGCCTGACGGCGCTTGCCAATTCCGGCAACGCGAAAGGCGAGATGCTGCTCGGCCTCAAATATCTCGACGGCGACGGCGTTACGGTGAACGAAGCGGAAGCCGCCAAATGGCTCGAACGCGCCGCGACGCAGAACGATGCGATTGCAGCCTATCGTCTCGGCACGCTCTATGAGCGCGGCCACGGCGTAGCAGCCGATCCGGCTAAGGCCGTGCATTGGTACGAAGTCGCCGCCCAGCAGGGCAACCGCAAGGCCATGCACAATCTGGCCGTGGCGTACGCGCAGGGTACGGGCACGACCAAGGATCTTGCGCAGGCCTCGCAGTGGTTCGCGCGTGCCGCCAATCTCGGTCTCGCCGACTCCCAGTTCAATCTCGCGGTGCTCTATGAACGCGGCATGGGCGTGCCGCAAAGCCTGCCCGACGCGTTCAAGTGGTATGCCATTGCGGCATCCCAGGGCGATGCGGAATCGAAGGCCCGCATCGATGCGCTCACGACCCAATTGAGCGCGCCCGATCGCATCGCGGCGCAGCACGCGGCCGACACATTCAAGCCGCTGCCGATGGACCGCAGCGCCAACATCCCGCCGGATCCTGCCGCCCTTTTCGGCTGATCGTTTCCGCTTCAGGTTGACCCTAACGCAGGCGGCGCGCAGACTCCGCAGCGCCCGGTGAATCGCGCCGGGCCGGCCGCCCTCACGCGCAAAATCGTCTGTCCGATGGAAATTTATTTGCCCATCGCCGAGATGTCAGTCCATTGGCTGATTCTTCTCGGCATGGGCGCAGCGGTCGGCTTTCTTTCCGGAATGCTGGGCGTGGGAGGTGGTTTTCTCCTCACTCCCCTTCTCATCTTCTACGGCATCCCGTCCGAAGTCGCGGTGGCCACGACCGCGAGCCACCTGACGGCGTCTTCGATGTCCGGGGCGATCGCGCAATGGCGGCGCAAGGCCGTCGATTTCAAAATGGCCGGCGTGATGCTCGCAGGCGGTTTGGTCGGCTCGTGGCTCGGCGTCTTTCTTTCGGGCCTCTTGCGCGCTGCGGGCCAATCGGAGATCGCGGTGTCGGCCGGCTATGTGATTTTGCTCGGCACGGTCGGCGGATTGATGCTGAACGAAAGCGTGCGCACTTTGCTTGCCGCGCGTGCGGGCCGCTCATCGGCGCCACGCCATCAACGGCAATATGCCTGGGTGCGCAGCCTGCCGGGCAAGATCAGATTCCGGCAGTCGCGGCTCTATATCAGCGTCATTCCACCGATCCTGTTGGGTGTTCTGGTAGGATTTTTGTCGGCCATCCTCGGCGTGGGCGGCGGCTTCGTCATCGTGCCTGCGATGATCTACATCCTGCGCATGCCCACCAATGTGGTGATGGGCACGTCGCTCGTGCAGATCGTCTTCGTGACGGCCACGACCACGATCCTGCACGCCGCAGACAACTACACGGTCGACATCGTGCTCGCGGCGATCCTCATTCTGGGGGGAGCGCTGGGCGCGCAATTCGGCGTGCGGATGGCCACGCGCCTGCGCGGCGAGCAGCTTCGGCTTATGCTCGCCGTTCTCGTGCTCGCCGTGGGCTTGCGATTGCTCTGGGGGCTCGTGGCCACGCCCGACGATCTCTACAGCCTCGCGATCGGCGGCTCGTGATGCGCATCGCTCTGCTTGCCGCAATACTCTGTCTCGCCGCGACCGCCGCAGGCGCCGAAGATCTTGTCTCCGGTCTGTCGCAGGACCAGGTTGAGATCACTTCGAACTATACGGGCACCGACATCGTCGTGTTCGGCGCGATCGAATCCTCCGACAACACTCTGTCGACAACCGGAAGAGACGTGGTTGTCGTGGTGCGCGGACCGAACGCCAACATGATCGTGCGCCGCAAGGTTCGCATTGCAGGCATCTGGATCAATCGCGATTCCATGCGGTTCGGCGGCTTGCCGACCTATTATTTCGTGTCGAGCACGCGGCCCTTGTCGGCGATCACATCCACACAGATGTTGCAGCGCTATCAGATCGGGCTCGCCGCCATCGAGCCGCAAAGCATGAGCACCCATGTTCCCGCGAAGGCCGAACCCTATCGGCTGGCGGCGATCCAGGAGCGCGCCAATGCCGGTCTTTATGCGGAAAAGACGAATGTCGAATTCCTCAGTTATTCGCTGTTCCGGGTCCGCGTGCCGATTCCCGCGACCGTGCCGCGGGGCGAATACACCGCCGAGGTCTATCTGTTTCGGGACGGCAATGTGGTGAGCGCCGAAACCACGCCGCTCGACGTCGAGCAGTCCGGTTTCGAACGACGCATCTACCGCTTCGCCCATCGTTCGCCGTTAGTCTACGGACTCGCAGCGGTATTCATGGCGATGCTATTCGGATGGCTGTCGTCGCTGATCGTGCGGCAGCAGGTTTGAATTCACGCCGCGACGGCATAGACTTGGCGCGCGCCCAAAACATAGGCCCGAAAAATATCCGGAAACAGTGTACGCACCGCCATTTCTCGCACGTCGAGCCCGCCGGCATAGGCGCCGAAGGCGGGCATCACGAGGCGCGTGCCGTCCGATACGAAACAGCGCCGCCGCAAGGTTCGCCCGCGCCGGGTGACGCTCGCGCAAGGGTGCAAATGTCCCGCGATCTCGCCCGCAAAGGGCGTGGCCGACGGTTCGTGGCGGAACAGGAGGCCGCCGATGGCGACCTCTTCCGCGATCTGCCCGCCCAGCCAGGGCGGCGGCTCGGGATCGTGATTGCCCGCGATCCAAATCCAGTCCGCGGCCTTCGAAAGCGCCAGGAGCAACTTCCGCTCGACATCGTCGAGCCGGTCCGCGGCTTCGTCGTCGTGGAAGGAATCTCCCAATGCGATGACGTGCCTGGGTGCGTAGTGCTTCACGAGCGCTGTCACGCGCGCGAGCGTCGCCCGCGTGTCGTAAGGCGGCAGCATGGTGCCGCGGCGCGCATAGGACGAACCCTTTTCGAAATGCATATCGGAGAAGATGAGCATGCGCATCGCCGGCCAATAGAGCGCGCCGGTCGCATCGAGCAGCAATGTCTCGCCGTTCACTGCGATCTCACTCAAGGCGCATGGCCTCCTTCACCAGATCGTCCTCCGCCTCGCGCAGGATATCCTCGTGCGCTTCGCCGGCCACCATTTCCCGGCTGATCTCCAGAAGCGCCGGGACAGCCAGCGGCGAGACCCGCTCCAGGCGCCGGATGACGATGTGATTCCTGATGCGTTTCAACATGTCACCGAGGCGGGCGATATCCAAGAGGCCAGTGCCGGCGTCTTCATAAGTTGCGCGCAACAGGATGTGATCGGGCTCATGCGCGCGCAACACATCATAGATCAAGTCGGACGAGAACGTGACCTGCCGGCCGGTTTTCTCGCGGCCCGGATGGCGGCGCTCGATCAGGCCCGCGATGATCGCGCAATTGCGGAAGGTGCGCTTGTAGAGCGCGGATTCGGCGAGCCACGCGTCGAGATCGTCACCCAGCATGTCCTCGTCGAACAGCCGGTCCATGTCGACGCCGCCCATGTCGCGCAGACCCCAGATCGCCAGCGCATATTCGTTCGCGGTGAATCCGAGCGGCCGCATGCGCATGCGTTCGAGACGGCGCGTGAGCAGCATGCCCAGCGTCTGGTGCGCGAGCCGGCCTTCGAACGGATAGCACACGAGATATTCGCGGCTGCCGCGCGGAAACGTTTCAACCAGCAATTGCCCGGGCTCCGGCAACACCGAACGCCATTGCTGGATGCGCAGCCATTCGCCGACGGGATGCGGCAGCTTCGACCATTTTTCGGGATGCGCGAGGATTTCGCGCACGCGTGAGGCGAGAAAGGTGGAAAGCGGAAACTTTCCGCCCTGATAGGAGGGAATCTGCGCTTCCGTGGCGTTGTTGCGGGTGACATAGGCTGAGGTTTCCCGAATGCCTTCGAAGCGCAGCACGGAGCCGGCGAAGATAAAGGAATCGCCGGGTGTGAGCTGCTCGACAAAATATTCCTCGATGTGGCCCAGCACGCGCCCACCCGTACCCGTGGGTTTGCCGCGCGCCTGAAGCCGGATATCGAGCATCGGATCTTCGATGATGACGCCCACATTGAGCCGATATTGCTGTGCGAGCCGCGGATGCGCGAGCCGCCACAGGCCTTCCGGCGTGCGCCTGAGGCGTGCATAGCGATCGTAACTCTTGAGCGCATAGCCGCCCGTCGCCACGAAATCGATGACCTTGTCGAAATCCTCACGCGAAAGGTCGTGGTAGGACTTGGCCGATGTCACTTCCAAAAAAAGCGAATCCGCGTCGAACGGCGCGGCGCAGGCCATGCCGAGCACATGCTGCGCCAGCACGTCGAGCCCGCCGCGATGGCGCGTCTCGCCGTCGAGCTCGCCCGCCAGCACCGCGTCGCGCGCCGCTTCGCATTCGAGAACCTCGAAGCGGTTCGACGGCACCAGCAACGCCCGCGAGGGTTCGTCCAGCCGGTGATTGGCGCGGCCGATGCGCTGCACGAGACGGGCCGCGCCCTTGGGCGCGCCGATGCAGATCACGCGATCGACGGCACCCCAATCGATACCGAGATCGAGCGTCGACGTGCATACGACTGCCCGCAGATCGCCCCGCGTCATCGCGGCTTCGACCTTGCGGCGTTGCTGGGCCGCAAGCGAACCATGATGCAGCGCGATGGGCAGGTTTTCGTCATTGACCTTCCACAATTCCTGGAAGGTGCGTTCGGCCTGCGAGCGCGTGTTGACGAACACGAGCGCGGTCTTCGAGGCGCGAATGGCATTCATGACATCGGGCATCGCGTGCTGAGCGAGATGGCCCGCCCAGGGCACATAGGATTCCGAGGCGCTGATCGCGATCTCCGGCTTGGCGCCGGGCTTGCCCAGCACCAGTGCCGACAACGCCATTCCTCCCGGAGGCTGCGGCACGAGATAACGCTGCAGATGTTCCGGGTCGGCGACCGTCGCCGAGAGCCCCACCCGGCGATGGCCGGGCGCGAGACGCTCAAGCCGCGCGAGACCCAGCGCGAGCAAATCGCCGCGCTTGCTGTTGGCGAGCGCATGAAGCTCGTCCAGCACGACGGCGCGCACGCTTTCGAACATGCGCCCCGCATCGCGATTGGCCAGCATCAGCGCAAGCTGTTCCGGCGTCGTCAGCAGAATGTCAGGCGGATTATAGCGCTGGCGCTGGCGGCGCGACGGCGGCGTATCGCCGGTGCGGGTCTCGACGCGCACGGCAAGCCCCATTTCCGCGACCGGGATTTCCAGATTGCGTGCGACATCGACGGCAAGCGCCTTCAACGGCGAGATATAAAGCGTGTGCAGCACGCTCTTGCGCCGCTGGGGTGCGCGGGCGAGTTCGATGAGGCTGGGCAGGAAGCCGGCCAGCGTCTTGCCGCCTCCGGTAGGCGCGACCAGCAGCACGGATTGCCCACGTGCCGCATGATCTATCAGCGCAAGTTGATGCGGCCGCGGCTGCCAGCCACGGCTTTCGAACCAGTTCTGGAAAACCGCCGGCAACTCGTGGCCGGGCGTTTCGTGCCGCGCAAGGTCCTGGAGCATCGTCGCGCCAGACTATCAGCACCCGGGGTGCAACGTCCGCAACCTTTTGCTAGCGTTTGTCCCTGCCGGAATTCCGGTGAAAGGACCCCTATGTTCCTGATGGTCAAGAATGTGCTGACTCCCGCCGAGCTCGAACAGATCCGGCACCTTGCGGGCAGCTTGCGCTTCGTCGAAGGGCGCGTTTCCAATCCCCATAATCTGGCGAAGAACAACCTCCAGGCCGACCTCAGCCAGCCGGATGCCGCCAAGGCGGCGCAGATCGCAGGCGCTGCGATCCAGCGCAACGAGGAGATCGGGAATTTTGCCTTTCCGAAGCGAATCGCCTCCCCGCTTCTGGCGCGTTACGAGCCCGGCATGACCTATGGCGTGCACGCCGATGCGCCGTTCCTGCCGCTGCCGAACGGACCGCTGCGCTCCGACGTGTCGGCGACGCTGTTCATCAACGATGGCGCGACCTATGCCGGCGGCCGCCTCGCCATTCACCTGGGCTCGGAAGTCATGACCATCGAGCCCGAACCCGGTGCGATGATCGTGTATCCCTCGACGACCCTGCACGAAGTGACGCCCGTCACCTCCGGCCAGAGGCTCGTGATGTTCACCTTCATCGAAAGCGTCATCCCGGACCAGTTTCATCGCGAGTTGCTGTACACGTTGAACGAGGTCAAGGCGCTCGAGGGATTCAACATGAGCTGGGAAAACCGCACGCGCCTGAATTTTGTCAGCGGCAGCCTGCATCGCATGTGGGCAAGCTAAGAGAAACGCCATGAATATCTTCAAAGACGGCTTGCTCAAGGGCAAACGCATTCTCGTGACCGGAGGCGGCACGGGCCTGGGCGAAGTGATGGCCGAAGCTTACGCGAAACTGGGTGCGGGCGTTTACATCTGCGGCCGCAGGGCCAGCGTACTCGACGAAACCGCGAAAAAGATTTCCGACGCGACGGGCGCGAAGGTCAAGGGAATCGCCTGCGATATCCGCGTGGCCGAAGCTGTCGAGGATATGATCGCGCAAATCTGGGTCGACGGCGGCGCACTCACGGGCCTCGTCAACAATGCGGCGGGCAATTTCATCAGCCGCACCAAGGATCTCTCGCCGCGAGGTTTCAATGCGATTGCCGATATCGTGTTCCGCGGCTCTTTTTACGTCACGCTTGCCTGCGGCAAGCGCTGGATCGAAGCGGGCGACAAGGCGAGCGTGATCTCGATCCTCACCACCTGGATCTGGAACGGCGGCCCGTTCACCGTGCCCTCCGCCATGTCGAAGGCCGGCCTCAATATCATGACGAAATCGCTCGCGACCGAATGGGGGCCGAACGGCATCCGGCTCAACGCGATCGCGCCGGGACCATTCCCGACCAAGGGCGCGTGGGAGCGGCTCAATCCCAAAGCCTCCAATCGCGGCGAGACGAGCAGCACGATTCCGATGGGTCGCGTGGGTGAGATGCCCGAGCTTGCCAATTTGGCGGTGTTCCTGATGTCGGACGGTTGCGATTACCTGACGGGGCAGACCATCGCGCTCGACGGTGCGATGCACCTGGCCTCGGGCGGAAATTTCGCGGCGATGTCCGCGTTGGGCGACGAGGATTGGGAAAGAATCCGCGGCGAAATCCGCTCCGCCAACGATAAGGACAAAGCACAGCGGGCGGTATGAAATTTTTTCACCCTCCCCTTGAGGGAGGGTCGAAAAATTCGAGCGTGGCGAGATATTTTTCGGGGAGGGGCAAGCACACAGCTATCGGAGATTTGCCCCTCCCCGAAATCTTCTTTTCGCTGTCGCTCAAAGATGATTTCGACCCTCCCTCAAGGGGAAGGTGGGAAAAGTAATCGAGTCTCGACCCTTCTATTGCGGCACTTTGATAGCTCGCCGCGCGAAGAACGCGACGATCAGGCCGAACAGCAGCATCGCAAGCATATCTTCCGCCCCTTTCGCCAACATCAGAGAGTGATTCTTGAACGGCGCGGCGGACAGCGGCACGACGACGAAATTCATGACGAAATAAATACCGACGCCGTAAGCGAGACCGCCCCAAATCCAGTGACGTATGAGTGCAGGGATCGATCTGCTCGCAAACACATAGAGTGCCGCAATCACGAGCGCCATTGCCCATTGCAGGACAAGCCCGATCGCGGCCGACGTCCAGCCATCGTAAAAGGAATTCTTGCCCAACAATCCGCTCGCGATGGAATGCAGGATCACGACCAGGTTTATGTGATTGATAAGGCTCGCCGCAAAAATATCGATCGTGCCGGCGATAAACCCGCCCAGCAATATGGCCGTCAAAGCGTAGTTCCGCATGGCATTCCCTCCCGTCCCGCATTCGCAGCTTACGCGAAATAGAACGGGACCGCGTTCACACCCAGGTGAATGCGCGCTTCAGCTGAACGCCTGAATTCCCGTCTGCGCGCGGCCGAGGATGAGAGCATGCACGTCATGCGTACCCTCGTAGGTGTTGACCGCTTCGAGATTCAGCATGTGGCGGATGACGTGATATTCGTCGGAAACGCCGTTACCGCCGTGCATGTCGCGTGCGGCGCGGGCGATGTCGAGCGCCTTGCCGCAATTGTTGCGCTTCATCAACGAGATGGCGGGCGGCGCGGCCTTGTGCTCGTCCATCAATCGTCCGAGCCGCAGCGCGCCCAACAGGCCAAGCGTGATCTCCGTCTGCATGTCGGCCAACTTTTTCTGGATCAACTGGTTGGCTGCCAGTGGGCGGCCGAACTGCTTGCGGTCCAGCGTATATTGCCGCGCCGCATGCCAGCAGAATTCCGCCGCCCCCATCGCACCCCAGGAAATTCCGTAGCGCGCACGATTGAGGCAGCCGAACGGACCCGAAAGCCCCTGCACGTTCGGCAGCAGATTTGCCACAGGCACGAAGCAATCCTCGAGCACGATTTCGCCCGTGACGCTCGCGCGCAACGAGAACTTGCCTTCGATCTTGGGCGTGGAGAATCCCTTCATGCCGCGCTCGACGATGAAGCCGCGGATGATCCCGTCATCCGTCTTCGCCCACACGACCGCCACGTCGGCGAGCGGCGAATTGGTGATCCACATCTTGGCGCCGTTGAGCCGATAGCCGCCTGCCGCGGCGCTCGCGCGCGTCTTCATGCCGCCCGGATCGGAACCGAAATCGGGCTCCGTCAATCCGAAGCTGCCGACGAATTCGCCACTTGCGAGCTTCGGCAGATATTTCCGACGCTGCTCCTCGGTGCCATAGGCAAAGATCGGGTACATCACGAGCGAGTTTTGTACGCTCATCGCCGAGCGATAGCCCGAATCCACGCGCTCGACTTCGCGCGCGACGAGCCCATAGCAGACATAGCTCATACCGGCCCCGCCATAGGCTTCGGGCAACGTGATGCCGAGGAACCCAACCTCGCCCATCTCCGTCATGATGGCGCGGTCGAAGGTCTCGTGGCGGAAGCCGTCGCGCACGCGCGGGAACAGTTTGCCCTGGCAAAATGCGTGTGCCTGATCGCGCACCATGCGCTCCTCGCCGCTCAACTCGGCATCCAGCAGCAGGGGATCGGCCCAGTCGAAGGAATGGGCCTCACTCTCGCGCGAGGACGAGGCATGTTTCGGTGCAGAACTCATGGCGCGCGCTTTCAGGGGGCGGTCTTGGGCGCCGCATCACCGATATGGGCCGCAAGAAATCGCTCGACTTCCTTGAGCAACTTAATCCGCGTGGCGGAATACTCAAGCTGGTGGTCGTCGCCTTCGAGCGTGACGAACTCGACCTGCTTGCCGGCATGTTTCAGGGCGTCTTCCTCGATCTGGCTTTGCTCGATGGGGACTGTCGTATCCTTGTCGCTGTGCAGAAGGAGAATCGGTATCTTGACGTTGGCGGCAAAGTTCGCCGGCGAGGCGGAGTCCAGCTTGCTGCTGTCCACATCGGCTCCAATACGTCGCTTCCAGACCGAAACCGCTTCGGATTCGAATGACGTTCCGGTGTACAACATGCGGTTAAGATCGGACAATCCGGCGAAGCTGACGGCGCAGGCGTAAAGGTCGGGAGAAAACGTTGCGCCGGCAAGGGCCATATATCCGCCATAGCTGGCGCCGACGATGCAAATCCGTTTCGGATCCGCAATTCCGCCCGCGATGAGCTTCTTCACGCCGTCTTGCACGTCATACTGAACCTTGCCGGCCCATTCGCCATCGCCCGCCAGGATGAAATCCGCTCCATAGCCCGACGAACCGCGATAGTTGGGCTGAAGCACCGCATATCCGCGCGAAGCCATGAATTGAGCCCACCAATCGAAATCCATCGAATCCCGCGCCTCGGGTCCGCCATGCGGAAAGATGACCGTGGGCAGATTGTGCGGGTCTCGTCCGGGCGGCAAAGTGAGATAGGCGTGAATATCGCGACCGTCGCGCGCTTTGTAGGGATAGGGTTTGACGTCTCCCAGGTCGGAAGGCTTCAGGGAGTCATAGGCTTCCTCGACGACATTCACCTGATGGTTTGCGGTTGTGTACAGAGACAGCACCGGCGGGTTCTTCGGGCCCTCCGTTCCCACCAAATATTCCGTGCCGGCATCGTCCTTCGAAATAACAAGCACCGATTGGCCTGGGAACGCCTTTTCGAGCGTCGACTGGATCTGTTGCAGGCTAGGATCGAAGTAAACAGCCTTGGTCAGGTCGTCCGCATAGGTGGCGCCAACGATTCGCCCTGTCCTTTCGTCGGGGATGGCGCCCTGCATATCGTAGGCGGGATTTTCGAAGAGCGCCGCACCGAAGCCTGACGGCAGCCAGTTATAGAGACCCAACGTGCCGGAGGGAGTTGCATGATCCACCGCGAATTGCGGATGCTCGCCGGCGACCAGTCCTTCAATTCCGAAACTCGAACCTCCCTTCACCTGATATTTGAAGACTTCGTTGCCGCCCAAATAGACATGGTTCGTGAGATCGTCATCCTGCTCGATCTGCCCGAGCACGTCGCCATGACCGTTGGTCAGAAACTCTATCGTGTCATTGTCTCCGTGACGGATCGGTGTGCCGACACCCGTGCCGACATCGACTTGATAAAGTTGCAGGAGGAACTGGCGATCGAACCGGTCCAGTTCGGTCATGTAAATATGATCCGGATCGTCCGCGTCCATATCGGCGATCGAGCCGACATCGTGATTGAGCTTCAGATACGGAGCGTTGTTCATCAGGATCGCCTGGGTCTTCGCATCGACGTCCACGCCGATCGCACGACTCCAGGAATTGAGATCCTTCTTGTCCCATTTGTTGACCAGATTCGTGTGAAAGACGCATATTGCGAGACGGTTGCTTTTCCAGATGACGTCGCCTGCAAGTGCATCCTGCATGCCGATAACCATTGGCGCCGCATCGGGCTTCGTCAAATCGAGAAACGCGACCTTTTCCTTGCCGTCGATGGCCCTGATAAGAGCAAGATGCTTTCCGTCGGGAGACAGTCGCCCGAATTCGGCCTTTGGAAGACTGCCGAATGCCTCGACAGGCGGCGCCGCCTTCGATGGAGCCGAAACGAAGAAAATCGACATCACCGTAGCAGTCAACGCAGCGTGATGCGCATTGTACCTCGTCATGTTACCTCCCAAACGATCACGCCTTTGCAGAGGCACCGAAGCATCAGGTTCCGATATGGGCCGCCAGGAATTTTTCGACCTCCTTCAGGAGCTGAATGCGGGTTGCGCCGAGTGATAGGTAATGATCGTCGCCGTCGAGCGTGATGAACTGCACGTTCTTGCCGGCGCTCAGAAGTGCCTTGTTCTCGATCTCACTTTGCTCGATCGGCACCGTAACGTCCTTGTTGCTATGAATCAGCAATATCGGAATCTTGACCTGATCGGCATGAGCATAGGGCGACATAGAGTCCAGCTTGCCCGTCTCCGATTTTCCGGCGCCTATACGCGCCTCCCACAATGAGGACGACTCCGTCTCTTCGCCGCCGCTATTGACGTCGCGATCAATAAACAATTGAAGATCCGCAATGCCGGCATAGCTGATGGCGCAAGCATATTGATTGGGATTGAAGGTCGCGCCCGCCAATGCAGCGTAACCGCCATAACTCGCACCGACAATGCAGATGCGCTTGGGATCGGCAATTCCGTCAGCGATCAGCTTTTGAACGCCATCCGTGATATCGTTCTGCACCTTGCCCGCCCACTCTCCGTTTCCGGCGTCCCGGAAGGCGACTCCATAACCGGACGATCCGCGAAAATTGGGCTGCAACACAGCGTAACCTCGCGAGGCCATGAATTGTGCCCACCAATCGAATTCAAGGCTATCGCGAGCGGCGGGACCACCATGCGGAAAAATAACCGTGGGAAGGTTTTTTGGCGATTTGCCGGGCGGCAATGTGAGATAGGCATGAATGTCCATCCCATCCCGCGATTTGTACGGATAGGCTTTTTCTTCTCCAAGATCGGACGGCGATAAATCGGGATATGATTTCGCGACCACACTGAGTTGGGACGTGGCGGGGCTGAACAGATAAAACGCTTCGGGGTTTTTCGGACCTTCGGCGGCAACGACATAATTGGCGCCCGCGGCGTCTCTGGAAACAATCCGGACGGACTGCATCGGCAATGCCCGCTTCAAGCGTTCTTCGATCTGTTCGCGCTTGGGATCGAAATATTTGTATTCCGCCATATCGTCGACGTAACTAACGCCGACGACTCGATTTTCGTGTTCATCGCCCAGTACTTCGTCAATATCATAGGAAGGATTGAGAAAAAGCGGCGGTCCCAGAGTGCTGTCGCCGAGTTTAAGACCATAAAGGGCATCCATGCCTTCGTTCCCGACCGCACGCACCGCGAGTGCGCTTCCGTCTTCCGTAAGGTTTTCGACGCCCCATTCGTCGCCTCCGCGTACATCATAAGAGGCCACTTCCTTTTCCCCGATATACAGGTGCTCCTTCAAATCCTGTGTCTGATCGATTCGCCCGAGGTAGTGCCCCATTCCATCGGTCAAAAAACGATTTGTATCAGGGCTTCCATGCCGGACCAATTGGCTGACGCCTGACGTAACGCCCACGATGAAAAGGTCAAGAAAATATTGATCGTACACCCGCGGGGCGGTGCCATGCAGTTGCGCGTCGGTTTCCTGAGTTTCCATTAAAACAAAATCCGGGTCCGCGGAAACCACGTCGAGTACGCCGGAAGCCCAGCCATTTTCCTTCGGCGCATCGCCCATGAGTACGGCGGCGTCTCCGCCGTCCATCGCAACGCTGATGGCGCGGCTGAAAACCTGAATGTCCTTGTAATACGTCAATTTTTTGTTGGCTCGAAATATGCAAATGAGCCGGTTGTTGTTCGCCCAAATGATATCCTCGGCGATGGCGTCCGGAAATCCGGCGTTCTTCGGCGTCGCATTCGGCGAATCGAGTTCGAACACCGTGGCGATCGGGCGACCGTTCACAGGGTGAATGATTGCGAGATGCTTTCCATCGGGTGATATTTTCGCGTTGGTAATCGTCGGCAGATTTCCGAACGTTTCAAGCGCTGGAGCGGCAATGGCGTCCATCGCTGCTATCGGCGAAGCGCAAAGCCCCAAAACGCACACAGCGCCAAACAGGCGCGATCTATTGGACATTTGGCTCCCCCAGCCCTCGGACTAGAGGACGCTACCGCGGATGATTAGAGGACACTACTGCGGACTCTCGTCATTTGAAAGCGATTACTGCAGCTACATCGTGCCAATCATAGGTTACTCTGAGAAAAATCAACTTCCGAAAAATTCGACCACCGCCAGCTTGTAAACCTTGTCGCCGACCGTCGTCATATGATCGCGCTTGGCAACTGTCACCGAGCGACCGTCGGCAAAAGCAGCCGCCAATGGATCGGGCGGCCCGGTCAGCGCGTCCTTCTCGCCGCAAACCACGAGTACCGGACGCTGCGATTGCGCGAGTTCCGCCGCCGTGAATGCATGGCGCTTGCCGCGCATGCAGGCTGCGAGCGCCTGGATATCCTTGCCCGATCGTTCGGCGAATTCGCGAAAGCTCTTTTGCACGGGATCCGTGATCTTGTTCTTGTCCGGCTCCAGCAACGCTTCGGCGATTCCCTCCCGCGATCCGAATGCCGTGCCGAGATAGCTGCCGCCCACGCCGCCGATCACAACTTTCTGCAACATGTCGGGATGGTCCATCAGCACATGCATGCTGATGAAGCCGCCCATCGAGTAGCCCATCAGGAACGCGTCACCCGCGCCGGCCGCCTCCATCACGGCCACGACATCCTCCGCCATGAGCGTGTGGTTGTAGAAGGCCGGGTCGTGGGGCTTGTCGCTTTCGCCGTGACCGCGGCAATCGATGGCGACCACGCGATACCCCGCCTCGGTGAGCGTGTCGTACCAGCCGGGGGCTTTCCAGTTCTGGACCCTGTTCGAGGCGAACCCGTGGACCAGCACAACTGAGGGCCCATCCCCCATGATTTCATAGGCAATTCGCACGCCGTCGGCGGCTTTGACGAACTCTGTCATAGGGACGTTCTCCGCTGGCGGGCGACCTTCGCAAAGGCTGCCCGGACTGTCTATGATGACGGCCGTGTCACCGGAATCCCCCCAATGTCGCTGGATGCCTTGAAGAAAGATGTCGCGGCCGCGATCGACGGCATGCGCGCGGAACTGCTGGAACTTTCGCATGCGATTCACCAGGAGCCGGAACTCGCGCTGCAGGAATTCAAGTCTGCCGCGAAGCTGGAAGACGCGGTCGCACGGCATGACATTCCCGTTCAGCGCGGCGCGTTCGGGTTGGAGACGGCCTATGCGGCCGAGTTCGGCAAGGCCGGCGGCCCAACCATCGCGATCCTCTCGGAATACGATGCGCTGCCCGGCATCGGCCATGCCTGCGGCCACAACATCATCGCGACCTCCGGGCTGGGCGCCGCGATGGCGCTGTCGAAACTCGGCGCGCGTTTGCCGGGGCGCGTGCGCTATCTGGGGACGCCCGCGGAAGAACGTTTCGGCGGCAAGGAAATCATCGCCCGCGAAGGCGCGTTCGACGGCGCGGACGCCGCGATGATGATCCACCCGTCCAATGTCGATCTCGTCACCATGCCCTGCATTGCGATTGCGGAAGTGGAGGCGACCTATCACGGCCGCGCAGCGCACGCCTCCGCCATGCCTTATCGCGGGCTCAACGCGCTCGATGGTGTGGTGACCGCATATCAATCGATCGCGCAATTGCGCCAGCACATCCGCCAGACGGAACGCATGCACGGCATCATCACAGAGGGCGGGCTCGCGGCCAATATCGTTCCCGAGCGCGCCGCCTGTCGCTTCTATGTGCGGGCAGCGGATGTGCACGATCTCTCGGCGCTCAAGAAACGCGTGCATGCCTGTTTCGAAGCGGCGGCGCTTTCGACAGGCTGCACTGTCGAGATCCGCTGGGGCGGCACCGACTATCTCGACCTCAAGACCAACTGGCCGATCGCCGATGCGTTTGCGCGCAACGGGGCCGCTATCGGCCGCGAATTCGCATCGACGAAAAACATCCCGCCCGGTTTTGCCGGATCGACCGACATGGGCAATGTGAGCCATCGCGTGCCGTCGATTCATCCGATGCTGGCGGTGGCGCCTCCCGGCGTGATCATTCACAACGCCGAATTCGCGCGTTGGGCGGCGTCCGACAAGGGCGATGCCGCCGTGATCGACGGCGCAAAGACTCTCGCGATGACGGCGCTCGACCTGATGAGCGACCATTCGTTGCTGGCCACCGCGAAATCCGATTTCGATGCGACGGCAGATGTTTCTGCCGCGGCACTCGCGCGGCTCACCGAAAAGGTCCCCAACAGCGAACCGCACGCGCATCTCCATGGCGCCGGCGGCTGCGGATGCGCGTCATGAATCTATGGCTCCTGATTGCCGCAATCAACGGCTTCCTGGCCGTCGCAGCCGGCGCGTTCGGTGCGCACGGTCTACAGGGCAGGCTCGACCCGCATCACCTTGAGATTTTCGAAACAGGTGCGCGCTATCAGATGTATCACGCGCTGGCGATGGGGCTTGCCGCGCTCGCCATGCGCGGGACGGCGAGCGGCGCGGCGCAGACGTCGGCCGCTTTCTTTCTGGTCGGCATCGTCCTGTTCTCGGGATCGCTTTATGTCCTTGCGCTCACGGGCATTCGCGCCGTCGGCATCGTGACGCCCTTCGGCGGTCTCGCCTTTCTGATCGGCTGGGGCGCGCTCGCCTGGGCCGCGGCAACGGTTTCGGCATGAGTACAAAACCTGAAACCGTTCTCGTCGCGGGCGCCGGAATTGCCGGCCTTGGTGTGGCGCTCGCACTTGGCGACGGAAATCGTGAGGTCACAATCCTCGACCGCGATCCGCCGCCGCCGGATGCTTCGCCTGAAGAAGCGTTCAACACCTGGGAACGGCGCGGCGCGACGCAGCTTCGTCACAGCCACGTATTTCTCGGCCGTCTCACCACACTCATCCGCGACCGCTATCCCAGACTGCTTGACGAATTGCTGCAGGCAGGTGCGCGCATTTTCACGTTCGAAGACGCGCTGCCACCGACATTGAAAAATATCTACGCGCCCGCGGCCGGCGACGACGAGATGACTATTCTGTTCAGCCGGCGCACGACACTGGAACTGGTGATGCGCCGGTATGCAGCGCAATTGCCGAATGTCCGCTTCGTTTCGGATGCCGGTGTGCGGGGGCTGCTCGCGCATCGCGACGGGCAATCGCTCATCGTCGATGGCCTCGCTGTCACACGCGGCGACACGGTCGAAGAAATGCGCGCTGACGTGACCGTCGATGCGAGCGGCCGCAATACGGCGTTTCCGGACTGGCTGCGCGCCGAAGGGCTCCAAGTCACCGAAGAGGAAAGCCCCGCAGGCATTCTCTATTTCACGCGCCATTATCGCTTGCGCGACGGCATGGACGAGCCGGATCGCGACGGCACGCCGGGCGCCGGCGATCTGGGCTACATCAAATATGGCGTATTCGCCGCCGACAACCGGCATTTCTCCATCACGCTCGCCACGCCCGAGATCGAAACCGAATTGCGCATGGCAATCGTAAGGCCGGAGATTTTCGATCGCCTTTGCGCGGAGATTCCCGGTTGTGCGCGATGGACCGATCCGGCCCGCGCCTTGCCTGCGAGCCCCGTCTATTCCATGGGCAATCTCAAAAGCGTCTGGCGGAATTATTTCAGGCACGGCGAACCGCAGGCGCTTGGCTTCTTCGCGGTCGGCGACTCCGCCGTGCGCACGAATCCGCTTTACGGACGCGGCTGCTCGGCAGGCGTTGTTCACGCGCATATCCTGCGCACGGCTCTCGATGCGACGGCCGATCCGCGTGAACGCGCCAGGATCGTGGAGCGTGACACCCGCGCGGCCTTGCGTCCCTATTACGACACGATGGTGAAACAGGATTTGCAATCCATCCGCCGGGCAGGGCACGAGCGCGATCCCGCCTACAAGCCGCGCCTCAAGGGCCGCATCGCCAAGAGCTTTATCGAAGACGCGCTGATGCCGGCCACGCGGGCAGACCTCGCCGTGCTGCGCGCGTCGTCCCGCGCGTTTCATATGTTTTCCGATCCGGTGGCGTGGCTGAAAGACCCGGTTATGCTCGCGCGCATCCTGCGTGTCTGGGCGGTGCCAAAATCGCGAAAAACGCGCGCCGGGTATTATCCGCCCGAATTCGGGCCGCCGCGGGCCGAGATGTTCGCGCGTGTCGGACTTGCAAATTCATAAGAATAATTTCCGGAGGAAACGATGGCGGACATGCCCGAACCGACGATGATCAAGACCAACGGCATCGACATGGCCGTATATGAGGCCGGACCGAAGGATGGCTTGCCGGTTGTCATGTGTCATGGCTTTCCGGAGCTCGCCTATTCCTGGCGCCATCAGATTCCGGCGCTCGCCGCGGCCGGCTTTCGCGCCATTGCGCCGGATCAGCGCGGCTACGGCCGCACGTCGCGTCCCGAGAATGTGCGCGATTACGATATGGCGCATCTGACCGGCGATCTCGCCGGAATGCTCGACGCGTTGGGGCTCAAGAAGGCGATCTTCTGCGGCCACGATTGGGGCGGCCTCATCGTCTGGCAGATGCCGCTCTTTCATCCGGATCGCGTTGCCGGCGTCATCGGCGTCAACACGCCATTTCTCGCGCGCCCGCCCATCGATCCGATCATGGGAATGCGGGCGATGTTCGGCGAGAACATGTACATCGTCTATTTCCAGAAACCCGGCGAGGCGGATGTCGCGCTCGCGAAGGATGTCGGAAAATCCTTCCGCTTCTTCATGCGTAAGAACGGCGTCAGCGCACTCGATTACGCGAAGCTGCCCAAGGAGGCGCGCAATCTGGAACTGGTCAATGCCATCCAATCCGATGAATCGCTATGGCCGGGCGAAGCGCTGCTCACGCCCGACGAGCTGAAAGTGTTCGTCGACACGTTCACGCGTACGGGCTTTACCGGCGGCATCAACTGGTATCGTAACATGACGCGCAACTGGGAAGTGTCCGGCACCATGGAGCAGAAGGTCCATGTGCCCGGATTGATGATCATGGCGGAAGACGATGTCGTGCTCTCGCCCGCCATGGCCGACGGCATGGAGCGTTTCGTGCCCGATCTCGAACGGGTTCTGATCAGGCATTGCGGCCACTGGACCCAGCAGGAACATCCTGAAGAGACCAGCGCGGCCATGATCGACTGGCTGACGCGCCGATTCCGCCCATAGGAGCGGCACATGACTCCCGAAACGATCTTCGCCATCGCCGACAACGGCATTCTCGTTTTCTGGCTGCTGCTGATCGTGGCGCCGGCCTGGCGCGGCACGCAAATTCTTGTGCACTCCGTGGCGATTCCGGTTTTGCTGGGCCTGACTTACATCTGGCTCTTCGCGACCGCCGCCCGCATCGGCCTCCCTGCCGGCGCCGGCTTCTCGTCCCTGCACGGCGTGGCCGCTTTTTTTTCTTCGCCTTACGCGCTGACGGCCGGCTGGGTTCACTATCTCGTGTTCGACCTCTTTGTCGGGGCGTGGGAGACGCGCGATGCGAAGCGTCGTGGTATTCCGCACCTCCTGGTCATTCCGTGCCTCGTCGTGACGCTGGTGGTCGGGCCCGTGGGGCTGCTGCTCTATATCGTTTTGAGGGCAATCCTCGGCAAAGGCGGCTTTTTCCTGACCGAAACGCCGGCTTGATCCGGATTTAACGCATCATACGTATCTTCAATCGCACCCCGGAACCTGCAATTCTACCCGAATCATGGCCGACGACAGCGACAACATCGACACCTTCTCCTACGCCGCACCGGACGACCCGCGGCTCAAGCGTTTCGTGATCCGGCTGATCGAGCGCATGTCGGGCCAGCCTTATCTCAAATATCTCTACGACGAACACCACACGCACCCCGTTCCGGGCGAGAGCTTCTGGGATGCGGCCATCCGAAAGCTGGAACTCAAGCTGGTCTACAATGAGGAGCAACTCGCAGCGTGGCCGAAGACAGGTCCGCTCATGGTCGTGTGCAACCATCCGTTCGGCGTGCTCGACGGCGTCATCATCTGCCATCTCGTCTCGAAGGTGCGGAACGATTTCCGCGTCTTGACGAATTCCGTGCTTTATCGCGCCGAAGAAATCCGTCCCTATCTGCTGCCGATCGACTTCGCGGAAACCGAAGACGCACTCAAGACCAACATCAAGTCGCGCGCCGAGGCGAAGACGCATCTGATCGGCGGCGGATGCCTCGTGGTTTTCCCGGCAGGAGGCGTTTCGACGACGCCGAAGGTCTGGCACAAGCGTGCCGTCGATACCGAATGGAAGACTTTCACAGCACGGCTCATTACCCAGGCGAAGGCGCCTGTCGCGCCCGTTTTCTTCGCCGGACAGAACAGCCGCCTGTTCCAGATCGCAAGCCATGTGAGCATGACCTTACGGCTCTCGCTGATCTTCAAGGAAGTGCACGACATGATCGGTGGCGAGGTCCAAATGCGCGTGGGCGCGGTGGTGCCTTATGACAAGCTTCCGTCGATGGACGACAGACAGGCTTTCATGGCGCAATTGCGCGACATGACGTATGCGCTGGGGCAAGGCGTTCCCAACCCGCCGAAAACGCGCATCAAACGTCCGCGCAGCGCACCGAAAACTCCGGATGTCTCCCATCCGCAGCGCAGCCGCACCGCATGAAGCCCGGTGCCCGCGTCGGCCTATTCGTCACCTGCCTTGTCGATCTCATCCGTCCGCAGATCGGCTTCGCGTCCGTGAAGCTGCTGGAAGATGCAGGGTGCAAAGTATCGGTTCCCGAGGTGCAAACCTGTTGCGGACAGCCGGCCTGGAATGCCGGCGCAGACAAAGACGCCGCCGCGATTGCGCGACAGGTGGTCGATGCGTTCGTGCCGTTCGATTATGTCGTGGCGCCCTCCGGCTCCTGCGCGGGCATGCTGAAGAAATATCCCGATGTGCTGGCGCAGGATGCGGCATATCTGCCGCGAGCGCATGCGCTCGCCGCGAAGACACACGAACTCACATCGTTTCTTGTGAAGATCGCGGGCATGACGGGCGTTAAAGCTGCCTGTGCGACCCGCGCCTGCTATCACGATTCCTGCTCCAGTCTGCGCGAAATGAATGTGAAAGCCGAGCCGCGCCGATTGCTTGCGACGGTCGAAGGCTTCGAACTGGTTGAATTGACCGACGGCGCCGTGTGCTGCGGCTTTGGCGGGCTCTTCTCCGTCAAATATCCCGAAATCTCCGAGCGCATGGCGGACGACAAGATTGCCGACGCGCAGAAGACGGGAGCCGAAACCCTGGTGGGTGGCGATCTGGGTTGTCTGCTGCATCTCGCAGGCCGGATGGAGCGCCAGGGCAAGACATTGCGCGTGCGCCATGTGGCCGAAGTGCTGGCAGGCGTGGGCAAGGAGCCGGCGCTGGGCGAACCCGAAACATGAGCCAGGATCCACGCAATTTCACAGCCGCGTCGCATGAGGCGCTGGCCGATCCCAATCTCAAGGTCGCGCTGGGCCGGCTCAAAACGCATTTCCAACTGGGCCGCACATATGCGGCCGCAAATTTCGGCGATTTCGAAGCGTTGCGCGAACAGGGTCGCGCAATTCGCGACTATTCGCTGTCGCGGCTCGACATTTTGCTGGAGACTTTCGATGCCCGCGTGAACGCGCGTGGCGGGCATGTCCACTGGGCGCGCGATGCGAAGGAAGCGCGCGAAATCATTCTCGCCATCCTGCGCGAGACGGGCGCAAAGACGGTCACCAAGGGCAAATCCATGGTGAGCGAGGAGATCGAGCTCAACCCGTTCCTCGAAGCGAACGGGATTACGCCGGTCGAGACCGATCTCGGCGAATACATCATCCAGCTGCGCCACGAGCCGCCCAGCCACATCATCGCGCCGGCGTTCCATCTGAGCAAAGAGCAAGTGGCCGAGACGTTCCACGAAGCCCACACCACGCTCGACCCGAACCGCCCGCTGACCGAGCGCAATGCGCTGGTCGCCGAAGCACGGCGCATGCTGCGCACGTCTTTCGAAGCGGCCGACGCAGGCATCACGGGCGCCAATTTCCTCACGGCCGAGGAAGGGGCAGCCATGCTCGTGACCAACGAGGGCAATGGCGATCTGACGCGGCTTCTGCCGCGCACCCATATCGTGCTGACCGGAATCGAAAAGATCGTCCCCGATCTCAACGATGCGTCCGTGCTGCTGCGTCTCCTCACGCGCTCGGCGACGGGTCAGGCGATCTCGAGCTATGTCAGCGTGATGGCGGGACCGCGGGGCCCAGGCGAAACCGACGGGCCGGAAAACTTCCATGTCGTGCTGGTCGACAATGGCCGCACGCGGCTGATCGGCACCGAAGCGGAAGACGTGCTGCGTTGTATCCGCTGTAGCGCCTGCCTCAATCACTGCCCGATCTACAGCGCGGTGGGAGGTCATGCCTATGGCGCGACCTATCCCGGGCCTATCGGTGCCGCGCTCAATCCGAATCTGCTGGGGCTCGCCGCCGCGCATCATCATCCCAATGCATCGACCTTCTGCGGGCGCTGCGCGGAAGTATGCCCGGTGAAAATCCCCCTGCCCCGGATCATGCGCCATTGGCGCGCGCGCGAATATGCGAGCGGGCTTGCGCCCAAAGCGATGGTGGCCGGGCTTTCGCTCTGGGCTTTCGCAGCGAAACGCCCGCGCCTTTATCGGTTTGGAGCGGGTTTCCTGTCGCGCTTCCTGAAACGTATCGCGGGAAAGCGCGGCGCGGTCCGCGCGATGTCGTTGATGCGCGGCTGGTTCGCCGTGCGCGATTTTCCCGCGCCCAAGGGCAAGACGTTTCACGAGCTGTGGCGGGCGCGCAAATGAGCGCGCGCGACGAAATCCTGTCCGCCATCCGCCTGCGCCGCGTGCGCAACGAGCCGCGGCCATCACCTTATCATCCCGCAGCGATCGACGGCGACCTCGTCGCGCAATTCGCAAAGCGCGCCACGTCCCAAGCCGCGGAGGTGCGGCATCTGTCGAGCATGGACGACGTTCCGGCGGCAGTCGCCGATATTCTGCGCGGTCGCAACATGCAGGCGGTCATTCACCTGCCGCCGGGATCAGCGGACGAGCAATTGCCCTGGCAATCTGCGCCCGGTCTGACCCGGGGGAGTTCACCGCCCGGACCCGACGACGCGGCGCTCGCGCTCGCGCCCTACGCCATCGCCGAAACCGGCACGCTTGCTTACACGTCTGCACCCGACACACCTGCGTCCTGGCATTTCCGCGCCGGTCTCGAAATCGCCGTGCTGCGCTCGGACTCGGTCCTCCCGCATCTGGAAGAGGTGCTCGCGAAGGTGAAGGCGCGCGGCGAATTCCCCCGCACACTCAATCTCGTGACCGGCCCTTCGCGCACGGGCGACATCGAGCAGACCCTGGAACTCGGCGCCCACGGCCCGAAGGCGTTGGCGATTTTGATTATCGATGGTTGAGGCGCTTCTATCCCCCGCCCAGCAGGCTCGATTGCCGCGCGAGCTTGGTCATCAGTTGATCAAGTGTCGCGCGTTCGGCGGGCGAGAGCGCACTGAGGAATTGCTCTTCGAGATGGAGCGCGAGCGGGGCGACCTGGTCGTAGATTGCGCGGCCTTTGGGCGTGAGTGACAGGCGGGTGATGCGTGCGTCTTTTCCATCCGTCTCGCGCTGTACGCGCTTCTTCTTCGTCAGGCTCGCGACGGCGCGGCTCACCTGGACTTTATCCATGGCCGTGCGCGCGGCGACTTCGCGGGCGGAGAGGCCCGGCGTGCCGCCCAGCACCGCCATGGTGCGCCATTCGGGGATGTTGAGATCGAAACGCGCGGAATATTGCCGTGCGATCGCGCTCGACACGCGGTTCGACAACACCGAAAGCCGATAGGGCAGGAAACGATCGAGATCGAGCCGCCGCTCCGGCACCGCAGCGGCATCATTCCGCATCGGGCTGTGCCGCCGGTAAGGCCGCCGCAAAAGCCGGATGCGCCAGCGCCGTCTGCTCGATGCGCAGGATCGTCGGATAGGGCGACAGATCGAGATTGACCCGCCGCGCATTCGCAAGCTGCGGGATCAGGCAGATGTCGGCCAGCGTCGGCGTATCGCCGTGGCCGTAGCGCCCCGTCTGCCGCGAGCCGGCCAGCAACGTCTCGATCGCGGCAAAGCCCAGCGAAATCCAGTGGCGCTGCCAGGCTGCGCGCTTTTCTTCCGAGGCGCCGAAATCGTCGCGCAGATGGAGCAGCACGCGCAGATTGTTCACCGGATGAATGTCGCAAGCAACCATGTCCGCCAATTGGCGCACACGGGCGCGGCCGGCGGCATCGCGGGGCAGCACAGGCGGCTCCGGTTTCACCTCGTCCAGATATTCGATGATCGCAAGCGACTGGCCAATTGTGTGGCCGTCATGAATCAGAGTCGGAATGAGTTCCTGCGGGTTCACAGCCCTGTAGCCGGGTGCGTGCTGCTGGCCGCCGTCTTTCAGCAGGTGAACGAATTTCCATTCCGGCACGATGCCCTTCAGGTTGAGCGCGATGCGCACCCGAAACGCGGCCGACGAGCGGAAATAACCATAGACGACGAAGTCAGGATCCATAACGGATGACATCCTGATCGATCGCTCCGAAAATGGAGCGCCCCTCCGAATCGAACATTTCGATGCGCACGCGATCGCCGAATTTCATGAAGGGCGTGCGCGGTGCACCGTGCTCGAGTTGCTCCAACGTGCGGCGCTCGGCAATGCAGCACGAGCCGTGCGAATGATCCTTGTTCGCCACCGTGCCGGAACCCACGATCGTGCCCGCGCCCAGCATTCGCGTCTTCGCGGCGTGGGCGATCAATTGCGGGAACGAAAACGTCATGTCTTCGCCCGCATTGGGCGAGCCGAAGCGCACACCGTTGAAATCGACCGTGAGCGGCAGATGCACCTTGCCGCCGGACCATGCTTCGCCCAATTCGTCGGGCGTCACGGCCACGGGGGAAAACGCGGATGCCGGCTTCGACTGGAAGAAGCCGAAATTCTTCGCCAGCTCCGACGGGATCAGATTGCGCAAGCTCACATCGTTGACCAGCATCAGGAGCTTGATGTGATGCTCGGCGCCGCTCGCGCCCACGCCAGGCGGCACGTCGTCGGTGATGACGGCCACTTCGGCTTCGAAATCGATGCCCCAGGCCTCATCCCCCGCAGAGATCGGATCGCAGGGGCCGATGAAGGAATCCGAGCCGCCCTGATACATGAGAGGATCGGTCCAGAAGGACGGCGGCATCTCCGCGCCGCGCGCCTTTCGCACCAACTCGACATGGGTGACATAGGCCGAACCATCCGCCCATTGATAGGCGCGCGGCAGCGGTGACGCGCAGTCGCGCGAGTTGAACGGCTTCGCGCCGTCCGCATCGCCGTCATTCAGAATTTCGTAGACGCGCATCAGGCGCGGTGCGAGATGTGCCCATTCATCCATCGCGCGCTGCAGGGTTGGCGCGATATGCGGCACGGCCACGCAACGCGAAAGATCGCGGCTGACCACGACAAGCTGGCCGTCGCGGCCATGACGGAGAGACGCGAGTTTCATTTGTGTTTCCAGCTGTCGGCGTAATTGCGATCTTCGGTCGCTTCCGCTTCCTTGCTCATGTCCAGCGGATCGCGCGCGTCGACCATCACGGCCACTTCGTCGGTCATCGTCTTCGCGGCCTTGGCGCCCGCGGCGAACGCCTTCGGATGTGGTCCATGGGTAAAGCCGTTCGGGTGGAACGTCACCATGCCGGGGCGGATATTGTCGCGGCTGAAGAACTCGCCCTGATGATAGAAGATCACTTCGTCGTAATCGTCGTTCGAATGGAAGAATGGCACTTTGAGCGCGCCGGGATCGCTTTCGATGGGCCGCGGCACGAAAGTGCAGACGACAAACCGATCCGCCACAAAGGTCGAATGCACCGAGGGCGGAATATGATAGCGGTGGCTCATGATCGGGCGGATGTCGCGCCAGTTGAGCTTCACCGGCGCGAGATTGCCTTTCCAGCCCACGGCATCCAGCGGATTATACGGATAGGTGACGGTGGTGATCTCGCCGCGCCTTTTGATGCGCACTTTCCATTCGCGTTCGTCGGCCTGGGCGCGGAAGGCATCATCGAGCTTGGGCGTGTCGAGCGCGGCCGGATCGAAGAACGCATGCGGGCCCAGAATGCCGCGCTCGGGCAACTTGTAGGAACCGTTGGTCGCTTCGATGGTGAGCGAGACCGTGCGCGCGCTCGGCGCCAGCCGCCACATCGTGCCGCGCGGCAAAACGAGATAATCGCCGTCGCGATAGGTGAGATGGCCGAAATCGCAGAAGAGATCGCCCGCACCCTCATGAATGAACAGCAATTGGTCGCCGTCGGAATTGCGCGCAAGATGCGTCATCGCGGTCCGGCATTCCCAAATCCCGATCCGGCAACTCGCATTCGAGAGCAATCTCGGTCCAAGAAACGGATCGCTCGTTTTGTCGGTCGCGGCCAGCGCATCGAAAGCGCGCGGACGCAAGGGACCGTCGAACGACGTCCAGCCTGTCGGGGGATGGCGATGATAGATATGCGCGGCAGGCCCGAAGAACCCGTCGCGGCCGATTTCGCGCTCGAACGTACCGGCCGGCAAATCGGCATGGGCCTGGCGCGAGGTTTCGCCTTCTATGCGGGGGAATTCGATCCAGTTTTTCGCGCTCATGCCTGCAGCACTCCGCGCTTCACCTGATCGGCTTCGATGGATTCGAACAAGGCCTTGAAGTTGCCTTCGCCGAAGCCCTCATTGCCCTTGCGCTGGATAACCTCGAAGAAGATCGGACCGATCGCGTTCTGCGTGAAAATCTGCAGCAGCAGCCCCTGATCCTCCGTCGGCGCGCCGTCCATCAGGATGCGATCGCGCTTCAGCCGATCGACATCTTCGCCATGGCCCTTGATGCGATTGTCGAGGCGCTCGTAATAGGTTTCCGGCGTGTCCTGAAACGCGACACCCTTCTTCGCGAGCGTTTCGACGGACGCATAGATGTCGTCGGTGCCCAGCGCGATGTGCTGAATGCCTTCGCCGTGATAGAGATCGAGATATTCCGCGATCTGCGATTTGTCGTCGGAGGATTCGTTGATCGGGATGCGGATTTTTCCGTCCGGGCTCGTCATCGCGCGCGATTTGAGGCCGGTGAGATTGCCTTCGATATCGAAATAGCGGATCTCGCGGAAGTTGAAGAGCTTCTCATAGAAGCCGGCCCATTGATCCATGTTGCCGCGGAACACGTTGTGCGTGACGTGGTCGATATAGGTGAGCCCGGCGCCCTCATGCGCGAAACCCTTGGCTGAATCGGTGGGCAGGAAATCGACGTCGTAGATCGAGCGGTCGCCATAGCGGTCGACCAGATAGATCACGCTGCCGCCGATGCCTTCGATGGCGGGAATGTTGAGTTCCATCGGGCCGACATGATTGGCGAACGGCTTGGCCCCCAGATCGATCAGCTTCTTGTAGGCAGCCGGAGCATCCTTGACGCGGAACGCCATCGCGCAAGCCGAAGGGCCATGCGCCTTCGCAAAGCGGCTGCCATGACTGTCCGGTTCCGCGTTGACGATGAAGTTCACCTCGCCCTGGCGGAACAACGTCACATCCTTCGAGCGATGCCGCGCCACCGCGCGAAAGCCCATGCGCTCGAAATAGGCATGTAGCTGGCCCACATCGGGTGCTGTGTATTCGACGAATTCGAAACCGTCGGTCCCCATCGGATTGTCCCAGATGTTCGCCATAGCCGGCCTCCTTAGAGTCGCGTGAGGATTGCGAGATAGTTTCATATGAAACTATTTGCCGGTCAAGGCGTTTCGAGCAAGTTTGGCCCCGCTGCGAGGTGCCCAAGACGGGACAAGGGGCCATACCGGCGAACGCAAGCCAATAACGGCGGCTGTCCCTCGCAGGGCACTTCAGCACTCTTCGATCGGGGTCTGCTGTGCGAAAAATGCACGCCAGCCGCCGTTTTCCCAAACGTAGTAATCGGCGTAGCGCGCCCGTGCTTTCCGAGCCGAACCGGTGGCGCTTAGCGTTCCATATGCGACAGCCACGTTTCCATGCAGCAAAACTTGTATCTCCGGAAATTCGGGAATTGGCATGTTTTTTCCCCGATTTTCGGCGGCGCCTCGTAATTCGTCCACGAGCGTCGTTATGTTCCCATGACGCATGATTTCTATGAAATCCGGCGTAAGAAGGCAGCGTTCGAATTGCGTGTCGCCGCGCAAGAAAGCCACAGTCCACGCTTTCTCGAGCCTGTCTATCGTTGCAACATTTTTTTGCTCGTGCGCAAGCGACGGCAATCTGCAGGCGTCACTGGCAAGAAGCGGCGACGGAGAAATCGCCAATATACACGAAACGGCGATCAAACATCGACGCAGGATCGAGGCGCAACCGAGGAAGAATTCTTGATTCTTCCGGGTCACGGCGCCGGCCGCAACACCGTCTGCTGTATCCATTGCTGCACGGCATCGGTGTCCGCGATATCGCCCGTGAAGGTGAAGGCCGGTGCGAAGGGCCCGATCTGGGGCGGTGCATCGGGCATGATTGCGTCCAGGGTCGAGAAGGTGGAAAGGCCGGAGGGCAGCACGATTTCGCGGACTTCCGAATAATGCGTATCGGAGCCAGTCATGTCGCCGGCCTGAATCGCGCCGAGCTTACGGAAGAAATCCACCGTGTTGATGCAGGAACTGAAACAGAGCGCGTCCGTCAGCACCACCACCGGCGCTTTCATCAGCGATTTCGGGGCATCGCCCGCAACCGCAGTGGCGGGATTCGCCGGGCAGGTCGGCGGCC
The DNA here is from genome assembly GCA_003139615.1 of Alphaproteobacteria bacterium. GTDB lineage: Bacteria > Pseudomonadota > Alphaproteobacteria > Micropepsales > Micropepsaceae > Rhizomicrobium. The sequence goes on from PLJH01000138.1 coordinate 269,086, forward strand.
CTGTGAGCGCTTCGTGCCGCGCCGCTGCCGCCTTCATCGCAACCTCGGCGTCGCCATACTCCTTCGCGCCATCGACAAAGCCTTCGCGCTGAAACTGTTCGATCATTTTCGCGAGCGCATCGATATTGCCCGGCGAGGCACGGAAAACGGAGGCACAACCGCCGGCCGTATCCTCCATCGGGCCCAGGATCGACGTCACGTAAGCGGGACCGTAAAGCACCTCGGCGAGCGCGCGGCCGTAGCTGTCGCCGCCGCCGCCATTGCCGCGCAGGTCCACCACCACGAATTGGGCGTTGCGCAACTTGTCGGCCTGGGCTTTTGCGGAATCGATCACGGGCTGTGCTTCGGGCTCAAGCGATTGAATGGAGATCCAATAGCCCGCATCAAGCGCGCGCATTCCGAAACCCGCCTGACCATAAGGATGCTTCCAATAGGTTTCGTGAAGCTTGGTGTAGCCAATCTTCGTCCAGTTGAGCGCGTGGACTTCGTCCTTGCTGCCGATCTCGAACGTGCAGGCGCGAGGGCGCGTTACGAAAGGATTGCCGTCATCGACCAACAGGGAACCAGCATGGACAATCTGCATCGCCTCCACGGCAACGACCGTGTGGAAATGAAGGATCTCGCGCGCAAGTTCGTCCACGGCCACGCCGTCGCAACTCACAATCCGTGCGCCGGCCAGTTCCACGCCGACGATCTTCGGTTCGTCGCCGGCGACGACCCAGTTCGCACCGCGCTTTGCGGCAATAATTCCTGCCCATTGCACGTTGCGCGGCAGGACCTGCATGTTCGACCAGATATGGCCGTCGCCCATGGAGTTGGCAAACTCGCCGAGTGTCGCGGAGTATCCGTCGATATTCGTGACGGCAGCAGCGCGTTGCACCGCTTTCGCGTGCGCCGCTTCAAGCGCCGAAGCGAATTTCGCGTCTCCGGCTTCAGCGGTCGCCGCGGGATGGTTGTCTTTCAGCAATCTGTAGGCAGCATCGACATCGATGCGCGTGAGCGTTCGCCAGGGAGCGGCGATATCGGGCGTTGGGCCGGCAGCCAGGATTGGAGAGCACACTGATAGAAGAATGGCGATCGCGAGGTTGGATCGCCGCAGGAATATATGGATTGAAGCGATTCTCATTCGACTCCTCCCGGCGTCCGTTCAGACAAATCGAACCGCATGATACGCGCCGGCGTGAGCGCGGCCGATGGATTCAACACGCCATGTTCGTCGAGCGAACTCCATCCCGAATTGGCGATATAATAGAAAATACGCCCGACAAACACACCATGGGTCGGGTCGCCGAGGGAGCCGCCCCGTTCGATGACGCGTTGTGAAACGACGGCCGACGATGTTCCGTCGAGCGAGAACGAAATCACCCGTTCCGGCGAGGCGCCGTTTTGCGCCGCGATCAGTAGATTGCCGCGGCAATAGAGGCCATCGATTCCGTCGAGATCGTAATGCCCCTGCGTGGAGAGCCAGCGGGCCGATCCCGTAGCGAGGTTCATCATTGCCGTGCCTCTCACAAAGTCCGGCACAAATGCGGTGTTCGAATTTCGGCAAATCGCGAACGTTTGGGGCGAGACGAAATCGCCATGATCGATGCGATCCAGGCGACGGTCATGTACCCTATAAATCCCACCGCCGTCGCCGTCGGAGACGACCGGATCGCCGCCATCAGCGAGAACCATGTCGCCCAAATTACCATTGCGGGGGCCTTCAATACGCGTAAGAAGCGTCCCCCGATCGAGGTCGTATTCGAGCAGCACGGAACGTCCCCAATCCGCCTTGGGAACGATCGCAAATCCGTTGAAGGCCACTTCGGTTGCCCAAAGCACACGACGTTCGGCGTCGACCTTGATCGCCACCATGGGCCAATGATCCGGCGATATTGCGAAATCGCGCTCGCCCCCGCTTGCGTCCATCGTCACGATCTTCTTCTGCAAAATCGACGTGACGAAGAACCGCCGCGATGTGGAATCGTAATCGATGTCTTCGGGCAGCAAGGCGGTATCCAAAATCACGAATGCTGACTGCGCACGCGAAACCGGGCGCCGATTGGCGATCATGGTGTCATCGAAGCCCGGCCTGATCTGCGCGAACGCCGGTGTCGTCAGGATTTCGTTGACCTGCCCCATCGCCAGAAAGCGTTTGGTGGCGGCAGCGGCTTCGGCAATGTTTCCGAGTTGCAACTGCGCACGCGCGACCTCCAGATTGGACAGCGGCGAATCGTTCAGGAATGTCCGCATGCGCCCGGCGTCGATCAGATAGGCATGCCAGTCCTTTTGCGCGCGATCGTGCGACAGCGACTGTTGCAGACTCTGGAATTGCTTTACGGCGGTGGGCGCCGCAGCGGACAAATGTCCGGCCGGCGCCAGCGTGAGCGTGCCGATAATGGCGCAATAGTTTGCAATTCTGCGCATGCGACGGGACCGTCCTGCGGTTGTCTGCGCCATCGTGTTGCGAAAGGTCACGCCGAAAGTCCGAGATCGCCGTCTGCGGTGGATCGCGCCAATTGCGGTTTCTCTCCGGCCTTCCNNGTGTCACGCGGTAGCGCAGCGGGCCGCCATCGGGCGCGGTGCTGCGCTCGATGGGCCGGGGAATGCAGACGAATTCCACCTCCATCGCGTCGGCGCTTGCACGCACGATGGAGTAGCCGTGACCGCCCATGTCGACGAATTCGATATGCGGCGCCAACTCCGGATTGGAGGCGGCAACGGCTGCCGCAAGATCGCCGCTCTTCGAATATTCGATGCAGGAGCGCACGCCGTGGCGAAGCAGCAGATTGATCGACGGCTCGACTTTCGCGCCCGGCTGCGCGAGATAGAGAAGCCGCAAGGGATGTTCCTTCGGCAAAGCGTGCTCATAGGCCTCAACGACGCCCGGCGCGGAAATCGATCCCGTCGTGAAGGCAACGCCGACGGGATCGAAAGCCACAGGCGGAAGCGTCTTCGCGGCATAGCCCGCCCAGAAGCTATGCCGGTCGCCGGATATGATCGCAAAACCCGTGATTTTTGCGGTTGCCACCGCATCGTAAATCTCGGCGCGCTCGGTATAGGCCGTACCGAAATCGCTGGGCGTAAAGCCGGATGAGCCCGCATAACCGTTACCCGGCCAGGGCACGGTGAGGCCCGCAGGAAGGTTCTGCGGATCGACACGATAATCGAGCGTGCCCTGCGTATTGCCCCAGATTTTCCACGTCGCGCGCGAAGCGCGAAGGCGATCCAGAAACCACGCCTTTTGTTCGGCGCCGAGAATCGTCAGCGGCGGCTCGTCCCTGCGGAAATTCGCAATATCGGTAGCGCCATAGCGGATCGTGGCCGGCGGATGACCGCCCGCCGCGTCGCGGCTGGAATCCACAATCTGCAACACCTCTTCCGGCACGAAATCGAGAAACGCATCCTGGGTGAACGCTTTCATCTCCGACTGCGCGAGCGGGTCGCGCGAGCGATAGCTGTGCTGATCGGTGACGATCATCTCGACATGCGGGCCCCACGCGATCGTACGATAACCCGTGAGACTTCCGATCGCGGCGAGGTTGTTCGGTTCCTGACCCAATCCGTGATCGTCGAACTTCGCAATGGGCGCATCGACGACAGAAGGCGGATCGAACTCGTCAAGCGCGGGTCCGCTCGGTTTCTTCACGCGGGCCGGCAGATATTCGAACCAGGCCTGGTTGGCGGCAACCTTGCGCGTTTGTGCGGGGCGCGTCTTGCCGCCGAATTGCTGGAGGCTTTGCCAGCCCTGCCAGGAGAACTCGTGATTGTCCCACATCGCGACGAAGGGCCAGCGCGCGCGGGCATCCTGCAGGTCGGGGTCCTTCAGATAGGCACGATAGACCGCGCGATAATCGGTGAGGTCGGTCGGAATGTGAAAATCGGCGATCTTCTCTCCCGTCGGATAACGGACGATCTCCCGCACGCGCCGGTCATACATGCCTTGCGGCCGGTCTTCGGGATACCAGACGATCTCATAGATGAAATCGCCCATGTGATAGACGAAGCCAAGCCGGTCTTCAGGCGCGGCGCGCTCGTCGTCGAAGATCATTCGCCGGTAAGCGTTCTGCGCGCCGGAATTGGGATTCTGACAAGACACGAATGCAAACCGGACTGGCCGCAGGTCGTCCGGCACGGGCGCCGTGATGGTTCGCCCGATCCGGCTGCCGAAACCTTCGGCATCGACGAAGCGGTACCAATATTCGCGCGCCGGCAACAGCCCGCCCACGAGGACGCGACAGGTCCAGTCCGACGCGGCCGACACCTTCGCGCGCGCCCGGGCTACCACCTTTTGAAAGCGATCGTCTTCGGCGAGTTCGACGTTCAATCGCGCATCCAAACGTCCGTCGTCGAAAGGCCGGCGCGTCCACAGCAGCACGCTGTGTTCATCCGGGTCGCCGGATGCGACACCTTCGGGATAGAGGTCGCGGCGTTCCCTATAATGCACTCGCGACGGCATCGCGCGCGCGCGACTCCAGCCGGCGCTTGCACCAAAGGCTGCCGCAGCAGCGATGAATCCACGTCTGTCCAAAACCGGCAACCTCCGCAACTGGCGTGCGATGCGGTCCAGCCTATCCGCTGGCCGTTGCGATCGAAATCGTCTTGTCGTGAAAATCGAATGTTACGATTTTGTCCCGCATGACCACGAGACCGACCGTGCCGTCGAACATGCCGTCGGGCTCATGCACCCCGGGCGTGGGAAAATAGAGCGGTGCGTCTTGCGCCATTACGCGGCCGTCAAACGCAATCGATTGCGCCGAAGATTTTTTCATGTTCACGCCGCCATCCGTAAATGCGAAACGCTCGATTTCCTGGGCCTGTGCCTCCTTCGCCAGACCGAGCTTTTCGATGGAGGCCGTATAGATCAGCAGATTCCCGGTATAGACCGTGTCGACCTGCACCGTGATCGGCTTGCCGTTTACGGAGAATCCGTCGGCGACAATGATCGGCGGCCCGGCTTTACCGAAAGTCGGCGTGTGCAGCGAGGCGCACATGCCATCGCAAGCCGCAGGCGCCGTCAGCACAACCGAAATCCGCACTCTGCGATGGATGAAATCGAGTTGGACAATACGATTCTTGAAAGCGGGATAGGCGAGCAGATATCGCGAACGAGGCATCTCGCCTTTGGCGACGTCGTCCTGCAGTTTGTACCCGATCGTCGGCACGGAATTGAGCACAACCGACCCGACCGTGACGTCCGGATGGGCCAGGTCATACGCCCCAGCTTTCTCTTTGCCACCGAATCCTGCGGCTTTTTCATCAGCCACGTCGACCAGCGAGGCGACATCGCCTGAATCGATGACGGCTCTCCCCACCGGGCCCTGACCGAACTGCGCGTCGACGCAGGGGGCACCGTCGCAATCCAGCATGGGAACGTCCGCTGCCCAATTGACGGAGGCGCTTGACACATCTGCGCATGCGGCCGTGGCCAAAAGCGAAAATATTGCAACTGCAAAACCTGTGCGGAAAATCATGATCGCCCCCTTGGCAGGGGCGCAATATGGCACACTGCGCTCGCGCGACTCATCAAAGCCGCGTGAGGGCGTCGGCCTCGTGGACAGATCATTCCCAGCCAGGAAGACACCCGATGCCGGAGCGCGCGCTCGAAAAACTCTCCCCGCGATATGTCGCGATCTGCGCGATTGCCGCGGCGCTCATCCTCGACTTTGCGATTTCGCGGGCGTTCGTGCAGGGCCGCGCAGACATGGACGGGACGACGCTCATTCCCGGTTTTCTCGATGTTCGGTACATGTGGAATCGCGGCATCTCGTTCAGCCTTTTCTGGCAATCGAACGAAGCGGGCAGCCTCGCGCTGTCCCTTTGCATTCTGGGCCTGACGATTGCGGTGCTGGTTTACGCACTCCGAACGGACAGGCCGCTGCTTTCGGGCGCACTTGGCCTGATCGTCGGCGGCGCGGCGGGGAACCTGATCGATCGCGTGCTTTACAACGCCGTGTTCGATTTCCTGTTCGTGCATATCGGCGCAATTCACCTTTTCATCTGTAACATTGGCGATATCCTGATCAGTTGCGGCTTTCTGGGCGTAGCTGCCGATGCCCTGTGGCCCGCGGCGCCGCGACCGGCGCAAGAGAATTCATCGCATGTAAATTGAGCGCCGCAGTGGCGTGGCCTTGGCCTGCAGGGGACCCGGCCGGCTGAGAATATCATGTGATAGAAAGCGGTCCCAGCGCCTCTATCGCGCCCCGCACAAAATGCTTGCATGGAGCTTTGTACATTTGCCTTATTGCCGGACCGTGAACTAACATTTTGGGACGTGACGGAGGGCTGTCGGGCTTGCGCAAAACCTGGTTCGATTTGTGCCTGCTGGGCTGCGCGGCGCTGATTACGGCGCTGCAATTTGGTCTGTTTCCGACCGTCTTTGAACCCGGTTGGGCCGGCGTAATTGCCCTGGTGCTGCTCACCACAGTCACCGAACCGCTGCATAACGGACTGATGCATGAAAGCATCCACAGCAATCTCCTGCCGGACGAAAAATGGAATCGCTTTGCCGGCCGAGCGCTTGGCGTCACCCTTGGGCTTCCGTGGGAGACCATGCGGTTCGGCCATCTCGCACATCACGGGTTCAACCGGCACGATTTCGACCGGCCCGAGGCTTTGGCGCCCGGCCAATCGCGCGTCCTTGCCGCGGCGGTCTATTACTTCAAGCTCGTGATCGGCAATGCGGTTGCCTATGCAATCGCCCCGTTTCTTACGGCGGTGCCGATCCCGGCGATGAAATGGGTGCTGGAAAACGTCGACCGGAACCCCGAATCCGCCCCCTTGCGCGTAGCGGCACTGCGCGCCTTCTCAACGCCGGCCAAGCGTCACGCTGTGCAATTCGATCTTGCCGCCATCGTCGCGCTCGATGTGTTGGCTTTGTGGTTGTGGGGCGCGTGGTGGCCGGTATTCGTCGCCTCGATCGTCGCGCGCTGGTTCATGCTGTCGTTGCTCGACAATGCGCCGCATTACGGAATGCCGCTCGACTCGGGCCTCAACGCCCGCAACACACGGATTGCGCGCTGGGCGTCATGGCTCGTGCTCAACCAAAATTTTCACGGCGTGCATCATCACTATCCGCTGCTTCACTGGCGCGACCTGCCCGGCAAGTTCCTGCAATCCGAAGAGCGCTATGAAGGCGGCTGGCTCGGCGCCTTGCTGCGCCAGTTCCGCGGACCGATTCAACTGAGCTGAAACGACTATCCGTTCACGCCCGCGCGGCGCAATCGAGAATGGCTTTGCACAATCCCGCCGTTCGCGGATCGCCGACCAATTCCGGTCCCATCTGATTGCAGACATAACCGATCGCCACGCCCGCATCGGGATCGGCACAAGCGAACGAGCCGCCCCAGCCGCTGTGGCCAAAGGCGCGGGCATTTGGGCCGTAAATTCCCGGCGTGTTGAGCGCCATGCCCATGCCCCAGGAATCGACGAATCCCAGGAACATGTCCTGGCGGCCGTTTGACGTTGCCGGTCGAGTCATGCGTGCAACGCCCTCGCGCGACAGCAGCGTCGTGCCGTCAAGCGAGCCGCCGCCTGCAAGCGCCGCATACATTCGCGCCAGGCCCATCGCACTCGCCTGCCCGTTTGCAGCGGGAATTTCCGCCGCGCGCCAGGCGCGCGTATTCGGCGCCAGCGGGTTCTGCTGCGGATTGGTGAGCGCCATGCGCGCGGCCGGCGGAAGCGGCAAGTCCGATGCATCGATCATGCGTTTGGGCGCAAGCATTTCGGCTGCGCGCGCGTCAGCGCTTTCCGGCAGGCCCACGAACAGATCGGCATCGAGCGGCTTTGCGATTTCATCGTGAATGAAACGCCCTATGGATTTTCCCGTTGCGCGCCGCACGATTTCGCCGACAAGCCAACCATAGGTCATCGCATGATAGGACGTAGCCGTCCCCGGCTCCCACACCGGTCTTTGCCGCGCGAGCTTGGTGCAACATCCAAACCAGTCGAGCTGATCTTCGACGGAAGTCGGTTCTGCAAAGCCGGGCAACCCTGCCTGGTGCGACAAGATCTGCGCGACAGTGACGCGTTCCTTGTCGCCGTGCGCAAATTCGGGCCAGAGCGACGCGACCTTGTCTTCATAGGAAAATACGCCGCGGTCGACGAGGATGGCCACGGCTGTGGCCGAGATACCCTTGGTGGTCGACCACACATTGCAGAGCGTATCGCGTGTCCATTTCCTCGTGCGCGCAGAATTGGCAAAGCCGCCCCAAAGATCGACGACGCAGCGTCCGTGGCGGAAAGCGGCGAAGCTTGCACCGGTCTCCTGATAGTCGCCTTCGCGCGCGAAATTCTCCGCGAATGCTTCGCGCGCCGCTTCGAAGCCGGTGGCGACGGTACCAAAAATCTCGTAACGCGCAGCCATGTGTTCCTCGTCCTTGAAGATCAGCGTACACGCAAGCCGCGCACGAACAGATCGACGATCTCCCGCGCCAGGTCGTCGCGCACACGCGGTTCGTCTGTCCGGAACCATTTGGGCAGCCATTCGAACGCGCCCGCGCCCAATTGTGCGACCGCGTCGAAATCGACGTTGCGCGAACTGCCGTCCACAAGACCCTTATGACCGAAGCCTTCGAACCGCTTCTGCAACACGCGCGAGCGGCGCCGTATCTCGGTACGGGTTGCGAGCGGCAAAGCGCCCGAACCGGCGAGTTGAATCAAAGGCGAGAGCCCGGACGCCTGCGCCTGCACGTTGAGATAGAGACCGATCAGACCGCTTTCGAGTCCGTTGCGGCCGAACTTCTCGGCTGCGTCGGCAAAATCCTTGTAAAGCACTGAACCCCGTCTGTGGCAGCGTACGATAAGATCGGTTTTATTGGCGAGATAGTGATAGAGCGCACCCTTGGTGGCTCCCAGTTCGGCCGTGATGTCGTCGAGCGACGTGCCGTCGATGCCGCGCCGGTTGAAAAGCTGCGACGCAGTTCTCAGCAATTGCTCGATCTTCGCGGCAGAGGTCGCGCGCCGGTCGAAAGCATTCGCAGGCGCCGGAAAAAAGCTCTCGATCGCGACGGGAGGCACGAACAAATAGTCCGGCTCTTTCGAATAACCGTTCACGATCAGGTCGACGAGGGATTCCACGGTACGGGCGCGGAACGTCTCGTCCGTGCCCTCGACCCAATCGACGGACAAGGGAATCCACGCGATGGTGCCGACGAGGGTTTGGGCGACGATTTCGTCGTTGCAGGGCCGCACGCTGCCGTCTTCAATACCGGCGCGGATGAACGCCCGGATTTTCGCGACATTCGACTCGTGCGCCCGCACAATCGCCTCGCGCGTGCGGCCTTCGAAATAATCGAGCTCGCCCAGCACCGCGCAGGGTACACGATCCGGATCGAGGGCGGCCCTGATATAGGCAAGCACCCATGCGAGTCCGGCGCCGGCAACCCTCCCGGCAGCATCGAGGTCCGCCGCCGTGATCTCGCAGCTGCGGCGGTAGCACTGAGCCGCCAGATCGTCGCGATCCTTCACATAATAGTAGACGGCCGCGCGGGTGAGACCCATGGCTTTGGCGATGCGCCCGATCGAGGCGCCCGCGATGCCGCGCGCATTGAACTCCTGCGCCGCCGCATCGAGTAGCGCCGCATGCCGCGCCTCGCGGTGCCCCGCTTCGGTCGCGATTCGGGAATTCGGCTGAAGCATGCGTGCAACGGTCCTCGCGCGAAACGCGCCAAACACTTCCTTCAACAACCATACCCCGCCGTCAAACCGGTTGACAAGCATATTAGACGCGTAGTTATGTAAACATACTTTAGTGTCAAATCGGACGACAGAGCCGATTTCAGCGAGGGGAAACGCCGCCATGACCATCCGTCGCCGGACAAGCGCCGTATCGAGAGGATTACGCATTGCGCTGCTGCTCCCGGGAAGCGTACTGACGCCGGCAGCCCAAGCCCGGGCGCAGACGCCGCCGCCAACCGATACTGTCGAGACCGTGACGGTCACGGCCGAGCGGCGGGCCGAAAACATCATGAATGTCGGCATCAACATCACCGCCATTACGTCGGAAGATCTGCGCCAGAACCGGATCGAAACGCCGACGGACCTGATGTCTCAGGTGCCCAATCTCGACGTGAAGGACAACATCCCCGGCGCGCAACAGATCATCACCATCCGCGGCGTGGGCCTCGACGATTTCTCCACCACCAACAATTCGACAGTGGCGGTCTATGTCGACGATATCTATCTCGCCTCCTTCGCCGAGATGGATTTCAACATGTTCGACCTCGATCGGGCCGAGGTGCTCAAAGGCCCGCAAGCCGTGCTCTACGGCCGGAACTCCACGGCCGGCGCGATCAATATCATCGCGGCCAAACCGTCATTTGACTCACTCGACGGCAATATCTCGGTCGGCTACGGCAATTACGACACCTTCCAGGCCGACGGGATGATCAACATTCCCGTCACCGACAATTTTGCATTGCGCTTTGCGGGCGAGACGATCCAGCAGGACCAGGGCTACTGGTACAGCCGCGTGCTCGATACCGATCTTGGGCGGCAGGACAATTATTTCGGCCGCAGCCAGGCGCTGTGGGACCCGAACAACGCGATCAGTGTGCTGTTCAAGCTCGAAGGCGTGCACGAACATTCGCAGATCGGCGTCGGGAAATTTTTCGGCGACATGTCCACCAACGCGCAACCCTGCCCCGATTTCAGCAACCCGGGCCACTGCGTGAACGACCACGGCTACACGGATACCACGTCCAACCCGTTCGACGGCGATTGGGAGCACCAGACGCCTTATGATGAGGATCAGTGGAACGCGACCCTGCATGTGACCGACGATCTCGGCTGGGCGACTCTCACTTCGGTCTCCGGATATATCGCGTCGCGCCGCAATTTCTATATCGATGCGGATGCCGGTCCCGCGGACGATGCGGAGTTCGACGAGAACGACAAAGTCAATCAGTTCAGCGAAGATCTCACACTGGCCGGTGAAAGCCACGGCATCAACTGGCTCGTCGGTGCAAATTATTCCTGGGATCGCGTGCAGGATCACACGCCCGGCACGCTCGCGGATTCCTTCGGGCTCGATGTGTTGATCACGGCCAATCAGGTGACGAAATACGGCGCCACCTATGGGCAGGTCGACTGGCCGTTGACGGATCAGCTCAGTCTCTCCTCCGGCGTGCGCCTTGCCTATGAAGCGCGCAGCTATGACGGCGGCTCAACCTGGAACATCGCCGGCACGACGATCCCCTTCCCGTTGTTCGACACGGCGGAAGACGACACGATCTTCAGCCGCTCGGTCGATTTCCGCGAGGCGCTCAACTGGAAGCCGGCCGCGGACACGCTCGTCTATGTCAGCGTGTCGCGTGGCACCAAGAGCGGCGGATTTTTCGACGGCATCACCACGCAGGATCAGGCGCTTGCGCCCTACAAGCCCGAAACCCTCATCGACTACGAGGGCGGCGTGAAATCTGCGCTGTTCGACTCGCACATGGTGGTCGACGGCAGCGTATTCTATTACGACTACCACGATCTCCAGGCGCAGACTTTTACCACCGTCGGCGCCGTCTCACTGATCAAGCTCAGCAATATTCCGACGGCGAGCATCTATGGTCTCGACCTGGGCGTGACATGGCTGCCGGTCGACGGATTATCGCTTCGCGGCGGTCTGGGATTGTTGCACACGCGGCTGGGCGCGTTCCCCTATGAAAACCTCAGCGGACCGACGACCGAGCCAGCCGGCAACAAATTGCCGGATGCGCCGGACGTCACGTTCAACGGCACCGCGCGCTACGAGCATGAAATCTTCGACAAATATCTCGGCGCGATCCAGTTCACCGGCACCTTCGGCTCCAGCGCCTACCAGGAAGCGCTCAACACGCCCTATTTGTTCACGCAAGCCAATTGGGTGTTCGACGGACGCGCATCGATCGCCACCAACGATCAGGGCTGGGAACTCGCCTTCTGGATCAAGAATATGTTCAATGAGGAACATGTGGTGACGGCGACGGACGACGGCGCGCCGCTCGATGCCGGTTATCGTATCTTCAATGCGCCGCGCACCTTCGGCGTCACGCTGACCCACAAATTCTGATCGAACCCCGGTAAGAGCGCGGCGGGATAATCCCGTCGCGGCCTTTTTCGCGCCGTCACAACCGCTCATACACAAGCCGCGTGCCGTCTTTCGTGACGGCCGTCAGCCCCGTCCAGGCTCCGTCCGCGCCGTACCACAGATCGAGCGTGTCGGCACCGCGCCAGGCATAATGCTGTGCCGACACTTTTGCGCCGGATGCCAGCGCGACGCTGTCAGGTCCCGCATTCGAAATGTTCGGCTTTAACAGCAAGCCGTTTTCCGGATTGACCATCGGCCCCAAAAGCTCGGCCTTGTTCCAATGCGTTGCGGCGAGAACGTTCGCGGGTGCATCGTAACGCGCGGCTTTGGACCCTTGGGCAACGATCTGCCCGTTCTCACGGCGCAATGTCGCGAAAGCGGGCGTGCCGTCATAATCGGTTGCGGCGTCCATGCTCACCAATTGTCCGCCGCGCCAGCATTCGAGATTCTTGTGGTTGTAGTGAAACAGCCGGATCGGGCCGAAATAAACTGCGATCTCGACTTCGATATGCACGTTCAGGGCATCGCCCGATTTCTGGAAGGTGAGCGCATGCGTCCCGATCCGCGTGCCCTCACGCATGATGCGAAACGACAGGCCATCGGTTGCTGGAATCGGCAACGCCGCCAGAGCAGGGCGCACGCAAAGCGCGGCACCTGCACCCCAAAGGATGTGTCGGCGCGAAGGCATGCAGCACCTCTCTCGCCCGGGCCCGTAAGGTCTACGCCGCGGCCCTACCCCCGGATCACTGGCACTGATCCTTTTGGGCCTTGTCCGCGTAGACCTTCCGTTCAACAGGAGAGGCGACATGGATCTTTTGAGCGCAGGGGGCCTTCTGGCCGAACGGTTCCCGGTCCCGGATTCACTGGTGATCGCAGGTATCCGTCGGAAAGTCGGCGAAACCCAGCGGCTGCTCTCGACGACGGCCGCGACAGACGATGCGTTCGCCGCCGATATGATGGCACATCCGATTGCAGAGCATCCGGAAGAAGCCAACGCGCAGCACTACGAATTGCCGCCGGAATTCTTCAAACTCGCACTGGGACCGCGGCGCAAATATTCCAGCTGCCTTTATCCGAAAGGCAACGAGACATTGGCTGAGGCGGAAGAATGCGCGCTGGAAGAGACAGCTTCACACGCGGACTTGCGCGACGGCCAGGAGATTCTCGAACTCGGCTGCGGCTGGGGTTCGCTGTCGCTGTGGATGGCTGAGCGGTTTCCGGGCGCGCGCATCACCGCGGTTTCGAATTCGCGGCCGCAGCGGGAGCATATCGAACACCAGGCGACGCTGCGCCAATTGCGCAACCTCAAGGTCATTACCGCCGACATGAACGATTTTGCGATCGACAAGAGCTTCGACCGCATCGTCTCCATCGAGATGTTCGAGCATATGGCGAACTGGCAGGGCTTGCTCGCGCGCGTGCGAGGCTGGCTGAAGCCGGATGGACGACTGTTCATCCATGTGTTCAGCCACGACCGCGCGCCCTATCGCTTCGACCACGGCGACGAGAACGATTGGATCGCGCAGCATTTCTTCACCGGCGGCATCATGCCGAGCCATGGCTTGATCCATCGCTTTCCGGATCTGTTCGCGGTCCAGCGGGAATGGCGCTGGAGCGGCACGCATTACCGGCTGACCGCGCTCGACTGGCTCGCGAATTACGATGCGAATGCACGCGAGATCGGCGTCATTCTGCGCAAGGTCTATGGCCGCGATGCGGGGTTATGGCGGCGGCGCTGGCGCATGTTCTTCCTCGCGACCGCCGAATTGTTCGGCTATGACGACGGCAGGCCGTGGGGCGTCAGTCATTATTTGCTGCGCGCGGCGGATTAGTTCACCGGCGCGCGTTGCGGGCCACGCACCAGTTTACCCGGCAACGCATTCATCGCTTCGCCATTGCGATAGACAACTTCGCCCGAAACGATCGTCGCGACATAACCGCTCGCGCCCTGTAGCAATCGCTTGCCGCCGGCCGGCAGGTCGAACGCCATTTTCGGGCGCGAGACCTTGAGCTTGTCGAAATCGATCACATTGAGATCGGCCTTCATGCCGGGTGCGATCGTGCCACGGTCTGCCAGGCCTACCGCGCGCGCCGTGTCCGACGTCTGCCGCTTCACCAGCCAGCCGAGATCGAAGCGGCCTGTCGCGCGGTCGCGCCCCCAATGCGTCAAGAGATAGGTGGCATAGCTCGCATCCGAGATGATTCCGACATGCGCACCGCCGTCGCCCAATCCCATCACGCAATCGGGATGCGCGATCATCTCGCCGCAGACATCGAGATTGTAGTTCGCGTAATTGGCGAACGGCATGAACAGGAAGTTGCGCCCCTCGTCTTCGAGCAGCATGTCGTAAGCGAGATCGGCAGGCGCGCGGCCTTGCGCGACCGCCAGCGCCGCGAGCGAACGTTCGCGCGGCGGCTCGTAGTCGGGCTGCTCTCCAAGCGGGAAAATGAACCCGAACGCGCTCATGCGACGCGCAAGTTCGGGATGCGCGGGCGCTTCGGACAGCAGCTTCGCGCGGAATGTGGGATCGCGCAGGATCGCGAGCTTTTCGCCAAGCGGCTTGTCCTTGATCGCGATGAACGACGGTTGCGCGGAAAAGGGGTTGAGCGAGCCCTGAAGCCCGAGCAGAAGTCCGATGGGTCGCGGCGCGACCTGTGCGCGGATCGGCAAGCCGTCGCGCGAAGCACCTTCGATGCGGCCCAGAATCTCGCGCCAGCCGTCCGGCGAACGATGGCCCTGCGCCAATGAGAGAGATAGCGGCCTTCCCGACGCCTCGATGATCCGCCTTATCATTGCGAATTCGCTTTCGAGATCGGGCGTATCAAAATCCGAGATCAGCTCGATCACACCGCTGCCGGCATCCGCGAGCCCTTGTGCGATACCGACGAGCTCGGCTTCTGTCGCGCGCAACGACGGCGTGGGATCACCCTTCACCGTGCGATGATTGAGCGTGCGCGAGGTGGAGAACCCAATGGCGCCCGCGCGCATCGCATCCGCAGCGAGCGCCCGCATCTCAGCAATATCTTCGGTTGTCGCCGGATCGAGCCGCGCGCCCCGCTCGCCCATCACATAGACGCGCAAAGCACCATGCGGAAGCTGGGCGCAAATATCGATATCGTGCGGCCGGCGCTCCACTGCGTCGAGATATTGGCCGAAGGATTCCCAGGACCAATTCAAGCCTTCGTGCAACGCCGCGCCCGGAATGTCCTCCACGCCTTCCATCAATTCGATCAGGCGGTTGTGGTCCTGGTTGCGCACGGGCGCGAAGCCCACGCCGCAATTGCCCATCACGATCGTCGTCACGCCATGCCAGCTCGACGGCGCGAGCCGCGAATCCCAAGTCGACTGACCGTCGTAATGGGTGTGGATATCGACGA
>PLJH01000136.1 GCA_003139615.1 Alphaproteobacteria bacterium
TGTTCCGGGATTTCTCGGAGATCACGAATGCCTGGGCGCTGGATCGGCGGTTCGAGCCCGGCTTGGCGAAATCCGCCCGCGATGGACTCTATGACGGCTGGCTGAAGGCGGTCGGGCGGGTGCGGTGATCTCAGTTCCCACCCGCCCCTGTGGGCGGGTCGAAAAATTCGAANNTCGAAGAATTTTTCGGGGCGGGAGAATGTTGAGGCAGCACCCCGCCCCGAAGTTTTCTTTTCGCTGGCGCTCAAAGAAAGCCTTCGACCCGCCCAATGGGCGGGTGGGCAAATGAAATAATGCACTGCAAAACTGCAGCAAGACCAAAACGGTTGTTTGAGATTGCCGTTTTGGGTGTATAATGGCGGTTGGAATTTTTGAGCGGATCGTAGGTCCATAAGCAGCGGTCCAAACTTCGCGCTCCGAAGTTCCCCTGTTATTTTCGCCTGTTTAACAGGGGAAAACGTCGAGCGAGGATCGAAGCTGTTGCAGAATGGAAACGTCGTGTGTTCCGAAAGTGACGGCCGAAACCAGGCGATAACAGGCGGAATATCAGGCGGAACAACAGGCAAAGAACAGGCGGGAAATTGCGTGTTATCGTTGCAGAAAGCGGCAATTTTCCTGGGTTTTTCGAGAGGGTTCGCAGACAATTTTTTTGAAAGGCATGAGATGAAATTGCGAAGCTGGGTTCTGGGAATGGCGGCAGCACTGGCGGCGAGCGCCGCGAATGCCGCCGACTACTACGCCAATGTGAATGCGTGGCCGGTGAGCCCGGATTTCGGTTTCACGATTTCAGCGCCGATCGATTTCGAAGGCATGGGTGCGCCGCAGGATGCGACCGACTGGCGCTGGAATTCGAGCGATCCGGGCCAGGTGCTCTACGAGATCGTCGTGCCCCGCGCGATCGCGTCGCAAACCAATTTCGCCGGCGCCACGATCACCGTCGGCATGAGCGGCAATCCCAAATCGGTTGCGAATTGTCTCGCGCCGGCGGGCGCGCCGCCGGATGAAAAAAGCTGGAAGCAGAAGATCGGCGGAGTGGAGTTTGCCGCCTTCCGCGATTCCGACGACGGCATGAGCCACTACCACGAGATCACGAGTTTCCGCGCCGTACATGGCGGGCAATGCTGGGCCGTCGAATACATGATCGCGTCGACGTCACTGGGCGTCTATCCGCCGGAATACGGGCTGAAGCCATTCGACATGGCGCGCGTGCGCGGACTGATGGACCGCATCGTGGCGACGTTCAAGTTTGGGTGAATGCAATGAAGGCGGCACAACAACTTTCCAACCACCCGCCCTTGGGGCGGGTCGAAAAATTCGAAGAATTTTTCGGGGCGGGAGAATGTTGATGCAGCACCCCGCCCCGAAATTCTCTTTTCGCTGTCGCTCNNCGCTCAAAGACAATTTCGACCCGCCCCAAGGGAGGGTGGAATGCCAAGTTTGACACCACTCACCCCCCGGGGTCACTCTAGGCGCAACCAGATATTCGGTCAGGAGCAAGGCCATGAACGTGTTGGAAAAAGTGAAAGTCCAGGTGCCGGATGAGCACGCGATTCCGTCGCTCGAAGGCAAGGTGAGCGCCGAGGAATGGAAGCTGCGGGTCGATCTTGCGGCCACCTACCGGCTCGTAGCACTCCATGGCTGGGACGACATGATCTTCACGCATATCTCCGCGCGCGTGCCCGGGCCCGATCATCATTTCCTGATCAACCCCTATGGCATGCTGTTCGAAGAGATCACGGCGTCCAGCCTTGTGAAGATCGACGTGGACGGCAACAAGGTGGGCGAATCGACGTATTTCGTGAACCCGGCCGGCTTCACCATCCACAGCGCGCTGCATATGAACCGCGACGATGCGCATTGCATCATCCATGTGCACACCACCGACGGCGTGGCCGTGTCCGCGCAAGCGGATGGACTTCTCCCGCTCGACCAGCACGCGATGCTGCTCTGCGGCGACACCGCCTATCACGATTATGAAGGCGTGGCGCTCGATCTCGACGAACGCGACCGGCTCGTGCACGACATCGGCGATAAGCATGTGATGATCCTGCGCAATCACGGCACGCTCACGCTGGGGAAGAGTTGCGCCGATGCGTTCCTGCGCATGTATTATCTCGAGCGGGCGTGCTCGATGCAGGTGGCGGCTCTGGGCGGCGGCGCGAAGCCGAACTGGCCCAATCAGGGCGTGCCGGAGAAAACCGCGCAGCAGGGCAGCATGGCCTTCGAAGGCATGATGAGTGCGCTCGCCTGGCCCGCGCTGCTGCGCAAGCTCGACCGCGTCGATCCCAGCTACAAGCACTAGACCAAAGGCAGTGAGATGAAATTCGGCGTTGGGCAATCCGTCCGGCGGACGGAAGATATCCGTTTCGTCACGGGACAAGGTCAGTATACGGACGATCTGCGTTTCGACGGCGAAGGTTTCGCCTGCTTTCACAGGAGCCCGCATGGACATGCGAAGATCCTGTCGGTCGATATTTCGGCCGCGAAATCCGCACCCGGCGTGATCGCTGTCGTCACACAAGCCGATGTCGAGGCGGCGGGCGTGGGCGACATGCCGTGTCTCGCGCCGATCCCCAGCCGCGACGGATCGGGCACGAAAGAGTCCGCCAAGCATCTGCTCGCCAACGATCGCGTACGCTTTACGGGCGAAGCGATTGCCATGGTGGTCGCCGAAACTTATGCGCAGGCGAAAGACGCAGCCGAACTCGTGGCCGTCGAATACGAACCGCTCGATGCGGCCGGCACGCTCGATTCCGCCGCGGCCGGTCCGCAAATCTGGGACACGGCGCCGGGCAATCTGACGTTCGATTGGGGCATGGGCGACGAGGCGGCAGTCGATGCCGCCTTCGCCGCGGCCGCACACAAAGTGTCGCTCGACGTGGTGCAGAACCGCATCGTTGCGAACTCGATGGAAACGCGCAACGCGATCGGAATCTACGATCCCGCAACCGAAGGCTACACGCTTTATACGGGCTCGCAGGGCGCGGGGAATCTGCGCGGCGGACTTGCGCGGAACATCATGCATGTACCGCCGGAGAAAATGCACATCGTCACCAAGGATGTGGGCGGCGGATTTGGGATGAAGGGGTTTCTCTATCCCGAGCAGCCTCTCGTGCTGGTGGCGGCGAAACTGACGGGTCGTCCCGTGCGCTGGTCCGGTGACCGCACCGAGGCGTTTCTGTGTGATGATGCGGGCCGCGACATGCACACGACGGGCGAACTCGCGTTTGATGCGGATGGAAAGATCCTCGCGATGCGCATCACGGGTACCGCGAATATGGGCGGCTACCTCTCGCAATATGCGCCGTTCATCCCGACGCTTGCAGGCGGGCGCATTTTCGGCGGCCTTTATCGGGTGCCGTCGCTCTACGCGAATGTGAAAGGCTATTTCACAAACAGCGCGCCCGTGGATGCGTATCGCGGCGCGGGCCGGCCCGAAGCTGCCTATCTGATGGAGCGTCTGCTCGATGTCGCGTCTGCAAAAACGGGCATCGACAAGATCGAAATCCGCAAACGCAATCTGCCGACGCCGGACGAACTGCCTTACAAGAATTGGGCAGGCATCGCATTCGATTCCGGCGATTATCCGTTCATGATCGACGCGGCGATGAAACGCGCGAACACCGGGGGCTTCGCGGAACGCCGCAAGGCATCTGAGGCGCGCGGAATGAAGCGCGGGCTCGGCATCGCCTATTATGTCGAGATCACCGCGGCGGCCGGCAGCGAGCCTGCCGCCGTGAAGTTCACCGACAACGGCGCAGTCGAGCTTTATGTCGGCACGCAATCGAACGGGCAGGGCCATGAGACGGCGTTTGCGCAAGTGGTGGCCGAGCGTCTGGGCGTGCCGTTCGACTCCATCGTGGTGAAGCAGGGCGATTCCGATTGGGTGAACGGCGGCGGCACCGGCGGCTCGCGCTCGCTCAATATGGCTGGCGGCGCGCTGGAAATGGCGTCGGATACCGTGATCGCGAAAGGCAAGACGGCCGCGGGCCAGGTGATGCAGGCGGGCGGCAAAGAGGTTGCGTTCGCCATCGTCGAAGGTATCGGCGCGTTCCAGGTGACGGGCTCCGAGCGCAAGATGACGGTGAGCGAACTGGCGGTCACGTTGAAGCGCGAAAAACTCCCGGGCTTCGAAGACGGCCTCGACAGCGATGCGCTCTACCAGGGCAGCGCCTCGACATTTCCGAACGGCTGCCACATCTGCGAAGTGGAAGTGGATCCCGACACCGGCAAGGTCGATGTCGTGTCCTATTCCGTGCTCGACGATTTCGGCCGCATCATCAATCCGATGCTGGTGGCGGGTCAGGTGCATGGCGGCGTCGCGCAAGGCCTCGGCCAGGCGCTGCTCGAGAACTGCGTTTACGACGCCGAGACCGGCCAGATCCTGTCGGCCAGCTTCACCGATTACGCGATGCCGCGCGCCGACGATCTTCCAGATTTCCAGTTCGCTTACGAGAAGTTTCCGTGCAAGACGAACGCGATGGGCGCCAAAGGCTGCGGCGAAGCGGGAACGGTGGGCGCGATGCCGTCGGTGATCAGCGCGATCGCGGATGCGATCGGCGTCGATCACATCGACATGCCCGCGACTCCAGAACGCGTCTGGCGCGCGATGCAGACGGCGCGAGCCTAGTTCGAACTCTTGGGCGGCGTCGCGGGTGCGGCAGAAGCCGAGGCTTGATAGGTTGCAATCGCTTTCGTCAGCGCGTCGCGCTCGTCGCAGCCGGACGGGCAGAGCTGGTTCAGACGCGCGAGTTGTTCCTGTGCCGACGGGAGGTAATTCAAGCCCAGATAAAGCTCGCCCAGATATTCGTGCGCCAGAAGGTGATCGGGATCTTCCTGCAAGGCGACCCGATAATAGTCGAGCGCGAGATCGTTATCGCCCGTCATGTGATGCGCATATCCCAGATAGACGATGATGTCCGTCTTATGCGGCTGTTCCATGTGGGCGTTGTTGAGATAGGGAATGGCTTCCGCGTATTTCCCGAAATGAATCAGGCGGCGCGCGGTTGCGTAGTCGTTCTCCTGCGGCGCCATCCCGTAGTCCATTGTTCCCATGTCGTGATAGATCGCGCCACCCCGGACGCCCATCTGCTGGGCCGATGCCGGCACGGTTGCTGCAGCGAATGCGAGAAGCACGACGACAAATTCCTTGCGCATACTTGTCTCCTTCGAACCGGGCATGAATTCTATTGCAATGTGAACGACTGGGAAAGCTTGGTTGCACTGCAAAAGGCTCCGAGATTGACTTCGCGCCCGAACCGAGACGAAAGTCGGGCCATGCGCAGTCCCGTCCTCGACAAGGCCTTCGACGATACCCGGCCCGCCCGGCGCAAGCCGGAGAGTCTCGCGAAGATAAAAAAGGCCGCGCGCAAGCTGTTCGTCGAGCGCGGCTATCACGCCACGCGGCCGCAGGACGTCGCGCGCGAGGCCGGCCTCGGACACGGCACCTTCTATCTCCATTATCCGGACAAGCGCGCCTGCTTCCTCGCTTTCGTCGAAGACGCGCGGACGGAACTGGACGGTTGCGTGCGCGCACGCGTCGGCGCCCAGCAGACATTGGAAGAGCTGATCGCGAACACGTTGCACGCAATCTACGACTATTCGCAAAGCCATCCCGGCGTGCTCAACGCGGCGATGACGGACGAAGCCGTGATCGACGCGGAAGGCGTGCAGGCGATTCCCTTGCTGCAGCGCTGGGGCAGCGATTGGGCGGCGATCGTGCGCTCGGCTGCGGGCCATGGGCAGGTTTCGGAAGACTTCGATGCCGACATTGTCGGGCAGGCGATTCTGGGCGCCATCCACCAGGCCGCCAGCGAAGGCTTTCGCAGCGGCCGCCGGCAGGAAGACATCGTGCGCAATCTCACCCAATTCCTGGTTCGGGCGCTCCGGCCTTGAGGGATTTCGAAAATACCGGTTCGCGATTAACGCGTCCGCCATCTTCGCGTGGTGTCCTAGGAAAGTGTCGGATCGTCCCGGTTGACACCGGGGCAGAACTGACAAATTATCAGTAATAACCCGGCGTAGTCCGGGATCGGGTCGACGGAGGACCGCATGACGAAGCTTTCCTATTCCGCCGAGGAAATTCTCGCTCACCATCCTTACGCCAAACTCCATTCCGAGGCCGGCTACAAATTGCATGGCGGCTTCGATGCCGACGGCAAATACGTTTCGCCCCGCACGCTGAACCGTTGGCCTGCCATCAAGGCCTGGTCGGAGGCACTGAAAACGAGAGGCCACGACGTCGTCGATGCCTCGCAACAATTGCTTTTGCGCGAAAGCTTTCCGTCGACCGCGCAGCAAAAATTTCTGCTCGAACTCGGGCTTGGTCAGACGCTCTGGGATTCCCTCACCATCACCGGCATGATCGAGGCGCGTGGGCGACAACTCGCAGAAGCCGTGGCGCCCGATTTTCAGGCCATCATCGTCGACGATATTTCGCAAGCGGCAGTCGGCCACCTGAACAAAGGCCTGTTGATGGCCCATGGCCTCGACGAGGGCGGAAGTCCCGGGAGCGACGAAGGCGGCCATGACACGATGTGGTTTGCCGCGCGCGACATGCTGTTCGGCAAGAATGCCTATCCCACGCCGACAATTCCCCAGAGCCTGACGCGGCCCGAGATCGGCCGGCTGATGTCCCAGATTCCCAAGGAATACGAGGACTGGATTCTGCTGCTGATGAATGTGCTGATGATCGAAGTGCGCGCCGAGAATTTCTTCGCCTTCTGCACGGACGTGATGCGCGATCCCGACAATTTCAAAGATCGGCGCGAAATTGCGCTGCACGCTGCCGATCTCATCGACCGCATCCGGCAGGACGAGGCGCCTCACGTGGGTTATCTGGCGGTGATCGTCTCGGAGCTGCGCAGCTTCACGTTCAAGACGTCCGACCGGGAGCGCATTTCCGGCGCCGCCATGATCGATCCGGTCTGGCGCGGCATGGTCCATTGGCATGCGGTGACCGATGCCGATTACGGACGCGAGCAGGCGCATGCGCAGCTGTCGGACGTGCTCGCACGCCGGCCGAACGGTCGCGAATTGCTGCAGCGCTTCGACTCGCTTGAGCGCAAAGAGGCCGCATGATCAAGGATTTCAGAGGCAAGACGGCGTTCGTCACCGGCGGCGGCAGCGGCATCGGTTTTGCAATGGCGCGCGCGTTCGGCCGCGCGGGCATGAATGTCGGCGTGGCGGATATCGACCTGGGCGCTGCCAAAGGTGCGGTCGAGCGGCTTGCCAATGAACAGATCAAGGCGCTCCCCGTTCAGTGCGACGTGACGGAACGCGGTGCCGTGCAACGCGCGGCCCTCGATACGCTGGCCGCTTTCGGCAAGGTTCATGTCGTTTGCAACAATGCGGGCGTTGCCGTCGGCGGACCGTTCGGCACGTTGCGCGAGCGCGATTGGGACTGGATCATCGANNGTCGCGATGAGCGAAGGCTGGTTCCAGCAGCTTGCGCCGTTGGAGATCGGCGTGTCGGTTCTTTGTCCCGGATTCGTGCGCACGCGCATCCACGAAAGCGGGCGCGCGCGGCAGGAGCGTTATGGCGGCCAGGGCGAGGTCGATCCCGGGGTCGGCGCGACGCGTCAGGAAGCCGCCGAAAACGTGATGCACGGGCTCAACCCCGATATCGTGGGCGCGCGCGTGCTGGAAGCGATGAAGGCAAACGAACTCTACATCTTCACGCATCCCGAGATGAGAGAGTTCGTCGAGGCACGCTTCAAGAACATCATGGCCGCATTCGACAGCGCTGCGCACAGCGATGCGCTGAAGGCGAAATCACACGAAAAAAAATAGACGAGGAGCCGCGGCCCATGAAATTCGGAATCTTCTACGAGCATCAATTGCCGCGGCCGTGGCATGACGGCGACGAGCTGAAGCTGTTTCAGGATGCGCTCGACCAGGTCGAGCTGGCCGATCGGCTCGGCATCGATCACGCATGGGAAGTCGAGCATCACTTTCTCGAGGAATATTCGCATTCCTCCGCGCCGGAGGTGTTTCTCGCCGCGTGCTCGCAACGCACCAAGAACATCCGGCTCGGTCACGGAATCGTATTGATGCCGCCGGGGTACAATCACCCCGCGCGCGTCGCCGAACGCATCGCGACGCTCGATCTCGTTTCGAACGGCCGCGCCGAATTCGGCACGGGCGAGTCCTCGGCGCTGCTCGAACTGGGCGGCTATCGCGTGCCGGTCGACAAGAAGCGCGACATGTGGCGCGAAACGCTCGAGCAATGCCTCAACATGATGACGATGAGCCCCTATCCCGGGTTCAAGGGCGAGTATTTCGAGATGCCCTGCCGCAATATCGTGCCGAAGCCGGTGCAGAAGCCGCATCCGCCCGTGTGGGTGGCGTGCTCGAACCGCGAGACGATCAAGCTGGCGGCGCGGCTCGGCATCGGTGCGTTGACGTTTGCGTTCGTCGATCCGGCCGAAGCGAAGCAATGGGTCGACGATTACTATCGCATCCTCAAGGAGGAATGCGTGCCCATCGGCCATGCGGTCAATCCGAATATCTGCATGGTAACGGGCTTCTCCGTGCATCCGGACGGCGACGAAGCGCTGCGGCGCGGGCTCGAAGGATTCAAATTCTTCGGCTACGCGCTCGGGCATCATTACATTTTCGGCGAGCACAAGCCGGGCCGCACGGATATCTGGAAGAATTTCGAAGCCGTGAAGGATGCGATGCCGAACAATGCGGGGGCCGGCGGTATCGGAACGCCGGAAACGATGCGTACGCATCTGCGGAAATTCGCGGACTCAGGCGTCGACCAGGTTGCATTCATTCAGCAGGGCGGTCGCAACAAGCACGAGCACATCTGCGAGGCGCTCGACCTTTTCGCGCGCGACGTGATGCCGGAGTTCAAGGAAAAGGAAGCCCAGCGCCAGGCGCGCAAGATGGAAGAACTCGCGCCCCATATCGAGAAGGCGTTCGCCCGCAAGCAGCGCATGAAGGAGCTGACCGACGACGAAATTCCCAACGTCATCGCGCTCGGCCGTCAGATCACGCAGCAGGCGGCAGGTCCGGACGCCGAAGCGAATGCAAAGAAGTGGTCGGAGACCAGCGCTGTCCCGCTCGAAGATCCGGCGAAGAAAAAGGCGGCTGCGGCAGAGTAGAGACAGTGCGTGTCTTCGGATGCCGTGGCGATATTGAACCCTTGATCAAACTGTACTAAGAAATCTCCAGCGCGAACCTTCGCGCATTTCTGGAGGTGCCATGCTGACCGCAACCCGCATCCACCGCTTGAATGCGGTGACGCGGAGCCGTGCGCGCTGTTTGGCTTAGCCGCAGCTTCGTTCCACCACACCGTGAAACCCATCGCCGCCGCGCGTTACCGTGCGACGGCTTGCGCACCCATGTGCGAACGAGGACCAAATGAATTCCGAACGAAACGAACTCAATCGTCGTATCCAAAACTATCTTCGCGCAACGATCCTGCGCTCGGAAAATAACCTGCGTGTCGGGCCGTTTCTCGCAGGCTTCGACGCGGGCAGCGACAATCTCTATCGCAATTATGCCGTTCCCGATGCGGACACGCGGCCGAGCACGTCGGATATCGAAGCACTGATTGCGGCATTTCTCGAACGAAGCCGTCGGCCGCGCCTGGAATACATCACCGACACGGCGCCGGACGTCGAATCCGCTTTGCTGGCGAACGGCTTCGAGATCGAAAAGCGCTATCCTATCCTGATCTGCACGCCCGGCATGTTGCGGAATGTGGAAGTAAGGGGCATCGACATCGGATTGGCATCTGACGACCAGGACATTATCGATGCCGCCGATGTCGGAGCGGAGGCTTATGACGACGACGTCTATTCCGATCCGCTGCGCCGACTTGTTGCACAAGGCGGTGTACTCGCAATGGCTCGCGATCCAAAAAGCGGACTCGCTGTCGGCGCCGGAATGGCCACGCCTGCGCATGAGGGCGTGAGCGAGGTGGCGGGTATCGGTGTGCGCGTCGCCTATCGACGCCGGGGTATCGCCGGCGCGTTGACGGCTTGCGCGGCACGGGAAGCGTTTGCGCGCGGGATCGAACTCGCGTGGCTCACGCCGGGGAGCGACGACGCCGAGCGGATCTACGCCCGCGCTGGTTTCGTCCGCGCGTCCGAGCAGCTTCACATTTCGAAACTGGGATAGAGCAATTTTTCGAGCCTATCGACGCGCGGCCCCCTCCGTCTCGCGCGCTGTTGCGCGCGATCCACCTCCCCCGTAAACGGGGGAGGAAAGCGACTGATGCAATTCAGTTTTCCTCCCCCGTTTACGGGGGAGGTGCTGAGCGGCAGCGAAGCAGAGGGGGGCCGCGACCGATTCAATGCGATCACAAGACGCTCTGATCCAAATGGTCACGCCAGCCGAAGCTGAAAGCGCGCCGGCTGCCAGTTGCCGCGGCGAACTACCATCACGCCGATGACGATGGCCGCGAACAGGCACACGCCGACGGCGACAACTGAGGCTTCCGGTCCGAACGTGCCGCCCGTCAGCAGGTTCGGACCTGCAAGCCAGATCTTGAACAGGCTGTGCGAGGCGGTACCGCCGGACACTTGCGCGCCGTAAACGTCGCCTTCCGTGAAGTTCCAGGCCATGTGGATGCCGATCGCGAACCAGAGATTGCGCGTCACGGCATACGCGACTGCGAGCAGCACGCCGGCTTCCAGCGCGATGGCGATCGTGCTGATCGTAGTAGCCCCGGGATTAAGACCGTGGAGCAAACCGAACACCACCGCCGACACGGCGATCGCGGCCGTGGTGCCGGTTGCGTCCTCGACGATGCGAAACAGCATTGCGCGCAGCAGGAGTTCTTCGAGGACTGCGACGCAGAACATCGCAACAAGGCCGCCGATCAGCCCATCCGTTCCGGTTCCTGCACTGTAATGCGTCAGATGCAGGCCCCACAGCACGGCATAAACCGCCGAAATCAGCACCACGCCAAGAATGGCGCCGACGAGAAATTGCGGGGCGCCTCTGATCGGATCAATCTCGGTCGCGCTGCGATGCTCCATCAGGCGAATTGTCAGGGCGTAAACAAGCAACAAGGCGAGGGACGACGACAGATTCGTCAGCATGAGAAGATTGTGGTGGAGATCGGCCGGAGACGCCGGAACGACGAAGCGCGAAACAAGTCCCGTCGCGACGACAATTGCGATGAGCGCCGCCGCCAGGACGAGCAGGCGGACGATGGCCAAATGGCTGATGCCGCCTGGAACGGCCGGCGGCGCGTTCATCGAGCTGATCGTCATCGCGAGATTCCTTTTTTTGAGGAGTTCGTTGACGCGCGCCTTCTGCGAGAACCAGCGACGAGGCCGTCGCAATCGCGTCCCACAATGGCTTGAGCCGGTTGGCGAGCCTACGCCCTCTGGGCGTCAGGGCAAGGCGTCGTTGGCGCCTGTCACGGACTGCGGAGCGCCGGGTAGATGCTTCACCACGTTGATCGGTCATGACGCCGCGTCGGACCGCGCGCAGCTATTCGCCTGCACAGTTACGATCATGGTTATTTTTGTGTTGATACGCCGGGAACGCGCCCGGCATCCGCGCCGTAAACTGCGGTCCGCAACCGCCTGAGCGCGCGCAATCGGCCGAATTATCCTTTCCCAAGCGTTCTAACTTTCTTTTTCACAGCTCCTTCAATCTTCATCGGTACTTTGTGTCAGAGGGGATTTGCTGCCCAAAGCGTCCGCATCCGTCGCGGGGAAGAGCAGCGCCCGGTACGGGTCGATGGCAAAAAGAGCACCGCGCGAAGCAAGCCCTGAGGTTGCCCGAGTCTGGCAACGGCGCAGCACGCGTTCGGCCATTCTCGATGCGGCGCGCCGTCTCACGGCTCGCAACGGCACCCCTGAGCTCACATTGACGCGCGTCGCCGACGAGGCGAATTTCTCGCCCAACACCGTCTATGCGTATTTCGTCAACAAGAGCGAATTGATGCTGGCCATCGTGGCCGAGGATCTCGCCGCACTTGCGCGCCAAATGCGGGACGTATTTCCGGCCAACGAAGACATTGTAAAAGAAGACGAGAGCGAGTCTGAAAATCCCGACGATGTGCAAGGCGAAGAGCACGGGATTTCCGATACGGACTCGAGCGCGACAGAGACAGAGATCGAGACCCAAGAACCTGAGGACGCTCAGGAACTATCGCATCCCGAAGAAGCCGTTTCCGACGCGCTCCCGACAGCGGAAGAAAATCCGGCAGCCGTTCCCGACGTGGACCCCTCAGCCGACGATCCGGTCCAGGTTGAGACGCATGACGAAGCACAACTCGCTCCCGAGTCCGCCGAGGCGGCCGCGGTAGAAGCGGTCTCTGAGACGGCGGCCGTCGTCGAACAACACGAAACGGTCGTCGCTGACTCGCCCGCCGCGCATCAGGCGATCGAAGAACCGGTCGAGCAACATTTTGCCCCGGAACCGGTGGCGCCGGCCGCGATCCCCGAATCCGAAGCAGAAGGTGAAATCACTTCAGAAACGACCGAATTCGACGCCCAAGCCGATTTGCAGCCCGCAGACATGCCGCTGGTCGAGAAAAAATGGTCGCTGCAGCCCGATACCGATCGCCAGGATGAAGACGTTCCCGCGCTCGCGCGCTTGCGGGAGAGCGTCGCCAAGCTGGAAGCGCGACCGGTCGACGCCTGGCTCGAGCGTCGCCTGCGCGAATTGGAGCGCATGATCGCGTCGCTGGAAGAGCGTCAGGGCACGAGCGAACGCAGCAGCGGCGCCGTCAGCGGCGTATTCGAGGAAACGCTTCGCGGCCTGCAAACGCGCATGGAAGCGGTCGAGAAAAACCGGCAACTGGATTTCGATGGGAACGCCAAATCCTTCAGTGAGCGCATGGACGCATCGGAGAAACGCCTGCGCGATATGTTCGGCGAACTGCGCAATCTGACGATGATGTCTTCGAGCCGGTTGGATGCACTCGAGACGGATGCGCAGAAAAGAACAATTTACGAGCACTTCGATTCAACGCCTGTCAGGGAGCTTCCGGCGGCTGTACCGGATGCGCCGCAAGCCGATGCGCAGGCAGAAACAACGGACTCACCCGTCGAACCGGCGACTGCGCCATCCGTCGAGCCCTCCTATCTTTGGCAAGCGCGCCGTTCGGCAATGGCCGCCGCGGCCCAGACGGTGGCGCAACCGAATGACTCGCTGCAGCTTTTTGCTTCCACGATGTCATCCATCAAAACGGCATCCTCCGGCAGCCGCTACATCATCGCGGGCGGCTTGGTGCTGCTGATCGCGTTACTGGGTGTGGGCCTTGCTCTGAAACGCCAGGCCACGGATCCGGACAGTTCGGGGCAACCGCCTGTTCCGGTCGCGTCGAACTTGCATGGCGGACGCGCCAGGCCCTCCTCCGTTCAGACAATGGCGCCGCAAATTCGCCTCGCGTCGCTCGCCCATAAAGGCAACGCCGCTGCGGAGTTGCTGCTCGGTCTCGAATATCTGGACGGCACGGGTGCTGCGAAGAACGAGAGCGAGGCCGCACAATGGATTTCGCGGGCCGCCGCACGCGGTGACGCCGTCGCGCAATTATGGCTCGGAACACTTTATGCGAACGGACGGGGCGTGAAGGCAGATCCCGCAGTTGCGATGCACTGGTACGAAGAGGCGGCGATGCAGGGCAATCGCAAAGCCATGCATCAACTCGCGGTGTCCTATGCCGAAGGCTGGGGTGCAACACGAAACTATGCCGAAGCGGCGCGCTGGTTCTCGCGCGCGGCGAGCCTCGGCTATGTCGATTCCGCGTTCAATCTCGGCGTGCTGTACGAGCGCGGGCTTGGAATGCCGCAAAGTCTGCTCGACGCTTATAAGTGGTATTCGATCGCGGCTGCGATGGGCGACAAAGGTTCGCCTCCGCGCCTGGCCGTTCTGAAAACACAAATGAATGCGGATGACATCGCGGATGCGATGCAAGCTGCAAGCAGCTTTACGCCGGACGCGATGGACCAGACGGCCAATGCCGCGCCGCAAATCGCGCAGTTGCCGAAAGGCTGAAACGCAAGCGCCGCCTTTTTGAGGCGCCGCTGCGGTTCGACAATCAATAACCCGGAGGCGGAGGCGGTGGTCCCGGCGGATATGCGCCCGGCGGCGGGCCATAGCCCGGCGGCGGGCCATAACCTGGTGGCGGGCCATAACCCGGAGGCGGTGGATAGCCGTAGCCATAACGGGGCCGTCCCCACGCAGCCTTGTTGCCCTTGGTCGTCATGCATTGCGCATAGGCGATATTGTATTGCTGCTGCAGCGAATATTGCGCGTGACCGCTCGTATTCGAGCCGGCGCCTGCGCCGACAATACCACCTGCGCCGGCGCCAATCGCGGCACCGCGTCCACCGCCGACGGCCGCGCCCAGTCCGGCACCCAAAGCCGCACCAAGCAATGTTTCGCCGACAGCAGTGTTGTTGGCTTGCTCCGCACCACCGGCAACGCGGCTGCCGGCAAAGTCGCGACACGCCGCATCGTCCTGTTCGAACGCCGCGGTCTGTTTATTCGGGCCCGGCATCACGGGAACGGTCGGACCCATCGGGGGTGTCACGCAGCCTGATAAAAATGCAGCCGTCAGTGACGCGGCAACTATGGAACGAGTCTTCATCGCAAATTACCTTTAGTTGTTTGGTCCGTTGCCGGGACCCGGAGGAGGTCCCTGATTTCCCGGCCCGGGCCCACCCGGAGGCGGTCCCTGATAGTCCGGATAGCGGTCGTCGTTCGGGGGCGGGCCCTGGTCGTCAGGTCCCTGCTGATACCCGGGCGGCGGCCCCTGATAGCCTGGGGGCGGCCCTTGATCGCCGGGTCCCTGCTGATATCCCGGCGGCGGGCCATAACCGCCACCAGGGGGAGGCGGTGGGGGCGTCGGGGGAACCGGCTGCCACGGCATGCTGCACTGTTGGACATAGGGATAATAGCCGGCCGGATGCTGACAGTAGTACCAGGATTGCCCGCCATACCCGCCGGAATAATCATCCGAATAGTCATCGACATATTCGTCGGAGACGTAGAGCGGATAGGGATAGATCGGAGCACCGTAGAAGAACCAATCTCCACCGGCGAACCACCACCAGCCGAAATGCCCGTTGCGCCAACCGTGATTCCAACGGCCTCCAACCCATGCTGCATGTTGCGCAGGACTGAAATGCCCAAAATCCGCATGCGCGGCGAAGCTCACATGCGGCCCGCTGTAATGCGAGCCGCCCCAATGCGGGGCCGAACCCGCCGGCGGAGCGCCG
Source organism: Alphaproteobacteria bacterium (assembly GCA_003139615.1). Taxonomy (GTDB): domain Bacteria; phylum Pseudomonadota; class Alphaproteobacteria; order Micropepsales; family Micropepsaceae; genus Rhizomicrobium. The sequence continues at coordinate 15,198 of PLJH01000136.1, forward strand.
TGGGTGTGTCCGTGAAACGAGCTATGGCTGCTCTGGGCATATGATGGCGCAGTCAAACAGACGGCGCTGCCCGCCAGAAGCGCGAGCCACAGCGCATGACGCGTTGATTTCTTCATGATCACACCTGCTGCAATGTCGCTCAAGAGGTATAGGTCTCAAGCTGAACCTTAGATGAACAGATACCCCTATGCAGGGTCAGTTGGTGATTTGAATCAGGAACGTAAAGCCCTGGGGCGCAATGGGAAAACGCGCGGCAAACATGGCCGAACGGGCGAGCGGGTTTCCGGCGTCGCTCCAGATGAAATTTCGGCAATCGGTCGGCATGCCGCACCGCAAACATGGGTTAAGCGACGGCACACGCCTTCGTCCAGTTGGCGAAAAATGACGGCTGTCGCGATTGAACGCGCGTCTCGCCCGGCGCGATGCCACCGGCGATTTTGTGGGCGACGTGACGCCGAACTGCAGCCCCGTTCCGGCCGACCCAAGGCAGGAGACGCGTGGACGGAAACCGCTTCCAAAGGCCGGGCGATCACCTGTTCGGTCGCCGCCGGTCGCTGATGCCGCGCAATCCGTCCTCCGGGCCCGCGCCACCGAGATGTGGCGTGGGCCGAGGAATGGATTTGCTATTTCGCGTCGGTCGAAGCGACGCGCTGATCGCAGTGGCCGGTGGACTCGAGTTGCTGAACGGCCGCAAGACGTCCCTTCAAATCGGAAATTTGATCGGGCGTGTATTGATGCGTCATCGAGCCGACCGGCGTGCCCAGAAGGAGAAGCCCAACCGCATCCATCGCACGTGCGTTATCTTCTGAATCCGCAGCGGTGTTGTACGAGGCAGTCAGTTTGCCCTGCCATTCGGCCAATTGCGGACATGTCAGGTAAGCGAACTGCTGCGAATCGATGTTCGCTGCTTTGATGCTTTCCGGCGAACTCGCGCAGGCCGACAGAGCAGCAGCGGCCATTGCGATCGTTAAACCTTTAAGTACATTTCTCATTGTTGGTCCCTCTCTCAACTGGCGCACCGTGGCGCAATCACGGGATCAACGTATCAATGCGATCGCAGGGGGCAATTGAAACCGGGAAACACCGGTACCAACAAATACCCAGAGCGCTTCAAATTCGATGCTCAATTGGCGCAATTGTTCAGGGGGCACTCGCGGCGGGTTATTCACGTAACTCAAGTAAAACCAGCGCGGCAAGCCAAAGGGCGAAGGCTTGTACGGATTCCGGGATTTCGAGTTCCGATTCCAGCTCGAGAAGCTCGTTTGACCTGGAGCGCCGTCCAACCCATCCACGGGTCGCGCCCTCCGATGACGAAACGAGAGTCCAGCGCGAAGCCGATGCGAACAGCGATGCGCTCTTGTAACGGCAACTGTTTTCGCCCCAGTGGAGAACCACCGACTTGCGCTGCTTCTCCGCCACCGCCAGAAGCCGGTCGAAATTATCGATCAAAAGGAGCGGGATTGATTCCAGGATCGTACTTTCGGCGCCGTTGCCTCCGGCAAAATCGATGGCTTCCCGGCAAGCAGCGCGTTCGGCCTGGTTCGACGGAATTCCAACACGGCAAAGGCTTCGTTCCAAAACGATTCTGCCGCTATCCCGACCCTGAATTTCCATCCGGCCCACGGCTGTTCCACCTCGCAGAACTTCGAGGACTTGCGTGGTTTCGTCGGGCGTTGCCGGCGCTATGAATCTGGCGGACAGCAAATACATCCCCTGTAAGAGGAGTTGTCGAATATCACATTGGCGTGCGAACAATCTTGGGCTGGAGCGCCATTCTCGTCCTGCTGCGACACCGCCGCGCCGGCCGATGCCGGTCACCCGCGTCCACAGGCATTGTTCAAATTTGCGATACAGTTCGCAAGCACGACGCCTGCAGCTCGAAGCGCATAAAGCTGCTCGCACTTGGTAGGTCGTGACTGAACAAAACGCACGACGGCTGCTAGAGCAGACTCCCATTAA
>PLJH01000050.1 GCA_003139615.1 Alphaproteobacteria bacterium
CGCCGCGCAGACGCGCGGCGGCAGGGTGGTCGCCTCGAGGGCGGCCATGGTGAATGTGGGGTTTGCGTTCATCCGAAACTGCTCGATGGCCGTTTGGCTTTACCTCTCCGTTTCGCCATGCCATTACCGACCCGAACGAGGGATGCATGCACGATATTCGGGCCATTCGGGACGACAGGGACGCATTCGTTGCGGGGCTCACGCGCCGCCACATGGCGAACGCGGCCGCGCTCGCCGACGATCTAGTTGCGCGCGACAAGGAATTGCGCGCGCTTCAGACGCGGCTGCAGGAAGCGCAGGCCCGGCGCAACGAAGCCTCCAAGCTGATCGGCCGCGCCAAGGCGCAGAAGGACGACAATCAGGCGGAAGCCCTGATGATCGAGGTCGCGGGCCTCAAGGACGAAATCGCGAAAGGCGAGGAGCGCGAGCGCACGCTTCAGGCGGAACTTCGCGATGTTCTGGCCAACATTCCAAACCTGCCCGCGTCGGACGTGCCGGACGGCGCGGACGAGGCCGCCAATGTCGAAGTCATCTCGCGCCGCTGGGGCGCGGCCCCGGGGATGAATGCGCCGAAAGAGCATTTCGAACTGGGCGAACAGCTCGGCCTGATGGATTTCGAACGCGCCACGAAGGTGTCCGGCGCGCGCTTCGTCTATCTCAAGGGCGCGCTCGCGCGGCTCGAACGTGCGCTCTGCAGTTTCATGCTCGATCTGCATACGGAGCAATTCGGCTATACCGAAATCGCCCCGCCGATTCTCGTGCGCGAACAGGCGATGTTCGGCACCAACCAGCTGCCGAAATTCGCGGAGGAGTCGTTCCGCACCACGACGGATTACTGGCTGATCCCCACAGCCGAAGTACCTCTGACGAATTATGTGCGCGAGGAAATCCTCGAGGAAGCAATCCTGCCGTTGCGTTTCACGGCCGGAACGCCCTGTTTCCGCGCTGAAGCGGGTGCCGCGGGCAAAGACACGCGCGGCATGATCCGCATGCACCAGTTCTCGAAGGTCGAGTTGGTCTCGATCGTCACGCCCGAGAACTCTCAGGCCGAGCACGAGCGCATGACGGATTGCGCGCAGGAAGTGCTCAAGCGGCTGGGCCTCCATCATCGCGTGGTGACCTTGTGCACGGGCGATATAGGTTTCGGCGCGCAGAAAACCTACGACATCGAAGTGTGGCTGCCGGGCCAGAATCGCTTCCGGGAGATTTCCTCCTGCTCGAACTGCGGCGAATTCCAGGCGCGGCGCATGAATGCGCGTTATCGGCCCAAGGCCGAAAAATCTCTCCGCTACGTTCACACGCTGAACGGGTCTGGTCTTGCGACCGGTCGCACGCTTGTCGCGATCCTGGAGAACTATCAGCAGGCCGACGGCTCCATCGCGGTGCCGGACGCGTTACGTCCCTATATGGGCGGCATCGAAAAGATTGCGAAATAAATGCGGATTCTGATCACCAATGACGACGGCATCCATGCTCCGGGCCTGGTTGCCGCCGAGCGCATCGCGCGCGCGTTGACCGACGACGTCTGGGTCGTGGCGCCCGAGACCGAGCAATCGGGCGCGTCGCATTCCTTGACCCTCACCGTTCCGCTGCGCCTGCGCGAAATCGAAAAGAAGCGTTTTGCCGTGACCGGCACGCCGACCGATTGCGTGATGATGGCGGTCGCGGAATTGATGAAGGACGCGCGCCCCGATCTCGTCATTTCCGGCGTCAATCGCGGCTCGAATATCGCCGACGACGTGACTTATTCCGGAACCATTGCGGGCGCGATGGAAGGTTGCGCGCTGGGCATTCCCTCCGTCGCGCTGTCGCAGGCTTACGGCTTCGGTGAAGACTGGAAGACCGTTCGCTGGAATTGCGGCGAAACGCATGGCCCCGGCGTGATCGAAAAGCTCATCGGGATCGGCTGGCCCAGCGATGTGCTGATGAACATCAATTTTCCCGATTGCGAACCCGCCGAGGTGAAGGGGGTCGAGGTGACCGAGCAGGGCAAACGCGACCTGCAGACCGCCACGCTCGACCGGCGCGTCGATGCGCGGGGCAATCCCTATTACTGGATCGGCTTCAAGCGCGTGCGCAGCAATCCGCCGATGGGCAGCGATCTGCGGGCGATCTATGAGGGCCGCATCTCTGTCACGCCGCTACATCTCAATCTCACCGAGCATCGCGTCCGGGATCGACTGAAGCCGCTGCTCGACGGTCCCTCTCCGCCAAGAAAATGACCGAGGATCACCGCCCGATCGCGCTCGTGATGGCGCTGCGGGGGCAGGGCATTCTCGATCCGCGCGTGCTTTCGGCCATGGAGCGCACGCCGCGCGATCTATTCGTGGACGCGCCGTTCGAAGCCGCCGCCTATGAGAACAGCGCGCTTCCCATTGCCTGCGGCCAGACCATCAGTCAGCCCTATATCGTCGCCTATATGAGCGAGGCGCTGGAGGTGACCGAAAAACATCGTGTGCTCGAGATCGGTACGGGCTCCGGCTACCAGGCGGCTATCCTTTCGAAGCTCTGCCGGATGGTCTATTCGATTGAGCGTCACCGGCCGCTGCTCCAGGCAGCCGAAGGCCGGTTCAAAGCGCTCAAACTCCACAACGTGGTGACAAGGCATGGAGACGGCCTCAAGGGCTGGCCCGAACAGGCGCCCTTCGACCGCATCATCCTGACGGCGGTCGTGCCCGAAATACCCGCGGAAATCCTGGCGCAATTGAAGCCGGGCGGAATTTTGATCGCGCCGGTGGGCCAGGCGCCCGGGTCTGAAAGGTTTTCGCAACACTTGGTGAAGATTATGCAAACGGAGAGCGGCCCCAAATGGGACACGCTTATCCCGGTGGTCTTCGTCCCGATGGTTCCGGGCGTGCCCAAGGAAGTGCGAAAGTCCGATGGAGAAGAGAGCAAGATTTGAATCGCAACGCGGCCTCCTCGCCGCGGCGGTTCTGCTTGTGCCTTTTCTGCTTTCAGCCTGCGCGACGGTAGAGCCGTCCGATTATGACGGGCTGCCCGATGCGGGCCCGCGTCCCACCTATTTCACCGTCGTCGTAAAGCCGGGCGAAACGCTTGGGTCGATCGGCGCGCGCTATGACGTCTCCACCTCGACCATTGCACGCATGAACGATCTCGGCCGGCAGGATGACGTTCGCGTGGGCGAATTCCTGCGGCTTCCTGCCTCGTCGAGGCGGACCCGCGAAGCGGTGCTGCATGATGCGACGACAGGGCCGTTCCGCGCGACGCATGCAACCGTCGACACCCAGACTCTGCCGCCTCCACCACCGCCGCCTGTGAGAGTCGCGCACAATGACGCGCTGCCACCCGCACCGCCGCCTCCGCAACATCGGCTGCACCCGCATTCCAATCCGCCAATAGTTCCGGCGCCGGTCGTGCCGTCGCCCGTCGTGCAGGCTTCCGTAACCCCCGATCAGTCCCAGCAAATGCCGGCGTCATATGGCGACGGACATTTTATCTGGCCGATCAGCGGCAAAGTGATTTCGACTTTCGGCAGCGTCGGCAATGGCGAGCGCAATGACGGCATCAATATTGCGGCCAAAATGGGCGAGCCGATTCATGCGGCTGCGGGCGGAACCGTCACTTATGCCGGCAACGAACTCAAAGGCTACGGCAATCTGATTCTCATCCGCCACGACGACGGTTACGTTACGGCCTACGCGCATGCGCAAAGCATCAGCGTCAATCGCGGCGACCACGTGGATAAGGGCCAGGTGATCGGTCTTGCAGGCGCGACGGGCGACGTCGACAGCCCGCAATTGCATTTCGAAATCCGCCGCGGCGTCGAGCCTGTCGACCCCAAGCCGCTTCTGATGGCCGACCGCGCGAGCTGAACGCGAACTGATTTGCGGTGACCTGTTTCGGCATCGCCTAAAAGACCGCCAGTGACATCGGAAATACTAACTTGTTATTTTTCCTTATGTGTCATCGCCCGCGAATGCGGGCGACCCAGGTGACACGCCTCTGAGCTCGAAGGAAGGGCACAGTTACGAGCATCGCCTGCACCATTTCCAACCTCCCCCTGGGTAGCCCGCATTCGCGGGCTATGACAACAAGTGGGTGAGAAATCGACACCGTCGCTATCATTGCCCGTCAGGGCACGGTGACGTTATTCATTTGCAGTGTGACAGCGGTCTGCGCAAACAGCCTTCCGTTAATCGATGCGCCGGTTTTCATCGCGATGAGCGTTTTGGACAGAATAATTCCCTCAAAATGCGAAGTCGTTCCAAGAGTCACCTTGCCTGCGACCTGCCAGAATATGTTCTGAGCCTGTGCGTGTCCGCTCAGGATGACGGCTTTGCCGTCGGCGAGCGTCAGATCTTGCGCGATCTGGAAAATCCACACCGAATAGGAATCGCCGTCCAGCGTGAGGTTGGTCGGAATGGTGACGCCGGTGCCCCATTTGTAGACGCCCGGCCCAAGCGTAAGGCCGCCGATATTTCCACCGCCCAGTCCGGTCGCTCCGGCTCGCCGGCCGGCTGCGTTGGTGTATGCGGTTTGCATGTCCTCCACGGCGATCGTCAGCCTTGAAGGGGCCTTCAGGCTGCAGGGCGCGGGCCCCGCAGCGTCGACCGCATAAATCTTTCCCGTCACTTCAGCGCAGGACAAATGGTCGGCGGTTCCGGAAATGGGGCTTGTTCCGATGTTTCCGACGACAGCGGACGCCGGGACATCCGTAATTCCCGATTTCGACAAAATGACAAAGTGGCCGGCGCCGCCGAGGTTTACCGGCTCCGTCAGGCCAAAGACGGAATATCCCGTCGGGATCGCGCTCTGAGCCACCGCAGGACCGCCGGCGAAAAGTGCGGCTACGGCAGTGCCTGCCTTCAATATGGAGTTCATGGCGTCGGCCTCCTCGGTAAATTCCGTTCTGCGCGCCTCATTGTTGGAAACCCGGCGCGAGCGCTCGAGGCGAAATCTTTACCTACGCCCACGCCGCAATAGTTGCTGTATCGGATTGCTCACATCCTTTGGCACCTCGATCGTCACGCCGGCAGTTTTTGCCGGACGGTGAAACCAAGGAGGCGTAGCTGCGTTTATTCCGTAAGGTTAAGCGAATCCCACCTCACAAATATTCGCCGCGCCCTGTCACTCGGCAGAACGCGCAGCCTCAGCAAGACAGCGCCTTGCAACACGAGCCTCGGGAGCATTCGGACGCATCATGCTGCCGTGATGGCTCCTAAACCAAGGAAACTGCAATGAAGATGATTCTCAAGTCTGCGATCGCGGCAGCGGCAATGACCGCGGCGATGGTTCCGGGATTGGCATCTGCCCAAGTGGGCGTGTCGGTCGGCATCGGCGGTGTCGGTGTGGGTGTCGGTGTCGGCGCGCCGGTTTTCGATTCCGGCGTCTACGGCCCGTGCGGCCCGGGTTATGCCCCTTGCGGCGCCGACTATAACCCCTATGACGGCGACAATTACTACGATCCGATCTATTTCGGCGGAGCCTGGTATCACGGCCCATATCGCTGGCAGGAGCGCGACGGACAGCGCGAATTCTACGTGAATGGCGGCTGGCATCGCAACGAATGGAAGGGCGGCGCCTATCCGGCATCGATGACGTTCAGCAACGGCGGCTATTACAGAGACGGCCGTTACGACGGCTGGAACGGCTCGGACGGTATCAATTCGCGCTTCCACGGCGGCAATCGGCCGATGCGCGACGATCGCCGGGACGGCGCGCACGACGGTGGGGATCACCCGAACCATTAAGCGCTACACCGCACAATACGTTACGAAAGGCTTCCCGCTACCCGCGGGGGGCCTTTTGTTTTCCCGTCACGCGACGCGCGCCGCGCCCGGTTTTTTGCTCCGGGTTCCGTTCGGTTTCTTCTTGATCGGCGCGTGATCGTTGAGCACCACGCTTAGCAGGGAACTGTGGACTTCTATCTTTCCGTTGTAGCTGATGAAGCCCAACTTGCGGAANNAAAAGCTCACGCGCGAGCGCGTGGTCCCGATCATTTCGGCGAGAAGCTCCTGGCTCACCTTGGTGATGATGGGCTCCGGTTTCCCCGCCTTGCCGAAATTTGCAAGAAGAAGGAGTGCCCGCGCGAGCCGCTTTTCGCTGGAATTGAACAACTGATCGACCAGATCTTCCTCGACGCGGATTGTCCTCAAGAGAAGATGCGCCACGAACATTTCGGAAAAGGTCGGTTCCGAGCCGAGCGTCTGTATAATGGCATCCTTGTCGATGCGCATGATTTCGCATTCGGTTATCGCCACGGCCGTCGCCATGCGTCGATTCTGTCCGGCCAGGCAGCCTTCGCCGCAAAACTCGTTCTTTCCGAGAAGGGCGACCACGGCTTCCCGCCCCTGTTCCGAGACGACCGAAATCTTGATCTCACCCTTCAGGATATAAAAGACGCAATCGGCCGGCTCTCCTTGCGAGAAGATTTTATGATTCTTGCGGTAGTTCGAAATCGTTCGTCCGCCGCCCACTTTGGAGAGGAACTCGCGCGGATCGAAGGCAGGCATGGATTTGTTCAACACTGTGCTCATTGGCTCATATTCGAAACGGGAATGCTCGATAATATCACAGTCATATAGGCGGATTCACCTGCCAATTCCGGTCAATATGGCACACCAAAGTCCCCGGCTGCGGCCGCGTTCCCGTCAAAGCGGCATGTCGCAAATTATTGGTTTTATTTGATATTTTTTTATAGTGCCGGGCTCGGCGCCCGCATCTGGCCTGTTCTGCGAAATATTGGTCTGCCCGACGACGAATAGAATCGGTCAATCCGATACAGACGTCTCGGCGCTCACGCGCCTAATGTAACGCCGTGAGGGGTTGTTTGGTTGCCAATTGAAAGGCGCCGGGTCATGTCGAAACCAGATTGTTCATTTCCTGTTGCGGGAACGCACCTGGCCCCTCGCATAACGCGTGATATGAACACGGTTCCCAACTCGTCTCCTGTTTCGCAGTGTAGCGCCGTGGATCAAGGTCGTGCGCATGCTTTTCCACCCGATCAGGCATCGTGGTCGGAAGCATCCCGTTACAACAGCTTTGTGCATTCTCTCGCCGCCATCGCCCATGAGCCGTTGATCGTGCTGGATCGCGGCCTGCGCATAGTGGCTGCGAGCCGATCCTATCGGCAGATGTTTTCGGCGAACTTCGCAGACGCGCATAACCCGCCTTACTGCGAAATGAATTGCCTTCACTGGGACAGTTCGGCGCTCGAGCTGTTGGCGAGCGTTTTCTCGGAAAGCGCCGTTGTCGAAGATCACCAATTCCAACTCGATGTGCCGAGCCTCGGGCGTCGTCAGATGCTGCTGAGCGCGCGTCGGGTGGCCGGAGAAGCCGGCCATGACGCGACGGTTATCGTCGGGCTGGAGGATATCACTGCCGTTCGCGAAGGCGAGGATCTCAAAACGGCGTTACGGGCAAAGCAGGAGATGCTTCTCGCGGAGGTGCATCACCGCGTGGCCAACAGCCTGCAGATTATCGCCAGCATATTGCTTCTGAAAGCGCGCTCGGTGAAGTCAGACGAAACGCGCTATCACCTGCACGATGTGCATCATCGGATCATTTCGGTCGCCACCGTGCAGCGCCAGTTGAGCGTTTCGGGTTCCGGTAAGGACGTAGAGTTGGGTCCTTATCTGAAAGTTCTTTGCGAGGGTCTTGCGAATTCGATGATCGCCGACGACCAGGGCGTCACGATTGCAACCTCCGCCTCCGCCGGAACAATCAGGTCGGAAGACGCCGTCAGCTTCGGTCTGATCGTCACGGAACTGGTCATAAACGCCCTGAAGCACGGATATCCGGACGGGCGCGAGGGTCGCATCGTCGTGGAGTACCTCAAACAGGACGGCGGATGGCGCCTGTCGGTTTCCGACGACGGCGTCGGCCGCTCGCCTGACCTTGCGGAGCCCGTGCATGTGGGACTGGGCACAAGCATCGTCGAGGCGCTCGCGCGGAACTTGGGTGCGCATGTCGAGATTTCGCCGCCGGGCCCCGGCGCGTCGACAACCATCGTTCACGTCGGCGCCGTGTGACGGCGCCTCTCGGCGGAACACGGACGCAAAGGAAATAAATAATGTCGCTTGGGCTGATCCTCATCATTGTTCTTGTTATCTTCCTGCTCGGCGGCTTCAGCGGCCGCTTCCGGGGCTATGGCTACGGCTACGGTCACCGCGGTATCGGCGTCATCGGCATCCTTCTGATCATTCTTGTCGTGTTGGTTTTGATGGGCAGGATTTGAGCAGATAGGCGAATCTCCCCTTCGGAACCGTGCGCAAGGGCGGGGCCGGTTGCCCCTTACCCGGCGATTCGCCCGTCAGACCCAGTCACAAACGAAAGTCGTTCATGCCTTACGGCTGGTACGCCGTGCTGGGAATTCTTGCCGTCATCGTTGGCGCTGCGCTGGGTCTGGCAGTTTGACGGGCTTTGCCGGGAATATGCCACCGCCGCATGGGAGATAATCCGGATCGATAGCCGTTCCAGGGCATTTTAAGAGAGAAGGAATTCCGCGATGCCCGTTAGCAGGAAACCCGTCGATATTTCCCGCCGCAATCTGTTGCGGAACGCAACGGCTGCGGCCGGCGGTGGGGTTATTTTCGCGGCGACGATGATTGTCGACAAGGCGAAGGCCGCGGACAAGATTTCCCAGGACGCCGCAGCCTACCAGCCAATCCCCAAAAACGGCGCTCAATGCGACATCTGTACGCTCTTTCAGCCGCCCATTTCCTGCACGCTTGTCCAAGGCAATATCAACACGCAAGGCTGGTGCAAATATTTTACGCCGAGAGCTTGAATTGGAAAACCGCATTGCGGCCGGGGCGACGCTCCGGTCGCGGAAGAGGTAGAAGGGCGGCAGACCGAAATCGCATGGCGTTTTCCTCTATCCTGCGCCGCTGTTACGACAGAGCTTTTCCCAATTCGCCCGCCAAGTCCTGGATGAATTGCCATGCGACGCGGCCCGAGCGCGCGCCGCGTCCTGCCGCCCAGGCGAGCGCGCGCGCTTTCATCTGCTCTTTCGGAAGTACGATGCCGTAATGCGTTGCATAGGCGTCGATCATCTCGAGATATTCGTCCTGGCCGCAATTGTGGAAGCCGAGCCACAGACCGAAGCGATCCGACAGCGAGACCTTTTCTTCGACCGCTTCGGACGGGTTGATCGCGGTGGAGCGCTCGTTCTCCATCATGTCGCGCGGCATCAGATGGCGGCGATTGGACGTCGCATAAAACAGCACATTCGCAGGCCGTCCCTCGATGCCGCCCTCCAGGGCAGCCTTGAGCGACTTGTAGCTCGTGTCGTCCTTGTCGAATGAAAGATCGTCGCAATAGAGAAGAAAACGGCGGTCGGCGCCGCGCAGGATTCGCAGCAACATGGGCAGGCTCGCGATTTCTTCGCGATGAATTTCCGTCAGCACCAGGCGCGCTTTGCCTTCCCGCGGGCGATTGACCTCGGCATGGATCGCCTTGACCAGCGAGCTCTTGCCCATGCCCCGCGCGCCCCACAGCAGAGCATTGTTGGCGGGCAGACCGTCGGCGAAGCGGCGGGTGTTTTCGTGCAGGGTGTCGCGCGCCGCATCGATGCCTTTGAGCAGATGCAAAGGCACATGCGCCACGGCACCGATGGCGACCAGCCCGCCATGGGCAGGCTCCCACACGAATGCATCGCCGGCTTCGGGCGCGGCAGCCTGGATGGCAGGCGGGGCGAGCCGGTCCAGCGTGGCGGCGATCCGGGCCAGCAATTCGCCTTGGTTTTCCTGGGATTCCTTGCGCGCCGTCACCGCTTCACCCCTTGGAACCCCATGGTTGCAATGGAAGGGCCCGCCGCTATAGTCCGCCGCCAAAACCCGCCGCAAAAAACCGTCGAGAGCATTGCCGAATGTCCCTGTCCGATCCCCTGATGCAGACGCTTACGCTTGTCGTCCCGCTGATCCTCATCTTTTACCTGCTTATCTGGCGGCCACAACAGCAGCGCATGAAGCAGATGAAGGACATGATGGCGAATGTGAAACGCGGCGATACGGTCGTGACGGCGGGAGGCATCATCGGCAAGGTCACGAAGCCGCCGCAGCAGGACGATCCGGAGATCACGGTCGAAATTGCCGATAACGTCCAGGTGCGCGTGCTCAAGAGCACGTTGACGGAGGTGCGCGCCAAGAACGCGCCCGCCGACGCCAAGAGCGCCAAGAGCTAAGCCGCATGCTGCAAATTCCCACATGGAGCCGGGTCGTCACGGGCCTGATTCTGTTTTTCGGCATTCTCATCGCGTTGCCGAATGCGCTTCCGCAGTCCGTGATCGCCAAATTCCCCCATTTCCTGCCCACGAGCACAGTTACGCTGGGTCTGGATTTGCAGGGCGGCGCGGAGCTTCTGCTCGAAGTCGACTTCGACCAGGTGTTCAAGGAAAAGATCGAGTCCCTGACCGGAGACATTCGGGTCGGACTCCGCAAAGCCCATATCGGCTACAGGTGGCTGGCGCCAACGAGCGAATCCGTGTCGATCCAGATACTCGACGCCGGTCGCTATGCCGATGCGAAAGCGTTGCTCGCCAATCTGAACGGCGCCGTAGGAGGCTCTCTGTTGGGCGTCGGCGCGCGCGATTACGACATCATCGAACAGGGCAGCAACGTGCTGGTCATGAAAATGACCGAGACATACAAAACGACGACCTTGAACGGCATTCTTGGCCAGGAAATCGAAGTCGTGCGCCGGCGTATCGACAGTCTGGGTACGCGCGAGCCGTCGATCGGGCGGCAGGGCGACGACCGCATCGTCGTGCAGATACCCGGCCTTTTCGATACGCGCCGGATCGAAGACAGCCTCAACAAAACGGCGCGCATGACGTTTCAGATGGTCGATGAATCGGCGTCGATCGAGCAGGCCAAAAAGGGCATTGTTCCCATCGGTTCCGAATTGCTGCCGATGGACCCATCGCCGGGCGACCCGAGCGACTCGATTGTGGTGGAGAAACATGTGGTCGTCGCGGGCGACCGGCTGGAAAGCGCGCGCCAGGGGAACGATCAGAACAATCAGGCCGACATCGAGTTCACCTTCGATACGGTCGGCGCGAAGGAATTCGGCGACGCGACCAGGGAAAATCTCGGACGCCGCTTTGCTATCGTCCTCGACAACCGCGTTATTTCGGCGCCGGTGATAAAGGGCGTCATTCTTGGTGGAACCGGCCAAATCACCGGCAATTTCACGGTGCAGAGCGCAACCGATCTGGCAGGGTTGCTCAATGCCGGCGCGCTGCCTGCCTCACTCAAAATTCTTTCGGAAAGCATCGTTGGTGCGGAGATGGGCGCGGACCAGGTCAAGGCGGGCGCCTGGTCGGCGCTGGCCGGCTTGCTGCTCGTGATCGCTTTCATGGTTGCGCGTTATGGGCTGTTCGGCCTGTTCGCCAACGTCGCGCTGACACTGAACATTATCCTGTTGTTCGCCGCGCTCACGCTGTTCGGCGCCACGCTCACTCTTCCCGGCATCGCGGGCATCGTGCTCACCATGGGCATGGCAGTCGACGCCAACGTCCTGATTTTCGAGCGTATCCGCGAAGAGGCGCGCAATGGCCGTTCCGTGATGGCATCGATCGATGTGGGATTCCAGCGTGCAAGGGCGACGATTTTCGACGCCAACATGACCCATTTGATCGCCTCACTGATCCTGTTCCAGCTGGGATCTGGGCCCGTCCGCGGCTTCGCCGTCACCCTCGGCGTGGGCATCATCACGTCCTTTTTCACGGCGGTGATGGTCACGCGGCTGATCGTCGTGATGTGGCTCAAGGCGGCCCGGCCCAGGAAACTCACGCTTTAATAGGGCTATTTTTGGGCTGAATGCTTCGAAAAATGGGGTAAACTGAGCTCCAGACTCAATTAGGGGAGGTCCGCTCAAATGGCTGCGTTTCTATCCAATCTGCGCAATGTGGTGATCGCCGGTTTCGTGCTGGCGCTGATCATTCTGGGAATTCGCTGGCAACAGTCCGGCCTTCATCTCGACACCACGTTCTGGATGTTCCTCACGCGCTGGCTGCACGTGATTTGTGGCGTGATGTGGATCGGGCTTCTCTGGTATTTCAATTTCGTTTCCACGCCGACCATGCCGAAGATTCCGGACGAGCTGAAGCCCGCGCTTGGCAAGTTCATCACGCCGGCAGCACTCTTCTGGTTCCGCTGGTCTGCCATGGGCACGATCGTGTTGGGCATCATCCTCGCTTCGCTTAACGGTTATCTGCTGCAGGGCTACTCGCTGGATTCGATCGACTCGGGCGGGGCGTTCTCCAATCCGACCTATCTGACCATCGGAATCGGCATGTGGTTCGGTACCATCATGTGGGCCAATGTCTGGTTCCTGATCTGGCCGAACCAGCAGAAGGCGCTGAACATCGCAAACAAATATCCCGACCTGTCCAAGGAGGCCAAAGCGGCTGCCGCCAAGATCGCGGGGCAGGCTTCGCGGATCAACACATTGCTGTCGATCCCGATGCTGTTCTGCATGGTCGCCGCGTCGCATCTCTGACACTTCGCGGGATTTTGTAATTTCCGAAGAGCCGTCCGGGCAACCGGGCGGTTCTTTCGTTGGTTAGTACCATATGTCGATCGAAGCATCATTGGCGGCTTGCGAAGAAACGGTGCGCCGCACCGACCCGGACCGCTATCTCTCCGCGCTGTTCGCGCCGGAGGAGCGGCGGCCTCTGCTGTTTGCGCTTTACGCCTTCAACCACGAGACCGCGCGTATCGGCGACACGGTGCGCGAACCGATGATGGGCGAAATCCGGCTCGAATGGTGGCGCGAGGCGATTGTGGAGGCGCAAGACGGCCGCCCGCGCGCCCACGATGTCGTTCGCGGCTTGGCCGAACTGTTTGCACGTGTCGGGCCGCCCCTCGAGCTGTTCGAAGCGATGATCGACGCGCGCCAATTCGATCTGGGCGGCGAGTTCTTCGCCGATCTGAATGCCCTCGTCGCCTATGCCGATGCGACTTCGGGTTCGCTGATGCGGCTTGCATCCGGGATACTGCTCGACGGCGAGAAAATCGGCGACGTCGCGCATGAGGCCGGCGTTGCCTATGGCCTCACGGGAATCCTGCGCGCTCTTCCGTTCAAGGTGTCGCAGCAGAAGCTCTATCTGCCCGCGGATTTTCTGAAAGCGGAAGGCATCGCGCCGGACGAGATTTTCGCGGGCAACGCGGATGCGTCGAAACTCGCGCGCGTGAAATCTGCGGTCGCGGCACATGCCCGAGCGCATTACGAAGCCGCGCGCAAGCGCCAGATCCCGGGCCACTCGCTTCCGGCACTCATGCCGGCAGGCTTGGTCCCGCTCTATCTCAGAAAATTGTCGCGCACCGGATTCGATCCGCTTCGCGGTTCATCCGACGTCGCGAACTATCGCAAGCAGATTTCATTTCTGCGCGCGGCATTGACGGGAAAACTTTGAGCTTTCCCCTCTACCCCGCAGGGAGAGAGGGCAGGGTGAGGGGGTGCCTATGCAGCGNNATTTGATGCTGCATAAGCACCCCCTCACCGCTTCGCGCGAAGAGCGCTCGCTGCCTCTCCCCCGACGGGGGAGAGGCGAAAGCTATTCCGCCGCAGCGCGGACGCCGAGCCAACTCTCGAGATCGACAATCGCACGTGCCGCCATCAATTTCTTTCGGTCACGGCCGCGCACGCGCAGTGACGGCGCGAGATCGGGGAACAATCCGAAGTTCACATTCATCGGTTGAAAGGTCTTCGCATCCGCGCCGCCCGTGATGTGGTTGAGCAGGGCGCCGAGCGCTGTGGTGGAGGGCGGGGACTCGCAGATTTCGCCGGCAAGTTCGCGCGCCGCAAAACGTCCCGCCAGCAATCCGATCGCCGCGCTCTCGACATAGCCTTCGACACCGGTGATCTGGCCGGCGAACCTTAGAGAGGGTCGCGCTTTCAGCCGCAGCGCGCTATCGAGCAGACGCGGCGAATTGATGAACGTATTGCGATGCAGCCCGCCCAGCCGCGCGAAACTCGCCTCCTGCAAGCCCGGGATCGTGCGGAAGATGCGCGATTGCTCGCCATGCTTGAGCTTGGTCTGGAAGCCGACCATGTTCCACAGGGAGCCCAGCGCATTGTCCTGCCGCAATTGCACGACCGCGAACGGGCGATGACCGTTGCGCGGATCGTTGAGCCCCACGGGCTTCATCGGCCCGAAGCGCAAGGTTTCCTCGCCGCGCGATGCCATCACTTCGATGGGCAGGCAGCCTTCGAAATAAGGCGTGGACTTTTCCCACTCCTTGAATTCCGTCTTCTCGCCCGCGATCAGCGCCGAGATGAAGGCGCGGTATTGCGGCTCGTCGAGCGGGCAATTGATGTAATCCGCGCCGTCCCCCGACGGCCCCACCTTGTCATAGCGCGACTGGAACCACGCAATGGAGAAATCGATCGACTCGCGATGCACGATCGGCGCAATCGCGTCGAAGAATGCGAGCGCGTCTTCGCCGGTCAGCGCACGGATCGAGTCGGCCAGCGCAGGCGAAGTAAGGGGACCGGTCGCGATGATGGCGGAGCGCCAGTCGTCCGGCGGCAGGCTCGCGATCTCTTCGCGCGCGATCTCGATGTTGGGATGTTCTTCCAGCGCGTGGGTGATGGCCGCCGAGAAGCCATGCCGATCGACAGCAAGCGCACCACCCGCCGGCAATTTGTGCGCATCGGCGGCGCGCAAGACGAGTGAGCCGGCGCGCCGCATCTCTTCATGCAGCAATCCGACGGCATTGTTCTCCCAATCGTCCGAACGAAACGAGTTGGAACACACGAGTTCGGCGAGCCCATCGGTCTGGTGCGCATCGGTCCCGCGAACGGGACGCATCTCATGCAGCACGACGCGCGCGCCGGCCTCGGCCGCCTGCCACGCGGCTTCACTGCCGGCGAGTCCTCCGCCGATGACGTGAACCAGGTCGCTCTGCACGCTCTATCCCCAGACCATCGGTCGGCGGTCGCGCCAGGGACTTGCCTGTTCGAGTTGCGCCGCCAGCCGGAACAATGTCGCTTCGTCGCTGTAGCGGGCGGTGAACATCATACCGATCGGCAGTTTGTCAGACGACATGCCCATCGGCAGCGACAGCGAAGGCTGGCCCGTCATGTTGAACGGGGGGGTATACCCGAACACGAAGGACTGGCGCTTGTTGAATTCGCGCGGCTCGACATTGACGGGATCGAGATGGCCGATGCGCGGCGGCTGCGCCAGGGTCACCGGCGAAAGCAGAACGTCGAATTCCCGCCACAACGCAAGAATGTGCCGCGAGATCAGGCGCAAATTCTGAAGGCCCGTGCCGATCTGCGAACTGGTCAACCCCTTGCTGCCGCGATAGCTCGCCCAGGCAAGCGGCTCCATGTCTTCTTCGCGCGGTTCGCGGCCCAGAACTTTCGTCCAGTCGTCGATGCTGGCCGCGAACATCGCGCCCGAGACCGCGGCCTGCGCGCGGTAAAGCGCCTTCCAGTCGATCGCGAAATGTTTCTTCTCGATCATCGTGTGACCGAGTTCGCCCAGAAGCTTCACCGTCGAATCGAATACGGCCTGCACATCGGGATGCGGCGCAATTCCCCGCGGCACTTCGGTTGAAAACGCGATGCGCAGCTTTCCCGGCGGCGTCTCAATCTCTTCCATGTAGGGACGCGCCTTCGGAACGGGCGCATAGGGCGCGTCGTCTTCCGGCGTGCCGGTCCAGTCGAGCATAGCGGCGCTGTCGCGTACCGTGCGCGTCAACACGTGATCGACGACGAAACCGTGCGCGCGGTTGCGGTCGTCCGGTCCGCCCGGATTGCGGAACTGCGTCGGCTTCATGCCCACGAGACCGCATTGCGCGGCGGGAATGCGAATGCTGCCGAGACCGTCGCTGCCATGCGCCATCGGCACGATGCCGGACGCCACGGCAGATGCCGCGCCGCCCGACGAACCGCCGGAACTGTAATCCGGATTCCACGGATTGCGGCAGACGCCCAGATGGCGTCCCTCCGTCGTGCCGGGAATGCCGAATTCCGGCGTGTTGGTTTTACCGGTCAGCACGACACCGGATGCACGATAACGTTTTACAAGTTCGGCATCCTGGTTCGAGCGATAGCCTTCCAGGAATTTCGAACCATTCGTCATTGGCCAGCCTGCGACGGGCAGGTTGATGTCCTTGATCAGGAACGGCACGCCTTTGAACGGTCCATCGGCCAGCGTTCCCTTCGCGGTTGTACGCGCTTCGTCATAGGCCTTGTAGACGACCGCGTTCAGCTTCGGATTGTGTTTTTCGATGCGGGAGATCGCCTCATCGACGAGCTCGAGCGGCGAAACTTCCTTGCGGCGGACGAGATGGGCGAGGCCCAGTGCGTCGTGGCGGTCATATTCGGCAAATCCCATGGCGTCAGTCCTCGATTGGGGGGCGGCGATCCGCCCAGGGTGAAGCTTTTTCGAGTTCGGCTGCGAGCCTGAGCAATGTCACCTCGTCGCCGGTGCGCGCCACGAATTGCACGCCCAGCGGCAGTCCGTTCCTGCTCCATTGCAAAGGGAGATTGATCGCGGGCTGGCCCGTCGCATTCTGCATGGAAGTAAACGGCACATACTCCACGATAGGCCCGAACGCCCGCAAGACATAGCGCTCGTCGATATCGATCTTCCCAAGTTCGATCGGGAGAGTGCCGAGTGTCGCATTGAGCCACACGTCATAATCCTGATGAAAGCGCGCCATGGTGCGGGCCGCGGCGTTCATCGTGGCCTGCGCCATCAGATGCTGCACGGCGGTGACTTTGCAGCCGACTTCGTAGATGCCGAGTGTCAGGCCTTCGAGAACCTCAAGCGAGGGTGGCTTGCCGGTGATCTGGGCGAGACGTTCGATGGAAGCCGCGGCGTTGCCGGTCCATAACGTCAGAAACGCCGGCGTCATCACAAAGGGATCGAGTGATGGATAGGCTTCTTCGACATGATGGCCCAGATCCTCGCACAATTTCGCCGTGCGCTTCACGGCGGCCGTTACTTCAGGATGGTGTGCGTTGCCGTTTAATGCCCGGAACGATACCGCGATCTTCAGTCGCTTGGGCTTCCGCTTGATCGCTTCGAGATAGGACGCGGGTCCCGGCGGGGCGAAATAAGGATCGCCATAGTCGAGCGCCGAACTCAGATCGAGGGCCGCCGCGCAATCCCGCACGCTGCGCGTGACGACGTGATCGACGCTAAGGCCGCTCGTGGCGTCCGACGCGTCCGGCCCTTGCGTGATGCGGCCGCGCGAAACCTTCAGGCCCACGAGTCCGCAAGCCGATGCGGGAATGCGAATGGATCCGCCGCCGTCTGTCGCAT
This sequence comes from Alphaproteobacteria bacterium, assembly GCA_003139615.1. Lineage (GTDB taxonomy): Bacteria > Pseudomonadota > Alphaproteobacteria > Micropepsales > Micropepsaceae > Rhizomicrobium. The sequence continues at coordinate 17,246 of PLJH01000050.1, forward strand.
GTGCGATGGGAACGATGCGCGCTGCAACAGCTGCAGCCGACCCACCCGACGAACCGCCGGTCGAATGCGCGAGGTTCCAGGGATTGCGCGCGGGTCCGTAAAGCCGGGATTCCGTCGTCGGCAGGATTCCAAATTCCGGCACATTGGTTTTTCCGAGCGGAATGAGGCCCGCCGCACGGTAACGACTGACCAAAGTGGAATCATGTTGCGCCGGCACGGCAGGAACATAACGCGAGCCGTTGCGCATCGGCATGCCGACAGCAGCCGCGCGAAGGTCCTTGAGCAACATCGGCACACCCATGAACGGACCGTTCGGAGTCCTGCCTTTCGCGGCCTCGCGCGCGCGGTCATAGGCTTCGAAGATGATCGCGTTGAGAGCAGGGTTCAATTTCTCCGCGCGCCGGATGGCCTCGTCGACCAATTCGCGCGCCGAGATTTTCTTTTTGCGCACAAGATCGGCGAGACCAAGCGCGTCGTAGCGGCCATATTCGGCGAACGCCATGTCAGAGATCGATCTCTGCGTAGCGATGTGCCCAGGGGGCGGCTTTCTCGAGTTCGGCCGCAAGCTTCAGCAACGTCAGCTCGTCGCCATAGCGTCCCGTGAAATGAACGCCGATGGGCAGGCCCGCCTTGTTCCAATGCAGCGGCAGGTTGATCGCCGGTTGGCCGGTCACGTTTTGCATCGCGGTGAACGGCACGTAGTCGATCAGCGGCGCGAAGGATTTTGTGGGGTCGCGCTCGTCCATATCGAATGTGCCGAGCTTGACGGGCGGTAATCCGAGTGTGGCCGTCAGCCACAAATCATAGGTCTCGTGAAAATTCGCGGCGCGCCGCGTGGCCGCCTGCATCGCCATCTTGCCGAGCAGATAGTCGCTCGCCATGATCGTCTTGCCCGCGAGATAAAGCCCCCAGGTGAGACCTTCGAACATATCTTCTTTCGGCGCCTGTCCCGTGAGGCGTGCGATCATATCGATGCCGGAGGCGAGATTGGCGCTCCAGAACGCCATGAACGCAGGGATGAGCGAGGCCTGGTCGAGATCGGGTGACGCTTCTTCCACCTCGTGGCCGAGTTCGTCGCAGAGTTTCGCTGCCGCTTTCACGGCCGCCACGCAATCCGGATGCAAAGGCGTGCCATCGAGTTTCTTCGTGGAGAATGCAATTTTCAGGCGCTTGGGCTTGCGCTTGATCGCTTCCAGATAGGACGCCGGCGCGGGCGGCGCCCAATAGGGATCGCCTTCGACGCCTCCGGCCGTTGCATCCAGCGCGGCCGCGGAATCGCGAACGCTGCGGGAAACGACATGATCGATCGCCAGTCCGTCGATGATATCTCCGGTATCGGGTGCAAATGTCATGCGTGCACGCGTCGGCTTCAATCCCACCAGACCGCAACACGAGGCGGGAATGCGGATCGAGCCGCCGCCGTCATTGGCATGCGCAAGCGGCACGATGCCCGCGGCAACAGCCGCAGCAGAGCCGCCCGACGAGCCACCCGTCGAATGCGCGAGATTCCACGGATTGTGCGCCGGGCCGTAGAGTTTCGATTCCGTCGTGGGCACGAGGCCGAATTCGGGAACATTCGTCTTTCCCAAAGGGATCAATCCCGCAGCGCGATAACGCGCCGTCAGAACGCTGTCATGGTCGGAAGGGAAGGCAGGAATGAAGCGTGCGGCCTGACGCGTCGGCATGCCCTTCGCCAGCGCGAAAATATCTTTGAGGAAAAACGGGATGCCCGCGAAGACGCCCTTCGATGGTTTGCCCTTCGCAGCGTCGCGAGCGCGCTCATAATCCTTGAAGACCAGGAAGTTGAGTTTTGGATTGAGCCTTTCGCTGCGGGCGATCGCTTCGTCGACGAGTTCGATCGGCTTGACCTTTTTCTTCCGAACAAGTTCGGCGAGGCCTAACCCGTCATATTTCGCGTAGTCCTTGATCGGCATGTCCCGGCCCTTTAAATTTTTTTCGACCTTAGCCATGCGATGGCAGGCTGTCACGAGCGCCTTTGCGGAAGCCGGGATCGAAGCGATTCCGGGGAAAAGCGCCGGTTTCCGCGTGGCCGGATCGTTTCGTCTCGTGATTGTCGGCTGCCGCGGAGATGACTAGAGTGGTGGCAGAGCATTCCTTGGGGGCAGGGACTATGAACAAGATTCCGGTCGGCGAGACCATTTCCGAAGCTTACAGTTTTGGATTCAAGCGTTTCCTGTCGGTCCTCGGCGTATCGTGGTTTCCCTATGTCGTGGCATCGGCACTGTGCGGCGGGCTCGCATATCTGGCTGCCCCCGAACTCCTGCGCCAGCTGTCGCACGGAAAATTCGATCAAAATCTGCTGATGGCGAACCTTCCTCATCTGGTGGGGTTGGGTTTGCTTGTCTGGATAGTGTTCTTCATCGCCATCTGCATGGTCAGGGTGGGGCTGCTTCGGTTGGCGCTCGGCCGGCACCCTGGGCCCGTTTTCATCTTTTTCTCGTTGGGTTCGGAAGTCTGGATGATGGCAGGCGCTCTGTTCCTCGCAGCGCTTGTCAGCATTCTGGTCGCGATCCTCACGATCGCGGCGGTCGCAGCCGTTTCGTTTGCCTCCACGCTGATTCATGAGGCCGTGGCCGCAAAAGCCGTTGTCGCGATTGCTGTCATCGCGGGCGTGCTGTGGTTCGTCTACTTCTATGTGCGCCTCATGTTTTTCCTGCCCGCCGTCGTGGTCGCCGAAAAGGAAGTGGGCCTTGGTCGCGCCTGGACGCTGGGCGGCGGCAATTTCTGGCGCATCGTGATCGTTGCGATCGTCGTCGTCGTCCCGGTGCTGATCGGATTCTCCATGGTCGAATCAGCGATAACCGGGCCCTTCATGTTTGAGATGACTGTTTTTCAGCATCCCGATCGATTGACGCCCGATTTGCTCGCCAAGGCGATCGCGCATGATCTGGCGCTGTTCGGGCCGCTCGCTTTGATATTGGCGTTCGTCCGAACAATTCTGTTCGAGGGCCTGAATGCGGGCATGGTCGGAAGCGCGTATCGCGGCGTTACCGGCTCTGCGCTGGCCCAATAGGTCGATTGTGCCCGCACCCGACAATCTGCCCGTCCTTCGAACTGTCGCGCGCGCCTACGGATTTACGACGGGCAATCTGGCGACAATCATCGGTTTGATCTGGTTGCCGCTGCTGTTACTCGCGGGCGGAGCATATTTCCTTGCGATCAACGTTCTCTCGATCCTGGAAAGACTTTCGTCGAGCCGGATGGATGCCATCGAAGAGATTCAGCGCACGGGATTTGTATTTTACTACTTTCTGTTCGGCGTTATCTTTCTGTATTCGGTGATGGTCGTGCCTGTCATGCGGCAGGCGCTCGGGCTGCGCGAAGGCGGCGCGTTCATCCATTTTGGATTGCGCGCTTCGGAGTTCCGCACCTTCGCCGCGCTGTTCCTGCTCTATCTCGTCATCACGACGGTGAACGTCGTGGGAATCTATGCGTTTGTGTTTCTTTTGATCATCATTGCGGCGGGAAGCAGCGCGATCGCGTCCGTCGGCGGAGTTGCGCCGACTGTCGCGACAGGTGCAATCGCCATCATCGTGTGGCTCGCTTATATCTGCGCATCGACTTATGTGGGCGTCAGACTCTCATTCTTCGTCGTTCCCGTGACGGTCGCGGAAAACAGGATCGACCTCATTCGCGCCTGGAACCTGACACGCGGAAGGTTCTGGCGTCTCTTCTGGATTCTATTCGCAATTCGGGTTCCGCTCGCAATTGCCGGAAGCGCGTTCGCGTTGGCCATTCTGGCCTTTTACTTCGGCGCGTGGCCCATGTTCGTCAGACCCAATCCGGCGAATGCGAAGTCTGCAGTGGCCGTATTCGAGATGGTTCGGCATGTGCTTCCGGTCTTCATCGGGATTGCGGTCTTTCTCGAGCCGTTGCGGCTTGGCCTCGAATCGGGTGCCGGCGCGGCGGCGTATCGCGCGTTGGAACCTTCTGCGGTGCCCGACCAGCCTGCCGGCAACTCGGCAGTGCAGGGCACGACGACCGGCGACCTGCGTTCGAACGATCTGGCGCAAGCTGACGTCGCCAGCTAGGTTCGCGTCCATGAACAAGATTCCCGTCGGCAAGACGATTTCCTACGCCTATAGCTTCACTTTCGGCCATATCGGCGCGATCATCGGGCTCATCTGGCTGCCGCTCATACTGATGGCCGTCCTCCGTTTCCTGCCGCATCTGGCTGGGAGCGGAATGGATTCGACGGATCAGAGCCCACTGGTGCAGGGAAGCCAGGCGATCGGAAATCTCGCGGCCTCGGCTCTGACGCTGCTGCTCTATGCAATCATGTATGTCGCGGTCACCCGGCAGGCGCTCGGGCTGCGCCAGGGCACGGCATCCGTCCACTTCGCGCTGGGAATGCCGGAATTTCGCGTCTTCGGGGCGCTCCTTCTGGTCGTGATGGTGATGTTGGCTTTCCTGGGAACCCTTGCCGGCGCGGTTGCCATTTTGGCCCAGGTCGCGGGGAATACTGCACCTCTCGCGATGCTTGCAGTCGGCGTGGCTGCCGCGGGTGTGTTGGCGTTCGTTTATGTTTCGACACGGCTTTGGTTTCTGGTGGTGCCCGTGACGGTGGTCGAGGAACAGATCAATCTGGGACGCGGCTGGACCCTGACGGTAGGCAATTTCTGGCGTGCTTTCGCAGTGATTCTCGCCGTAAGTCTGCCGATAGTCATCATTTCGGTTATCGGCTCGGCGATTATTATGGGCGGCGATCTCGCAGCGCCGGTTCCTGCGGCAACTGCCAAAAATCCCATTTTGTCCCTCATGCTTTTCGTTCAGATCGCCGATCGCCATCTTCCGGCGACGCTGTTCCTGGATTTGATCCTCGCGCCTTTCAACCTGGGGCTTAGCCTCAGTGCCGCGGCCTTTGCCTATCGTTCGCTGGTGCAGGATACGGCCGTCGCGCGCGCGACTTAGGCCGACCTGCGCGCTGCAAGTCCCTTCAACGCCAATTCCAGTAAGCCGTCCGTGAAGGCCGCATCGAGCGGCCCATGTCCGATGAGCAGCCGGAAATAAAGCGGCGCATAGATCAGGTCGAGTGCCGTTTCGACATCGATATCCTTGCGCAATTCGCGCGCGGCGATCGCGGCAGCCAGAAGCGTGCGGCCTTCCTCGCGGCTCTTGAGAATAAAGTGGTTGCGGAACACTTTCGCGAGCTCGCTGTCGTTCTGCGCCGCCGCGATCATCATCGCCGTGTTGCGGCCGGCGCGCGTGGCGAACACGCCGGCCACCTTCCGCAATTGTCGGCGCAACGCTTCGAGCGGGCTACGCGCACGCGGACCTTGCGGCGCGGGTTCTGCTGTTTCGAGGAATGCCGTCATCGCAACGGCCTGCGCGTTCGGCCATTCGCGATAGATGGTCGGCTTGCCGACGCCGGCGCGGGCAGCGATGGCTTCCATCGTCACCGCGCCGATCCCGCCTTCATCGAGCAACGCCGCTGCTGCAGCCAGGATGTTCTTGCGCGCATTGGCGTCGCGCGGGCGGCCGCGTTTCGATTTTTCCGGTGTCTGCACGCTTGACTCGGTTTTGAATATCGTTACGTTACGTAACGTAATTATCGACGAACGGCAAGGCCGTTTCGTTGGAATGTGCGTCCGGGCCTTTCCATCCGGTGCGCGTAGAGAAGGAGAATGCCCCAATGCATGTGCCCCCAGGCTTCGCCACCGTGTTTCCGTATCTCGTCGTCGAGGATGCCGAAAGCTATGTGCGCTTTCTCGTGCAGGCCCTGAACGGCGAGGAGTTGGGCCGCAGCAACGGGCCGGACGGCAAAATCGCGAACAGCCAGGTCAGGCTCGGTTCGACAAACATCATGGTCAGCGAGGCGCAAGAGGACTACCCGGCAGATCGGGCGTCGCTCTATCTTTATGTCGAAGATGCCGACCGCGCGATGGCGCAGGCTCTTCGGCATGGTGCCACGCTCAAGTCCGAGGTGGGGAACAGATTCTATGACGACAGGCAGGGCGGGATTGTCGATCCGTCGGGCAACATCTGGTGGATTTCGCAGCGCCTTGTCGACAAGCCGTATTATTGAGCGGCGCGAAAGCCGATGGGAACCCCCGCCATGGCGAAGACGCTGTCACCAAAAGGCCCGTTCACGCTCACGCCCTATATCATCGTGAAAGGTGCGAACGCGGCCATCGATTTTTACAGCAAAGTGTTGGGCGCAAAGGAGCAGTTTCGCCTTGCCGATCCTGGAGGCGGCATCGGCCATGCGGAACTCGCAATCGGCGACGGCGGCATCATGCTGGCGGATGAGTCGCCCGCCTTCGGCGCACTGAGCCCTGCCTCTGTCGGCGGCACGCCCGTGAAACTTCAACTCTATGTCGAAGACGTCGATGCCGTGATGAAACGGGCGGAAGCCGAAGGCGCCACAATCCTCCGGCCTGCGCAGGACCAGTTCTATGGCGACCGCTCCGGCATGATCGCCGATCCGTTCGGCCATCAATGGTTCCTTGCGACCCGCAAAGAGGCCATCAGCACGGAGGAGATGCAGAAGCGCTACAACGCTTCGTTCCAGGTCGAATAGCGCGCAGACAGGATTTTTTGAGTACGCCAATCGCTGCGCGGGGCATCCCGGTTCCGGCTTCGAAAAGGCTCGGCAGCCCGGCAATTTGCCTGTTTTGTAAGCCCGGCGGCGCTGGCGTCTGTCGGTTTTGTCCCCCTAACCACAAAAATCGGCCGGGTTCCCGGATTCCCGCTGTGGACCGTCGCGCGACTTTCATGCAAATTGGGCATCATTGGTCAGGAAAAGTCGCGGACAAAGCGGCGGGGGTGTTATGGCGAAGATTTCCGTCCGGCACGGAGTTGCGCGTGCCTATGGCTTTCTGTTTGGAAGGTTGTTCCAGGTTCTCGGACTGAGTTGGCTGCCCGCGTTGTTCTATGCGGTGGCGGCAACCTTTCTCATCGAGCGCTTGAGCGCCGCGATGCAGAGCGCGGTTCCGGCGGATGCGAACCTCCTGGGCGAATACGCGCTTTTCTATCTGCTGGCTCTCATCACCGTGACGGCGTTTCTCGGCGCCGTGATCGCCGTTCCGCTCACGCGCGAGGCGATGGGCCGGCACGACGAATGGGCGGCGGCGCACTTCGTCGTCGGCCCCCGCGAAGGGCGCATGTTCTTCGCGCTGCTGCGCTTCTATGCGGTGATCGTCATTGCTGCGATCGCGCTCGCATTCGCGGTCGGGATCGCTGTGACGACGGCTGCCCGCTATGCCGAGACGCAGCATCTTCAGCTCGATTGGGCAGGCATTCGCTTCCAGGTCTGGCTCAATCTCGCGGCCGCTCTTGTCGCGGCGGCCGTGTTTCTGATCGTTGCCGCCCGTCTCAGCTTCCTGCTTGCGCCCATGGCTGCAGCCGAGAAGCATGTGAGTCTCGCGCGCGCGGTGCGGATGAGCCGAGGCAATTTCTGGCGCACCGCGTTCGTCTATCTCGCTGTCGGCGTTCCAACTGCGCTTCTGCTCCTGACCTGCGAGACGAGCTTCGGCGGCCTCGAGATGGGCAAAACGCTGCCGAGCGGAATGCAGGCCTTCTATACAGTTGCGCCCAGCCACATTGCGATCTTCGCGACGGTTCTCGCGGTGGGACTTGTCGTGCTTCAGGCCTTGTTCGCGGGCGCATCTGCTGCAGCCTATGAGGAACTTGCGGATGCGGCAGCCTATGAGACGGCGCAGGAAGCCGTGCCGGCTGCTGCATTTCATGAGCCTGCGATGGCGTTCGCCGATGCGGGCCCGCGCGGCTTTGCCGACGCGCGTCCCACCGATCATCGCATCGCCGAGCAGCGCGAAGACCTGGCGTCTGCCGCCGCTGCGGAAGCTGCGATGCCGCCGATGATGGAAACACAGCCGCAGGTTCACACGACGCCGTCCGACGAAACCGATCTGCGCATGCAGGCGGCGGTGGTTCACGAAGAGGTTCCGTCCCAACCGGAAGAGCACGCACCGGAACCGGCCATTGCCGATGAACATGCGGCGCCGGCGCAGGAATTCCAGGCCACGGCAGAGCATGCCGACACGGTGGTGCATGCGGTCGCCCCGGAGGAACATGGCGAGGACACACCGGTCATCATCGACCAGGTTCAAGAGGCGCCGCCTCTTGATCCGGTGGGCGCCATGGCTGCAGCACCCCACGAAGAATACACGCCGCCGGGGTGAACTACTCCGCCGCTCTTGCCCTTTTTGCCGGCGCAATCTTTTCCGGCGCGCGGCCTTTGAGCAGCGGCTTGAGATATTGCCCCGTATAGGAGCGCGCGACTTTGGCCACGTCTTCGGGCGTGCCGGCTGCTACGATCTCGCCGCCGCCGTCTCCGCCTTCGGGGCCGAGATCGACCACCCAGTCCGCCGTCTTGATCACTTCGAGATTGTGCTCGATGACCACCACGGTATTTCCGTTGTCGACCAGTTCGTGCAGCACCTCGAGCAGCTTCGCCACGTCGTGGAAATGCAAACCGGTGGTGGGCTCGTCGAGGAAATAGAGCGTGCGGCCCGTGGCGCGACGCGACAATTCCTTCGACAGCTTCACGCGCTGCGCTTCGCCGCCCGACAAGGTCGTCGCCTGCTGGCCGATGGAAATGTAACCGAGGCCCACGCGCGCGAGCGTGTCCAGCTTTTCGCGGATGGTGGGGACGGCCTTGAACAATTCCGCGCCGGCCTCCACCGTCATGTCGAGCACGTCGGCAATCGAAAACCCTCGGAATTTCACGTCGAGCGTTTCGCGGTTGTAGCGCTTGCCCTTGCAGACGTCGCATTGGACGTACACGTCCGGCAGGAAGTGCATCTCGATCTTGATGACGCCGTCGCCCTGACAGGCTTCGCAGCGGCCGCCTTTCACATTGAACGAGAAGCGGCCCGCCGCATAACCGCGCGCCTTCGATTCCGGCAGTTCCGTGAACCAGTCGCGGATGGGCGTGAATGCGCCCGTATAAGTCGCCGGGTTCGAACGCGGCGTGCGGCCGATTGGCGACTGGTCGATATCGATCACCTTGTCGAGGAATTCGAGGCCTTCGATGCGATCGTGCGGCGCGGGATGCTCGCGCCCGCCATTGAGTTTTCGCGCGGCGGCTTTGTACAGCGTTTCGATCACGAGCGTGGACTTGCCGCCGCCCGATACGCCGGTGATGCAGGTAAACGTGCCCAGCGGAATCTGCGTCGACACGTTCTTCAGATTGTTGCCGCGCGCGCCCACGACCTTGAGCCAGCGATCATGCACGGGTTTGCGGCGCTTGGGCGGCACCGGAATCTGCTCGATGCCCACGAGATATTTGCCCGTGAGGCTTCTGGGCGAGCGCATGATGTCGGCCGGCGTGCCTTCGGCGATGATCTCTCCCCCATGGATGCCGGCGCCCAATCCCATGTCGATCACATGATCGGCCTGGCGGATCGCCTCTTCGTCATGCTCGACCACGATCACGCTGTTGCCGAGATCGCGCAGGCCCTTGAGCGATTCGAGCAGCTTCGCATTGTCGCGCTGGTGCAATCCGATCGAAGGTTCGTCCAGCACATAGAGCACGCCCGTGAGCCCCGAACCGATCTGCGACGCGAGCCGAATGCGTTGGCTTTCGCCGCCGGACAGAGTGCCCGAGCCGCGCGAGAGCGACAGATAATCGAGCCCCACATTGTTGAGAAATTTGAGCCGCGCGCGAATCTCCTTGAGGATGCGCGCCGCGATTTCCTGCTGTTTTTTCGTGAGGTCATTGTCGAGATCGCGGAACCAGGTGTCGGCGTGCCGGATCGATTGCGCGCAGACTTCGCCGATATGCTTGCCTGCGATCTTGACCGACAGCGCTTCCGGCTTCAGGCGATAGCCCTTGCACACATCGCAGGGGCTCGTGTCCTGATAGCGCTCCATGTCTTCGCGGATCCACGCGGAGTCGGTCTCCTTGTAGCGGCGCTGCATGTTGGGAATGACGCCTTCGAAGGTCTTCTTCGTTTCGTAGCGGCGCAGACCGTCGTCATAGATGAATTTGATCTCGTCCTCGCCCGAACCGTAAAGGATGATGTCGCGCGCGCGCTTGGGCAGGTCTTCCCACGGCACGCTGAGCGAGAATTTGTAATGGCGGCCCAGCGCCTCGAGCGTCTGGAGATAATAGGGCGACGAGGATTTGTGCCAGGGCGCCAGCGCGCCGTTTTTCAGATTGATCGTTTCGTCCGGCACCACCAGCGCGGGATCGAAATAGAGTTGCGTGCCCAATCCGTCGCAGGCCGGGCACGCGCCATGCGGATTGTTGAACGAGAACAGCCGCGGTTCGATCTCGGGAATCGTGAATCCCGAAACGGGGCAGGCGAATTTCGACGACATCATCAAACGCTTCGGTTCGCCTTTCTCTTTCACATCTGCGAATTCGGCGATGACGAGCCCTTCGGACAAATTGAGCGCGGTCTCGATCGAGTCCGGCAACCGGTTGCCGATATCCGCCTTCACCACGATGCGGTCGACGACGACTTCGATGTCGTGCTTGATCTTCTTGTCGAGCGCGGGCGTTTCGCCGATCTCGTAGAACTTGCCGTCGACCTTGACGCGCTGAAAACCTTTCTTCTGCAGCTCCAGCAATTCCTTGCGGTATTCGCCTTTGCGTCCGCGCACGATTGGGGCGAGCAGAAAGAGCCGCGTGCCTTCTTCGAGCGCCAGGATGCGATCCGCCATCTGGCTGACGGTCTGGCTTTCGATCGGCAACCCGGTGGCCGGCGAATAGGGCACGCCCACGCGCGCAAAGAGCAGGCGCAGATAATCGTAGATCTCGGTGACGGTGCCGACAGTCGAGCGCGGATTGCGCGAGGTCGTTTTCTGCTCGATGGAGATCGCGGGCGACAGGCCCTCGATATGGTCCACGTCGGGCTTCTGCATCAGCTCCAGGAACTGGCGCGCATAGGCCGACAGGCTCTCGACATAGCGCCGCTGGCCCTCGGCATAGATCGTGTCGAACGCCAGCGAGGATTTGCCGGAGCCCGACAGCCCGGTGATGACGGTCAGCGTATCGCGGGGAATCTCGACGTCGATATTCTTGAGATTGTGCTCGCGCGCGCCGCGAATGGAGATGTTTTTCAGCATGGCTTCCCGGGTCGAAACGGCTAGCTTGTTCCATCGGCCTCGGGCCCGGCAAGCGCCGGATTCGCCGCGGTCGGTCTACGGAACAAACAATGAACATTCTTTAGTCCGACTCGGACCGAAATGTCCATCGCCGATATGCGGTGATTCGCCTTGCACGTTTCGGGCGGACCGGCGTTATCTCGCCGCCTTCGTGTGCGAGGCAGACGTTCAGGTGGGTACAGGGCAGGCTTATTTCAACGGCGCGCGCTACCGGCCGGAGATCGACGGGCTGCGGGCGCTGGCAATTCTGCCCGTGGTGCTCTTCCATTACGGCATCGGCCCGTTCCGTGGCGGCTTTGTCGGCGTCGATGTCTTCTTCGTGATCTCGGGCTATCTGATCACGGCGCTGATCCATGGCGAGATGCAGGACGGCCGTTTCTCGATCGCGCAGTTCTACGAGCGTCGCGTCCGGCGCATCTTTCCGGCGCTGTTCGCGATGCTGGCGGTCGTTTCGGTCGCAGCCGGCTTTATCCTGTTTCCCTACGATCTCGTGCGTTACGCGAAGAGCCTGCTTGCCACCGCGGCGTTCGCCTCGAATTTCGAATTCTGGAACGAAGCCGGCTATTTCGATGTCGCGGGGGCGGACAAACCTTTGCTGCATCTTTGGTCGATCGCGGTCGAGGAGCAATTCTATCTGCTCTTCCCGCTGGTGTTGCTGCTGTTCCGGCGCAGTTCCAAAGCCGTTTTGCTCGCGGTGGTCGGCGCGATCTTTGTCGCCTCTTTTGCGCTCGGCATCTGGGGAGTCGTGCATGCACCGTCGGCGACATTCTATCTTCTGCCGGCGCGCGCCTGGGAATTGATGCTGGGCGCGTTGCTGGCGCTCGGCGCGATCCCGCCGCTCGCCAATCGCGTCGTCGCCGAAATGTTGGCCGGGCTCGGCGTTTTGCTGATCGGAGTTGCGGTTGTCGCCTTCAACGCCGACATGCCGTTTCCGGGACCGGCCGCGTTCGTTCCCTGCGCCGGCGCCGCGCTCATCGTTTATGCGACGAGCGCGAATTCCACCTGGACCGGAAACGCGCTCTCGTTGCGGCCCGTCGTGTTTGTTGGATTGATCTCCTATTCGCTCTATCTGTGGCATTGGCCCATCTTCGTGCTCGCGCACTATCTCGCATTTCGAAATCTGACGACCGTCGAAAGCGTCGGTCTCGTCGCGCTGTCTTTCGCGCTGGCCGTCTTGTCGTGGCAGTTTGTCGAGAAGCCATTCCGTGCGCGCTCGTTCCGCGTGTCGCGCCGCACGTTGCTGGCCGGCGCTGTGACCGCGATGGCCGCGACTGCTGCGTGCGCAACATTCGCGGTCTCCGCCGACGGATTTCCGGAACGCTTGCGGCCCGATATCCGCGCGATCCTGGCCGAAGAGAACGATCACGAACCGCGCATCGATCGCTGCTTCGGATTGAGCGCGCAGGATCTGCGCGAGAACAGGCTCTGCCGTATCGGCAGCGGCACGGCCGAACCGACTTATGTTCTGTGGGGCGATTCCCATGCGGATGCGATCCTGCCCGCCGTCGAAGACGTCGCTTCGCAGCACGGGCGCGTGGGGCTGTTTGCGGGCGCCGCGAGCTGCCCGCCATTGCTGGGCGTCGACCGTCTCGATGTCCCGGGTTGCCGCGAATTCAACGACGAAGCGCTCAAGATCGCGTTGCGCAAGAACATCTCCGAAGTCATTCTCGAAGCGCGCTGGGGCAAGGACGCGGAAGGTTCGACCTATGGCAGCGAACCGCATGGCCGCATCACCTTCGTGGACGATCAGTCGACTGGCGCACCGGACGCCAACAATCGCGCGGTGTTTGCGCGTGGGCTTGAACGCACCGTGAGTGCGCTGGTGGGCGCGGGAAAGAAGGTTGTGATCGTCGCGTCCGTGCCCGAAATCGGCTGGGCTGTCCCACCCGTGCTTGCGCGCCTCCGGTTCGCCGACAATTACGGCACGCCGACGCTTGCGAAGTCGCTTTATCTGAAGCGCCAGAGTTTCGTTCTCGACGAACTCGCGCATCTCAAATCCGTCTACAACGTGACGATCGTCTATCCGGACCAAGTTCTGTGTCCCGCGAATTCCTGCGAGGTCGCGCTGGACGGTCTTCCAATCTATCGCGACGAACATCATCTGACCGTCAAAGGCGCGAAGCAGCTCGAGCCGTTGTTTGAGCAGGCTTTGTGATAGGCTTGTCACGCTGTTTTCCCTCTCCCAAACGGGGGAGAGGGCAGGGTGAGGGGGCCTCGGTCGCAAATCAAATGTCGAAGTGAATCATTGAGGGCGGTGCGGCGGAGATTCATTTGCACAAACTATCAGGTGTTGGGACCCACTCACCCTAACCCTCTCTCCCGAAGGGAGAGAGGGAAGAACATCTCGTGGAAAACAGTGTATTGTCGATGGAATGAATGCGGAGTGGCATGATGCGCGGGTTCTTGCAGGCAGTCTTTATCGGTGTATTTTTCGCGATGGCATCGGCCGCAAGTGCGCAGGCGGCCGTGGTGAATGCGCCCGGACCAAGTGCAGAACTCTTCAAGCATCCCTATTACAGTTGCGTGACGAACTATTACGTCTCCGCGACCGGTAGCGATTCCAACAACGGCTCTAGCACGAGTACGCCCTGGCTGACGTTGCAGCACGCGAACGATTCCTTGCCCACGAGCGGCGCTGCGGCGGGTTCCTGCATCAACGTCGCGCCCGGTTCCTATCCGGGCGGAGTCTCGCTCACCACCGGCGGCAGGCGCGCGACATCGGACGGATATGTCGTCTATCGCTGCACGTCCCTTGATGCCTGCACCATCACGGCCGCGGGCTGGACGACCGGGGCATTCGACGCGACGCTCACCGGCAAGGGCTCCAAACATCCCGCCTATCTGATCTTCGACGGGTTTCGAATCGCCGCCAATGCGTCCTACCAATATTCCGTCGCGATCTCGTGCTGGGACGGCAATGTCGCGACCGCGGCCACCTGTCATCACTGGATGATGCTCAACAACATCATCTCGGGCTATGGCGAGGGCGGCATCGATCAGGCTGACGGCGAATATTACATCTCCTCGCACAACATCATCCATGACAACGGCGTCTTCTGCGACGGGCAGATTTACGGCTCGGGCCTTTCCTATGTGGTGCTGAAGGCGATCGCGAACTACACGCCGAAGTCGGACGACACGAACGCGCACAACAACGCCGCGCTGAACCTGATCGGGCTGCAGGGTCCGAGCTTTCCGTTCCACAATGTCGTGGCGTGGAACGTCGTCTACAACAACCGCAACACCTGCAAGGGCAGCGATACGGACGGCAACGGAATCATCATGGATTCCTTCAGCACCGGCAACGGCAACACCGTCAGCTATGTGGAGCCGACGCTTGTCGCGTTCAATGTCGTCTACAACAATGGGGGAGGCGGCGTTCACATCTTCTTTTCCGAAGACGTAACGGCCGCGAACAACACCGTCTACAACCAGTATCTCGATCCCAACAATGTGGGCGCGGCGCGCGCCGGCATCGACACCAATCAGAGCTACAGCGACACGATCATCAACAATCTGGTGGTCGCGATTCCGCCGGCGCCCGGCAAAAAGGGCTGCGCGTTCGGCGAAAAACCCTACACGCAATTCAACAGCGCCATGCTGGGCGGCGGCATTGCAGGCCAACCTGCAGACAGTTTCAGCAACAACATCACGCAGCTTCAGGGCGGCAACAATTCCTGCTGGGCCAATTTCGGTCAGGATTCGCCGACCGGCGAGAATCCCATGTTCAATGCGGACACCTATTCCTGCACGGCCAACCAATGCGCGACGAATCCTGCCTGGGTGAATGTCGGAATCGGTTCGACCGGCACCGAGACGAAGCAGCCTGTGGGCGCAAACTTCGCGCTCGAAGCCGACAGCCCCGCGATCGGCTTCGGCCTGACGGAACCCTGGCTGCCGGCGCAGTCGGTGGACGCGGGCGCGTGCCATCACGCGGAAGCGACGTGCCCGGTGAAGCATCCGAATTAGCGTTTCGGCGGAGCACGAAAATTCCATGAATACAAAGGCTTGACTTGGAATCCATATTGATGCTAGATGTTTGATGCATGATGTAGCCTAGGCCCAATGAGAACCACGCTGGCGATTGATGACGATGTGCTGGTTGCCGCCAAAGATTTGGCGGAACGACAGCATAAGACTGTGGGCGAGGTCATTTCGGCCTTGGCTCGGCAGGCGCTGCATCCATCCCGGCGCCATCAGACGACGCGGAACGGCGTGCCGCTTCTGGCGAAAAAAGGTAGTACTCCGGTGACACCGGAACTCGTGAACCAGTTGCGCGATGAGCTTCCGTGACGCCGTATCTGCTCGACGTCAACGTGCTGATTGCTTTGATCGATCCTGCCCATGTGCATCACGATCCGGCGCATGAATGGTTCGTCAAGTCGGGCCAGCGTCGTTGGGCCAGCTGCCCGATGACGCAAAATGCGGTGCTACGCATTGTTGGGCATCCCCGCTATCCCAACACACCCGGCACGCCTGCGGCCGTGGCGCCGCTAATCGAAGGGCTCTGCGCGATTGGCGGACACGAATTCTGGTCCGACGACGTATCGCTGCTGAAGCGAGAGATTTTCGATATCGGCCGGCTGCTCAGTTCTGGCCAAGTCACGGACAGCTATTTGCTGGGTTTGGCGCGACATCATGGTGGGATGCTCGCCACCTTCGATCGCCGGCTCATCGTCGATGCCGTGCGCGACGGGGCAAAAAGCCTGCACCTCATTGCGTGATGTCGGCGCGGAGTGCTTTGGTCCAGGCGTTCTATCTATGATTGGTCTTGAAGGAGAACATCATGTCCAAGATCGACGCAGCCGGCACATATTCCCTCGGCAATCACAAGGTGAAGCGGATGGGCTACGGCGCCATGCAGCTCGCCGGGCCGGGCGTGTTCGGTCCGCCCAAGGATCGCGATGCGGCGTTGGCTGTTCTGCGCGAGGCGGTCGCAAGCGGCGTGAACCACATCGACACGAGCGATTTCTATGGCCCGCATGTCACCAATCAGATCATTCGCGAGGCGCTCGCGCCCTATCCCGGCGATCTCGTCATCGTCACCAAGATCAGCGCCAAGCGCGGCACGGACGGATCGTGGATGCCGGCTTTCTCGCGCGAAGAACTCACGCAAGCCGTGCACGACAATCTGCGCAATCTGGGTCTCGACGTGCTGGACGTGGTCAATCTGCGCAGCATGCTCGGTATTCATGGGCCGGTAGAGGGCTCGCTCGAGGCGCCGCTTACCGTCCTGGCCGATCTCCAGCACCAGGGCCTCGTGCGTCACATCGGATTGAGCAATGTCACGGCGAAGCAAATCGCCGATGGTCGCAAGATCTGCGAGATCGTCTGTATCCAGAATGCCTACAACCTCGCGCATCGCGCCGACGACGCCCTGATCGACGAACTCGCGCGCGACGGCACCGCCTATGTTCCGTTCTTTCCGCTGGGCGGGTTCACTCCGCTGCAGTCGTCGACCTTGTCCGAGGTGGCAGCGCGCCTCGGCACCACGCCGCTGCAGGTGGCGCTCGCCTGGCTGCTGCATCGCGCGCCGAATATCCTCCTCATTCCCGGCACCGGCTCCGTCGCCCATTTGCGGGAGAACCTCGCTGCGGCGGAGCTTGTGCTGCCGGACGATGCGCTCAAGGAATTGGATAATGTGGCAAAGATCGCCGCTGCCTAAGGCTGTCGAAAGCATATCGCAACAATAAGGCCATATCGGTTGACAAGTGAACCGGTATGGCCTTATTGTGCAAAAAAAGAACATAACATGAACCATAGAGCGCAACCGATGACGCGATCCTGGGGGAACAGTAAAGCACGCGCCATTTGGAGCGCGGGCGTCCTCGCCCGCATCGTGAAATCTTCGCCCCGCTGCGAGCGAGGACGCCCCTCCAAATGTTCGTTCGGCGCCAGAAATAACAGCCGATATCAGGCGGAAGAACAGGCGGAATATCAGGCGAAGAACAGGCGGGTTTTCGCCTGTTATGCCTGAAGGACGCCGCGGATTTCCTGGAATTTTCGGGTGGAAAACAGACGAGAAAATTTTTCGCGCGAAAAAATTCGAACTCGTATCGACGTAAGCGCCGAGGTGCCGACGCAAATAGCTGGGGATTGACTTCTTTCGGTGAGAACATAATAAGAACAGCGGGAGTGTGGGAAGCTGCGTGCCGTGGCGGCCGGGGGAAGCCGGGGCTAGGTTGCGCACTTCAAGGAACGGGAAGGACCGGCAATGGCGGGCAGCGTCAACAAGGTGATTTTGATCGGCAATCTGGGGCGCGACCCGGATGTGCGGCGCATGACGTCGGGGGAGCCTGTGGTCAATCTGTCCATCGCGACCTCGGAAAGCTGGCGCGACAAGGCCTCGGGCGAGCGCAAGGAGCGCACCGAATGGCACCGCGTGGTGATCTTCAACGAGAACCTCGCCAAGGTGGCCGAACAATATCTGCGCAAGGGCTCCAAGGTCTATCTTGAGGGCCAGCTTTCGACCCGCAAATACACGGACAAGGACGGCGTGGAAAAATATTCGACCGAGGTGGTGCTGAACCGCTTCCGCGGCGAACTCGTGATGCTCGATGGGCGCAGCGAGGGTGGTGCAGGCAGTGGCGGTGGTGCGGCTCGCAGCAGCAGCGGCGGCGATGCGCCGGCGAGCTTCGACCGCGGCGAGATGGACGACGAGATTCCGTTCTAGGGTAGTTTCGGATTGATCTTGCGCGGCCCCCTATCCGTCCGCCTCGCAAAAGTAGCGAGGCGTCCACCTTCCCCCGCGAAGGGGGGAAGGCTAGAAAGTTTTCGCGCGCTCTTCTCGTTTAACCTTCCCCCCTCGCGGGGGAAGGTGTCGCGCGGCGCGGGCTGCGTGACGGATGGTGGCCCGCGCAAGATCAGTCCGATCCAAGAGGACTCCGGATCGCAATCCTCGTCGCGTTCAATGTATGCGCGAACAGCAATCGTTCTCGCTCTGGCGTGCGCGATTGGCGCTTGCGTGCCGCAGTCTGCCGGCGAGGCGTCCGGTGGATTCGTTACGTCGTCCGTCGCGCGTGCCTATCTGCCGCTGGATGGTTCGGCCGATCTCGTGCTTGAGGCACATGGTGCTGCCACCATCGTGGCCGCCGGCATTGCGGCGACCAATGCCCACAATGCCAATCTGGTGGCGAGTATGGATGTGATCGGGGCTTCGACCGACTACGATCTGCTCTTCTTTCGCAGGCCCGGCGCGACGGTTGGGCCAACCGGCCGCCCGTCGGTCGGCGAGGCTGTGATCGCGTATGGTCAAGGTGCGAAGGGCGAGTTGCGCCAGGCGCGCGGAACCGTCCGCGATCTGTCCTCGCCTGTCGAGGCGCGATGCCCGCAATGTCCCATTCAACAGGTCTTTACGTTCACGGCGCCAGCCGGGGCAGGCTTCAGTGGC
Organism: Alphaproteobacteria bacterium; assembly: GCA_003139615.1. Lineage (GTDB taxonomy): Bacteria > Pseudomonadota > Alphaproteobacteria > Micropepsales > Micropepsaceae > Rhizomicrobium. The sequence continues at coordinate 35,730 of PLJH01000050.1, forward strand.
GGTCCCGTGGTCGACGCGTCGGACGGCCGGATTTTGGGCATTGTGTTCGGCTACAACGACCTGCACGACGGCTCGCGGCTGATGTACGCCTACGACATGGACAGGGTCGGGGCGGAGCTTGCGAAGCTTTCGGGGGCACCCGCGCATAGCGCCGCACAACGCCCTTAAATCGCACGGTTTTGCTGGCAGAATCGTTTGAAGAAGTGCTACGAAGCGGGCTGGAAATCGGGCCCTCTTCCGCGGCCTGAACTGGCCCTGTTGAGGAACGCATTTTGAGCGACGAGACTGCTGACGGCGCCCCGCCCGCGAGCGGCGGCAGCGTCAGCCCCATTGCCATCGAGGATGAGCTTCGCAAGTCGTATCTCGACTATGCGATGAGCGTGATCGTCTCGCGCGCGCTTCCCGATGCGCGCGACGGCCTCAAGCCCGTGCATCGCCGCATCCTCTATTCGATGCACGAAAACGGTTACGACTGGAACAAGCCGTATCGCAAATCCGCGCGTGTCGTGGGCGATGTGATCGGCAAATATCATCCGCATGGCGACCAATCGATCTATGACGCGCTTGCGCGCATGGCGCAGGATTTCTCGATTCGCGTTCCGCTGATCGACGGCCAGGGCAATTTCGGTTCGGTCGACGGCGATCCTCCCGCCGCGATGCGGTACACCGAGGTGCGCCGCGCCAAGATCGCGCATGCGCTGACCGAGGATCTCGAGAAAGACACGGTCGAGTTCCAGGACAATTACGATGCGTCCGAGCGCGAGCCCGTCGTGTTGCCGGCGCGCTTTCCCAATCTGCTGGTCAATGGCGCGAGCGGCATCGCGGTCGGCATGGCAACCAATGTGCCGCCGCACAATCTGGGCGAAGTGGTCGATGCGGCACTTGCCTATATCGACGATCCGTCGATCAGCATGGAAGCGCTGACAGAGATCGTGCCCGGTCCCGATTTTCCGACCGCTGCCCTGATTATCGGCAAGCAGGCAGCGCGTGCGGCGCTCGCCCGCGGTCGCGGCTCGATCCTGATGCGCGCCAAATGCCATATCGAGGAACTGCGCAAGGATCGCGAGGCGATCATCGTCACCGAAATTCCCTATCAGGTGAACAAGGCGACCATGATCGAGCGCATCGCGGAACTGGTGCGCGACAAGCGGGTCGAAGGCATTTCCGAACTGCGCGACGAAAGCGACCGCCACGGCATGCGGGTCGTGATCGAGCTCAAGCGCGATGCCTCCTCGGAGGTCGTGCTCAACCAACTCTATCGCTATTCGCAGCTTCAGATGTCGTTCGGCGTCAACATGCTGGCGCTGAACAATGGCCGGCCGATCCTGATGAATCTGAAGGATATGCTCGCGGCCTTCGTGGTGTTCCGCGAAGAGGTGGTGACGCGGCGCACACGCTTCGATCTCGCCAAGGCGCGCGATCGTGCGCATATTTTGGTGGGACTGGCCGTCGCCGTCGCCAATATCGACGAAGTGATCGCGCTGATCCGTGCCGCGCCGGATACGGCAACGGCCAAAACGCAATTGATGGAAAAGATCTGGCCCGCGCGGGACGTGGCGCCCCTGGTCGCTCTCGTCGCAGATCCGCGCCACATGATGATCGAGGGCGATTCGATCAGGCTCTCGGAAGAGCAGGCCAAGGCGATCCTCGAAATTCGTCTGGCAAGGCTGACCGCGCTCGGGCGCGACGAGATCGGCGATGAAGTGACGAAACTCGGCGTGGCCATCGCCGATTATCTCGATATCCTGCGCAGCCGCGGCCGCGTGCTCGCGATCATCCGCGACGAGCTGAACGACATCAAAAACGAGTTCGCGACGCCACGGTTGACCGAACTCGTCGAAGCCGAGATCGAGGTCGAAGACGAAGACCTAATCGAGCGCGAGGATGTCGCGGTCACGGTCACGCATGCGGGCTATATCAAGCGCACGCCTTTGGCCGATTATCGCGTGCAGGGTCGCGGCGGCAAGGGCCGCTCCGGCATGGCGACGCGCGAAGAGGATTTCGTCACGCATATTTTCGTGGCCTCGACGCATGCGCCACTCGTGTTCTTCTCGTCGACCGGCATGGCCTACAAGCTGAAGGTCTGGCGGCTGCCCGAGGCGCCGATCCATGGCCGCGGCAAGGCGATGGTGAATTTGTTGCCTCTTCAGGAAGGCGAGCGCATCACCACCATTCTTCCGCTGCCCGAAAATGAATCCGAATGGGAAGCGCTGAACGTCGTGTTCGCCACCAAATCGGGCGATGTGCGGCGCAACGAGCTCTCCGATTTCGCCAGCATCAACCGCAACGGCAAGATCGCGATGAAGCTCGAAGCGGGCGACGGCATCGTGGGCGTGCAGACCTGCACGGACCGTGACGATATCCTGCTCACGACGCATTCCGGGAAGTGCATTCGTTTTGCAATAAGCGATGTGCGCGTGTTCAAGGGCCGCGATTCGACGGGCGTGCGCGGCGTGAAACTCGCATCCGAGGACGAAGTTGTGAGCCTGTCGCTTCTGCACCATTCCAATGCGACCACGGCCGAAGCCCGCGCCTATCTGAAGCAGGCGAGTGCGGCGCGCCGCGCCGCGCTTGGCGAAGAAGCTCCGGTCGAAGAAGCGGCAGAAGACGAAGAGATCGGCGGCGAAGAGGCGACCTTGACGTCCGAGCGCTACGCCGAGCTGGGCGCGCGCGAGCAGTTCGTGCTCGCGATCTCCGAAAACGGGTTTGGCAAGCGCACCAGTTCCTATGAATACCGCGTTACGGGACGCGGCGGCTCCGGCATCGTCGCAATGGGCATGGGCCGCAAGAACAGCGCGATCATCGCGGGCTTTCCGGTGGAAGAGTCCGACGATCTCATGCTGATCAGCAATCAGGGCCAGACGATTCGCGTGGGCGTATCCGGCATCAGCGTTCAGGGCCGCGCGGCGCAGGGCGTTGTCGTGTTCCGGCTGGACGAAGGCGAGCGCGTGGTTTCGGTCGAGCGTATCGAGGAAGCGGCCGGCGAGGCCGGACCTGGAGAGGTGGGGGCATAATGGTCATGCGACGCGTGGGGCTCTACCCCGGAACCTTCGATCCGGTAACGCTCGGCCATCTCGATATCGTCAAGCGGGCGGTCAAGCTCGTCGATCACCTGGTGATCGGCGTCGCGACAAACCCATCCAAGTCACCCATGTTCACTTTGCCCGAGCGCATGGAGATGGTGCGCCGCGAGGCGACGCCGCTCGCCGAGGGTCGCGCGACCATCTCGGTCGAGACGTTCGATTCGCTGCTGATGCAGTTCGCCGAGAAGATGGGCGCGTCCGTTATCATCCGGGGCTTACGCGCAGTTTCGGATTTCGAATACGAATTCCAGATGGTCGCGATGAATCAGCGGCTCAATTCCGAAATCGAAACCGTGTTCCTGATGGCCGATCCGCGCCACCAGGCGATCGCATCGCGCCTGGTGAAGGAAATCGCGATGCTGGGCGGCAATGTTGCGCCGTTCACAAGTCCCTATGTCGCCGAATTGCTGGTTGCGCGCTGCGCTGAAAAGAGGAAAGCCCAGAATGGCTCGTGATCCCGAAAATACGATCGTCATGACGTTGAAGAGCGGCCCCGTGACGATCGCGCTGCGTCCCGATCTCGCGCCCGGCCATGTCGAACGCATCAAGGAACTGACGCGCAAGAGCTTTTATGACGGCGTCGTGTTCCATCGCGTGATTCCGGATTTCATGGCGCAGACGGGCGATCCCACGGGCACCGGGAGCGGCGGCTCGGACCTCGACGATCTGAAGGCGGAATTCTCGAGCGAGAAACACAAGCGCGGCACGGTGTCGATGGCGCGCACCAACAATCCCAACAGCGCCAACAGCCAGTTCTTCATCTGCTTCGCCGACGCGCCGTGGCTCGACCGGCAATACACCGTCTGGGGCCAAGTGGTCGAAGGCATGGAACATGTCGACGCGATCAAGAAGGGCGGCGAGCACAACAACGGCACCATCAGCGGCGCCCCCGACAAAATCCTCAAAATGCAGGTCGAGGGCGACGCGGCGTAGAGGTTGACCTTACTTTGATATCATGATATCAAAATTTATGGCTCAGCTTCTGGTTCGCAATATCGAAGATGACGTGAAAGAGCGCTTGCGTAAGCGCGCACGCCGGCGCGGCCACAGCATGGAAGACGAAGCGCGAGATATCCTGCGCAATGCGGTGCTGACAGAGCCGAGTGAAGAGGGTCTGGGAACCAGGTTTGCCAGGCGCTTTTCCAAGGCGGGCATCGATTTCGAGATTCCGGAAATGCGCGGCGAGGAAGCCCGTCCGGTGTCATTCAAGAAATGATCGTTCTCGACACGAATGTCGTGTCAGCCACTATCAGCTTGCGGCCCGACGAAGCTGTGGTCAGATGGCTTGACAGACAACTATCGGATTCGGTCTGGCTGACCAGCATCACCGTCTTCGAAATCCGCTTTGGATTTGAGACGTTGGCGCGTGGTCGCAAACGAGCGCATCTAGAAAGCTTGTTCGAGGGCCTGCTCAGACAAGATATTGAGGGCCGCATATTACCTTTCGATGAGGCCGCGGCGGAAGCTGCAGCGCAGTTCGCTGCACGGCGGCGAGAAAAAGGTCGCCCTGTCGCGTTCCGGGATGTGGAGATTGCAGGCATCGTTGTTGCGCGTGGTGCTACATTGGCCACCCGCAATGTCCGCGATTTCGAAGATATAGAACTCGATATCGTTAACCCTTGGGAACCTTGAACTTTGCTCCGCCGCATTCGGAAACATTTAGTGTCCCGGCCTGCGTTGTCATGAGCGTGCCTGTCCCCTAGAAGGCCAGCGGCATCGTATCCGGAGTTCCCATGACCATTCCGTTCATCGATCTGCAGGCGCAGCGCCGCCGACTTGGCGCAACGCTGTCCCGCGCCATCGAAGCGGCCGTCGAAGGCGGTCAATGGGTGATGGGTCCGCAGGTAGTGGAGCTGGAAGAGAAGCTGGCGGCTTTCGCCGGCGTGAAACATGTGCTCGCCTGCGCGAACGGCACCGACGCGCTGATGATCGTGTTGCGCGCGTGGAATGTGGGGCCAGGCGATGCTGTGTTCGTGCCGACGTTCACGTTTGCGGCCTCCGCGGAAGTGGTCGCTCTCGTGGGCGCGACACCCGTCTTCGTCGATGTGCTCGAAGATACCTACAACATGGATCCCGCAAGCCTCGAGGCCGCCATCGCGATGGTGAAGCGCGACGGCAAGCTGAAGGCGCGCGTGGTGATGCCGGTCGATCTGTTCGGACAAGCGGCGGACTATCGCGCGCTCGAACCCATCGTTCGCCGCGAGAAGCTCCTGATGCTGTGCGATGCGGCGCAGGGCTTCGGCGCATTGCTGGACGGAAGACGCGCGGGCGGCATCGGCGATGCAGCCTCTACCAGCTTCTTTCCCGCGAAGCCGCTCGGCTGTTTCGGCGACGGCGGCGCCACCTTCACCAATGACGACGGCCTGATCGAAATCCTGCGCTCCATCCGCGTTCACGGGCAGGGCACGGACAAATACGAGAATGTCCGCATCGGGGTGAATTCCCGGCTCGACACGATCCAGGCCGCGATCCTGCTCGAGAAGATGAAAATCTTCCCGGAAGAAATCGAACTGCGCGATGCAATCGCGAAGCGCTATAACGAGAAGCTCGGCCGCTCGAACCAGATCCGCGTGCCGCGCGTGATCGAAGGTGGCCAATCGACCTGGGCGCAATACACGTTGCAGGTTCCCGATCGCGACAAGCTGCAGGCCGATCTGAAGGCCAAGGGTATCCCGACCGCGGTTTATTACCCGATCCCGCTCGGCGCCCAGAAGGGTTATGCCCATTTCCCCAGCGCGCCCGTTCCGGTCAGCGAGCGCATCTGCAAGACCGTGATCAGCCTGCCGATGCATCCCTATCTCGATGAGCCGACCCAGGATCTCATCATCGAAGCGGTGCTCGAAAGCGTCGGGCACTGATCGCGCAAGCGCGCCGCACCGGTTATCGTCCCCACCCATGGATGTGGCGCTATTCGATTTCGATCTGCCGGAAGAGCTGATCGCTCTGCGGCCCGCGAGCCCGCGCGATTCCGCGCGGCTCTTGGTCGTGCGAGCGGACGGTTCTTTACAGCATGCGCATATCGGCGATCTGCCGGAATTTCTGCGCGCGGATGACCTGCTCGTCGTCAACGACACGAAAGTGATTCCGGCGCGATTGCGCGGGCGGCGGCTCCCGCGCGTGGGCGCCGAAGGGCAGGGGCCGGGCATTGAAGTGATGCTGCACAAAAGGCTTGGTCCCGCGCGCTTCCTCGCCTTTGCGCGGCCGGCGCGCAAACTTTCGACTGGCGACAATCTTATGCTCGGAGCGGACCTGCACGCGATAGTTCGCGCGCGCGGCGAGGCGGGAGAAGTGGAGATCGAATTTGGCATCTTGGGCGCCGAACTCGACGTTGCCATCGCGCGCGAAGGGGAGACGCCGCTGCCGCCTTATATTGCAGGCAAGCGCAAGGCCGACGCACGGGATAAGACCGACTATCAAACCATCTATGCCGATCGCGAAGGTTCGGTCGCGGCGCCGACGGCCGGATTCCATTTCACGCCGGAACTGTTTGCGCGGCTCGCGGCCGGCGGCGTCACGAAGGAGCGCGTGACCCTGCATGTCGGCGCGGGCACCTTCCTGCCCGTCAGCGCGGCCGACACGAGCGAGCACCGCATGCATTCGGAATGGGCTGAGATCGACGAGAGCGCCGCCGCGAACATCAACGCTGCCCATGCGCGCGGCGGGCGCATTGCCTGCGTGGGGACGACGTCGCTGCGCACATTGGAAAGCGCCACGGGCGATGACGGCCGGATCGCGCCGTTCCGCAGGGAGACGGACATCTTCATCACCCCGGGTTATCGTTTCAAGACAGCGGACGTGCTGCTCACGAATTTCCATCTGCCGCGCTCGACCTTGTTTATGCTCGTCTGCGCTTTCATGGGAACGGAAACGATGAAGCACGCCTATGCGGAAGCAATTGTGGAGCGCTACCGTTTCTATTCCTATGGCGATGCGTGTCTTCTGATGCGGATGCCCACATGACCTTCAGTTTCGAGATCGCTGCAACCCAGGGTTCGGCGCGCACAGGGGCAATCCACATGCCGCGTGGCGAAATCCGTACGCCTGCTTTCATGCCGGTGGGCACGGCCGCGACCGTCAAGGCGATGCTGCCGGAGTCCGTGCGCGAAACCGGCGCAGACATCCTTCTCGGCAACACCTATCACCTGATGCTCCGGCCGGGCGCCGAACGCATCGCGCGCCTGGGTGGACTTCACAAATTCATGGGCTGGGAACGGCCGATCCTTACCGATTCCGGCGGCTTCCAGGTGATGTCGCTTTCGAAGCTGCGCAAGATCACCGACGAAGGCGTGCGCTTCCAGTCGCACGTCGATGGTGCGGAGGAATTCCTCAGTCCCGAGCGCGCGATGGAGATACAGCGTCTGCTCGGCTCCGATATCCAAATGGTGCTGGATGAATGTCCCGCCTTCCCTGCAACCGAAGCCGCAATCGAAAAATCGCTCGCGCTTTCGATGCGCTGGGCGAAGCGCTCCAAAGCCGCGTTCGGCGAGCAGCCAGGCCATGCCTGTTTCGGCATCGTGCAGGGCGGAATCTTTCCCCATCTGCGCGCGCGTTCTGCGGGCGAGTTGATCGAGATCGGCTTCGACGGCTATGCCGTGGGCGGGCTTGCGGTGGGCGAACCGCAAGTCGCCATGTTCGAGACGCTCGATGGGATCGTTCCGCTGCTGCCCACGGATCGCCCGCGCTATCTGATGGGCGTGGGCAAGCCCGACGATATCGTGGGCGCGGTGATGCGCGGCATCGATATGTTCGATTGCGTGTTGCCCACACGCTCCGGCCGCAATGGGCAGGCTTTTACGCGCGAAGGTCCGCTGAACCTGCGCAATGCGCGATTCGCCGAAGATCCGGCGCCGCTCGATTCCGGTTGCCGCTGCCCCGCCTGCCGCAATTTCAGCCGCGCCTATCTGCACCATGTCGTGAAGGCGAAGGAGATCATCGCCTCGATGTTGCTGACCTGGCACAATCTGGCCTTCTATCAGGACCTGATGGCGGGTTTGCGCGGCGCCATCGCGGAAGACCGGCTCGAGGCCTTCGCAAGCCTCGTTTTCGAGGCTTACGCCCGCGAAACTGTGGACGATACGGCCGATATTTGAAGCCGATTGTTGACCCCACCGGACTGCGCAACTATGGTCCGCGGCCCTTGGCGGGGAGCCCGTAGCTCAGCGGTAGAGCATCTGACTTTTAATCAGAGGGTCGATGGTTCAATCCCATCCGGGCTCGCCAATTCGTCATCGGCTGCCGTTCGCTTCAAAGGGAGGAAAAGACATGAACATGTTGCGTCTTGCCGCATTGGTGCTCGTTTGCACGGCTATGACTTTGCCCGCAGCCGCGCGGAACGACCGCTATACATTTTCGCTCCAGCCGACCCTCGACAGTCCCGATTTCGCCCAGCAGGTTGGGAGTTCGGTGAAGTTCTACTTCGGCGACCAGCCGGCGCCGGCAGGTCAGAATATCTCCGACTATGTCGCGAACGACCGCCAGCATTTCCACGGGAAGACCGAGGAGGGCGCCTGCCGCGACACGCTCATTTCGGCGCTCGAAGAACTGCAGGAACATGCGAATCATGCGGGCGCCGACGCCGTCGTCGGAGTCGTCAGCTACTTTCGCAAAGTAACGTTCTCCAGCGCCACCGAATTCGAATGCCATGCGGGTTCGAACGGCGTCTTCGTTTCGCTGCGGGGAACGTTTGTGAAGTTCTCGAAATAGGCTGGATTTCACGCCGCTTCGAGACTCGCATCTACGCTTCGACGTAACGCAACGCGCACGCGTCCCCGGCCGCCTGCCAGACGAGACAAAGTTGGAATCTGTCGGCGACTCGCCGATGGAGAAGTTGCGTGCCGTCGTCCAGCCGGGCCGTCTTGCCGGAGTTTTCCAGGGTTGAGACCGTTCGAACGGCGCGATCGGATGGTGCCCGCTGGAACGCCTTGAAATAGGCTTCGGCGAAGGTCCAGCAACGATAAAATGTCTCCGCATCGATGTCGCTCGGTGCATCTTCGACCAGAAAGCCCGCGAGAGCTACAAACGGCCGTTCGGGGTCCATGCACTCGATGTCTATTCCGAGATTCAATATCTCTGAATCGCCCACCGCCGCAGCAATTGCCGCGCGACTGTGGCTCCTGGAACTCACACTCGATGCAATGCCTGCCTTCAACAATTCGAGGAGGTTCCGAGCTGCCGGCGATTGACGTTGCCGGGAAATACGCGCGGACGAATCCGCTGCCGGCAGGAATGACGTCGCGTACAAAATTGTGCCGGGCATGAGGCACATTGCATTGCATCGCGGGCAAATTGAAGTGACACAATGTCGTCGCGATGCCGCCGGAAATGCCGGCCAGTCGGATATCCTTTTGCCCTTATTCGATAATTCTGATTAAATACAGCTTAAGTCCCTGAGATTGGCCGCAAGGCCTTTGGGGATATTGGGGCGGGAATGAAAAACCTACGCAACCTGCGGGTGGGGCGATGGGCGGCCATCGTCATCGATGCCGATTCGGCTGTCGGCCCGAGCTTCGGCAGTGTTGCGCCGGACGAGGCAATTCTGGGGGCGATCCGCCGCCGCATGGGCGGGCTCGAACGGCTCGCGGTGCGCTGTACGCTTGGCGTGCTCGACAAGCCCGGCGACACCGACGAGCTCGTCTTTTGCTCCCGCCACGGCAATGTCGAAACGCTGACGTCGCTGCTGCGCAGCATCCTGGCGCGCGAGCCGATGTCGCCCATTGCCTTTTCCGGCTCGGTGCACAATGCCGCGCCGGGGCTTGTTGGTCAGATTTGCAAGGAACGTCTCAGTCACACCGCAATCGCCGCGGGCCGCCAAACGTTCGCCGCCGGCCTGATCGAGGCTTATGCACGGCTAGTGACGGAGGAGTGCGAGGACGTGACACTGACATTCGCCGATGTCCGCCTGCCGGAACCCTTTCACGTTTTCGAAGATGAGAGTGTGCCCGGCGTGGCAATCGCGCTCAGATTGACATTGGGCTCCGACGAAACCGGGGCGATGGCTGTTGCTTCGGGCCGGGCAGGCGTTCTCGAACTTCTGAATCGTCTGTCGGACGGAACAACCCTGATCGCCGTGGATCCCGAGCAGTGGTTCGGAGCGGCATCATGATGCAACGCCTCGACCGGTTCTGGCGCCAATGCGGTACGGGGATATCGTTCACGCTGTTCGGGCTCGGCGGACTGCTGCTGGCGCTCTTCGTCTTTCCGTTCATCAACCTGGCCTACCGCGACAAAGCGCGCCGCGCCCAAATCGCCCAACGCATCGTCCATCGCACCTGGAAGCTCTTCATGCGGATCGTGGTCGCCATGCGCGTCCTCGATTTCGATACCGATGGGGCCGCGTCTTTGCGGGGCGAAACCGGCACGCTTGTGATCGCCAACCATCCCTCGCTTCTCGACATCGTGCTGATCATGTCGCTGATGGAACGAACGCAATGCGTGGTGAAGGCTGCCGCCTGGAAGAACCCGTTCATGCGCGGGGTGATCAGGGCCACGAACTACATCCCAAATTTGGGCGACCCGGAGCAGGTCATCGACGATTGCGTCGCGGCGCTCAAATCCGGCAACAATCTCGTCATCTTTCCGGAAGGTTCCCGCACGGTCCCCGGCCAGAAAGTGCGGCTCCAGAGAGGGTTCGCCAATATTGCGATCCGCGCCGGCGCGCCGATCCGTCTGGTAACGGTCACCTGCACGCCTCCCATGCTTCGCAAAGGCGAGAAATGGTATCAATGTCCGGCGAGCAGGCCGCTCTACCGGGTGCGGGTCTGCGATCTGGTAGATACCGACCGTTTTGCGCTGGCCGAAATTCCCTCGCGGGCGGCTCGTAGCTTGACCGCCCATGTGACGCGCCGATTTGAGGAACTGACGGCTTATGGAACAGCTTGAAACCGAACTGAAGGCGCTGATCGTGTCCTGCCTGTTCCTCGAACAGGTTTCGGCCGCCGATATTGGCACCGACGAGCCGTTGTTCGGGGAGGGCGGACTCGAGCTGGATTCCATCGACGCGCTGGAGATCGGAGTGGAGATCCAGAAGAAATACGGCGTGAAGATCGATCCCGAAGACGAGCATTTGCAAGAGCATTTCCGCACCGTAAGGTCGCTGGCGAAATTCGTCTCGGGCATGCGGTAGGGCCGAAGGCATGGAACGCGACGAAATCCTCGCACAGATCAGGAAATACATGGCGGCGCTGTTCGATACGCCCGAGGAATCGATCGTGCCCGATGCCGATCTCGCCCAGGATCTCGACCTCGACAGCATCGATGCCGTTGACCTTGTGGTCGAGCTGCAGAAACTGACCGGCCGCAAGATCAAGCCCGAGGAATTCAAGACCGTTCGAACTGTCGGCGATGTCGTGGAACGGGTTTACGAACTTACCCATGTCAAAGGGGCTTAATCTATCCTCTGCGGTCTTCGCGGGCGTTTCGCTTCTCTATCCCGCCTTCGCGATTGTCCTGGTCCACACGATCGGCCCAGGCGCCGCGCTTCTCGTTTTGCTTGTCGTGTTGCTCGCGCGTGTCACACTGCCGGGCTTGCCCAGCGTTCCGGCGTCGCTGGGATTGGCGTTGCTGCCGGTGCTTGCGGCCATCGCGGCGGTGGGCGCGTTCGATCGCCCGCTTGCGGTACGTCTTTATCCGGTTTTCATGAATGCCGCGATGCTGAGCGTGTTTGCCGTGACCCTGTGGAAGCCGCCCAGCATGATCGAGCGGTTTGCCAGAGTGCTCGCCCCCGATCTTCCGGAGAGCGGCGTTCGTTACACCCGCAAGGTCACGATCGTCTGGATCGTTTTTTTCGCGCTCAATGGCGTTGTCGCGCTGTGGACGGTGCTTCAGCCCGGCTGGGCCGCCTGGACGCTTTACAATGGCTTTCTGTCCTATGTCGCTGCGGGCCTGCTTTTCGTCGGAGAGTATGTCGTTCGGCAGCGTGTGATGCGACAACATCGGTCATGAAGCGGCTTCTACATACCGTCGCATTCGCTCCGCCGTCGCAAATCCTCTTCGAGGCCGAGCGTGGCGCGATCACGGCCGGCCGCATCCGGAGCATCGCATTGCAACTGGAGCCGAAGCTTTCCGATGCGCAGCGCATTTATCTTCATACCGCTTCAGCGTCCTTGTTCGTTGCAGGTCTTCTCGCAGCCAGCCGGAAAAGCCTCGCCGTCTATTGCCCGGCTCACTTGCAGCCCGAATATCTGCGCGAGATCGAAGCGGACAAGCATGCCGTGCTGACGGATCAGGACGTGGCGTCGTTCGCAACGATCCACTTGGCGCATTCGGACGACGATGGCGCCGCAGCGCCGATCGACGTCGCCGGCGATCTCGACCTTTTTTTCTATACGTCGGGTGTCACCGGAAAGCCGAAACCGGTGCCGAAGAACATTGCGCAACTCGACGCCGAAGCCTCTGTTCTCGAACAGCTATGGCCGATGGGCGCACAACGCGTCGTGGGAACAGTCTCGCACCAGCACATCTACGGCATGTTGTTCCGCATTTTCTGGCCGCTCGTTTCTGGCGGCGTTTCGGCCGACAAATCCGCCGACTATTGGGAACAACTCGAACGCAAGCTTTCTCCGGAGACCACGCTCGTCACCGGCCCGGCGCATCTGATGCGGCTTCCGGCGGCGGCGAATTTCGTGGCCGGACATCCGCGCCTGGTCTTTTCCTCCGGCGCTCCCCTTCCGATTACGGTCGCGCATTCGGCGCGAGAGCATTTCGGCAGTCTGCCGATCGAAGTGCTGGGCAGCACGGAAACCGGCGGCATCGCGTGGCGACGGCAGGATCGCGAAGATGCGTTGTGGACTCCGTTCCCCGGCGTGCGGACCGCTTCCGATTTGCAGGGCAATCTGCGCGTGCACTCGCCTTTTGCGAGTTCCGGCGAACCGGTTCTGACCGGCGACATTGCCGCGCATGTCGGTGAAAATTTTCGCCTGATGGGGCGGGGCGATCGCATCATCAAGATCAACGGCAAGCGGGTTTCGCTGGCGCGGGTCGAAGAGCGATTGCTCCGGCATCCATTCATCGAGAGCGCGGCCGCCGTCGATCTTCCCGAACGCAAGGGCGACCTGGGCGCAGTTGTTCACCTCAACCCGGACGGCATTGCCGCGCTCGCCCAGAAGGGCGCGTTCCGCCTGTCGCGGGATATTCGCCGTGCGCTGGCCGTCGGTCTCGAACCCTCCGAGAGACCGAAACATTGGCGTTTCGGCTTAATTCCGCTGGACCGGCAGGGTAAACGCGTGCAATCGGCGTTGCGGGCTCTGTTCGAGCTTGCATCTCCAAAACGTCTGGGCCGCGGTTCGGTTTTGCGCACCGAATTGAACATGGCAGAGATCGCCATCGAATTCACGCCGGACATGATCTGGTTTGAGGGGCATTTCCCCGAGCAGCCAGTGCTTGCCGGCATTGCGCAGGTGCATATGGCGACACTTTGGGCCGAGCATTTGTGGGGCTGGCGGCCGCAGGGCGCCGGCCTGTCACAGGTGAAGTTCCGGCGTATATTGCGGCCGGGCGACGCCGTCCTGCTGCGCCTCCGACGTTTGTCGCAGCGGCTGAAATATTCCTATGAACTGGGCAATGTGATCGCATCCGAAGGGACGATCGGGGACGCGGAATGACCGAATTTCGTGCGTGCGTGATCATACCGACTCACAACCATGTCGCGGCGCTGGACAGCATTCTCGCGCGGCTGGACGGGCTGCCCACGATTGTGATCGACGACGGAAGCGATCCTGCCGTCGGTGCCCGCATCGATGCCATATGCCGGGAACACTCTGACGTCGAATATCGCCGGCACGATATCAACGGGGGCAAGGGAGCCGCAGTCATGGACGGCATGGCGCGGGCGCGGGAACGCGGCTTCAGCCATGCCGTGCAAATCGACGCCGACGGCCAGCACGATCTTTCGAGTCTGCCGTCGTTGCTGGACACGGCGCGGTCAAACCCCTCGGCGATCGTCACCGGCGAGCCGCAATATGGGGCCGACATCCCGCTGGTGCGGCGCATCTGGCGGCCGTTCACGAATTTCTGGGTCGCGATCAATGCCGTCGCGCTTCATATCCCTGATGCGATGTGCGGCTTTCGGGTCTATCCCGTCGATGCCGTGCTCGAACTCGTGCGCAAATCGGTGCGCGGGCGGCGCATGGAATTCGATGTCGAGATCATCGTGAAGGCGCATTGGGTGGGAATTCCGCTCAAAGGCGTTCCGGTAAAAGTGATATATCCCGAAGACAATTTTTCGAATTTCGACGTCGTGCGCGACAATGTTTCGCTCTCCGCCCTGCAGACGCGGTTGTTCTTCGGAATGCTCTGGCGCTTGCCATCGCTCATATTTAGACGGAATCCCGATCGCCGGGTAGAGGCGGCGCGCTGGTCGTCCCTGCAGGAGCGCGGTGCGTATTGGGGCATGCGGACTCTTGCCGTCATCTATCGGATTCTGGGGCGTCATATCTGCCTCGCTGCGATGTTTCCCGTCATCGTCTATTTCTTTGCAACAGGCGGCGTTCAGCGCCGGGCGTCGCGCGATTATCTCGAGCATGCATGGCAGGTGGGCCTGTCCAAGCAGCGGCCGACGCTGTGGCTGTCTTTCCGGCATTTCCTGAGCTTCGGCGTTTCCGTGCTCGACAAGCTCTCGGCTTGGACGACGCATGTTCCCCACATCTGGCCCGGCCCGTCGCTGCAATTGCTCGAACATGTCGAGACGAGTGGACAAGGTATCGTCGTCATCACGGCGCATCTGGGAAATCCCGAAGTGATCCGCGCCGTAGGCGCGCTGAGCGGTCGCGTTCCCGTCAATGTATTGATGCACACGGAGCACGCAAAACTGTTCAACAGACTCTTGAAGGAACTCTCTCCGACTTCTCCCGTTCGCGCGTTTCCGGTCACCAAAGTGGGCATCGATACGGCAATCGTTCTTTCCGAGGCGATTGCGAAAGGCGAGTGGGTGGTCATCGCGGGAGACCGCGTTCCCGTGTCCGAAGAGGGGCGCGTGGTCGAGGTGCCGTTTCTGGGCCAAGTCGCGCAATTCCCGCAAGGTCCTTTTGTTCTTGCGTCGCTGCTGAAAGCGCCCGCCTATCTGCTGTTCTGCGTGCGGGAAGGCACAGGCTTCCGGGTGCATTTTTCGAAATTCGCTGAATTGATCGAACTGCCGCGCGCGGACCGGATCGGCGCGATCCGGCGCTATGCGTCGCAATATGCGCGATCGCTCGAATCGCGAATTGCCGAAACGCCGTTGCAATGGTTCAACTTCTATTCGTTCTGGGCTCCGGTTCCCGATGTTCGCCAGGATGCAATTGCCGTTCAGAGGGCCGCGGAATGAGTGACGTTGTGTTTGGCGAAGCTGCGTTGACGCTGGAAGACGTCTGGGATATCGCCCGCCTTATCCGGATGTCCCGTCTTTCCGCGAGCGATGTTGTCGTCACCCGCATTGCGCGCTCTGCGGCCTTCGTCGATGCGGCCATCCAGAGGGGCGAAACCGTTTATGGTGTCACCACCGGCTACGGCGATTCCTGCGAAACAAACGTGCCGGCGGATCTCGTCGCGGAATTGCCATTGCATCTGACGCGCTACCATCGTTGCGGAACGGGAAATGTCCTGAACGAGGCGCAAACGCGCGCCGTCATGGCTGCGCGCCTGTCGAGCCTGGTGCAGGGTTGGTCGGGCGTGACGCCGGATCTCGTCCAGCTGCTCGCGGACATGCTGCGACGGGATATCCTGCCGCGCATCCCGGCCGAAGGCTCGGTCGGCGCGAGCGGCGACCTTACGCCTTTGAGCTATGTGGCGGCGTGTCTCGCGGGCGAAGGTGTTGTGCTTTATCGCGGCGAAGAGATGGAGGTCTCCGTCGCATTCGCGCGCGAAGGATTGGAGCCGGTTGTGCTCCAGCCGAAAGAAGCGCTCGCGGTGATGAACGGCACCGCTGCGATGACAGGCATCGGCGCGCTGGCGTTCAAGCGGGCAGAATGGCTTTCGCATTTGTCGTGCCGCATTACAGCGATGGCGTCGCTTGCGCTTCTGGGAAATGCCGCGCATTTCGATGCGCGTCTGGCGGCTGCCAAACCGCATCCGGGACAGTTGAAGGCGACCGCGCGAATCCGGAACGATCTCACGGCATTCGCCGCGGCGAGCGCGCCGGATCGGTTGCAGGACCGCTATTCGATCCGCTGCGCACCGCACGTCATCGGCGTACTCGAAGATATGCTGCCGGCGTTCCGTGGCCTTCTCGAAACCGAACTCAACAGCGCCAACGACAATCCGCTGTTCGATCCCCAGGATGGGCGCGTCCTGCATGGCGGACATTTCTATGGCGGTCACGTCGCATTTGCGATGGACGGGTTGAAAACGCTGGTCGCCAACGTCGCCGATCTTCTCGACCGTCAATTGGCATTGCTCGTGGACGGCCGCTTCAACAACGGGCTGCCGCAACATCTCTCCGGAGCGCGCGCGCCGCGAAATGCCATCAACCACGGACTCAAGGCGGTGCAGATTGCGGCATCCGCCTGGACCGCCGAGGCGCTCAAACTGACGATGCCGGCAAGCGTGTTCTCGCGCTCGACGGAATGCCACAATCAGGACAAGGTTTCGATGGGCACCATCGCTGCGCGCGACGCGGTGCGCGTGCTGGAGCTGAGCGAGCAGGTCGCGGCTGCAGGCTTGATCGCAACGCGGCAGGCCCTGCATTTGCGCCTCAGGGCCGGCGAACTGACGCATGAGATTGTTGGGTCTCCCATCGTCGAATTCTGCGAGCAGATGGATTCGCTGATCCCTTTCATCGACGAAGATCTGCCGCTCGACCGCGTGATCGCAAAGCTTTGCACGGCGATCGAATCCCGCGGCTTCACGCTGCCGGAAACAGGCGCGTCATGAAACCGATTATCAGCGAAACCATCAGGACGTGTCCGCAGTTCTACGATCTCGATCCGATGAATATCGTCTGGCACGGCAATTACCCGAAGTTCTTCGAACTCGCGCGGGTCGCACTGATGGTTCGTATCGGCTACGGCTATGACGCGATGCGGGAGAGCGGCTTTGCGTGGCCCGTGATCGACATGCATATCCGCTACTACCGGCCGCTGCGTCTTGGTCGTTGGATCGGGATCACGGCGTCGCTCACCGAGTGGGAAAATCGTCTCAAGATCGAATATCTCGCCCTTGACGAGCTGACCGGCGCGAAGGCGACCAAAGGACATACCGTTCAGGTTGCCGTGGACATTAAGACCGAAGCGATGCTCTGGGAAACGCCGGCCGTCTTGCGCGACAAGCTCGTGCCATTTCTCGTTTAAGGGCCGCGCAATGACAAACCGGATCGATGTTGCGGTGATCGGCGCGGGACCTGCAGGCAGCGTCGCTGCGGCCTATCTCGCCGCTCGCGGTTATTCCGTCGAAGTCGTCGAGCGCGTTCATTTCCCCCGCTTCTCGATCGGCGAAAGCCTGTTGCCGCAATCGATGGCGTTCCTCGAAGAGGCGGGGCTGCTTGATTGCGTCGTTGCCGCGAAGTTCCAGCACAAAAACGGCGCCGTGTTTCGCCGTGGTAACGAGGAACAGTCGCTCGATTTCCGTGACAAGATGACGGCCGGGTGGGGCACGACGTTTCAGGTACGACGCGACCTTTTCGACCAGACATTGGCGCTGGCGGCGGCGGAAAAAGGCGCCTGCATCACATTCGGCGAGGAAGTCACCCGATTCATGCCGGGCGCGGATGGCGTGACGATGCAGGTGCGAAACGAGAGCGGCGCCGAGCGGGAAATCGCGGCCCGGTTTGCGCTCGATGCGAGCGGTTTCGGACGCGTTCTCGCGCGTTTATTGTCGCTCGACAAGCCCGCGGATTTTCCGGTGCGCAAGGCCGTGTTCTGCCATGTGCGCGACAATATCGCGGACGACACATTCGATCGCGACAAAATTCTGATTAGCGTCCATCCGGAAAATCCGTCAATCTGGTATTGGCTGATTCCGCTGGCCGACGGGCTTTCCTCGATCGGCGCCGTGGGACCGGAGGCGGACCTCGCGGTTGCGGGCACGGACAGCCAGACGCAATTGTTCAATCTTGTCGCACAGGCCGAACGGATGAACGGCCTGTTGGCGCGGGCCGAACAGATCAGGCCTGCCGGAACGATCTCCGGCTATGCGTGCAATGTCGAACGGCTTTATGGCCCGGGCTTCGCGATGCTCGGCAACGCCGCGGAGTTCCTCGATCCGGTGTTTTCGTCGGGTGTGACCATCGCGCTCAAATCGGCCATTCTTGCGGGGCACGCGCTCGACCGGAAATTCCGCGGCGAAACCGTCGACTGGATGGCCGAGTTCGAGCAGCCCCTCAAAATCGGCATCGAAACGTTCCGTGCCTATGTGGAAGGCTGGTACGACGCGTCGTTCCAGAACGTTATTTTCTCGCAGCCTAGGCAACCCACCGATGTGAAACGCAAGATCGTTTCGGTGCTGGCGGGTTACGCATGGGATCTGGACAATCCGTTCGTGCGCGATCCCAAACGTTATCTCGCGGCAGTGCGCGAACTCGTGGCGTCGCCGACATGACACAAGCCATTTACATTCACGAGTTTGCCATCGCGTGCGCGCTCGGCGCGAACGGGGAAGACGTGGAGCGGAACCTGTTGTCGCCGGCTCCCCCGACGGTTCGTGGATCGGTGGACCTCAGCGATGGGCGTGCGGTCCCCGCCGGTGTTCTGCCGTTTGAACTCAACGACGAGTCGTCGGACAGCCGCTGCAATCGGATTGCGGATCATTGCCTCAAATCGCTTGCGCCCGCGATCGCGCGCGAGATCGAGACCGTGGGACCAAAGCGGATTGCAGTCGTCGTCGGCACGTCCACCAGCGGCGTCCGCGAGGTGGGTGCGGCGCTCGCGTCGTTTGTCGAGAGCGGCAACTGGCCGAAGACGTTTCGCGCCTCGGCACAGGAACTGGGCGACACCGCGGCGCATGTCGCCGGGAGGGTTGGCGCGTCGGGACCGGTTTACGGAATCTCGACGGCGTGCACATCCGGCGCGAAAGCGCTGGCCAGCGCTGCAAGGCTGATCCAGGCAGGCTTCTGCGATGTCGCCCTTGCGGGCGGCATCGACTCGCGGTGCGATCTGACGCTCAACGGGTTTTCGGCGCTCGAATCCCTGTCGCCCGAGGTTTGCAATCCCATGAGCCTTCACCGGCGAGGCATCAATCTGGGCGAGGGCGGCGCGCTCTTTCTGCTGTCGCGGCGGCCATCGCCGGTTAGGCTGGCCGGATGGGGCGAGAGCGCGGACGCTTATCACATCAGCGCGCCGGATCCCGAAGGGACAGGTGCCGAGGCCGCCATGCGGCGTGCGCTTTTACGCGCGGGATGCGGCACGAGCAACATAGGTTATCTCAATCTCCACGGCACGGCGACCAAGCTCAACGATCTGATGGAGGCGCGTGCCGTCACGCGCGTATTTGGGACCGATCTTCCCTGCAGTTCGACCAAGCCGCTGACTGGACATATGCTGGGCGCGGCAGGGGCGTGCGAAGCGGCATTTGCCATGATAGCTCTGCGGGCAGGGCGGTTGCCGGCACATGTCTGGGACGGCGAAGCGGACCCCGAAATGCCGCCCATTCGCTTGATCGCGCGAAGCGGCGAAGCTGGCAACGCAAAGCGCGCGATGAGTTGTTCCTATGCGTTCGGCGGTAATAATATCGCGCTGATCCTGGAGACGGCATGACACCGGACGCACTCGCAATCGATGAATTCATCGTGCATCGGCCGCCCATGCGCCTTCTCGATCGCATTATCTCGATCAGTGAGAACGATGCACTGGCGGAGACAGTCGTGCGTTCCGACAATCCGTTCTTCGAGCCCGGCCGCGGTCTTCCCGCTTATGTCGGACTCGAAATGATGGCGCAGGCCATTGCGGCGATCGACGGGCGGAAGCGGCGCGCGAGCGGTTTGCCGGCCAATATCGGATTTCTGCTGGGCTGCCGGCGCTATCTTTCGAAACGCGCAAGCTTCGCGGAAAACGAAAAGCTGACTGTCGTGGCAACGATGGTGTTTGGTGACGGCGCCATGTTCGCTTTCGATTGCCGGCTGGACGACGAGCAGGGAGAAGTCGCAACCGCAAATCTCAAAGTCTACGCGCCGGCTGATCCGCAGGCCTTTCTGAACGGGGCCGTGCGATGACGACTTGCGCCGGTAAGCCCGTGCTGGTGACCGGCGCAAGCAAGGGCATCGGAAGAGCGATCGCGTTGCGGCTGGGCGCGGCAGGCTTTTCGGTCACCGTGCATTACGGGCGCGACAAAGTCGGCGCCGAGGCAGTCGTGGCGGAGATACGGACCGGAAATGGAACGGCCGACATCATCGACTTCGATATCGCAAACCGCGCGGAAACCCGCGAGGCACTCGAGCGGCGCACGGGAGAGGCTTACTGGGGCGTGGTCGCCAATGCGGGAATCACGCGCGACAATGCGTTTCCCGCCATCGACGGCGATGCCTGGGATGCCGTCCTGCACACCAATCTCGACGGGCTCTATAACGTTCTCCATCCGCTCGTGATGCCCATGATCCGCCGCCGCGACGGTGGACGGATTGTCACGATGTCGTCCGTGTCGGGCCTCATCGGCAATCGCGGGCAAGTGAATTACAGCGCTTCCAAAGCGGGCATTATCGGCGCGACGAAGGCGCTTGCCATCGAACTCGCCAAACGGAACATCACAGTGAACTGCATCGCGCCCGGGATCATCGAAACGGCGATGACCGAAGGTGTGCCGGAGGAAGTCACGTCGGCAATTCCCATGCGCCGCGTGGGTAAGCCGGAAGAAGTGGCAAGCCTCGCGGCATTTCTGTTCAGCGACGATGCGGCGTACATTACGCGTCAGGTGATCTCGGTGAATGGGGGACTCTGCTGATGCGCCGCGTGGTGGTGACAGGCATGGGCGGGTTGACGGCTCTCGGCGGAACCTGGCCGGAAATCCGCGCACGCATGGAAGCGGGGCAAACCGGCACGCGGTATATGCAGGAATGGGATCGCCTGTCCGATCTCAACACGAAAATCGGCGGCGCGATCGACTGGTTCGATCATACGACGGCCTATCATCGCAAGAAGACCCGCTCGATGGGGCGCGTTGCTGTGATGGCGGTGAACGCTGCGGAAAAGGCGCTCGCGCACGCAGGCTTGACGGACGATCCCGTGCTGAAATCCGGCCGCGCGGGGGTCTCCTGCGGCTCGTCTTTCGGGGCGACTGAGCCCGTGCAGGATTTCGCAGGCTTCATGGGCACCGGTAAAGCGGGAAGCCTGAATGCCACCAGCTATATCCGCATGATGAGCCACACCGCGCCGGTCAACATTGCGATCGCCAACGGACTCACCGGACGCGTCATCACCACTTCATCGGCCTGCACTTCGGGTTCGCAGGGCATCGGCTATGCCTATGAAGCCATCGCCTACGGTCACGCCGACATCATGCTGGCGGGCGGCGCGGAACAATTGTGCCCCACCATGGCGATCGTTTTCGATACGCTGTTCGCCACCAGCACCAGTAATACTTCGCCGGAAACCGCGTCGAAACCCTTCGACAAGAAGCGCGACGGTCTCGTGATCGGCGAGGGCGCCGCAATTCTGGTTCTCGAAGACCTCGAACATGCGCGTGCGCGCGGCGCCGTGCCGCTGGCTGAGATCGTGGCGTTTGCGACGAACAGCGACGGCGCGCATGTCACCCAGCCCAAGGCGGAAACCCAGACGATCGTCATGCGCGAGGCCCTGAAACAGGCGCGGCTTTCGCCTTCCGATCTGGGATTCATCAGCGGTCACGGTACGGCCACGGACTCGGGCGACATCGCCGAATCCCAGGCGAGTGCGGAGGCTTATGGCGCGCGCGTTCCTTTCCATTCGTTGAAAGGTCACTTCGGACATTCGCTGGGCGCGTGCGGCGCGATCGAAGGCTGGCTGTCGATCTGCATGATGAACGACGGATGGCTGCCGCACACCGCCAACCTCACAGAAATCGACCCGCGCTGCGCCGAGCTCGATTATGTCATGCACGAGCCGCGCAAGATCGATGTTGAGCATTTCGCGTCGAACAATTTTGCGTTTGGCGGAATCAACACGTCGCTGATCTTCCGGCGTATCTGAAAGCCGGTCTTACTGCGCAATCTCGGCCGATTGAACGTCGACACTGAATCCGAATGCGAGATTGCGCAGATGGGCCGCGCGGTTCCAACCGTCACCGTGCTCGTAGGTGACGTCGATCACATCGCGATCGCGGACTTTCACCACACGACCGTTTGAGGTTTCGATCAGCGCGGCACCGCAGGCCGCCAGAGCAGGGCGAATGGTGCCGGTCGGCCAAAAGACGATGGCGATATCGCCGAGCATGTCGGCCGGACGCACGGCAGCCGGAAGCCAGTCGGCGCGGGTATAATCCATGTGTCCGCCGCGCCATTTCACGGACATCGCGCGCCGACCGAGATTGTCGAGCGCGACGAGGTCGAACTCGTCGGGCGTCTCCTGGATCTGCGCCTCGAACGAATAAGTCTGGCCGCGAAAATGCGCCACGATGGTCTGTGCAGCGCTGACGTTGCTGCCGGTGGGCGGCGGCATAGCGCAGGCGACATCCGGCGCGAGAAGGGCCTCGTTGTCCTGTATGGCAATGCTCGCGTTCGGCGCTTGTGTTACGCAGCCGCAAAGTGCGAGCGCGGTCAATGGAAAAAATCTGGAAAAAACCTTCATATCGACCCCATCTTACGCGTGCCAAAGCGTCCATCCCCGGCCATCGGCGCAAACAAGAAAGCGAGCGCAATTCCGATCAGCATGGTCGCCCCAAACGCGTGCACCGCGAACACCCGACTGAATGCCAGCATGCCGAAAGACAGGATCGTGCTCAATGCGGCCAGCGCGATGGCGAGCATGGTGACCGGCTTTCGCTCGCCCGATGTCTCGCGGCAGAATACGGAATAATCGACGCCGATCGAGAGCACCAGCACGAGCGCCATCGCGTTGAAAAACGTGAACGCGACGCCGGCCAGCGCTGCAATCGGCGGAGCAAGCGCGACCGCGACGAGCGAGGGCGCCATCACGCGCAAGCCCCCGAACCAACCGTAACGCCAACCGAGAAGCGGGTACATCAGGAGGGCAGAAAGCGCGAGCAGGCCGATGGCATAACGCCGATAGTCGCCGAACAGGCGTGACCAATCGTCGGTCAGGTTGACGAAACGCACGCCCGGGATATCGGCGACCCGTTTCTCGAGTTGGCTCGCGTCCGTCACGTTCTGTAGCAGCACGATATGGGCGGGATGTGGGCTGCTGCTCACATCCAGGATCGACAGCAACGAGAGCGCACCGGTGCGCGGCAGAACCGCCGGAGTCAGAAATCCGCCTGGCGGTGTGTAGTCGACCTGTCCTTGATATCCTATCTGGGCGAGATAGCCGGCAAGATAGGGTGCGATCAGGCGCTGCCGTACCAACTTGCGATTCTCCGCCTGACGCGCGATCGACGGCGCGAATTGCGCCATCGCGGTGTAGCCGCCGAGAATGTCTTGCGCATGGTTCAGTCGGCTTGCGACCCGCTCTTCGGTTTTTAGCAATGCCTGCTCGTTCGCGCCCCGCACGAGAAGAAATTGCGCTCTGGGCGACGAGCCCGTGAGGCGCTCGACCTCGGCCTGCTGTTGCTTCAGGTCCGTGTCCAGGGATTGCAGATGGCGGACGTCGTCGTCCGTCCGAAGGCGGAACGAGCCGGCGATGGCAAGAACGGCGCACAGGACGACAATACCGACGCGCGTCGCGTGTAAGGCGGGATCTTCCCACAGAGCCCAGTGACGGGCGGCAAGCGAAACAAATGTGTTGTCGGCCCGCGGTGGGCGTTTCGCATCCAACGCCGGATACCATAGCACGACGGTCAGACAGGATGCGCCCAGCCCGATCAGCGAAAAGACTGCCACCTGCTGCAGGCCGGGAAACGGCGCCAGTAATAGCGTGCAATAGCCGATCAATGTCGTGCTGATCCCGACAGCCACGCCGGGCAACACGCGCTTGAGGCGCGCCGCCGGATCCGGCGCACCGGAATCGAAATATTCGCAGAAATATTGGAGGCTGTAATCCACGGAAATCGCGATCAGGCTGACGCCGAACAAAAGCGCGATCGTGTGAATTTGCCCGAAGACGAGAAGCGTTCCGATGAAGGCGCAGAGAACTCCCGCGCTGATGGCGATAAAGCCAAGAACGATCGGGCGCAGGCCATGAAACACCACAAAGATGAGCGCAAGCGTGGCGGCCATCGAGACAAAACCGATGATCGAGGTCTCGTTCATCGATTCGTCGGCGCCTTCGTGGGCATAGAACACCGCGCCGGTGCGCAGGATATTCAATCCCGGCGCGTGCGCGCGAAGTGCACCCAGCGTTTTCGACAGAAAGTCGCCGAACCGCGTCTCGTATTGAAGCGCATAGGCGTCTCCCGCGAGATCGGCGCTGACCATAACGTAAGTCTCGTTCCCGTCGCGCACCGACAACACCCCGTTGTCGGCAGCAAGCCGCGATTCCGGCAAAGGCAGCGCGAGAAAATAGGCCGGCAACAGCAGGAACGGATCGTGAGCAATCAGCTTGGCGTTCGCAAATCCGCCCGGACCGTAAAGCATCGAGAGCGTGCGCGAGACTAGAGCCTGGCCGTCATTGGCGAATAGATGATTGCGGTCGGCGTTGGAGAGAAGCCCCATACGATAGGGATAATAAGCGGCAGCCATGCGCTGCTCGGCGTTCACGTCGATTTTCGAGGTGAGCGCGGAGATCATTCCCGAATGCCCGAGTGCCGCCGACAGTTCGAGCGCCGCTGCCTCCGCCTTCGCAGGATCCGCGTCGCCCACAAGAAACACAACCCGCCTGGAAAAAACATTCGCGATCTTGTCCTGAATATTTTGCGCCGCAGCGTCGCGCTCGGTGGGCGGCAGCAAGGCGAGGATGTTGCTTTGCAGCGTGATTCCCGAAGTCCATCGCAAAGCAAGAAAAGCCATCGCCGCGATGAGCACCGCAAGCCACACCCACGCGGCCCGGTGCTTCATTTATTCAGAGTCCCCAGAAGGCTCTTTTCGTCCGCGGTCAGAGGCGTGGCCGATACGCTCTGATCGAGGAAGCTCAAGCGATCGACGTCGCCGCCGTCTTTGTCGACTTCGATCGTCTCGACAAATCGATGGCCGGCAACCGCCAGCGATTTGATCTGCGACATGGTGGGATTGTCGGGATGCAGAGGCGTCAGGAACATCTGCCAGCCTCCGGCAACCTCACTACGCCTGACCGCGAATGTCTGTTCGAGCGGTGCCGCGTCGCCGGAGAGCGCTCCGCCCAGCACATCGTAGAGATGCGCCAGGCCAGGCATGCGGGCGGCCGGCAAGCGCATCGTTTCCTGCCCGTTCGTCTGGCCTAGAATGCCTTGCGGCGTGATGACGGTCGTGTTCTGAAAAGGCTTCACCGCCCGCCAGATCAGGCCGCGGCCGGGCGCAAGCACAAATGTTCCCTCGGTCCTCAGCGGTTTGGCGAAGCCGGCCAGCCGGCGATCCTGAATAAAACGGCCCCGCAATATTTCACCGCTTTTCAGCGTCTGCGGAACTGAATCGGCCGCGCGCGCAAGATCAAGTGTCGCCGCGAGCAGCAGGAACGACACGATTATCGCCAATCGCAAGGAAATCGCCGCACCGAATCGCATAAGGCTCCTTGGGGGAAAATCGGGAATAACAGGCACTGCGGCAAGTATCGGATGGCCGCCGAGGCGATGCAACTTGGGCCGGGTCCGGTCGCGCAGGCTATACCGGTAGCCGTGGGCTCTAAGTCCGCGTCGCTACGAGATTGACCAGCGTTTTCGCGTGGCCTTGTGGGGGCTTGATCCCGAAGAGACGCTCGCGCAATCCGAGATCGGGTCGGCTCCACCACAGATAGGGGAACGACACCGCGCTCGCGTCGATCTGAAATCCCGCATGCCGGACCATGTCGATATATTCGTCGGCGTCCCTCTGCACATCCATCGGATGGCGGAACAGAAGCCGGATGATCCAGGAATGGATATAGGTGCGCGTGGATTCGGCAAACAGCAGCAATCCTCCCGGCCTCAGCACACGATGGAATTCGCCCAGCGTCTCGCGCTGCGCCACGAGGTGATGAAAGGTCTGGTGGCACAACAACAAGTCGACCGAGCCGTCGTCGAGTGGTAGATGAGCGAGGTCGGAGCAATGCAATGCTACGGGCACGTCCTGGCAGCCGGCTTTCGCTTGCGCCTCAGCGATCATGTCCGGATTAATGTCCACGCCGACAATGCGCGCCGGCGCAAATTTGTCTTTGAGAAGCGCAAAGGATCGGCCATTGCCGCATCCTGCATCGAGGATTGTGGGATAAGAGTGTTTTCGGTGGGTGATGAGCCGCTCCAGATCGGCGAGCGCGTGCGCCAGAACATGCACCGCCCAGGTTTCGGTCCGCAGGAACCAAATTCCGAAAGCCGATTCGGGGACGTGCGAATGCTCGGCAGACAAATTAGTCAGCTTGCGCACCTCGCCAGGGACACGCTCGCGGCGAGCGCGGTGCAGGATAATGTCGCAAGCAGCGGAATCGACACGGCCACAGATGCTAACGCGCGGATTCGCATGAGACGCCTTGAGGGATAGGCAAGGGAACGGAACGCGCCCGAGGTTATCGGACAACGCTCCGAAGTCCGCAACGTTTCAACGCACCTTGGATGCCGGATGTCATTCGGCCGAGCGTGTCTTCTGCAATTGCGGGCCGCACAAATACAAAAACGGCCCCCCGTTTGACCGGGAAGCCGGTGTTTCCACCGAAATCCGCTGGCCGTTCCGACAGGCAGAACCTGACGAAACGGCCACGCGAATGATCGAATGCGAAGAACCTAGATAGATTCCTTCAGTTCCTTCGAGGCCCGGAAGGCGACCTTCTTGCTCGCCTTAATCTTGATCGCTTCACCGGTCGCGGGGTTGCGGCCCATGCGGGCAGCGCGCTTGCGGACGGCAAAGATGCCCAAGCCGTTCAGGCGGATGCGGGCGCCCTTCTTGAGGTGCTTGGAGACTGCCGCAATCGTGTCGTCGAGGAACGCAAGCGCGGCCTTGTTCGACATTTCATGTTTCTCGGCAAGCTGCGCTGCCAATTGGCGCGTGCTGATCGTTTCAACTTTTTTCTTGGGTTCTGCCTTAGCGGCGGACGTTGCAACAGCCATTTTATGTTTCCTTGCGGCGAATCGATTGAAGGTCCCAGTTTTACTCTGAAAATGCGAATTGGCTAGTCTTTTCGGCATTTTCGGGGTGCCGCGCGCAAAAAACATCGTATTGACGGCACTTTCTGAACCATCAGTGATTCGCGCAAGTTCCGATAGCCATCTGGAGCGACGAAGAGCGGGCACCGACCGGAGAGGACGAGGCCGGGCCGGCACCGTTGGCGCGTCTACGCCGCGTCGACCATGACGATTTCGGAGTCTTCCAGCGCGGTCACTTTGACCACGTCGACATCGCTGATCGCCGCCCCGTCGCGCGCATCGATGCGCACGCCGTTGACTTCGATCGCACCCGTCGCCGGCACAAGATAGCCGTGGCGCGCGGCACCGATGGCATACTCGGTCGTCTCGCCGGCCTTGAGTGTTGCGCCCAGTACGCGCGCATCGGCGCGGATCGGCAGCGCGTCATTATCGTTGGCAAAACCACTGGCCAGCGTCACGAACCGACCCGAGCGATCACCTTTCGGGAAGGGCTTCGCACCCCAGCCGGGCTGCCCACCGGTCTTCGTGGGCAGAATCCATATCTGGAAAAGCGTGGTCTTTTCGGGTTCGAGATTGTACTCCGAATGGCGCACGCCTGAGCCCGCACTCATCACCTGGACGTCGCCCGCTTCCGTCCGGCCGACATTGCCCATGCTGTCTTTATGCGTGATCGCGCCTTCGCGGACATAGGTGATGATCTCCATGTTCGCGTGGGGATGGGCAGGGAAGCCGGTATTCGGTGCAATCTCGTCGTCGTTCCAGACGCGCAGGCTGCCCCAGTCCATACGCTTGGGGTCGAAATAGTCGGCGAACGAGAAATGGTGCCTCGCGCGCAACCAGCCATGGTCTGCGCCGCCGAGGTCTTTGAAAAGTCTGCGTTCAATCATTGTGTGTCTCCTTGTGGCCGGTCTCTTGGGACTTTGCGCCGCTCTTTCATCGACAGACATATTGCGTGAGTAGTGGATTACAAATAGAAACAATAGAAACTCATTGTTTCCGATATTGACATGTCAAATTTGCCCGATCTGGAAGGCTTGGCCATCTTCGCGAAAATCGCAGAAATGCGGTCTTTTGCCCGCGCGGCTGAGGAGTTGAAACTCTCCAAAGCAACCGTTTCCAAGGCCGTCGGCCGGGTGGAGGCGAGGCTGGGGACACGGTTGTTCAACCGTACGTCCCGTAGGCTGGCCCTGACCGACGCCGGCCAGACGCTCGTCGCCCGCGCCTCTGCCATGCTGGCCGAAGGCGAGGCGGCGGAGAGTGAGGCGCTGTCGCAATCGGCCAGTCCGCGTGGGTTGGTAAGGCTCGCAGCGCCCATGTCGTTCGGCGTGCTCTATGTCGCTCCCCTCCTGCCGGATTTCTTTCGCGCCTATCCGGACGTGTCGATCGACCTGCATCTGAGCGATGCACAGGTGGATATCATCGGCGACGGCTTCGATGCCGCCATCCGCATCGCGGCGTTGCCCAATTCCTCGCTCGTCGCGCGGCGATTGTGCGACATGCCGATCCATCTTGTGGCCGCGCCGACCTATCTGAAGGCGCACGGCAATCCCAATCATCCGCTGCAGCTCAGCGAGCATGTGGGACTGAGCTATTCCTACCAGTTCACACATGACACCTGGCGCTTCCGCAAGAAATCCGGCGAGGTTGCAACGGTCCGCCCGCAAGGTCCGCTGCGCGCCAATAATGGCGAAGCGATGTTGCCCAGCCTTGTCGCGGGCATCGGCCTTGGCGTGCTGCCGGAATTCATCGTGCGCGACGCACTCAAATCGAACGCGCTCGAGATCGTTCTGCCCGAATGGTCGCTGCCCATGAGTGCAGTGCATTGGGTGACGCCACCGGGCGGCCCCCGGCCCAAGCGCGTCGACGTGCTGGCGGATTTTTTTGCCGAACGGCTTGCGCGCGGGAAACGCGGTTAGCCGGCGTTTCTATCCCGCGTATTTCCGGTTCAGCTTTTTCATGCCGCTGATCCAGCGACTATAATCCGCCGCCTTGCGCCGCATATATTCGAGAACTTCGGGATGCGGCAGGATGAGAAAATCCTCCGTTTCGATCGCGCGCAAGCAGGCTTCTGCCACCTCTTCAGGTTCGATCATGCCGTTGACGCTGGCGACGCCGTCGGGATTGCCCGCGGTCATCGCCGTTCGTACCGCTTGCGGACACAGCACGGAAACCTTGATGCCGTCATCGCCATGCGTGATCGCGAGCCACTCAGCAAGTCCAACCGCGGCGTGCTTGGTCACGGCATAGGGTGCGGAGCCGATCTGCGACAGCAGACCTGCCGCCGATGATGTGTTGAGCAGATAACCGCCGCCGCGCGCGATCATCCGCGGCACGAGATGGCGCGCAGCCCAGACATGCGCCATCACATTGACGTCCCAGATGCGTTGCCATTTGTCATCGGAAACTTCGGCGCCGCCGCCATAGCCGATGCCGGCGTTGGAGCAGAAGAGATCGATCGGGCCGCGTTCGGATTCGACCGTCTCGATCAGGTGTTTGATGTCCGCTTCCCTGGCGACATTGGTGGTGAACGCGATGCCGCCGATGTCTTTCGCAGTGGCCGCGGCGCCTTCGCCATTGAGATCGGAGCAGACGACGAGCCTTGCGCCTTCGCGCGCGAACCTCTGCGCCAGCGCCCGGCCGATGCCGCTCGCAGCTCCCGTCACCACGACAATCCGGTCTTTGATCTGCATGCGCCTTCACTCCTGGCAATATTTTCGCGCGAGCATAGGGGATGAAATCGTCCGAGTCAGCGGCAGATTTGGCCGCATGACATGG
Source organism: Alphaproteobacteria bacterium (assembly GCA_003139615.1). Classification (GTDB taxonomy): domain Bacteria; phylum Pseudomonadota; class Alphaproteobacteria; order Micropepsales; family Micropepsaceae; genus Rhizomicrobium. The sequence goes on from PLJH01000050.1 coordinate 65,756, forward strand.
TGCCCGGTTGCGTGCGTTCGAACTCGGGCGCTAGGGTCCGCGGCCAACAATTTCCGCCAATCATATCAGGAGATGGACCATGGACGGACTTCAGCTTCGCTCGCTTGTCACGAAGGATGGCGAGCTTCAGCTCTCGCTTGCGCGCGTTCCGGTTCCCGAGCCCGCCGCCGATGAAGTCGTGGTGCGGATCGAAGCCACGCCGATCAACCCGTCGGACATCGGTCTCTTGTTCGGCGCGGCCGACATGCGAACGGCTAAAGTATCGGGCACGCGCGAGCATCCCGTCGTTACGGCTGCGATTCCACAAACCGCCATGCGGGCGATGGCAGCGCGTGCCGGCGAGTCGTTGCCGGTCGGCAATGAGGGTGCGGGCGAAGTGGTCAAGACGGGAAGCAATGCGCAACACCTGCTCGGCAAGACGGTCGCGATTATCGGCGGTGCGATGTATGCGCAATATCGCTGCCTGCGCGCATCGGATTGTCTTGTGTTGTCGCCCGGCACGACCGCGGCCGACGGCGCGTCGTGCTTCGTCAATCCGCTCACGGCGTTGGGCATGGTCGAAACCATGCGGCGCGAAGGCCACACGGCGCTCGTTCACACGGCTGCAGCCTCCAATCTCGGGCAGATGCTGAACAAGATCTGCCTCGCGGACGGCATAGGCCTCGTCAATATCGTTCGCAATCCGGCGCAGACGGAAATCCTGCGCGGCTTCGGCGCGAAACATATCTGCGATTCTTCGAAACCGTCTTTCATGGAAGATCTCATTGCGGCACTGGCGGAAACCGGCGCGACGCTCGCGTTCGATGCGATCGGGGGCGGAAAGCTCGCGGGCCAGATCCTTGCGGGAATGGAAGTTGCGGTGAATCTCAAAGCGAAGAACTACAGCCGCTACGGATCGTCGGTGCACAAGCAGGTCTATATCTATGGAGGCCTCGATACGGGACCGACCGAACTCAATCGCAATTTCGGCATGTCATGGGGCCTGGGCGGCTGGCTGCTCACACCCTTCCTGCAGAAGATCGGCCCGGCGGAAGGCGAGAAGCTGCGCCAGCGCGTGGCACACGAAATCAAGACGACTTTTGCCAGCCACTACACGCGCACGATTTCACTGGCGGAGGCGCTGCAGCTCGACACGATTGCCGCCTACAACAAGCGCGCCACGGGCGAGAAATATCTGATCAATCCGAACATGTCGGTTCATTGATGCCGACGTCCGGGCGTCCCACAACCGATCACAGCTTCGCCTGCCCGGACCTTCCAAAGGGAACTTTTGTTCCATATGCTCCCGCTACCGTTCGGGGAAATCGAACGAGGAGGGCGTCAACGTTTAGAGGAGAATTTTATGCAAATCCGTAGCCTTAGGATTGCCATGACTGTTGGCTTTCTGGCGCTGGTGATTCCGATCGCAGCCCAGGCGCAATGGTGGCAGCACCATCCCAAATATCTGCATGCGATGTCCGATCTACGTTCGGCCTATTGGCTGATCGCGCACCGCGACTCGATGGACCCTCTTGCCAACGATGAAGAGCGCAGGGCGATGAAGCAGATTCGCTATGCGTATCAGGCGTTGAAGGATGCTTCGATCATGGACGACAAGGACATCGACGCCCAACCGCCGGCCGATTTTGCATTTTACGACCATCGCGGCCGGCTGCATCACGCGCTCGATCTTCTGCACGATGCGCACAACGACGTGACGGGCGAGGAAGAAGACCCGGCGGCACGGGGCTTTCGTCACGACGCATTGAAGCGGATCGATGACGCGGCGCGCGACACCGATATCGCGATTCACGCTTGGGGTTTCTGAAACCAGTCCGCATTCCCTCGCTCGCACTTTGCGGGCGGGGGATTGGCGGATTTCTCAGCGAATGAGATCGAGCAGGAATGCGCGCAGCTTGGGGCTGAGGCCGATCACGAAACCGGCCGCAAACGATGCGAGGATCGATGTGCGCGTATTCTCGGACGCCAGTTTCCGGAACCTGCTTCCCAGAAGATCGCCGACCATCGCCGCCAGATAATTCGGGTTTGATGCCGCCCTCTGCCGGCGCAGCCTGCGCGGCCTGCGAACCATCAGCAGGGTGACACCCGCCACAATCAGCGAAAAAACGATTGCCGCGAGTGCGGAATCGAACGCGGCCCATGGGGGCGACGCAATCTGGGCAAACAGGAAATAGACGCCCACCATCGCAAAGCCGAGGGCTACCATCAGCGCCACGCCGACAAGCATGCACGCGACGATGACGGTCGCCAGGCGAGCGATCAGGTCGTGCATGCCAGCGTCCCGCTCAGGACCTGCGCCCGAACAGCAGCCCGAACAGCAAGCCCACGCCGAACGCGATTCCAGCGGCGCTCAGGGGGTTCCTTTCGATCTTTTCGATGACGTCTTCGGCGCCGCTCTTGGCTTCGCTCCATGCCTTTTCGCCGCCCGCTTTCGCGCGCTGAACCGCGTCCTCGCCGGCGTGACGGGCCGTCGTCTGCAACAGCTCGCCCAATTTCGCGAAGTCGGCACGCAATTGCTTGAGTTCGGCAATCAATGCGTCAGTGTCCTTGCTGGTCTCAGTCGTCATCGCTTCGGTCCTGGCAAAAGGGGTTCGCATGATCGCGGCGCCGGCCGCGCCCGATCATCAGCCTACGTACTAGACGTTCCGCGGCCAAGAAATGGTTAATTGCTCGGGTGACAACTTACAAGGGCCGCTGCGGGGGCCTCACGCTTTGGGCCGGGCTTTTCGCCACATCGGATACAGCGTCGGCCCGCCCGGCAGATTGATCTCGCCGGTCAGTTCGAAGCCCAGGCTCTGATAGATGGGGATGTTCGTCGTCTTGCTGGATTCGAGATAGGCCGGCATGCCTTGCGCATCCGCAACGGCAAGCTGCTTTCGAATGACCACGCCGCCATAACCTTTTCCCTGTTTCGTCGGATCCGTGCCGACCGCCTGCAGGTAAAAATGCGGCTCCCTGGGGTGGACCTTCTCGATGCGGTCCATGACGCCCATCACACCGAGGCCGCCGATGCCGAAGATGCCGAGGAATGCAGGACTATTGGTGATGTATTGGTGGAAGGGAATGTGCCACTTGCCGGGCGGCCGCCACAGCGCCACCGCTTCAAAGCCTGTCGTGACATCGCAGGCGCCATGCGGCAGCCCGAGTTCGAACAACAGCTTGAACAGGCGCGGCATCCTTGCGGGCCGGGCGGCTACATCCTTGAGAATGAAGCATATCAACGGGTCGTCGAAAAACGCGCGCGCGAGGGTTTGGGATATCGGCTCGGCGTCGGCTGCCGTTGCGCTTCGTGCAGTGGCTCCCGCCGCACGGGCCGTGTCGTCTGACATTGCGATGTTCCTTTGGAATCGATGGCTCTACGGTCGCGGGAGCGAAGCTAAGTCCCTTCCACTTATCCCGGCAAGGCCGAACCCGATCTCAGGTGGCGCTTTCCGGATCGCCGACCATGCCCAGATACCAGCGCTGCCACAGCCCTTTGCACCACAGACGGAAGCGGTCGAGATAGAGATAGACGACAGGCGTCGTGTAAAGCGTGAGCGCCTGGCTCACGATCAGGCCGCCGACGACCGAAATTCCCAGCGACTTGCTGAAAGCAGTGCCGAGGCCCAACGCCAGCGGCAGCGATCCCAGGATGGCCGCGAAGGTCGTCATCATGATCGGGCGGAA
>PLJH01000035.1 GCA_003139615.1 Alphaproteobacteria bacterium
ATCCGTGAATCCCGTAGCCTCAAGGGGCGGGTGGAATAACGCCTATTTCCCAACCGCTCTCTCGAACACCGCCACCAGCGGGTCGTCTTTCACGAACACGTAATCCGCATCCTGCGCCGTCACCGCGTCATCGCAGCCGTTTGCGCGCAACAGAGTCATCGCGGTCATCAGTTCCGCGCGCGGGCACAGCAGAGAAAACTCTCCGCCGGTGTTGCCGACAGCGGGGCGCGACAGCACGGACGCGCCGGTCTTTTTTGTCAGCTTCGCGAGCAACACATCCGGCTTGTCGTCCAGGCGTGCGCGCAAGACCAGCGACGCTTTCGCCCGTTCGCGTGCCGCCAGGCGAGACAGGAGCGTCGTGCAAGCCGTCCGCGCCTCCGCGCTCCAATCCGCGGACAAGCTCGCCGCCAATTGCGCCTGGCTTGCGAGGATCGTGCCGTCTTCGAGAGTCTTGAGTCCGTTGGCCGCCAGGGTTGCGCCCGTGGTCGTGATATCGACAATCGCTTCGGCCGTGCCTGCCGCCGGTGCGCCTTCGGTCGCGCCCGCGCTTTCCACGATGCGGTAATCCCAGATGCCGGCCTTGGCGAAGAATGCGCGCGTGAGGTTCACATATTTCGTCGCGATACGCAGACGCCGGCGATGGCGCTGGAAGAACGCGGCGCAGACATCGTCGAGATCGGCCATGTTGGCCACGTCGATCCAGGCTTGCGGCACGGCCACCACGACATCGGCAAACCCAAAGCCGAGCGGTTTCACCAGCGCGATGCTTTTGTCGAGTTCGGACGCCGAATCCCGCAACAAGTCTTCGCCCGTGATTCCGAGATGCACGTCGCCTGCGATCAGAGCGGCCGCGATTTCCGACGCCGACAACAGCCGCACTTCGATATCCGGAAAGCCCGCGACCGTCGCGCGATAGCCGCGCCCGCCGGCGGCCTGTTTGAATGCAAGACCCGCATCGGCGAAATAGGCCTGCGCCTGCTCCTGCAAGCGCCCCTTGGATGGCACCGCGAGCGTGAGAACGGCACTCATCGTTTCGCGCCTTTTTGCGCGGCGCGCGCTGCAAGCACGCGTTCGGTGCGGATGGCGACACCAATCGCGGGGATCGGTTTCTTCGCGCCCAGGCGCTCAAGCAACGTATCGTAGCGGCCGCCGCCCGCGATCTGGACCGGGCCTTCCACATCGCGCGACCACAGCTCGAACACGAAGCCCGTATAATATTCCATGTTGCGGCCGAAGCGCGCCGCGAAGGTGACGTGTTTCGGCGCGACGCCCAATGTCTCCAGCGTCTTGAGGCGCGCCGTCATCGCGGACAAAGGCGCCTCAAGCGAAATCTTCGCCTCTTTCGTCAGCGCGCGAATCTGCCTGATCGCATCCGCGGCCGGTCCCGACACTTCCAGCAGCCGCGCGATCAGGCCCGCGATTTTCGGATCGAGTCGTAAGGCCGCCGCATCGGCTGCCTGCTCGATCAGGCGATCGACAATTTCCTCGCGCGTGCGTGCGCCTTGCGGCGCGTCGCCCAGCATGTCCATCAAGCCTTCGAAGGCCGGGCGTGCTTCGGCTTCCGACAGGGTGCCGAGATGCGCGAGCAGGCGTTGCGCATCCGTGGACGCCCCGCGCGACAGACGCAGCAGCAGCGCTTCGAAATATCCCGCACGCCAGAAATGGCGCTTCAGGCGACCGCGCCATTGCGGTGGGATGTCGAGCGCGTTGACGAAGGCGGAGAAGAGACCGAGATCGCCGACCTTCATCTCGAACTGGTCGAGACCTGCCGCGTGCAGCGCTTCCACCGTCAGGGTCAGAATTTCGGTTTCCGCCGCAGCGCGATCTTCCAGGCCGAGCAACTCCGCGCCTGCCTGATAGAATTGCGTCGGCCGTTCGGGCTCGGCAGGCTGATGGCGGAATGCGAGGCCGTGATAGCACAGCCGCGCCGGAAATTTTCCCTTCGTCTCCAGATGCATCCGGCAAATGGGAATCGTGAGGTCCGGCCGCAGGCACAATTCCTGTCCGGCCGGATCGGTGAGCACGAAGGTGCGGCGCCGAATCTCTTCTCCCGAACGGTCGAGGAAGATTTCCGCGGGCTGCAGCACGGCCGGCTCGTAGCGCTTGTAGCCGCGCCCGCGCAGCACGCCGAGCAGCGCGTCGGTCTGATTGTCGAGCGCCGCAATGCGCGCTTCGTCGTAAACGGGGAACGCGGCCATCTCAGCCGCCTTTGACGTGCAGCATGGCACGCACTTTTTCGACGAGTTCTGCGCGCGGGACGGAAACCTGCGCCACGCGATCCTTGATCCAGTCTGCGCGGTTCTCGACTGCTTTCGACATTTCCGCACCGAGCGCGAGATCCTTGAGCGTCACTTCGCCTTTCGCGCGCTCGTCTCCCCCTTCGATCACGGCGACGGCCGCGCCGCGCTTGTCGGCATATTTGAGCTGGTCGCCGAATTTCTTGTTGCCGACATAGGTTTCCGCGCGGATTTCGGCAGCACGCAATTCGGCCGCCATGCGGAAACTGCTTTGCGGATCGTCAAGCGACAGAACGACGACCAGCGGCGAAAGCGCCGGTCGGCTACGGCTCTTGAGCGCGCTCAACAAACGACTTACGCCAATGGAAATGCCCGTCGCCGGAACCTGCTGACCCGTGAAGCGTGCGACAAGATCATCATAACGCCCGCCGCCCGCAACGGAGCCGAACACGACAGTGTCGCCCGCATCGTTAGTGACTGGAAACGTGAGCTGTGCCTCGAACACCGGGCCGGTGTAATACTCGAGCCCTCTGATCGTGCCTAAATCAAGCTGAACTCGATCCGAGTAATTTTGATGATGCAAAATTTGGAAAATTTTCCCGAGTTCGCCGACCGCGTCCGCTGCCGTTGTCAGCAAAGACATTGAACTATCAGATTTGGCCCAAGCTAACTCCAGCCCTTCCGCTGAAGCGGATTGAGGAGGTGTGGTAATCACGTCCATCAACACATCGATTTGCCATGGCAGTAGTCCGGCTCCCACGGTGAAATCGCCGGAATCGTCCTTCCTACCCTCACCTAAGAGCTGCTTAACGCCACGTTCGCCGAGACGGTCGAACTTGTCGATCGCGCGAAGGACAGTTCCACGCTTGGGCGCCTCTATCTTTGCGGATTCGAGCAGCCCATCGAGCAGCTTGCGGCTGTTGACCTTGATCACATAGTCGTCGCGTTCGAGACCGAGAGCATCGAGCACGTCGCACGTCATCATCAGCAACTCGGCGTCGGCAGAGGGCGATGCGGAGCCGACCGTGTCGGCATCGAATTGCGTGAATTCGCGATAGCGGCCCGGACCCGGCTTTTCGTTGCGCCACACAGGCCCCACCTGATAGCGGCGGAACGGTTTCGGCAGGTTCTGGAAATTCTCGGCGACATAACGCGCCAGCGGTGCGGTCAGGTCGTAGCGCAGCGACATCCACTGGCTGTCGTCGTCCTGCAGCGAGAACACGCCTTCGTTGGGGCGGTCGAGATCGGGCAGAAACTTGCCCAGCGCGTCGGTGTATTCGAAGGCGGGCGTCTCCAGCGGCTCGAAGCCGTAGGATTCATAGACCTTGCGGATGGTATCGAGGCAGGCGCGCTCCGCCGCGATCTCGGCCGCGCCGCGATCCCGGAACCCGCGCGGCAGCCGCGCCTTGGGGCGTGAAATCTTGTCTCCGCTCATACCTCGAACCCGCCAAAGGACGGCCTAGATAGCGGGTCGAGCCCGAACCGGCAAGGAAGGGCAGTTCTGGGTAGTGTCCTGATTTGAATTCGGCGCGGTCTGGCTGCCGAGTTCACTTGTTGCACTTATCTTTGAGCCACCTGCCACGACTGTATAATGTTGATCGCGATATGCCGCCATCGTAGTTCGGCCTTAGGAATGTCGTTTCGGTGATGGTGGTAAAGGATTTTGGCGTGGACGCACTTACCACGGTGTGGGTGATATAAGGAGGCATCGCATCATGCGCTGAACATTCAACTATGGAGTCGATCAGGGTTGGCGTTTCCGAAACTGTCGTAACCTTGCAGAGTTTAGCCAGTGTTGGATTTTTTAGACCGGGATAGAGGGCGCTACTTTCTATAGTTTGTTCTGCGAGACATACGCGTCCGGTGTTAGGTCCGCTACCACCGCCCTCAACTTCGTGCTGTCCATCGCCGCTAATGGAGAAGTTCCGAAGTAGATCAGTCCTCTCCCATGAACCGAGCGCAAGTTTGAGCGGGGTCGCTGACGCGCCCTCAAGCGCGACTGTGCAGAGTAAGACTGAGAGCCAAGCAGCTTTCATTTCGACGTTTGCTCCACCAATTCCTCAAGCGTCCAGAGCCTATCGCATACCACCCACCACCCCGATTATTTCCCCTTCTGCTTCGCGTCCCACGCCTGGTGCGCCTGATCGAGGACATAAGCGCGGATCGCGGTCACGTCGTCCTTGGACAGCACATCCTTGAACGACGCCATGCCGCCGTCGGACAACGCTCCCCCCAGCACGATGTCGTCATACTGACTCCAGATTTCGATCGGCGCCTCGCGCAAATCGGGGATCACGCCTTCGGATTGCGCGAAGAAGCCGTGGCACACGACGCAATTGCGGTGATAGGCGTCGAAGCCTTTCGCGATGGTCGCGGCATCGGCGGTTTGCGGCGGCGGCTCGCTGGGCGGCGCGCCTTCGGGCGATAACGGCGCGACATCTTTCCGCCCGCCCAGCGCGAACACGAACAAACGTCCCTGGTTCGTTTTGTATTTCGAGATCGCGGTCGTGGGATCCTTGAACGCGGCAAGCCCGCCTGCCCCGCCCCAGCCTGCCAGCACGGCCACATATTGCCGGCCGCCGACGGCGAAGCTCATGGGTGGCGCCAGGATGCCCGTCTTCAGATCGATCGACCACAGCTTCTCGCCGGTTTTCGCATCATACGCGCCGAGGATTCCATCCGCACCGCCGCCGAAGACGAGCCCGCCGGCCGTCGTCAGCAAGCCGCCGTTCCATGAACCGTTCATCGGCACATGCCAGACTTCTTTCTGAGTCACCGGATCCCAGGCTTTGATGTAGCCCACGGCCGGCGGCGGTGGGTGGCCGCTCTTGATGGCGTCGAGCACGGCCTGCGTGACGGCCGCGAAATCGTTGCCGGTGTTCCACGCGCGCGGTTTGTAGACGAAGGTGCTTTCGGTCTCGGGCGCGAAGATCGCCGAGCCGTCGGCCGCGGGAATATAGACGAGCCCCGTTTGCGGATTGAACGCCATGGGCTGCCAATTGTGGCCGCCTGTTTCCTGCGGCATCACGATTGCGAGCTTGTCCTTGTAGCGCGCATCGGGATTTTCGATGGGCCGCCCGTTCGCATCGATGCCGGTCGCCCAGTTCATCACGGCAAACGGTTTCGCCGAGATCAGCTTTCCGGTGGCGCGATCGATCACATAGAAGAAGCCGTTCTTCGGCGCCTGGATCAGCACCTTGCGCACAACACCGTCGATCTTCAGATCGGCAAGGATCATGTGCGACGTGGAATCGAAGTCCCAGGTGTCTCCCGGCGTCGTCTGGTAATACCACGCCATCTCGCCGGTATCGGCATGGATCGCGAGGATCGAGGAGAGATAGAGATTGTCTCCACCGCCCGGCGAACGCAGATTGCGATTCCACGGATCGCCGTTGCCCGTGCCGACATAGAGCAGGTTGAGCTCGGGATCATAGGCCATGGAATCCCATGGCGCGCCGCCTCCCCCGAGCTCCCACCAATTGTCCTTGCCGTCGGTCGTCCAGGTTTTCATCGCGGCCGTCATCGCCGCGTTTTCGGGCGGCAGTTTCGGATTGCCGGGCACGACGAAGAAGCGCCAGACCTGGCGGCCGGTGTCGGCGTCATAAGCAGTGAGATAGCCGCGCGTATCATATTCCGCGCCGCCGTTTCCGATCACGACGAGTCCGTTCAAGATGCGCGGCGCGCCCGTGATCGTGTAAGCGCGATTGCGATCGATCGTGTTGATGTCCCAGATGGGCTTTCCGGTGGCGGCATCGAGCTTGACGAGACGACCGTCCAAGGTGCCGACATAGACCGCGCCTTTCCACACCGCGACGCCGCGATTGGCGACATCGCAACAGGCATAGCGGCCCCATGCGCCCGGCACTTGCGGATCGTAAGCCCAGAGCTGCTTGCCGGTTTTCGCATCCAGCGCCCAAACCTTGCTCCACGGAGCCGTGACATACATTACGCCGTTCGACACCACGGGCGTGCCTTCGAGGCCGCGCGTGGAATAGGTGCGGAACTCCCACGCGACGCCGAGGTTCTTCACCGTGTTGCGGTTGATCTGCGTGAGTGGCGAAAAGCGCTGCTCGGAATAGGTGCGTCCGTTGGAAAGCCAATCGGAGTCGGCCTGATGAATGATTTTCTCGCCATCCACATTGGCTACCGCATTCGCGGGCGTGGCCGCCGCGGGCTTCGCGTGCGGCTTGGCCTTGGTCTTGGCCGCGGCGGCCGCAACCGGCGCGCAAATGCCGACGGCGAGCGGCGCGGCAACCAAACCGCCCAAAGCCAGAAAAGCCGCGGCGAACGATAATCTGCGAGTGTTCATGTTCCTGCCCCTGCTGATCCCCGTCTTCGAACCTGCGGGGACGCCAGACGGCAAGGTAGAGGAGTTTCGACCTGCCCGACAATATGTCAGTGCGGCCATGCGCAGGCTTCATGCTCGCGGCATGGCGCGGGGCGGGGCCGGCGTGTATGCCGGACCGGACAGAAGCGGCGATCGAAGGACATGGATAAGGAGCAGATTACCGTTGCACCGACCGGGCCATCGCCCGAAAGGACGACGTTTTCCATTCTGCTGGCCGTGAGCTTCTGCCATCTGCTCAACGACATGATGCAGGCACTGCTGCCGGCGATTTATCCGACACTCAAGGTCGAGTACCACCTCACCTTCGCGCAGATTGGGCTCATCACCCTCGCCTTTCAGCTCACCGCATCCCTGCTGCAGCCTGCCGTGGGCCATTTCGCCGACTCGCGGCCGATGCCCTATTCGCTCCCCTTCGGAATGATCTTCACATTTGTCGGGCTTCTGATTCTGTCGGTCGCCGGAAGCTACGGTGTGATTCTGCTTGCGGCCGTCATCGTGGGGCTGGGCTCGTCGGTCTTCCATCCGGAATCGTCACGCGTGGCGCGCATGGCCTCAGGCGGCCGGCATGGACTCGCACAAGCGATGTTCCAGGTGGGCGGCAATATCGGATCTGCGCTGGGCCCGCTCACCGCCGCGTTCATCGTGCTCGCCTATGGCCAACGCAGCATCGCGTGGTATTCGCTGATCGCGCTGCTCGCGATTTTCATCCTGTGGAATGTGGGCGCCTGGTACAAGACGCATGGCTTGCGGCGGCTCAAATCGGCAGTGCATCATTACGCGCAACCGCGGCTGCCGCAGCGGAAGATCGTCATTTCGCTCGCGATCCTGCTGACCCTGATCTTCTCGAAATTCTTCTATCTCTCCAGCATCACGAGCTATTACACGTTCTACCTGATTCACGCCTTCCACCTCTCGGTGCAGCACGCGCAAATCTTATTGTTCGTATTCCTCGCGGCCATTCCCGTCGGGACTCTGGCCGGCGGGCCGCTCGGCGATCATTTCGGCCGCAAATATGTGATCTGGTTTTCGATCCTCGGCGCTTTGCCGTTCACGCTGGCACTGCCTTACGCCAACCTGTTCTGGACAGTGGTGTTGAGCGTGATCGTCGGACTTGTGATCTCGTCCGCCTTCTCGGCCATCGTCGTCTACGGGCAGGAATTGCTGCAAGGCCGCGTGGGCATGGTGTCGGGGCTCTTCTTCGGGTTTTCGTTCGGCATGGGCGGTCTGGGCGCGGCCCTGCTCGGAAAGCTTGCCGATCTCACCAGTATCGGCTTTGTTTTTCAGGTCTGCGCGTTCCTGCCCGTGCTGGGCCTCCTGACGGCATTCCTGCCGAACCTGGAGCCCGCGCGAAAGCGGATGCGCGCGACATAGGGCGTTTTCGGATTGGACTAACGCAATCTCCCCCTCCTCACCATGGCCGGGCTTGACCCGGCCATGGTGAGATTTTGTGATTCGATCCAATCCGAATACGCTCGAGAAGAAATCTTCGGGGGAAAACATGCTTGCAACATCGGCCGAAGAATTGTCCGCCATCGTCACGGTCCTGATGTTGTTCGTGTACGTGTTCATGGCCAATCGCGTCGGCCGCTGGCGCGCGAAATACGACGTCAAGGCGCCCGCAACGACGGGCCATCCGCTGTTCGAACGCGCCTTCCGCGTGCATATGAACACCGTCGAACAGATGCTCATGTTCCTGCCGCTCCTGTGGCTCGCGACGATCTTCTTTCGCGGACCCGTTTGGCTGCCGGCGGCATTCGGCCTCGTGTTCGTGATCGGCCGCATCGTGTTCATGCAGGGCTATATGAAAGACCCCGAAAAGCGCCTGCCGGGAATTGGCATCGGCATGCTCGGGATTCTCGGATTGCTCGTGCTCACGATCGTCGGACTGGTGCAGAACTGGAGCGTGATCGCGTAGGTCGCGCGTCACCCCAGATATTTTCTGAGCGGATCCCAATATCTCTCCGGCCATCCGGAGTTGAGGCCCTTATAGGTTCCAGGCGGAAAGCCTGTGTGATCCAAAATGATCTTGGTGCCTATGCCGATTGTCTCCAGTTCGAATTTCACCATCGAATAGACGCCCGGGTTCCAATATTTCGGGCGCCACGCTTGCACGATCCGTTGCGCCGGGATCAGTTCGATATTGCGGCCCACGATGACGCCGCCGAACATCGAGAACGCGCCGCCCGCATCGGGGCTGATGTCGGCCGGCAATTTCGTCATCGCCGCGAACTCTTTCGAGTTCAGAAATATTTCGTAGATGCGCGCGGGGGATGCGCCGAACAAAGCTTCCTGGTGAAGAAAGGTTTTTGTCGCGTCCGAGGAGTCCAGAATGACTGCCGCGGCGGACGCAGCGCCCGTAGTCAGCGCAAGCGCTCCCAGCATGGTGGCCGTACCGACCAGCAATTGCCGCCTTACGCAGACTGCTCGTTCGATATCCATCGCTTCCTCCAGGTTCCAACCTGCGCGAGCATAGCGCAATTCCGGCACTTCCGTCTGCGGCATCGCTCAGCTGTTCAACCCGAGATATGTGTACACGACGGCGACAGTGTCGAGGAATCCGTGCGCCAAAATCGCCGTCCACAAATTGCGGCGCGACAGAAGATAAACCGAGCCCAGCACGAGGCCCGACACGGCGGAATCGAGAATCCCTGCGGGGCCTTTGTAATAGTGGCCGAAACCGAACAGCACCGAGACCGCAACGGTCGCCGCCCACCAGGCCGGCAACGACCCTCGACCCAAATCGGCGGCGCGCTTTGTGAGATAGCCGCGATAGCCGATCTCCTCGCCGAAGGCCGCGAATGTCCAACTGATAAGAAGTGCGATCAGCGCAGCACTCAAATTGTGAACGACTCGATCCGCTCCGGCGGGAGCGATTTCGGCGGGCCAAAACCGCGCCGTCGCGGGATTGATGACAAACAGTTCGAGCACGATTTTTATGATCGTAGCGGCGACAGCAAAAAGAACGGTGATGGTCCAGGACGACGGACGTTGAAGTCCAAGCGCCGCCCAACCGCCCTCGCGCAATCGCACAGACACAAGACCGAGAACAAACAGGATCGGCACTTCGTTCGGAATGACGCGAAAGACATTGTGCCCGATCACGAGAACGACGCCGACGGCGAATTCCGCCAGCGACAATCCCCTGTTCAAAGGCGGCGACGCGGCTTTCTCAATCGGTACCATCGACTATCCCCTGCAAGCCACGGATTCTATATATACAGATTCCATCATTTTGTATACAACTTGAATCATGGCGAATCCGCACAAACCTGCCCAACGAAGCCGACTGAGGGACAATGTCCGCCTGGGTCTGGTCGACCTGATTGTGACCGGCAAGCTCAAGGGCGGCGAAAAGCTCAATGAATTGGCGCTTTCCCGGCACCTGAAGGCGAGCCGGACTCCCCTGCGGGAAGCGCTTCTTCACCTGGAACGTGAAGGGCTCGTGCGCTCGGACCAGCGGCGCGGCTTTACCGTCCAACCGCTATCGCCGCGCGAGGTGCGCGAGACCTACCCCCTTCTCGCCGAACTGGAATGTTTCGCTGTTCGCTCCACTGCGAGCCTGGTCCCGGCCGTTTTGCCGAGACTCGAAAAAATCAATGCCGAATTTGCGCGAGCGCCGTCGCCAAAGCGTGCGCTCGTGCTGGATGCCGCATGGCACAATACCTTGACCAGCCAGTCTCGAAACGAGCGCTTGTCGGCCATTATCGAGAGGCTGCGCCGCGCCATCGAGCGCTACGAGCATTTCTACATGGCCGATAAGAGCCTGATTTCCGTTTCGGAGAAGCAACATCGGGGCATTATCGACGCATTCAAACGCGGCGATTTGGACGGCGCGATCGAAGCGATTCGGGAGAATTATGCTTTCGGCATGCAGGTCCTGCTGAACAGGATGGACGAAGGCTGAACGACCGCGTCTCCCCTTGAAAAGCCCCGATTTTCCGGCAATTGCCGTGTCGCAACAGTCTGCGACATCAAATGAAAATCTTGTAACGCCGTCAGTGGCCCCAACCGATTAGGATCACCCTCCGTTCGGCATTGGAATGCCTATTTTCGATATCGCTTGCGCGTTTCAGGCGTTGTAGTCTTTGCGAATTGGCACATATCCGAATTCCGGTGGGGAATGCCCGACATTTACAGCCAGACTGCCGACCTCGTGCGCAACATCTTTGACCGGCGCATTCACACGCCTGCCGTTTTGGAGGCAGAGCGCTATTTCCCGCAAGGCGCAGAGTTCGCCGGGTCGTGGGAAGCGATTCGCGACGAGGCGCTGACGATTGCCGGCAGCCTGCATTCCGTACCCCGCTTCCACGAACTGATGAGCGCGCAAAAAGCGATCTCCGCCAATGACGGTCACGACTGGCGTGTCTTCGTGCTCAAAGCCTACGGACACGATGTTCGGCCGAATCTCGAAAAATGCCCGGCGACCGCCGATTTGATTCGCCGCTGTCCGTCCGTGTTGTCGGCGTCCTATTCGTTCCTGGCGCCCGACAAACACATTCCGCCGCATCGCGGACCGTTTCGGGGCGTGTTGCGATTCCATCTGGGCCTGTCGATGCCACGCGGCAGCGACGGCGAACTTGGCGCGATCCTCTGGGTAGACGGCGAGCCGCACCGTCTGGCCGATGGCGGCTCTCTGCTCTGGGACGACACCTTCACGCATGAAGTTCTGAACGCCACCAATGACGTGCGCATTGCGCTGCTGCTGGATGTCTGGCGCCCGGAAATGCCCGCCGACATGGTCGCGCTCTCGAGCCTGATCGTCGCGGGCGCGCGATTGGCCGCCTATGTCAACACGGCGTCATTCTCGTCCTGACTCGAGTCCTCCGAAAGTTCAATCCTCCAGCATCTTCTCCAATGTCGGCAATTCGTCCGCCTCGCCCGCCGGCTTGTCCCAGCGGATGCGGTTGATACGCGGAAACCGCATCGCCACGCCGGATTTGTGCCGCGTCGAACGTTGCAATCCTTCGAACGCGACTTCCAGCACAAGTCCGAAATCCTTGTCTGCCCGAACGGATCGCACCGGCCCGAAGCGCTCGACGGTATTGTCGCGCACGAATTTGTCGATCTTTTTCATCTCCTCGTCGGTGAAACCGAAATAGGCCTTGCCGACCGGCGTCAGCGCGCGATCGCCATTGCTGTCCTCGCGCCAGACGCCGAACGTATAATCCGAATAGAAGCCCGAACGCTTGCCGTGCCCGCGTTGCGCATACATCAGCACCGCGTCGATCAGATGCGGATCGTGCTTCCATTTGAACCACGGGCCTTTGGGCCGACCCGCTTCGTAAATCGAATCCCAGCGCTTGAGCATGAGTCCTTCGGACAGCCGTGCATCGCCTTCCGGCGGATTGGCGCGCAACGCTGCTAGCTCCTCCCAGGACGAGAACGGTTGCAGAGGAGACAGATCGATCCGCGGCGATCTCGCGCGCGCAACGAAGGCCTCGAGCCGCACACGCCGCTGACGAAACGGCAGCAGACGCAAATCTTCGTCGCCGTCGAGCAGAAGATCGTAGGCGCGGATGGCGGCGGGAAATTTCGCGAGCAATTTGGCATCGGCCGTCTTGCGGTTCAGCCTTTGCTGAAGATCGCCAAATGACTGCAACGCACCGTCGCGCATGACCAGCAATTCGCCGTCGATCACGCCTTCGAAACTCAGGAAATCGAGCATATCGGGAAACGATTTCCCGATTTCGTCGCCCGTGCGGCTGTAAAGCCTCCGCTCGCCGCGTTCATTGACGGCCTGCACGCGGATGCCATCCCATTTCCATTCTGCGGCATAATCCGCCGGATCGAGCTTCGTGAAATCGGCATCATCAATGGCCTGCGCGAGCATGACAGGGCGAAAGCGGCCGGGCGTATCGGCGGTTGGTTTCTTGCTGCGCTTTTCGAGCCAAGCGAACAGGTCCTCGTAAGGCGGATGTTGTCCGTGCCAGACCTCGTCGATCTCGGAAACATCGACGCCGCCCAGCTCCGCCAGCGCCAGTTTGGCCAGCCGCGCGGAGACACCCACGCGCAAGCCCCCCGTCAGCAATTTCAGCAAAGCCCAACGGCCGTCGGCGTCGAGCGCATCGAGCCAGCGCTCGAGCAGCGCCTGGACATCGGCGCGTTTTGCGCTGCGCAACGCTTCCACCACTTCCGACAATTCGGGTTCGCGATTGGCGCCGGGTTTCGCTGGCCACACCAGCGCGATCGTTTCCGCGAGATCGCCCACATAATCGTAAGAGAGCGCGAACAATTCGCCGTCCATGCGCGCTTCGATCGCTTTGCGGATCATCGCGGGTTTGGCCGCGTCGAACGAAAGGTTTCCGGTCAACGCGGCCAACGCGAAGCCGCGCTCGGGATCCGGCGCCTCGCGCAGATATTCCCGCACGAGCGTGAGCTTGCCGTTGCGTTGCGGCGTGAAGGCCAGCCGATCGAGCAGATTGGCGAACGCACGCATCAGCTTTCGCCTTCGTCCGCGTCGTAGCCGACCAGCGACAGCGCCCGCGCCTTCAGATCGTTGAGCGTGCACCAGCGGAGGAGCGCATCTTCATTACCATGCGTGATCCACGCCTCGCCCGGCTTGATCTCCGAGAGTGTGGTCGTGAGTTCGTTCCAGTCGGCGTGATCCGAGATCACGAGAGGCAACTCGACCTGCCGCTGGCGTGCGCGGGCACGCACCCGCATCCATCCCGACGCAAAGGCCGGCAGCGGATCGGCAAAGCGCCGCGACCAGCGATCGTCGATGGAAGAAGGCGGCGCGATGACGATGGCGCCGGCAAAATCCTTCTTCTTGTCGGTCGTGGCGGCAGCAAGTGGCCCGAGCTCAATGCCGAAGCGCTCGTAAAGCGCGTTCATCGAGTCCATCGCACCATGCATATAGATGGGCTGCTCGTAGCCCGCCTCCCGCAGCAGCCGGACAATGCGTTGCGCCTTGCCGAGCGCATAGGCGCCCACGAGATGCGTGCGCTCGGGAAATTGCGCGACGGATTTCAGCAGCCGCGCGATCTCGTCCGTGTCGGGGGGAAAGCAAAAAACGGGAATGCCGAACGTCGCTTCCGTCACGAACACATCGCAGGCCACGGGCTCGAACGCAGGACAGGTAGGATCGCGACGGCGCTTGTAATCGCCGGACACGACGATGGTCATGCCTTTGTGGCGCACCACGGCCTGCGCGGAGCCGAGAATGTGGCCTGCGGGCACAAGCGTGACCTCTACGCCGTCACGTTCGATTGTCTGGCCGTAGCGCAAGGTCTCTGTGGCGCCCGCAAATTCCTCGCCGTAGCGCGCCGCCATGATGGCGAGCGTTTCCGCCGTGGCGGCAACGGCCCCATGGCCGGCGCGGGCATGATCGGAGTGGCCATGGGTAATCACCGCGCGGCCCACCGGCCGCACGGGGTCGATATAAAAATCTCCCGGCGGACAATAGAGGCCGGCAGGCGATGGGCAGACGATGCTTTCGGGCTTGGGCATGGCTGATGATAACGCATGAACGGCGCGCCTGGGCGCCGGTCTAGGCACGATAGCGCTTCGACATCGCGTCGAGCGTTGCCGCCATCCGGACGCGCAAAGCCGGGGGGCCGAGCACTTCCACATCCTCGCCCAGTCGCATCAATTCCCGCACGCCGTAATCGAGGGATTCGATGGGCACGGTGCAGCGCACCCATCCCCGCCGATCCGGCTTGCCTGCGGTGCCGACGGCCGCCTCCGTGACATAGGGACCGAGCAGATCGAGCCTCGCCCATCCGCTTTGCGACAGGCGGACATCCGCGCTCGCGCGATAGACACCGGCCTCATAGTCTTTCGACGCCTTGCCCCAATACCCCGCAAGGTCGAATTTCGGAGGCCTTGCGAAAACCTCCTCGCTGACCTGCGCATCATAGATGTTCGCCGCGCGGTAGGTGCGAACGGATTTCCCGTTCTGTGCCACGAGATACCAGACGCCGCCTTTGAGCACGAGACCGAGCGGACCGAGCTTGTAGGCGCGCGCATCGGTTTCACCGGCGCGTCGGTACTGCAGATGGAGATAGTGCCCGCTCCACACCGCGCGCGCGACGACTTGCAATGACGGAAGCGGATCTGAGCCGCGAAACCACGCGGTCGGGTCGAGATGAAAACGCGCGCCGATGCGATCTG
This sequence comes from Alphaproteobacteria bacterium, assembly GCA_003139615.1. Classification (GTDB taxonomy): domain Bacteria; phylum Pseudomonadota; class Alphaproteobacteria; order Micropepsales; family Micropepsaceae; genus Rhizomicrobium. The sequence goes on from PLJH01000035.1 coordinate 14,698, forward strand.
CCTGCGGCTGGACAGTGGCCGGCAGCGCCGCCATCAGCTTGAGCTGCGCGGTGGCGAGAATCTCTGCGAGGCCCAGCTCAGCAGCCGGTCCGGGAAGTCCTGCGAGAAAGAGCGCTTCGGCTTCCGATTGGGTGAGGCCTGTCAACTTCGTGCGATAGCCGTCCATAAGCTGGAAGCCGCCGCTGCGGCCGCGATCCGCGAACACCGGAACGCCCGCGGCGCTCAACTGATCGATGTCCCGATAAATCGTGCGCACGGAGACTTCGAATTGCGCCGCCAGTTCGGTCGCGCTCATCCGCCCGCGCGCCTGCAGGAGCATCAGGATGGACAGGAGACGGCTCGCCAACATTTTTCCGGGTCGCGCAGATACATGACATTCGATGTCATGTTTAGGCGTTTATATGATTCTCCGCAACAGCCGGAGCCGCGTCATGGCCTCTCGTAACGAAAATTCCGCCGCCCACGACTTCGATTTCTTTTTCGGCTCCTGGCGCGTGCGTCATCGGCAACTGAAGGATCGTCTGGCGCAGTGCGATCAATGGCTGGAATTCTCGGGCACCGCAACCACCCAGCCATTGCTGGGCGGCCTGGGCAATATCGACGACAACCTTCTGGAGTCGCCGCGCGGAGCCTATCGCGCGGTGACGATACGCTCGTTCGATCCGAAGACGCAGAGATGGGCGATCTGGTGGCTCGACGGCCGCAACCCGCACCAGTTCGATGTGCCGATGCTGGGCACATTCGCGGACGGCATCGGGACGTTTCTCGCCGATGACAATTTTGACGGCAAGCCGATCAAAGTGCGGTTTCTGTGGTCGCGCATCGCGCCGCAATCCTGCCGCTGGGAACAAGCGTTCTCAGCCGATGGCGGCCACGAGTGGGAAACCAACTGGATTATGGACTTCGAGAGAACCGCATAACGATCACCAGGGCACAGTCTTGCCCTGATAGTCGAGATACCGCACACCCTGCTTGCCCGTGTTGGCGGTGATCACGTCCACAACGCGCGGGATGCTGTCGCTAATTCCGAGCGGTGCGCCGGGGCCGCCCATATCGGTGCGCACCCAGCCGGGTGCGATCACCAGCATGGCCCGCTTGTCGCCCGCATGGCGCGCGGCAAAGCTGCGCATGAACGTATTGAGCGACGCTTTGCTGGCCCGATAGATTTCGTAGCCGCCGCTTTCATTGTTCGCCACGCTGCCCAGTCCCGACGACATCACGGCGATCACACCTGTGCCGGGCACCAGATGCTGCAATGACTCGATCGCCCGCATCGGGCTCAACGCATTGGTTTCCATGACATACCGGAATTCCTCGGTGCTCACTTCGCCAATGGTCGTTTGCGGATCGTTGCCGACTCCGGCATTGACGAACAGGAGATCGATCTTCCGGCCTTCCAGTCGCGCGCGCAGAGCGGTCAGCTGATCCGGCTTGTTGATGTCGAGTTGCTCGATTTCGAGGTTCTTGCCATGCGCCTCCCAGAGATTGTTCAGCTTGGTGGGCATCTCGCCGCGCACGGTCGCGATCACGCGCCAGCCGCGCTTCAGATATTCCTCCGCCATCGCAAGACCAAGTCCGCGGGATGCGCCGATAACAAGTGCCGTGTTCATGATGGACCTCCGAATACTGCTGTTCCCTGTATCGCACGATCGCGGGGCTTGCGGAAGCGCGCACGCCGCGAAAACACATTGTCATTGCGGTCAATGCGGGGTTAGCTGGCGGCGACAGGAACTTACTGGAACTCAGGAGCCGCCATTGGCAAACGAACACCCGGCCTACGACCTCAGCGCGCTTTGGGAGAAACACTGCGAATACGAGTTCGGTCAGCGCGATGTCGATGCGACCATGAAAACCATGGTGCCCGAGCCCTATGTCAACCATATCCCGACCATGACCGGTGGTGTGGGGCACGACCAGCTCAAGCGGTTCTACACATACCACTTCGTCAACTCGAACCCGGAAGACACGAAACTGATCCCGATCTCCCGCACCGTCGGCACGGACCGTGTGGTGGACGAGATGCTGTTCTGTTTCACGCACACGCGCGAGATCGACTGGATGCTGCCGGGCGTGCCGCCGACCGGGAAATATGTCGAGGTCCCGCTGATCGCGATCGTCTGCTTCCGCGACGGCAAGCTTTACAACGAGCATATTTACTGGGATCAGGCGTCCGTGCTGGTGCAGATCGGCAAGCTCGACCCTTCGAAACTCCCGGTCGCAGGCATCGAAACGGCGCGCAAACTCGTCGACAAAACGCTACCGTCCAACACGCTGATGGCCGCCTGGGCGAACAGCGAAGGCAAACCGGTCTGAACGATGTCTGCCCCCTCCACTCCCAAGATCGCACGCCCGAAAGGCTTCTATTACGAAGTCAAGGCAGGGCAACGCTATCTTTGGTGCAGCTGCGGTCGCTCGGGCAAACAACCGTTCTGCGACGGCTCGCACGTGGGAACGACGTTTAAGCCCGTCCTGTTCGAAGCGAAGATCGACGAAGATGTAATCTTCTGCGGCTGCAAACAGACAGGAACCGCACCCTTCTGCGACGGCGCGCACAACAATCTGCCCGGCAGCTATTCCGAGGACGATCCGGAGAGTCCTGCGAACCGTGCGACTGCGGCAGTCCCACATGGCGCCGATGCGCGCGTGGCCCTCGATGGTGCGTGCTATGTCTTCTCGACGAAACGCGCAAAGCTCGCGCGGCGAGGCGCGATGGCGTGGTGCAAGGTCGTCACGCCATCCTCAGGTGCGCAACACCAGTCCCAGTTCTATGCCGAGATGGGGACGGGTGCTTCACCGGTGGTCGCCGCGAACGACCGGCACACGATTCTGTTTTTCACTGAAGGTCAGGGCGAATTGGAAATCTCGGGACGGCACTTCGCCTTCGGTCCGCGCACGGGATTCTATATCCGTCCCGAAGAAGCTTTCCGGGTGCACAACACCCATCCGTTGCCGGTAAAGTTCTTCATCTCCAACGGCCCCGGTCAGGAAGACTTGGTTTGGCGCGAAGACATGCCCGGCAATTTCGACGGGACGTATCCCCATCGCTGCGCGGAAGTCGACCCGTCGCAGCGCCATGCCATGGCCGAGCGATTCTTCCAGATCCTGGTCCATCGCGCGCACGGCTCGACCGAGATGACGCAATTCATCGGCAATATCCCCCGCTCCAAGGCGGAACCGCACAAGCATCTTTATGAGGAAGCGCTCATCTTCCTCAATGGAGCCGGCGTGGTGTGGACCGAAAATGCCAAAACCGAAGTCGGTCCCGGCGATGTGCTGTTCCTGCCGCGGAAGCTTTCCCACTCCGTCCAATGTGTTGTCGATGGCGGCTTCGATGTCGTCGGCGTAATCTGCCCGGGCGACAACCCGTCCATCAGCTATTAGCGAACCGCGCGAGATTACCGTGAACGAATTTCCCATCGATGCGGTCCGCGCAAAATTTCCCGCGCTCGAACGCGCCAAACCTTTTGTCTATTTCGACAATGCCGCCGGCGCACAATTGCCGCAAAGCGTACTCGACGCGGTCGCGCATCACCTGCTCGACATCAACGTCCAGCGCGGCGGACGCTACGAGAAAAGCCGCGATGTGGACCGCATGATTACGGCCGCACGCGAGAAAGTTGCGACCTGGCTCAATGCCGGCGATCCTTCGGAAGTCGCGTTCGGGATGAACGCGACTTCGTTCATTCGGCTCGTCAGCCTCGCCATCGCCCAGACCATCGCGCCGGAGCGCAACCAGTTCGTCATCACGGATCTCGACCACGACGCCAATGTCGCAACCTGGCTCGCACTCAAGCGCTTCGGCGCGGAGATCGTCTGGTGGAAGATGCGCGACGACGGCAGGCTGCATGTCGAAGACCTGCTCCCCCTGCTCTCGCGCAAGACCAAGCTTGTGGCCTGCACGGCCGTGTCGCATGCGCTGGGTTCGCTCGTCGATGTAGCGGCGGTCGCACGCGCCGCGCACAACGTCGGCGCCGAGATGTTTCTCGATTGCGTCCATTACGGTCCTCACGCCCTGATCGATGTGCAGGACTGGGATTGCGATTATCTCGTGTGCTCCGGCTACAAGGCCTTCGCGCCTCATATGGGCTTTCTGTGGGGTAAGCGCGCGAAGCTTCTGGCGCTCCCGACGTTCCGGGAAGAATTCATCCCGGACGAACCGCCCTACAAGATCGAGGCGGGCACCTTCATTTTCGAAAACGTTTCCGGAATGAGTGCGGCGGTCGGCTATTTCGAAGCGCTCGGCCGCGACCTCAGCCCTCCGTCCGCCGGCCAGATGCCGCGAGATCACATCGCAACCGCGATGACGGCCATTCGGAGTTATGAACAGTCATTGTCGCGCGGCCTGCTGGACGCGCTCGCCCGCGCGGGAGCGACGGTCTATGGCATCAGTGAGAGAACCCGCGCGGACGAGCGCGTACCGACCGTTTGCTTCAATCTCCCCCATAAACATCCCGCGGACGTCGTGGAGCGCATGGCTGAAGCAAACATCGGCATCCGCGACGGACATATGTATGCGCCAAGATTGATGGGCCGTCTCGGCCTCGCAATGGATCGTGGCGCTGTGCGGGTTTCACTGGTGCATTATAATACGCTGGACGAGATTCATCGCTTTGGCGACGCACTGAAGAAGGTCGCAGCCGGCGCCTAGCAAACGCCCGCGCAACTGTCGCGAAACATCCTTGACAGCCGACACCTTCGCAACCGGAGAACGGCAATGCGCGGATTGCATGTCACGGCGCTATCAGCGCCGTGCAAGAATGACATTCGCCCGGTTCACAAACGTTCAAGGCCCCCGAATGAAAATCTCCATCGCATTCGCCGGACTGGTCATCGCGTTGTTGCCCACGGCCGTGGCGCAAGCCGACACCGCGGACGATTGTCACGTCGGCGCCTATCGCCTGACAGACGGTCGCGTGATCGACATTTCGCCGTCCGATCCCAATCCGCTGCGTTGGCGCGCGTTCAACGGCGAAACCGGTGCGCTGCGCAAGAACGCTGACGGTACGTGGACGAGCACCTTCGGCTGGACCGGACGACCCGACGGCAAGACCGTTTCGTTTTCCGATTGCGCAACCGGCGACATGCGCTTCGCCGGAACAAGCGGGCACCGCATCGATTTCGACGTGGCGGAAACGGCCTTCGAGAGCAACGGTACGATGCTCGTCGGCCGTCTGATCCTGCCGAAGGGAATTGCCGCCGTTCCCATCGTGGTGCTTATCCACGGCTCGGAAGACAATTCCGCGATGCGGTTCCACCAACTGCAGCGCCTGCTCCCGGCCGAAGGCGTGGGGACCTTCGTCTATGACAAGCGGGGCACGGGTGCATCGGGCGGCAGCTACACGCAGGATTTCGATCTGCTCGCCAATGACGCCGTCGCGGCGATGCGCGAGGCGCGGCGTCTCGCGGGCGCGCGCGCAGGCCGCGTCGGATATCAAGGCGGCAGCGAAGGCGGCTGGGTCGCTCCGCTTGCCGCCAACCGCGCGCCAGTCGATTTCGTCATTGTCAGTTTCGGCCTGGCGGTGAACGTGCTGCAGGAAGATCAGGAGGAACTGGCGCTGGAAATGCGCCTCAAAGGCCATACTCCGGAAGAAACGGCCAAGGCGCTCGAAGTGGCGCACGCCGCCGAAGCGGTCGCCGAAAGCAGGTTCACGACCGGCTTCGCCGAATTCGACGCCGTGCGCGCGAAATACAAATCCGAACCCTGGTACAAGGACGTGCACGGCAACTTCACTTACATGCTGTTGCCCCTCACCGACGCGCAATTGCACGGCGATCTGCCCATAAAGAAAATGGTGGCGGCCACGCCGTTCCGCTACGATCCGATGCCGACACTGCACGCTTCCACCACTCCGCAATTGTGGATTCTGGGCGCGGAAGATCTGGAAGCGCCCAGCGCCGAGACGAGCAAGCGGATCAAATTGCTGATCGGAGAGGGTCGCCCCTTCACCCTCGCCGTCTATCCCGGCGCCGAACACGGCATGACCGAGTTCGAAATCGGTCCCGACGGCGAGCGCGTCTCGACGCGTTATGCTCAGGACTATTTCGCGATGATGCGCGATTTTGCCCGCGATGGCCGCCTGCACGGCACATACGGAAAGAGCACGATCACGCGCGGGAAGGCGAATTAGGACACTACCGAAACCGCGTTGGCATAACGCGATCCTCGAAGTAGCATCGCGGCAGGACTGGAGACCGTTCGATCGGCATGATGGATCGCGATCTCCCGCAGGGGCGAGCGATGAACCTTGGGTCGAAGAAGCCTCTTTCACTGGCGTTGGCGGCGATTGGCCTGACGCTCGCCTTTGGCGCGCAAGCCGAACCGATCATCATCGACCATACGACCCTGATCGACGGCACGGGTCGCGCGCCGCGGCAGGACATGTCGGTCGTGATCGACGGCGGCCGGTTCACCGTCGTGGGTCCGAGCATTCTCGCGCAAGGGCTTCCCGGCCGGCGCATCGACGGGCGCGGAAAATTTCTGATCCCCGGCCTGATGGACATTCACATCCATCTCGCCGGATTCTCGCGAGCCGGCCAGGCCTGGATTCCCAGCACGAAGACGACGACGACCGGCAAGTGGGTTGTCGATCGCAAAGTCGGCGAGCAGGCGCTGGCCAGTTTTCTCTATGCCGGTGTCACCACGGTTCTGGATGTCGGCAATATCCCCGAGAACATCCTGCCGTTGCGGACCGATGAACGCGCCGGGAAGCTGCTCGCGCCGCACATCTTTGCAACCGGCAATCTCGTGACCTATCCCGGCAGCCACGGCACAGACATTGCGATCAATGTTTCGTCATGGCCGGAAGCCGAAGCGCAGCTGCAGGCGCAGTTCGACAGCCAGCATCCCGATATCCAGAAGATCACTTATGACGACGAAGGCTGGGGTTCGCGCCCGCTTATCCCGATCCTGCCGAAGGACCTGCTGCAGCACATCATCCAGTTCTACAACGCGCATGGCGTTCGCACGACCGTACACATTTCCAATGAAAGCCGCGCGCTCGAAGCCATCTATTCCGGCGTAGACACGCTTGCGCACACACCCATCCAGGGACCGGTCACCGACGCGTTTGTGAAAATGGCTGCCGCCAAGCAGATTCCCATGGCCTCGACCATGATGATCGGAGACAACTACACGCGCATTCACGAGCATCCGGAATTCCTCGACCAGCCGCTCTATGTCGCCACGATGGCGCCGGTGGAGCGTGCGCGGTTGAAAAAGATATCGGCCGAAGGCGGAGAAACCGCGCTCACCACCAGCCCTCCCCTCTATCAACGCAGCTGGCGGCTGTGGATGAAAACACAGACGCCGATCCTGCAGGACAATATCCGCCGCATCGATGCGGCGGGCGGCGTGATCGCGGCCGGCACAGACGGCACGAACGGCGCCGGCACGCAGCGGGAACTGGAATTGCTCGCGCAAGCCGGAGTTCCCAATCTCGAAATCATCAAGATCGCCACCTTCAATGGTGCCCGCTTCCTGGGCAAACAAGAGCAGATGGGCAGCATCGAAGAGGGCAAGATCGCGGACTCCGTGCTTCTCAGCGCCGACCCCACGGCGGACATCGACAACTGCAAGGCGATCGTTTTCGTGATGAAGGCGGGAGAAATCATCGACGAAAGCAAGCTCTCGCTTGCCGGAGGCCCCGAGCCGCGCCGGATGCCGTAGCCGAACACCCGAAAGCCACGAACTCCTTTATTTCTTCGATAACCTGTCGTTAGTACTCTTCGGTCGCGTCCGCCGGGCGGCGCAGTGCCGACTGCAAGGTATCCCGATGTATCAGGACAAGATTGCTCCCGCGCTCGAAATCCAAAGCTTGCGCAAGCGTTATGAGCGGCCCGCGGTCGATGGGCTCGACCTTCGCGTGAGGGCCGGCGAGTTCTACATGCTGCTCGGGCCTAACGGCGCCGGCAAAACGACCACGCTGCGCATGGTCAGCGGTTTGTTGCAGCCTGATGAAGGCACGATCTCCGTTTTCGGGATCGATGCCCTCGCCGATCCCGTCGGCGCGAAACGGATCATCGGCTGGCTCTCCGACGAACCGATGATCTACGACAAGCTCACGCCCATCGAATATCTCGAATTCGTGGCAGGACTGTGGAGCGTGGAGACGACGCTCGCGAAGAACCGCGCCCGCGATCTGCTCGCCTGGCTGGGCCTCGAGAAGCACGCGCACGAACGCTGCGAACAATTCTCGCGCGGCATGCGCCAGAAGGTGGCGCTCGCCGGCGCGCTGATCCACGATCCCAAACTGATTATTCTCGACGAGCCCCTCACCGGCCTCGATGCCGGCAGCGCACGCCTCGTGAAGAACGTGCTCACCGAGCGCGTGCGCGAAGGCAACACCGTCATTATGACGACGCATATCCTGGAAATCGCCGAGCGCATGGCGGACCGGATCGGTGTCATTTCCAGCGGCAAGCTGATTGCCGAGGGAACGCTGCGCGAGCTGCGCGACCGCGTCGGCCAGGGCGATGCCACGCTGGAAGAAATGTTCCTCTCCATCGTCGAGCAGGATCTGGCAACGGCATGAGCACGCCCGGCTCGCTCCTCTGGTTCGCGCGCCACGAGATGCGCCTCGCCTGGCGCGACGCCCTTTCGATGATGACGGCGGGCCGCCGCGACCGCGAGCGGATAGTCGCGATCGGCGTCGTCATCTTCGCGGCGTTCATGCATGTGGTGGCGTTTCTCGCGATCGGACGTCTCGGAAAAGTCGGAATCGCGCCAAGCCTGCAGACATTGATTTACGTCACGGCCGCTGCGTTTCTTTCGGGATCGGCGATGCTGTCCCAGGCGATGGAGAGCGTAACCCGCACATTCTATTCCCGCTCCGATCTCGAACTGATTTTGAGCTCGCCCATCGATGCGAGCCGGCTTTTCGCCGTGCGCATCGGCGCCATGGCGCTCTCCGTCAGCGTGATGTCGCTCTTCCTGATCGGCCCGTTCATCGATGTGCTGGCGTGGCGCGGCGGCGTGCGGTGGCTGGGCGCCTATGGCGCGATTGTTGCCGTCTCACTCGTCGCGACCGCGATCGCGGTCATTCTCACCGTCACATTGTTCCAGACCATCGGCCCAAAACGCACGCGGCTCGCGGCACAGATCGCCGCCGCTGTGATCGGCGGCTTGTTCGTGATCGGGTTGCAGATGGCGGCCATGTTCTCGGCCGGAACGATGTCGCGCCTCGCCTATCTGCAATCGAAATATGTGCTCGCGCATGTGCCGGACATCGCGAGCCCGTTCTGGTGGCCCGCGCGCGGCGCGCTGGGCGATCTTGGGTATCTGGCCGTGTTTGTCGCCACGAGCGCGGCCATCTTTCTCCTTGTCACCGCGATCTACGCGCCACGTTTCGCCGATTGCGCGATCGCCGCGGCCGGAACCTCCCAGGGGGCGACCCGCAAGAGCGGCAAGGAGCGAGCGTTCCGTGTAGAGTCGCCCTCGAGGTCGCTGCGCCGAAAGGAGATGCTGCTTCTGATCCGCGATCCGTGGCTCGCGTCGCAGTCGCTCATGCAGCTGCTCTACCTTTTGCCGCCCACGGTGCTGTTGTGGCGCAGCTTTACGTTTGAAGGCGGCGTCGCTGTCATCCTCGTGCCGGTCCTGATCATGTCCGCAGGCCAACTCGGCGGCGGGCTCGCCTGGCTGACGGTTTCCGGCGAAGACGCACCCGATCTCGTCGAGACCGCGCCGATCCCGAAATCGCGGCTGCTGCGCGCCAAGATCGCGGCAGTACTCGAATGCATCGCCATCGTGTTTGCACCTTTCGTGGTGGCGCTGGCGTTGATCTCGGCTGAGAAGGCGCTTGTCGCGGCAGTCGGCATCTTCGCGTCGGCCATGTCCGCCGCCAGCATCCAATTGTGGTTCCGCTCGCAGGCGAAACGGAGCCAATTCCGCAGGCGGCATACGTCATCGCGCATCGCCACATTCTCGGAAGCGTTCACGTCGATCGCCTGGGCGGCGACGGGCACCGTCGCTGCCGCGGGAAGCTGGTTCGCCGTCATCGTCGCGCTTGTCGCGCTGGGCCTGCTCGGATGCGTTCGCCTACTCAGCCCTGCAAGAGCCCAGGCGAGATCGGCAACGCGGAAGTCGCGCGGCCTCGTGGCCGTCGGGGAATCCTAGGCAAAACGACCGCCGAACCAGCATTCGGTGTCAAAGTCCCCAAAAGACAGGTAGATGAAACTCTATGTGCGCCGGCCCGCCAGTGCGACAGGGCAAGCGCCGCGACCGACAACCCATGACCAACAATTCCATAATGTAAACAATGGGTTAATATTCGATGCCATCTCGCTGACCGACTCCATTCGGCACCGATCCAGGCTCGAACAAATACCTCACGACAAACGGCACGCGGAACGCGTACAACGCGGTCTTTCCGAAAGAGACCCCTTGGCGTTCCACAAAACCCCGGCCTCCATCGCCCGCGCTCTGGCCGAACGCGATTATACCGAAGCGACTCCCGTGCAGGCGGCTGTGCTCGAAGCCGAGGCGGACGAGCGCGACCTTCTGGTTTCTGCGCAAACCGGCTCCGGCAAGACTGTTGCCTATGGCATCGCGATTGCCGAGACGCTGCTGGAAGGCGCGGACACGATGGGTCCGGCCACGACGCCGCGCGCGCTCATCATTGCGCCCACGCGTGAACTCGCGATGCAGGTCCAGCGCGAATTGAGCTGGCTTTATCAATATGCCGGCGCGCGGGTGGTTGCCTGCGTCGGCGGCATGGATCCGGGCCGCGAGCGTCGGCAGCTTGCCGATGGTGTGCATGTCGTGGTGGGAACACCGGGACGGCTGCGCGATCATCTGGAGCGTCGCGCGCTCAAGGTTTCCGATCTCAAGGTCGTGGTGCTCGACGAAGCGGACGAGATGCTCGATCTCGGTTTCCGCGAGGATTTGCAATTCATCCTGGAGACGACTCCGGCCGAGCGCCGCACGCTGATGTTTTCGGCGACGCTTCCCAAGGCCATCGTGTCGCTCGCGCAGCACTACCAGCGCGATGCGTTGCGCATACAGACCTTGGGCGAAACGCGCGGCCACGCCGATATCGAATATCGCGCCATCCGCATCGCCCATAACCAGGCCGAAAGCGTGGTGGTCAATCTGCTGCGCTTCCTCGATCCGCCCAGTGCGCTCGTGTTCTGCAGCACACGCCAGACCGTGCGCCATCTCGAAGCGATCCTGCGCGAGCGCGGCTTCGCCGCCGTGGCGCTCTCGGGAGAACTGAGCCAGAGCGAACGCAATCATGCGCTTCAGGCGTTGCGCGACGGACGCGCGCGCGTCTGCGTCGCGACCGACGTGGCGGCGCGCGGCATCGATCTGCCCAATCTTGGACTCGTCATCCATGCCGATCTGCCGAACGACGCCGAAGTGCTGCAGCATCGCAGCGGCCGCACGGGACGCGCCGGCCGCAAAGGCGTCAGCATTCTCCTTGTGCCTAATTCGCGCCGCCGTCGCGCGGAAGAAATGTTGAACCGCGCGCGCGTCAACTACACCTGGACGGAGCCGCCCTCCGCCGACGATATCCGCAAGCTCGATCAGCAACGCTTGCTGCAAAATCCCATCCTGACCGAACCGGGCAGCGACGACGATCTCGCCATGGCCGACGCACTGCTGGCCGCGCATCAACCGCGCGATATCGCAGCCGCCTTCGTGAAACTCTATCGCGCCCAATTGCCCGCTTCGGAAGACATCGCCGATGTGGCACAGGATCATCGCGGCCCGCGGCAGCACGACCGAGCGCCGCAGTCCAAGACTCCGCATCGGGACGGTCCACGTAAAGATCGGCCGCGCGAAGATCGCCCCCACAACGATCGTCCCCGCGAGGAGCGCCCGCGCGAAAAAGGCAAGCCGCCGCGCAACCAGATGGTGGGCGGCGTGTGGTTCAAGATCACGGTCGGACGCGAACGCAAAGCCGATCCCAAATGGCTGCTGCCGGAAATCTGCCGCCAGGGCGAGATCACCAAGAAAGATATCGGCGCGATCCGCGTCTACGATACGGAAACGCGCTTCGAGGTCAGCCCGGAGATCGCGGAGAAATTCGCGGCTCTTGTGGGCGCGCGCCAGAAAGGCGGCGTACGCATTTTCCCCGCGCCCGATGGAGAGACCGGCCTGTCTGCCGGGCAACCGGCTCCGGCCGCCCCGCCAGGCGACCGCGACAAGACCCGTCCGACATCCGAGCGCGCAGACCACAAGCTCAAAAAGAAATGGCATAAGAAAAACAAGAGTGGCGGCGCGAAACGAACCGGCTGAATCGCAAACCCGCGCGCATCGCGTGCAGACAAAGGAAACCCCATGGCGCCCCGTCCTCCGAATTATTCCCACGACAGATCGCAGCGCGAGCGCGCCCAGAACGCGAAGAACGATGCGAAGGCCGAGCGCCGCGCTGAGAAATCCGCGCGCCGCAAAGCAGCGAGAGGCGAAACGCCGACCATCCCCGGCGAGGAATTGCCCCCCAAGATCGAGGAGTAGGCTCGCCTGCCGCAGCGCCGCGATTCGACGCACACTGGCATAGACCCCGGCACCTGCTAGATTGTCGTTCCGCGCGGGGCAAAAGGGGGACGACGATGTTCCAATCGACAAAAATCGGGTTGGTGTGGCGACGCACGATTGTCCTCACGGCGCTTTTCCTGCTTCCGGCGTTGCTGACGGCGCGCCCCGCGCAGGCTGACGACAGCCTGCGCATGAAGCAATTGCGTCTGCTCTGCGTGCAATTGAGCGGAGACCTGACCGAGCCTGGCGGTATCGCGGCGTTTCGGCGCTGCCTGACCACGCATAATCCGCTGAACGAAATTCGCCGCGACAACGGCATCGGCGGCGTTCGTGCGCCGCGCATCGTCGATCGATTGGGCGCGGCACCGCCGCCCGGCTTCGGACGCGATACAAGAAACAATCTCGCCCAACAGGTTCAGGCATTTCAAACGACCGACGGCAAGATCATTTATGTCGTCGCGGCGGATGGCCGGCTCTGGCGTTCGACTCTCGGCACCAAAGATGCCCGCGTGGTGGCGCCATCCGCGACGGTGTTTCGCGTCACGAACGATGGGCACCTGTTCGTGCAGGACCATAACGGCGTGTTGTGGCGCGCCAATGCGGATGGGTCGAACCGCCTTCCGGTCGATCAAGCCGTGGCGGATTTTCAAACTCTCGGAAACGCAGTTTATGTGCGCCATGCCGATGGAAGCCTGTGGCGCGAGGGAGCAGACGGTTCCAATCGCCTGCGCATCGACGCCGGCGTGAAGGCGTTTCAGGTCATCGATCCGCATACGACGTTTGTGCTGGGTGCGGACGGAAAGCTCTGGCGCGACTCCGACAATTCGCGCGCGCCCGTTGCAGACGCAATTCGCGCGTTCCAATACGTTCCGAACGGCGACACCATGTATGTTCTCACGACAGCGGATGGATTGTGGCGGCAGGCGGCCAAGCAAAAGGCCGAACAGGTCGACCACGACGTGGCCGCCTTTCGGGCAGCCGACATGAACCTCGTCTTCGTTCTCGGCAAGGATGGCCGCCTCTGGCAGGAATTGGGCAACCGGGATCAGGCCGTGCTGATCGACCACAACGTGTTGATTGGAACGGGCCAACCCACATTCGAAGTGCTGGATGCGCATCGCGTGTTCGTGGTCGGCGACGACCGCAAATTATGGGCCGAAACCATGCCGCCGGGGCGTTGAGAACAGACAAGGCGCGATTGCCGTATCGCGCAGCACATGCACAGGATCGGAAATCATGGCGCTTCCCGAAAGCAGGCGACGCCAGCGTATCATGACCCGAACCGGAGTCCCCAGGCTGCAAATACAGCCCAAACCCGCTCGCCCTTCGTGGCGCACAGCGATCGATCTTGCTACACTGACGGAGAAACCAAACTCCGGAACTGACGATGCTCGATCTCTATTACTGGCCGACACCCAACGGCAAGAAGGTCACGATACTGCTTGAGGAATTGGAAGTTCCCTACACGGTCAAGCCGGTGAACATCGGACGCGGCGATCAGTTCACGCCGGAGTTTCTCAAAATTTCGCCCAACAATCGTATGCCGGCTCTTGTCGATACGGAACCCAAGGGCGGCGGTGCGCCGGTCACCCAGTTCGAATCCGGCGCTATCATGATGTATCTCGCCGAAAAATACGGACGCTTCTGGCCGCAGGACGTTCACGGAAAATGGGACGTCGTCCAATGGATGATGTGGCAGATGGGAAATCAGGGCCCGAAATTCGGCGAACAGGGCCATTTCTTCCGCGCCTCGCAAGATCCGAAAAATACCGGCGACTTCAGCTATGCCAACACGCGCTTCGGCAATGAAGTGCATCGACTTTACGGCGTGATGAATCTCGGTCTCTTCGGCAAGCGTTATCTGGCTGCGAACGAATACACGATCGCCGACATGATTTGCTACCCGTGGGCTGCCGGCTGGAAGCTGCGCAAGATCGAGCTCGACGAATTCCCGCACGTCAAACGCTGGATCGAAGAGCTTGAACAGCGGCCGGCCGTGATCAAGGGGATGGCCGTGAGCGCTGGCGAACCGGAAGACCCGAACCGGATTTCCGACGCCGAAAAAGCGCGCCGCGCCGGACTGCTCTACAATCAGCGCGCCACGCCCATTCCGGCGGAGTGGTCTGCGAAAAAGTAGGAGCGACCCTCGAATTCCGCGTCGCAACCCTCTAGGCTCGCGCGTCCTTGGGGGAGTTTTCGCATGTTCCTACGTTTCGCGGCGTGTCTCGCGCTGGCTTTGGCGATTGTCGTACCCGCCGAGGCGCGACCGTTTACGGCAAAGGATATGGCGACCCTGGATCGGATGTCCGATCCTCACATTTCCCCGGATGGTCGCTTCATCGCCTATAATGTGCGCTCGACCGATTGGGATGCCAATCGTGGCGTCAATGCGCTCTGGGTGATGGAGCGCGGCGCTGCGGGATCGCCGCCGCGCCTGATCCGCGACCAGGAAAAGGCAGGGACGCAACCGCGTTGGTCGGACGACGGCGCGTGGCTCTATTTCCTGTCGAGCCGATCCGGATCGGTGCAGCTGTGGCGCGCACCCGCGGGTGGCGCCGAGGCAAAACAGGTCACCAACCTGCCGCTCGATGTTGCGTTTTATCGTCTCGCTCCGGACAGCCGCACGATCGTGGCCGCGATCAACGTGTTTCCGGATTGCGACACGCTCGCCTGCAGCAAGGCGAAGCAGGAAGCGAAAACGAAGGTCAAAGCGACCGGCACGATTTATGATTCTGCCACGCCAAGGTTCTGGGACACTTACCTCGACGGCCGCTATCTCAATCTGTTTGCGATCAAGCTGAGTGCCGATGCGCCCGCCACGGATGCGAAAGCGCTGACGCGCAATTATCAGGCCGACATTGTGTCCCGGCCCGAAGGCGACGATTCCTCTTTCATTGTGACTCCCGACAGCGCGAACGTGATCTTTGGCGCGCGCCCCTCCGGCTCGGCGCAAGGCCTGGGCGATCCCAGCAGCCTCTATATCGTTCCCATCGACGGGAGCGCCGCCGTGCGGCGGATCGATTCCACTGCAACGACATCGGACGAGGCGCCGGCCCTTTCTCCCGACGGCGCACAACTCGCTTTCCTGTCGCAAACCGGTTCCGTATTTGCCGCGCCGCGCGCGCATGTGATGCTTCGCGACACGAAGAGCGGGAAGACGCGCGATTTGGCGCCGAATTTCGATCGCTCGCCCACAAGGCTCGACTGGTCCACGGACGGCACAACGCTTTATGCCGTCGCCGACGATGTCGGACAGACGCGCATATTCGCGATCAACACGACCAACGGAGCGGCGAAGCCGCTGACCGGCGACGGGCATGTCAGCGGATTGGATGTCGGCAGGTCTGCGCTGATCTACAGCCGCGATGCGCTCGATTCTCCGTCCCAGGTTTACGCGCTTGGCGACAATGGCGCAGCGCATCAACTCACGCATGTGGGTGAAGAGACCCTCGCGCAGACGCCCATGTCGAGCTACGAACAGTTCAGCTTCACCGGCTGGAACGGTGAAACCGTTCACGGCTTTGTCATGAAGCCCACCGATTTCAAATCCGGCCACAAATATCCCGTAGCGTTCCTGATCCACGGCGGACCCTATGGCTCGTTCGGCAATGCCTGGAGCTATCGCTGGAATCCGCAAGTCTGGGCCGGCATGGGCTACGCATCCGTGATGATCGATTTTCATGGCTCCAGCGGCTATGGCGAGGCTTTCGCGAAGTCGATCATCGGCCATTGGGGCGACCGGCCGCTTGAAGATTTGCAGAAGGGTTGGACTTACGCGCTTGCGCAATATCCCTTCCTCGACGGCGACCATGCCTGCGCGCTGGGCGGTTCCTATGTCGGCTACATGATCGACTGGATCGCGGGCAACTGGGCCAAACCGTGGAAATGCCTCGTCGATCATGACGGCGTGTTCGATATCCGCCTGATGTCCTATTCGACGGACATTCCGGGATTCCAGCAGGCGCAGAACGACGCGCCCACATGGTCGGCGCCCGATGTGGTCGAGCGATTCAATCCGATCGATCATGTGGCCGAATGGTCGGCGCCGATCCTCGTCGTGCACAGCGGAACCGACGATCGCGTGCCGCTCGATCAGGGCATGGGCGCCTATGGCGCGGCACAGTTGCGGCACGTGCCCAGCGAACTGCTCTATTTCCCGGACGAAAACCACTGGGTGCTGAAGCCGCAGAATTCCGTGATGTGGTATGCGACAGTGCAGGCCTGGATGAAGCGTTGGCTGGGAAATTGACCGCTTCGATCACGAAGGAGTCCGCAAGTGACCTCTCATAGCATTGTCATTCACGCAGGCACCTTGCTTGCGAACGCGGGCGAAGCACCCAAGACCAAGCAAAGCCTCCTGATCGAAGGCGGACGGATCAAGGAAGTCTCGTCCGGCTTCGTCGCCCCGCCGCAAGATGCGAAACTGGTCGATCTCAGCGACAAGTTCGTGCTGCCCGGCCTGATCGATTGCCATGTGCATCTGACGGGCCAGTTCGATCGCGGTTATCGCATGCGCATGGTCGAAGACTCCGATCCCAAGATCGGATTCAACGCCGCGCACAATGCGTCGCTCACGCTGGCGGCGGGCTTCACGACCGTGCGAGACGTGGGCGCGCTTGGCAATCCGGATGTGATCTTCGCGCTGCGCGCCGCAATCGCAGAAAAGAAGGTGGCGGGTCCGCGCGTGCTTTGCGTGGGCGACATCCTTTCGCCGACCGGCGGCCATGGCCAGACTTACGGTTATCGCCACGATGTGTGCGCGTGCGTGCAATCGACATCCGGCATTTGCGACGGCATCGACGAATGCCGCCGCGCGGTGCGCCGGCAGGTGAGCCAGGGCGCGGATGCGATCAAATTCGTGGCGACGGGGGGTGTGCTCTCCGATATCAAGGCGGGTCTCGACCAGCAATTCACCACCGACGAAATCCGCACCATCATCGAGACCGCACACAATCTGGGCCGCCGCGTAGCAGCCCATGCGCATGGCGCGGCCGGAATCAATGCGGCGCTCGAAGCGGGCGTGGATTCGATCGAACACGGCAGTTTCATGGACGACCGCTCCATCGAATTGTTCCTGGCCAAAGGCGCGTTTCACGTTCCGACAATCATTGCCGGTGTCACGGCATCCGAAATGGCGGAGCGCGAGGGCGAGTTACCGCCGGCCATGGCCGAGAAAGCGCGGATCGTCGGCAAGAAGATCAAGGAGGCGCTGTCCCGCTCCCACAAGGCCGGCGTGACGATCGCCTTCGGGACGGACATGGGCGTCGGCCCGCACGGACAGAACGCGCGCGAATTCGGCTTGCTTGTCGAGGCCGGCATGTCCCCGCGCGAAGCGATTCATGCAGCGACGATCAATGCCGCGAAGCTCCTCAACATCTCCGACGAGGCGGGGACTATTGCAGCGGGCAAGACCGCCGATGTGATCGCCGTGGATTCCAGCCCGCTCGAAAATGTCGCGGTGCTGGAACGCGTCAGCTTTGTGATGTCCCGCGGCGACGTTTTCCGGAGCGCGAACTAAAGACGTCGCCGCGCCAGTACGGCCTGCGCGTCGGCGTCGTTTTCTGATCGGAGACATTTACCCTCATGGTCGACAGCATCGCGGCCGAAGTCACCGCTGCCAGGACTGCGAGCGAAGACGCTGCCGGGGACGGCAGCGTCTTTCGTTTGAGTACGGGTCGCAAAGCCCTCTATGCCACGGGCGATCTGGCCGATGGCATCATCAATGTTTCGCTGAACACCTATCTCCTGTTTTACCTGACGGAAGTCGTCGGGCTCTCGGGTTCGCTCGCAGGCGCCGCCGTTGCCACTGCTCTCATCGTCGATGCGGTCGCCGACCCACTGATCGGCTATATGACGGACAACACCCATTCGCGCTGGGGCCGCCGGCATCCCTATATGCTCTTCAGCATATTTCCGTTTGCGATCGGTTTCGCCGCCCTTTTTGCGGTCCCCAAATTTGCGACCACGCCGGAATTATTCGCGTATGTGCTGGGCGCCCTGCTCGTGCTGCGGATTTCCTATTCCACCTTTATTCTTCCCTATGCTGCGCTCGGCGCTGAGTTGACCAGAGACTACGCCGACCGTTCGGTGCTGATGACGTTCAGAAGCTTCTTCAACATCTGCGCGAACATTTCCTGCATCGTGATGGGATTCGGCATCTTCATGAGCGGCGCCACGGGGCTTCTCAACCGCGCAGGCTATATCCATTTCGGTTGGGCAGGCGCCGCCGTCATCCTGATCGGCGGACTGATTTCGGCCGCATCCACAGTGGGATTTCGCGCCCAACTCTATCAAGTCGCGCCCGCCGATCGTTCGGCCTCGGCCCGCTTCCTCGGAGAACTTCGCGATCTGTTTCGCAACAGTTCCTTCACGACCCTGTTCGTCACGATCCTGACCTTTTTCGTTGCGGCAGGAACTGCAATCAGTCTGCTGATTTACAGCTTCCGCTATTTCTGGGGCATGCCGACATCCGTCATCCAGCCGCTGGCGCTTGCGGGAACCGTCGGACTGATCATCGGCATTCCCGTGTCGGCGATTCTGTTGCAGCGTTTCGAGAAGCGGGACATTTGCGTAATCGGCATCGCGCTGCTGTGCCTCTGTCAATTTTTGCCGCCCGTCCTCAAGCTCGCCGGGTTCATGCCGGGCCTCGGGCTCGCGCTCTATACGATCCTGGGCACCGTGGGCGTTTTGTCGAGCTGCGTGATTACGTCCACCGCGATCGCATTCGGTTCGATGTTGATCGATGCGGCTGACGAGCACGATTTGCTGTTCGGCGTCCGCCGCGAGGGCCTTTATTTCGCCAGCCTCACTTTTTCCGTCAAAGCCGCCGTGGGCGTGGGCGCGCTGTTTGCCGGGGTGGCATTGGATGTGATCGGATTTCCGAAAGATTTGGCGATGCATCCCAACGCGATTATTCCGCCCGGGACGGTGCGGGCCATCGGCCTGATCGCGGGCCCGTTCACGGCCATGATCTGCCTGACGTCGGCGCTGGTTTTGACGCGCTACCGCCTCACCAAGGAGAACCTGCTCCGTGTCCAGAGGCAGTTGAAGGAGCGATCTGAAGCCCTGTGATGCTTCGGCCCGGCAGTCCGATATTCCATTGATGCAATCGCGCAACTGGAGGCAATCCATGTCCGAATTCTCCGGACTCGGTCTTAATCTCGGCAATCTCTCGCGCCTGTCGACGGCGAAATCGCGCTCGATCAGCCCGGAGAATTTCACCGGCGAAAAGGGCAAAGGCGGGATGGCGATCAACGGTCCGGCCGCCAACGCAGCGCGCGGCCTGGGTCAGGGGTGGAAAATTTCGCCCTACATCCTGATCGACGCGGGCAAGACATTCACGCTTGCCGACATCGAAGGCGAAGGCGCGATCCGGCAAATCTGGATGACGCTCGCGCGCGGCAAATGGCGCCACACGATCCTGCGCATCTATTGGGACGATCAGGATCAACCGTCCGTCGAATGCCCGGCCGGAGATTTCTTTGCCTGCGGCTGGGAGGAATACGCACAAGTCTCTTCGCTTGCCGTCTGCGTCAATCCGGGCCGCGCGTTCAATTGCTATTGGGAAATGCCGTTTCGCAAGCGCGCCCGCATCACGATGGAAAATCTCAGCGACGAGCAGATTTACGTCTATTATCAGATCAATTACGCACTGACGGCCGTGCCCGAAGATTGCGCCTATTTTCACGCGCAGTTTCGCCGCACCAACCCCCTTCCCTACAAACAAGACTACACGATCCTCGATGGCGCGAGCGGGCGCGGCCACTATGTCGGCACCTATATGGCCTGGGGCGTGAACAATTCCGGCTGGTGGGGCGAAGGCGAGATCAAATTCTTTCTCGACGGCGACAAGGAATTCCCCACCATCTGCGGCACAGGCACCGAGGATTATTTCTGCGGCGCCTACAATTTCGATCCGGGCGGATTCAAGCGCGCGGCGGGGCAAGACGGCATTCCCGGCTATGTGGAATTCAACACGCCTTATGCCGGCCTGCCACAGGTGATCCGTCCCGACGGTGTCTACAAATCGCAGACGCGCTTCGGCCTGTATCGCTGGCACATCATGGACCCGATCCGCTTCGAGACCGATCTGCGCGTCACGATTCAGGCGCTCGGCTGGCGCACGCACAAGGACCGCCAATATCTACCGCTGCAGGACGACATCGCGTCGGTGGCATTCTGGTACCAGACATTGCCCACAGCCGCGTTTCCGGCATTGCCGGATCGCGACTATCTCGAAGTCATCTGAGGAACGCCCGTGTCGTCATTGGTTTATATCGCCGGCGTCGCGATGACGCCCTTCGTCAGGCCCAGCGCGGGCGCCGTCTATCTCGGCATGGGATGCAAGCCGGCAATGTCAGCGATGTAGGCGGGCACCAGTCAATGGCGGGCCGGGTTATGGTTGCCGGTTGGAAGGCCACGCCAGCGTCATCAATCTCAGCCGGCCGGCGAAAAGGGTTTCGTCGCCGCCGGAGAGAATGCGCACGCAGCCATCGTAGAATTGGGGCGTGAAGAGGGGCATGTACTGCAGGACGTCGCGCATCGCGACTTGTGCTTCGTCGATGCGATCCTGGGCGGCAAGCGCCAGGGCGAGCGTGATCCAGGCCCAGGGGTTTTTGCCGCCACCGGCGATCGCCTTGCGCGCGCAGTCTTCGGCCTGCACGAAATTTCCGGTCCCGATTTCGATGTCCGCGCGCGCCAGATCGTAGACGCTGCGATACACGTCGTGCAGGCCGCGGCGCTCAAGCTGATCCATCTCGGCCAGCGCCGGCATGGGGGAGCCGCTGTGAAGCAACGCGTAGGCGAGATTGATATGCAACGGCACTTCGTTCGGAAGCTGGGCGAAAGCGCGCCGCAATACCGGCACAGCCGCCTTCGGCTCGCCGGTCCACAAGAGACAGGCACCCTGGGCTGCGACAATCGACGGGTCATTGGGCGCCAGTTCGAGCGCACGCTCGATGCAGCTGCGCGCATACCGGCTGATTTCGGTGAAATTCACATCGGGATCGTAGAGCCAGCCGAACGCGAGGCCATGACCCATCTGCGCCCAGAGATGGGCCGAATCGGGATATTTCTCCAGCGCCTGACCTAGAATGCGCACCGCGGATTCGCCATCCTGGCTCGTCGCCCATTTGACGGCCGAGCGGGCGAGAAACTCCCAGGCCTGAAGGGACTCCGTCTTCGCCGCGCCGGCCGCATCCTCGCGGAAAAAATGCGAGGTGAGCGCGGTCGCGATGCTATGGCCGATTTCATCCAGCGCTTTGGCGGCGTCGGCAAAGTTGCCGTTGAGCGTCTCCGCCCAGACATGCGCACCGCTCTGCGCATCGATCAGCTGCGCGTTCACCCGCAAGCTTTCACCGACGCGGCGAACACTGCCTTCCAGCACAAAATGCACGCCCAGCTCGCGGCCGACATCGCGCACATTGGGTCTCTTGTCCTTGTAGGCGAAGCTGGAATTGCGCGCGATGACGAACAGTCTGCGATCGCGCGACAGTTCAGTGATGATGTCCTCGCTCATGCCGTCGGCAGTGAATGCGAGGTCGCGGTCGTCGGACAGATTGTCGAAGGGCAGCACCGCGATCGAAGGGCGATCCATGACGACTGCCGGATGCGCGGCGCCGGCTTGCGGCCCGTGGCCGGGTTGGGCGCCGCGGCGGCGCGCGACGAGCATGCGCAAGCCATGGCCCAGCGGCGAAACGATCACACCGATGAGGACGACAAGCGCCGCAAGGCCGGACAGCAATTGCTCCCGGCCCTGAACCCAGTTGAGGAGTGCATCGAGCGTCGTCATGCCTGAGCATTTTAGGGGCAGCGGACCCAAACCCAGCTGTTATCGAAGCATGGCCGAAACACGCGCGATTGCAACCCGGGGCACGATGCCCGTTCGCCTATTGCGAACTCAGATAGCCGAGCGCGCGCGCGGCGTACCCTTCGAGGGACTCATAATCGACGCATTCGCAATAACCCACGCCGGTGAGCGCCTTGCCGCGGCCTGAGTTCGTATTCTGCGGCGACCGGTCGATCAGCGCCACATTCACCGGCGTTTCCAATTGAACCGCGATATTGCCGTCCAGATAACTGCCGTCGGGATACCAGGGAGTCGCCAGCAATCCGATATCGGCCAATCCTCCCCCCAGATAGTCCATGAGCTCGTAGCTCCAATCCGTCGGCAAGGAGAGGCTCGCGAGCATCGGGATGAAGCGATCGAGCTTCATGCTCCCCGAGACCGGGATGGCTTGCCAGCCGTCCGGGACACGTTTGACATAGAAGCCATAGGAGACCGGTAACTCCGTCTTGATTGTTCCAACCTGGAAGCCGGCTGCGGTCACGGCATCGCCATTGTCGAGGTTGAACTCGCACCACGACCAGCTGCCGCAATGCTGCACCTGGACCCAGCCGAGTTGTGGCGGCGATGGAAGGGGAGGCGGCGGCGCGATAGGCTCTGCCGTGGATTGCATCATCAATTGATGATCGAGCCATCCGGTGCCTTTCACCTGATAGGTTTTGCCGCCCACGGCGACGCTGCCCTTCACCGACAATTGCGGCCAGCTGTAATAGCGGCCGGGCAGCGGCGCGGGCGTGAGGCCGCCGACGCCCTGCAGGAAAAACGCGTTCTCCGGCGCAAGATCGGAGTTCATCTCAAGATTGATCGTCATGTTCGAGCCGTCATCGATCTGAACGACCAGCGGCAACACGTTCATGAAGCCGGTGTATGAGTCGGGACCGCAACCAAGCATGAAGGGCTCATTGCCGAACGTCGCAGTGCCGCCCATGACCGGCCATTGCGCGTTGGGCCGCCGCCGCACGATGAGAGAGTCGCTGCGGGTGGCGACAGTGACGGTCGTGACGGAATCGACAACCTGGCATTCCAAATCCGTCCAGCCGGCTTGCTGCTGTACGGCCGGAGAGATCGCCCGGTTTCGCGTGATGGCCGAGAGTACGGCAATGCGGTCGAGCCCGTTGGAACCTTCGACTTCGAGATTGCAGCTCAGCCAGTACCATTCCGTCCCCGAACTGAGATGCAGTTCATGATCCCTGGGAAATTGGACCGAAGTCGGAAAGTCGAGCCCGTACGACGACGCGGGTCCCATCAGTTTCAGGATGATGGCCGCGTCCGTCGCCCCGCGCACCCTCCCCGCGGCGGCGAGCAATTGCGGCCAGAGCGGCGACTGCAGATATTTCGGTATCGAACTCAGATAGGCCGTCAGTGCTGCGGCCGGCGTCATCTTGGCGGGCATGGTGGTCTCCAGAATCTTGATGCACCGGGATCGAAGAACGCACGCCCTGTCCTGCACAGATTGCAACAGCAAGCGCCAAACGGGCAAGTGCGCATCGCCGCTTGCTATTCCCGCCGTCCTCGGCTGGGAAAGGGTGGATCGGTCCGCCAGGCCGATCTTTCCGCGACGACGTTTCCATCAAGAAGGCGCTGCCCGGTCCCGCATATGACGAAGCCGTACAACGGTACGACGCAGGGATATCCGAGCTGGGCAGATGCTCATCCACGAGATGGAAGACATATCGACGGACGTAGCCAAACGAGAGGCGTCAAATTAGATGTGCCGGGCGAAGTCGACGTAGGATCAGCAATTGCCTTGCGCAGAAAAAATGCGGATAGACCGCAGTCTGCGATGACGGAATGGTACAGTTGGGTGGGCTCGAACCACCGACCTCCGGATCCACAATCCGGCGCTCTAACCAACTGAGCTACAACTGCACGAAGGGCGCGGAAATTAGGGGCCCGCACCCCCAAAAGCAAGCCGTCAGGGAAGCCGCCCTGCGCGTGACCGATCAGGCTGCCTGGCCGGGAAATACGGCAAAAACGCCCCTTCCGGCTCCGCGTCTTACGGCACGACCGCGTGCATTTCCGAGATCGCGCAGACGATATGATAGAGACTACTCGCAGGGGCAGGTTCTTCGACGAAGCGGCCCGCCTCGCCCATCTTGTCGCGCCACAATCCCCGAATGGGCGTCTCGAGATAGCGCCTGAGACCGGCGGCTGCCACGGCGACCTTTGCGAAAGCGTCATCGATTTCGTCTTCCGTCTCGCTCAGCGAGGCCATGGTCAGCCAGCCTTTGATCCGCTCGGTCTGGGGCCAAAGTCTCGCGTTGCGGTCCCGGGGGCTCAAATCGTCCCAGATTTCGTTGAACGCAACGCCGCGCGCGGGATCGACTCCATAGCGCTCGCCAAGCAGCACGAGTTTCTTTGCGGCCGCCAGCGCATCGGCGCGACGACGCAACAGTCCCCAGCGCGCAAGCAACCATCCCCATTCGAATTGATGTCCCGGCTCCGCGATGCGGCCCGAATCGCCGGGCATGGGGTTCCAGTCGCCGTCGAAAAATTCGCGGACGCAGCCGTTCTTAGGATGAAGGAACTTCGCGAGACACAATTCCGCCAACTCGTCGGCGAGCGCATTCCAGCTTTCGTTCGCCGGATCTATTTCGATCCAGGCGAGCGCGGCTTCCAGCAGATGCATGTGCGGATTGGCGCGCAGCGGCAGCACACGCGGCACCGCTTCCTCGAACCCGCCCAGAGGATGCGCCCAGTTCTCGATCAGATTGTCGCGAACGGTGTCGGCCAGCGTGGCAAGCAACACGCGGTCCGTGTCCGCCGCAAACGCAGCGGCCAATCCGAACAAACCGAACGCATTGTCATAAAGATCGAATTCGCGGCCGACAGGCGTGCCGTCCGGCATAACGTTCGACCGGAAAAAACCCGTCGGCCCATAGCATTTCGTGACAAGAAAATTGAGCCCGTGCTCGATCGCCTCGAACGGTCCGTTCCAGCCGAGATCGCGCCCGGTCGCGAAGGAATAAACCTGGCGCGCCGGCACGCGCACACGCCGCACGCCGTCGATGGCCTTTCCATCCTGCCCGATCGTCTCGAA
Source organism: Alphaproteobacteria bacterium (assembly GCA_003139615.1). Taxonomy (GTDB): domain Bacteria; phylum Pseudomonadota; class Alphaproteobacteria; order Micropepsales; family Micropepsaceae; genus Rhizomicrobium. Next base: position 40,057 of record PLJH01000035.1, read on the forward strand.
AAAGCCGCCCGCAACGCGATCCGTGTCGAGCCGCCACCACAGCGGCAACGCGTCTTCAAGCAGCCATGCCGTCAGGGCATCGCGCTCGCGCAGAAAGGCATCGAATCCAGGAGTCCCCGTCATGCGGGCATCATAGTATGGACAGCCGACGCACGCATTCAGGCCGCCAGCGCGCGTTTGGCTTCGCCATATTCCACGGCGAGGCGGTCGACGAGTTCCTGCACGGTCGGCGCATCCGCGATCTGGCCCACGCCCTGCCCTGCGCCCCAGATGTCGCGCCACGCTTTCTTGTCGGTATTGCCGCCGGAACCGAAATTCATTTTCGACTTGTCCGATTGCGGCAGGTTTTCGGGATCGAGGCCGGCTGCAGCGATCGACGAGCGCAGATAATTTCCGTGCACGCCCGTGAACAGATTCGAATAAACGATGTCGCCGCCGCCGGCCGCCTCCACCAGCGCACGCTTATAGGCTTCCGGCGCGTTCGCTTCCTTGGTTGCGATGAAGCGCGTGCCCATATAGGCGAGGTCCGCGCCCAACGCCTGTGCCGCCAGAACCGAACGGCCATTGGCGATGGAGCCGGAAAGCGCAATCGTGCCGTCCCAGAAGCTGCGCAATTCGGAGACGAGCGCAAACGGGCTCAGCACGCCCGCATGCCCGCCGGCGCCCGCGCAAACCGGAACGAGCCCGTCGACGTCTTCTTCGATGGCCTTTTTGGCATGACGCACATTGATGATGTCGTGCAGCACCACGCCCCCATAGGAATGCGCAGCCGTCACCACTTCTTTTGGCGCGCGCAATGAGGTGATGATGATGGGTACCTCATGGCGGGTGCAGGTTTCGATATCCTGGGCGAGACGATCGTTCGAGGAATGACAGATCTGGTTCACCGCGAAAGGCGCCGCTTTTCGTCCGGTCTCACGCTCGAATGCCGCCAGCTCGCTTTTGATGCGGACGATCCATTCGTCCAGCACGGGCGCGGGGCGCGCATTGAGGGCGGGAAACGAGCCCACGATTCCGGCCTTGCACTGGGCGATCACCAATTCGGGACCCGAGACAATGAAAAGCGGCGAGCCGATCACCGGCAGCCGCAATCGGCCTTCGAGCACTTTCGGCAAGGGCATGGAGATTCCTTTCAGAAATGGCTAATCGACCGCACTGATCCTTGCGCGGCGCAAGGCGTCAAGCGGCCCGGTTCGCCTGCCCCTTGCGACGAATCGCGCGAGAGACGAAAAGAAAGCCCGCATCGAGGTTTCCAGATGAGCAAACTCGAAATCGTCCCCGGCAAGGCGCCGCTGTCCCTCTGGCGCCGGATCGCCGAAGGCGCCGGTCCCGTCACCCTGGCCGATGCCGCGTGGCCCGGCATCGAGCGCTCGCGCGCGCTGATTGAAGATGCTCTCGCATCGGGCCAGCCGATCTATGGCGTCAACACGGGCTTCGGCAAGCTTGCGCAGACTCGAATTGCGCCGGGCGATCTGAAGGCGCTGCAGCGCAATCTCGTGCTGTCGCATGCGGCCGGTGTCGGCGCGCCGCTGCCGGATGCGGTCGTGCGGCTTGTGCTGGCGCTGAAGGTTTCAAGTCTCGCGCGCGGGTTTTCGGGCGTGCGCCGCGTGGTGGTCGAGCGTCTGCTCGAACTGCTCAACAAGGGCGTGCTGCCGGAAATTCCCGAGCAGGGCTCCGTCGGCGCATCGGGCGATCTCGCGCCGCTTGCGCATCTTTCGGCAGTGCTGATCGGCGAAGGGCATGCGCGGTTCGCGGGCGAAACGATGTCGGCACGCGCTGCGCTCACGCACGCTGGAATCCATCCACTGGAGCTCGAGGCGAAGGAGGGCTTGGCACTTCTGAATGGCACGCAGGTTTCGACGGCACTTGCGCTCGTCAATCTGTTTGCGGCGGAAGCCAATCTCGAAGCAGCCCTGATCGCGGGCGCGCTGTCGACGGATGCCGTCAAAGGCAGCGATACGCCGTTCGATGCGCGCATCCATGCCGCCCGCGGCCAGCCGGGGCAGATCGAAGCGGCGGCGGCTTTGCGCGCGCTGATGGCGGACAGCGACATCCGCCGCAGCCACGCCGATTGCACGCGCGTGCAGGATCCCTATTCCATCCGCTGCCAGCCGCAGGTGCTGGGGCCGTGCCTCGATATGCTTCGGTATTCCGCGGGCGTGTTCGCGATCGAGGCGAATGCGGCGACCGACAACCCGCTCATATTCGAGGACGGCGCGGTGCTGTCCGGCGGCAATTTCCACGCCGAACCCGTTGCCATAGCCGCGGATTCGCTGGCGATTGCCATCGCCGAGATGGGCGCACTCAGCGAAAGGCGCATTGCGCTTCTGATCGATTCCTCGCTGAGCGATCTGCCGCCGTTTCTTGCGAGCCACAGCGGCATCAATTCCGGATTCATGATCGCCCATGTGACGGCGGCGTCGCTCGCCTCGGAAAACAAATCGCTCGCACACCCGGCGTCCGTGGATTCGCTGCCCACCTCCGCCAATCAGGAAGATTTCGTATCGATGGCAACCTTCGCCGCGCGACGGCTCGGCGCGATGAACGCGAACACAAGCAACATCCTTGCAATCGAATTGCTCGCGGCAGCCGAAGGCATCGAATTCCACCGACCGCTCAAAAGCTCCGAAGCGCTCGAAGCCGCCCACGCCAAACTGCGCACAAAAGTCCCGCGCTTCGACCACGACCGCTTCTTCGCGCCCGCCATTGCGGCCGCTCGTGAGCTGGTGACGGAGCGCGCGTTCGAAGCGCTGTTGACGCCGGAGCTGAAGTTGCCATCGGCCAACTGAGGGCGGAGCTAACAACTGGAGCGCTCAGGCGTTGAACTGCGATGACGAAGCCCGCTGCATAGCCGCGATCCGCGGCGCAGAAGGCAAGCGCCTCACGTATTATCAACCTCGTGAAGCCTGATTTTAGGTGGAAGGCCGCACAGTTTTTGCGTTGGCGTGAGAAGCTTGGAAAAATTAGCCGCTAATCTGCTTCTTGAACTCGATGTGTTGTCGTTCAATTTCAAGAATATCAGCGTCAGTCAAATGTTCGTGGTGCCCATTACGACAAACATAGAAATCAACCATTTGGTGCTGCTTAAGCAAACGATTCAATGCGCCGTCATCTACGCCAGAGATGACGTAATGACACTCATCGCCATCTGAATTATCGTGTTCTACGCTACCGCCTTCCGGGAAGACCTCGTCCGGGAGTAACCAGAAGACGGGCGGATCACCGCCAATCCGTGGTCCGTAGAAGTGCCGTAAATGGGCACAGAGGGTTCGTCCCCCATGCTCTGGACAGCCCAATTGTACCAACGATGGACCGCTCCCATCGCTTGAGTTCCTGAATGCCACTCGTGTGTACCGCCGCCTGACGACATCAAAGTGGATTGGGCTAAGGAGATGTGCGTATTCCATATCCGCCCCGAGATTTGACTGAGCCAGATAATCGTTTCGTCATAGCTCCTCCCCCCTATCGGTTGATCTTCATGTTCGCTTGTTTCGTAGAAAATCGAAACGGTCTGGTTAGGTTCGACTATCAATTCAATTGTAGTTTCACCACGATAAAAAGATAATTGAATTTCTCCATTCACGCCCGGAAAGGCATCTGATTTTGTTAGTCCGATTTGCGTCGCATACCGCAGCAGCTTGATTGCAAGATCAATTGTATCCTGCACAGGCGCTTCGCCTTTTCCAAAATGCCAACCTGCCTTCAACTTTGCGTAACCCAACACCGCGCGCTCCGTCCCACTCGTATTAAAGCGGGTGGCGCTAAATTGAAATATCGCAGATGGGTCGATATAGGCTACGAAAGTCATTGCTTGGTCACTTTTTCGATTGCCTTACCACTAATAAACCGTTCGACATCATTCACTGTCATGATCTCGCGGCGCGCTTGTGTTTCGAGATTCGAGACCAGTTGGCCTAATGCCCCCGCGAACGATTTTGCCGTGGTGAACGACATATTCAGTACGCAAACTGCGGAGCCATTACGCTCTAAGACGCAAGTAACATCTGACGTTGAAAGGGCATTCATAGACGCATTAAAATATATTTTTGGAACGTCCGTGGAGACGCCTGCAAGGAAGCGATCACCCACGTCCGCTCGCCTTGCTTTCGTTTTTTGTTTTGTCTTTGCCGATGGCATATGCGCACCCGGCTCTTTTATAGGAGGGGGCATTTAAGGAATCGCTACCTTCATCTCGTGGAGGATATACAAAATCCGGGCAGAGCGCAATCTCGTGCTGGCTAGCCTTTGGTCTGGCCGCCTATGGCATTAGCCGATTTTCCTGGTTTGGGGCGGCTTGCTGATCGCTTTTTGGGGATATCCTTTAGGGGTGTAGAGGGCCCGGAGAATGCGCCGCGCAAGATTTTACGTAGCCGTTGTTCTGTCTCTTCCGGGCTATATTGGTCTTGCGGCTTCACCATAAGGGGGAATTCCCATGTCGCGAGGAAAGAAAAAGCCATCGCTTCGCGATCTTACACGAGAATCCCCGACGCAAGAAGATACCCAAGCCATCCTGAATTATGCGGCTAAGATTGCTAAAGCCGAGGAGGTTCCGGTCGGGGCGGATCGAATTATAGCCATTTCGATGGGCGCTCTTTTGGACAGCTTGATCGAAGCCCGAATCGTCCATGCCCTGAAGAATAAAGACGACATCGAAGAGATGTTTGCTGACCGGGGGCCGCTTGGAACTTTTAGTTCCAAAATTCAGATGGCATATGCGCTGGGCCAAATAGATAGCACGGTGAGGGACGATCTGAATTGCATTAGACGCATTAGGAACGTCTTTGCCCATGCCAAAACGTCAGTGACAATGGATACACCGCTCGTTGCGAAAGAATGCGCTAAGCTAAAATTGATGCGCTTAGCCTGTAAGAACGTAGACAAAGATGCTTTCAATGTTGTGATGAAGAATATGAAGCCACGGAATTTATTTCATTTCCACGCGGCTTTGATATCTGCAAACTTACAATTAGGTCAACTCGACGAGATCAAAGACGCTGATCCCGACCCGCAATTCAAGGCAGCACTCGAAAAACTTCAGAGGTTTCTGTCCCCAGAAACCGTGTTGGAAAGAATGTTTGCAGCTAAAGTCCGCGCCAAATCTTCTGGATCGTCATAACGCGAGTCAAAGGCTTTAATCATCACCACAGCTTCTGCGATGGCGCTCTCGGGCAGCTCAATGATGCCGCCACAACAAGGGCATCGGGTAGTCTCTCGGGCTTCCGGCCCTTCCATGTGTGTGTCCATGTCCCCCTCCTTTTCGGGGCTGGATCACAATCACGGCGTTTCACCTTTTCAGCGTCGGCCTGTCGGGCTTGACAAGCTACCTATTGATAGTGTGGTGTCATCTACGTAATTGTGTGATATCGCACACATGAGATCAACTGGTCGATGACCCGACGCTTCTATCCGGCCGTTCTGGAGCGAGGCCCCAAGCACACTTTCGGCGTCTGGTTTCCGGATTTTCCGGATTGCGTGGCGGGCGGGACATCGCAGGAAGGGACTCTGGAGCGCGCGCAGACCGAACTTTCGCGCGCGGTCACCACGCTCGCCGAACAGGACAAGCCCCTGCCCGATCCGACGCCGGTGGAAAAGATCGCCATTCCCAAAGGCTGCGACTTCATTGCGTTCGTCGCGATCGGAGTCGAGCCGCCGGATGTATCCGAGCGCGTGAACGTCTATCTGCCCCGGCAGCTGATCGAACGGGCGGACAAATGCGCGGCCGAACTGGGCATGAATCGGTCGAGCTTCTTTGGACTTGCGGTGAGTTCGGCGCTTGCAGGACACGCCCTCGATCCGAAGCTCGGATTGCGCTCTGCGCTTGCGGGCGTGATCGTTGCCCGAAAGGGTGCCTCACAGGCAAAACCCTCCAGCGGCAAACGCGTTAGCAAGAAGTAAATGCGCTCCGGTTCATCGGCACTGCCGCATGTCCCGGACAACGCGATTTGCACAGGTTAATCGCCCGCGACAAATCCCCGGAATTAAGTCAAATACCCCCGAAATTAGCGAATCGTTGACCATCGCCATGCATGCTTCCGCCCGCACAACTGCACACGGACTTCGGGGGGCGAGGTCGTCGTCGCTCACGCGCGATTCCCTCCCGCCGGTCGAAGGAACAAGGCGTCCCGATGCTGTCTTACGCCATCCGGCGATTTATGGGCGCGATTCCCACGCTCTTCGTCATCATCACCATTGCGTTCTTCATGATGCGGATCGCGCCGGGCGGCCCGTTCGACAGCCAGCGCCGCCTGCCCCCCGAAATCGAGCACAATGTCGAGGCCGCCTATAATCTCGACAAGCCGGTCTACCAGCAATATTTCATCTATCTCGACCGGCTCGCCCATTTCGACCTCGGCCCGTCCTACAAGATCAAGGACTTCACGGTCACGCAGCTGATCGCCCAAGGCCTGCCCGTCAGTGCGCGGCTGGGCGCCAGCGCCATCGTGCTGGCCCTGATCTTCGGCATTTCGCTCGGCACCTTTGCGGCCCTCTACCAGAACAAGATCCTCGACCATGCCGTGATGAGCGTGGCCATGGTCGGCATCACGATTCCCACTTTCGTCACTGCGCCTATTCTCACGCTGATTTTCGGCGTCTATGGCGTGCATCTGTTCGGCTACGACGTTTCGCTGCCCGTGGGCGGCTGGAACGACGGCGCGCTCGAGAACATGATCCTGCCGGTGTTCGTGCTCGCATTGCCGCAGATCGCGATCATTGCGCGGCTCGTGCGCGGCTCCATGGTGGAAGTGCTGCGGTCGAACTACATCCGCACCGCCCGCGCCAAGGGCCTTCCCGACCATCTGATCGTCACGCGCCATGCGCTGCGCGCAGCACTTCTCCCGCTGGTCAGCTATATCGCGCCTGCGATGGCCGATCTGCTCACCGGTTCGCTGATCGTGGAACAGATTTTCGGCATTCCCGGCATCGGGCGCTATTTCGTGCAAGGCGCGCTCAATCGCGATTATACGCTGATGCTGGGCGTCGTCATCTGTTATGCGATCCTGATCATTGCGTTGAACCTGATCGCGGACCTGCTCTACGCCGTGCTCGACCCGCGCGTGAGGTACAAGCAATGAACATGCAGCCGCTCGACACCGCCGCGGAAGAGACGATCATGCGTGCCGCCGCCGTCCAGGGCCGCAGCCTGTGGATCGATGCGCGGGCGCGCCTGCTCAAGAACCGCGCGGCCGTGGTGGGCATGGTGATCCTCGCGATCATCACGCTGTTGGCGATCTTCGCGCCCCTGCTGTCGCCTTATCCGTTCGACAAGGTCAATTTCAATCTCGTCTCGTGTTCGCCCGATTGGTGGCCGGACAAAATGGTTCTCTGCAATGCGGGCGGCGCGCACTGGTTCGGAACCGATGCGCTCGGCCGCGATCTGTTCGTGCGCGTGCTGTACGGCGCCCGGGTTTCGCTCGCGGTGGGGTTGGCTTCGACGCTCGTCAGCCTGGTGATCGGCGTTGCCTATGGCGCGATCGCGGGCTTTTTCGGCGGCCGCACCGACGAACTGATGATGCGCTTCGTCGATGTGCTCTATTCGCTCCCCTATATCTTTCTTGTGATCATCCTGATGGTCGTGTTCAACCGCGACATCTTCCTGCTTTTCATCGCCATCGGCGCCGTCGTCTGGCTCACCATGGCGCGAATCGTGCGCGGGCAAACGCTCTCCATCAAGCAGAAGGAATTCATCGAAGCGGCGCGTGCGGCCGGCGTCGGGCAGTTCGCAATCATCCGCCGTCATATCATCCCCAATGTCGTGGGGCCGGTGATGGTCTATGTGACGTTGACGATCCCAGCCGTGATCATTGCCGAAAGCTTCCTGTCGTTTCTGGGTCTTGGTGTGCAGGAACCGCTCACGTCCTGGGGCGTGCTGATCCATGACGGCACGGATCAGATGGAAACCGCCCCCTGGGCGCTCATCTTTCCCGCGCTGTTCATGGCGGTGACCCTGTTCTGCTTCAATTTCATCGGCGACGGGCTCAGAGACGCCCTCGATCCCAAGGACCGCTAGGCCATGCCCGCGCCGATTCTCCAGATCAAGGACCTCGACGTTCGCTTCGCCACCAATGACGGCGAAGTGCATGCCGTCAGGAACGTGTCGCTCGACGTGTCGGCCGGCGAATGCCTGGGGGTCGTCGGCGAATCCGGTTCGGGCAAGAGCCAGCTTTTTCTCGCGGCAACCGGGCTCCTTGCATCGAACGGGCGCGCCACGGGCAGTGTGATCTTCCGCAATCAGGAGCTTCTCGGCCTGCCGCAGGTCAAGCTCAACCGGTTGCGCGGCTCGCGCATTACCATGATCTTCCAGGATCCGCTCACCTCCCTCACGCCGCATATGACGATCGGCGCGCAGGTCATCGAGGCGCTGCGCATCCATCAGCGCGTGCCCTATGGCGAAGCCGAGCGGCGTTGCATCGAGATTCTCGATCTCGTGCGGATTCCCGAATCCCGCAACCGCATGACGCAATATCCGCATGAACTGTCCGGCGGCATGCGCCAGCGCGTCACAATCGCAATGGCAACGGTGTGCGGACCCGATCTTCTGATCGCCGACGAACCCACCACCGCGCTCGACGTGACCGTACAGGCGCAGATTCTGGAGATCATGCGCGATCTCAAGAAAGAGTTGAAAACGTCCATCGTGATGATTTCGCACGACATGGGCGTGATCGCCGGCATGGCCGACCGCGTGATGGTCATGCGCCATGGCGAGATCGTGGAATCGGGGCCGGTCGACGACATCTTCTACCGACCGAAGAACGACTATACGAAGTCTCTGCTCGACGCGATGCCGCGCATCGACCGGCCGTCGCGCCCGGGCCATATTCCCCTGCGCCCGCTGGAAGAATTGTCGAACGCGCCCAAGATTCTCGAAGTCGAGGACCTGAAGGTCTATTTTCCGGTGCGCACCGGCGCCTTTCCGTTTACGCACTCGAAGACGTTGCGCGCTGTCGACGGCGTCGATTTCGAACTCAAGCAAGGCGAGACGCTAGGCATCGTGGGCGAGTCCGGTTGCGGCAAGTCCACGCTGGCGCGCGCGGTCCTCAAACTTTTGCAGAAGACCGAAGGCGTCGTTGTATGGTGCGGCCGCGATATCGGGTCGCTGCGCAACAACGCCGTTCGCAAGCTGCGCAAGGACTTCCAGATCGTTTTTCAGGACCCGCTCGCGAGCCTCGATCCCCGCATGACGATCGGTCAGTCAATCGCGGAGCCGCTCACGTCGCTCCAACCCGAATTGTCCCGCGACCAGGTGACAGCCGAGGTGCGCGCCATCATGGCTCGCGTGGGGCTCGATCCGGCCTGGATCAACCGCTATCCGCATGAATTCTCCGGAGGCCAGAATCAGCGCGTCGGCATTGCGCGCGCGATGATCCTGAAGCCCAAGCTCATCATCTGCGACGAGGCGGTCAGCGGGCTCGATGTTTCGATCCAATCCCAGATCGTCGATCTGATCCTGAAGCTGCAGGCGGAATTCGGCATGTCGATGATCTTTATCAGCCACGATCTTTCGGTGGTGCGCCAGGTGGCTCATCGCGTGATGGTGCTTTATCTCGGGCGCGTGGTGGAACTGGCGGACCGCAACACGATCTATGAAGACCCGCGCCATCCCTATACACGTGCGCTGATCTCCGCGGTGCCGATTCCGGATCCGAAAGCCGAGCGCGCCAAAGCGCGCATCCCGTTACCCAATGACCTTCCCTCGCCGCTCGATTCGCGCGCGCCGCTCACCTTCCTGAAATCGAAAGCGATCGACGACCCCGACGCGGAACAATACCGCCCCAAGCTGCTCGAAGTGACCCGAGGCCATTTCGTGGCCGAGTACGATCAGGCTTAGGCACCCTCACTTCACGCGCGTGACCTTGTAGACTTTATCGCTGTCGTTGAGCGTCAGGTTGTAGCTGCCGAGGAAGCCGCGCGAGATCTCGACCTTATTGTCCTTCGGGTTTTTCCGGAACTGCGCGCGGTCGGAGTCGCCCTGCTCCTGCCGCCAGACCTGGCCGTTGTCGAGGAACACAATGAATTTGCCGAATGGGTTGACGGCGTAGTCCGTCACGCTCGCCGTGATGCTGTCGACCGGCGGAGGTTGGGCCGGCGTGGTCCCTGGTGGCGGCGGCGGAGGGGCCGGAAGCTTGTCGCTGCCGAATTGCTGCGGCGTGGTCTGCTGGGCCGGCGCGGTTCCGAAAAGGCCGCCGACATCGAAGCCGAACCAGGATTTTTGTTGCTCTTCGGTGGGAGGTGCAGATGGCTGCGTCGAAGCGACGGCCGCCGGCGGGGCGCTCAATGCATCCTTCACCTGGGGGGCAAGGGCGTCGTAGCAAGCCAGCCGGGCCTTATCGTCGGTCAGGGCGGCGCATTTCCCTAGTCCCTCAAGGACCTCGTGTTGGTCGGCCGCAAAGGCGGGAACGGCAAAAAAAAGCGCGGCCGCAGCCGTACCCCAGAGCAATCGGTTCATGTCTCGTTTAGTCCCTTGTGGCTTAATTGGCAGGTTCATGGGGCCTGCCCGGCAACCTACCAAACGATAGGCCGGCCGGGGCATTCGTGCACCGGAAATCGGGCGTTCGATAGAGTCCACACGGCAAAGGTCAAGGCAAGTTATGGCTGGTTCAGGATCGAGATTATCCCGGCGGCTGTTGCTCGGCGGGGCGAGTGCGGCGGTACTGATCGGCGGGACCGCTTTCGCGCTGCGGGGCTCGGGCGCGGGCCACCGCTCGGATGCCGACGCCAGGACCTTCAATCGCGGTAACGCGGCGGAGCCCGATACGCTGGACCCGCATCTCGCGTCTGCTTCTTACGAAAACAATATCATCGGCGACATGTTTCTGGGCCTGATGACGGAAGATGCTGCCTCCAATGCCGTGCCCGGCGCGGCACTCAGCTATTCCGCCAGCGCCGACGGCCTCGTCTACACATTCAAGCTGCGCGATCACAAATGGTCGGACGGCGTGTCGGTGACGGCGCAGGACTATGTCTTCTCGATGCGCCGCATTCTCGAGCCGAAAACCGCAAGCCAATATGCGTCGTTGCTTTATCCCATCGTGAATGCGGAAGCTGTCAACGGCGGCAAGCTGCCCGCCGACAAGCTCGGCGTCCGCGCCATCGACGACAAGACGCTCGAAATCTCCTTCGACATCCAGATCCCCTATATCGGCCAATTGCTGACGCATTACGCGACCTTCGCGGTGCCGCAGCATGTGGTCGAGTTGCATGGCGACCGCTGGCTGCAGCCGGAAAATATCGTCACGAACGGCGCCTATGTGCTGAAGGAGTGGATCCCCAACGATCACATTCTGCTGGTGAAGAATCCGCATTTCTACGATGCGGCGAATGTGAAGATCGACAACGTCTACTTCTATCCGACGCAGGATTTTTCCGCCGCCCTCAAGCGTTTCCGCGGCGGCGAACTCGACATCCAGAACGGCGTGCCGTCGCAGGAAATCGCCTGGGCGCGAACGAACCTGTCGGGCGCGCTGCATGTCTCGCCCTACATCCTGACGCAATACGTGCTGTTTAATTGTACGCAGCCACCGTTCAACGACGTGCGTGTGCGCACTGCGCTTTCGCTTGCCATCGACCGCGAGATCATCGCGGCCAAGGTGATGCATGCGGGCGAGAAACCGGCTTATGCCTATGTGCCGCCCTATATGCCGGGCTATCCCAGCACCGCGCAGATCCGCTTCAAGGATCAGCCGATGGCCACCCGCATCGAGCGGGCGAAGGCGCTTCTGAAAGAGGCGGGCTACGGTCCCAACAATCCACTCACCTTCGACTACAACATCGAGGATCAATCCGACTCGCGGCTCATCTCCGTCGCCATGCAGGCGATGTGGAAAGAGATCGGCGCGGATGTGCGCATTCTGCCGTCCGACGACAAGAACCACTACAATCAGCTGCGCCGGCAGGATTTCACGGCCGCATGGGCGGGCTGGGTCGCGGATTACCGGGATGCGAAGGACTACCTGTTCGTCTATCAGACTTCGAGTCGGGAATTGAATTTCGGGCGCTATTCCAGTACGACGTTCGACCGGCTGATGGACCAGTCGGATCGCGAGCGCGATCCCGCCCGGCGCACGCGCATTCTCGAAGCGGCCGAGCAGACCATGCTCGACGACGTCGCCGTGGCGCCCGTCTTTTTCGGCGTTTCGCGGGATCTCGTTTCGCCCGCCGTCGGAGGCTGGGTCAACAATCCCCTCGATGTGAACCGCACCCGCTACCTCTCGCTTGACCGGAGCCGCTTCCTCGTCTGACAGTTCGGGTCTTCCAAATCGCCGGGGAGACGCAGATGACGAAGGAATTGGAGGGCGGCTGCGCTTGCGGCGCGGTGCGCTATCGGCTCAAAAGCGCGCCGATGTTCGTGCATTGCTGCCATTGTCACGACTGCCAGCGGCAGACGGGCTCGGCCTTCGTTCTCAATGCGCTGATCGAGGCGGACCGGGTCGAGGTTCTTTCGGGCGAAACCGTCCCCATTTCGATGCCGACCGACAGCGGCAAGCCCCATCTCATCTATCGCTGCCCCAAATGCCAGACGGCGATGTGGAGCGAATATGGCGGACGCACCAAAGATCGCTTTGTGCGCGTCGGCACGCTCGACGATCCTGCGCAAATGCCGCCGGACGTACACATCTTCACGCGCTCGAAACTGCCCTGGGTGAAATTGCCCGAGGGCGTGCCGGCATTCGAAATCTATTACGAGACCAAGAAGCTGTGGCCCGCGGAAAGCCTCGAACGACGCCGCGCGCTTTCCGGATGAAAGACACTCGCGACCTCGTGCAGCCTTATGTGAAGGGGTGGATCGCGAATATCCGCGACGTGAACCGGACGCGTTGGCTCTGGGTCGAAGGCAAGCCGGTGCGGCAGTGAAGAATCACGATTTGGTTGCGAGGAAATAGCCCGCCAATTGCAGGACGACCTGCAGCAGCACGGAGCCGCCCGCGCCTGCTATTGCGGCAATCGCGGCCATGGTGCGGCGGCGATCGGCGCGCCAGTTTTCGAGCGCGCCGACCCTCGCCTCGAGCTTCTCGCAACGCTCGCCGTCCTTTTCCAGCGCCTCGGTGCGCCGGATCATGCCACCGAAGGCCGCGCGCATTTCCGCCAGCATGCCGCTCATGATGGTAATGCTGGAATCAAGCTTGTCGATCTGGGCGAGAAACTCTTTACGGTCTTCCGCCACGCGATCGAGCGCCGCCGCCATGCGACCGATCTGTTGCGCGAGATCGAGGCTCGTTTGGGTGCGCGGGGCCATTATTTCTCTCCCGCGCTCATGCAGGCGCGATCGGCGTCGCGCATGCCGACCCAATCCATGAAGACGGCGCGCAGGATCGCGTCTTTCGGCAGCGCGTCATATTCCTTGCGCATTTCATCCTGCTGCGCGGACGTCCAGGCCGTGAGCGGGATGCATTGTGCCGGCAATGGCGCGGCAACGGTCGTGCAACCGGCCAGAAAGCTTATGCATCCGCCTACGCCAAGGCTACGGCGGACAAGCGCGACCTGTCCGGCGTAGCGCGTCGCGCGAAGCCGGAAGGCGCAGACAACGCGGCGCGATATTGAGATTGCATCTCGATGCCTTTCGCGCGCATTCGTACGCAACAAGCCGCTGCCATAAATTGCGGCGTGAACGCTCGCTTCTCCGCGTTCTCCGCGCCTCCGCGTGCCAAATCTTTTCATATCGAATGCTCCTTGAGGCGAACATCGATTGCGTCGTCGGTTTTCGGCGCGGCGGCTTCGGCTTGCGCGATGGAAGCTTGCGTCTTGATTGCGGCGCGCGTCGCGTTTTCGGCATTGACGTGACCGGTGATAGCGCTCAACGCCTCATCGCCGATCCATGAGAGAATGGAAGGCGCGAGGCTCACCGCCAGTTTCTCGACCAGCGGAATCAGAAAAGCCCACATGCTGTGCTCCTTGAACGAATGGACATGAAAAATGAAAGACGGCTGCGACGCGGGGGGGATCGCAGCCGTCTTCCTGCGGCCGCGGCTAAGTGCCGGCGGCCGGTGTCGCCATCGCGCCCAGTTGGGTCTGCGCGGCCGACACGACCTGCCCCGCGGCGGCAACCGCCGTGCTTTGCGCGATCGTCTTGCCCTGGGTTTCGACTTTCTCGACGAGATTGTCTGCCACCTGGCTAATAGCCGCACCGGACGGCAGGCCGCCCGACAGGAGCTGGACCGCGTCCTGCACGAGATCCTCGCCGAAGGTTTCGAGAGCCGCGATCACGTCGCTCTCGAGCACAGGCTCGACATCCTGGATCACGGCTGCGATACCGCCTTCGACCGCTGACCATTCGGCCGCAGCCCAACTCTTCAATTGCGCCCACGCTTGCGCGAAGCCGCTCGTCGCCGCAACGGACGACGCAGTGTTGCCTTCTGACATTTTCGATTTCTCCGGGTTCGATGCGCGCAGAATCGCGTCGCATCGTGGAGAGGTCCCGCGCGGCGCTCGCCCCAACCCGGAAAGGTCAAGTCGCTACGCTCGATGCAGAACCGCTCCACGACAAGGCGCGGAGAGGGGGCGATTGGATTGGCTGCTATTTGCCGAGCAGCTTGAGAGCCCGGGATTTGATGATCGCGCGATCGGCAATGGCCAAGCACGCGCCATTGACGAGTTTCGTCACACGCGAGATGTCGTCGGCATCGGCCGCTTCGTTGATGTTGCGCGCGTGCCAAAAGGAGATCGTGGTTTGAACGGCCATCACGGGTTCCGAAACGAGATCGGGATCCTCGGTCAGGTGACGGGCCGGATCGCCAAGCGTCTTGTCGGCTGCATCGTAATTCGCGCGGCCTGTCAGGCAGAACAACCCGCGGCCGCGAAAGCGATACCCGTCCCCGCTCGCCTCGTCACCATTGCCGTTGATATTGGCATAGGCGGCGTTGCCCAGCGCCTCCGGATTCATCGCGAGCAGATCGGCCCGTGCCTTGAGCGGGGGCCATACGACGGCAATACGCGCCGCGCGATAGGAGAGGTCTTCCTCAAGCCGCCGGAACATCCATGTTTCCACGGCCGCCTGGGCAAGGAAGTGCGCCAGGCGAAGCGGCGTGTCGATCTGCGCAGCCGGAAGCCGATCGGCCAGGATGGGCGCAAACGCCTCGACCAGCCCCGGCGAAGCCTCGTTGCAGACAAGGGCTTGCAGGAACTTCGCGTCGATCACGGTAGGAGGCGGCGGATTGGCCATGAAGGACTCCGGTGGTCAGACGACTAAGGGTTCGTGGTCAGGTCGCAGAAAATTTGATAGGCTCCGATGAATGTCCGGGCGGTGCGAAAATGGTGTTTAACGACAAAGTTCTCTTCATCCATGTGCCGAAGACCGGCGGCATAGCGGTGACGAGATTTTTGATCGACAACACACGCGGAGACGTGACCATCTCGGTTCCACCGGGTCACCCATCGGCAGGTCCCAAAGTGAAAGAGATAGCCGGAACGCGCCACGAGCGGCTGCATGAAGCTGCAGCCCTGTTGGCCACACTCGGTCGAAAGCTCGAGGATTTCGAAACGATCGTCTCGATCGTGCGCAATCCCTACGATCTCGAAGTCTCCTATTATCATCAGAAGCAAAAGGCGAAGCCGTGGGAGCGTGGCCGCGCAAAAGAGCTTGCCATGGCCGGCGATTTCCTCGAGTTCGCGCGCCGCGCGCCTTTTAACTCACGCCTGCCGGTGCATATCGAAGACTGGTACGAGATCGATGGCGTCGCGCCGGGCAATCTCCGGGTCTTGCGCTTCGAAAACATCGAACAGTAACTCTACGCGGCCGTAGGCCCGACAATTCCGGTCTCCCGCAAGCTGCAAAAGCTCAATGTATCGAATCGGCCGCCTTACAGCGAATTTCTCTCTCCTGCGGTCGAGGAAGCCATCTATCGAAAATATCAGTGGGTTTTCGACCGTGGATTTTATCCGCGGGAATTCACGGCACGATCGCCGGCGTAAACATGAGCGACGGGAAGGGAGCCTGAAACGACAAGATGTCGCTCACATAGTTCACCGAATTGCCCCATGATGGCGAGAACGCCAGAGAACTTTTTGACGTGACGATCTGCTCGCAAACGTTAATGGCGGGCACGGCGGTACCGGCAACCTTGTTCGAGTAGGAACCGTTGCACGCCTCCGAACCTAAATTGGCCGACGCAGCGAAAACCCCAAAAACTATCTCATTCGTGTTTTCAAGCGTTCCAGTGTTGACCGACGTGGCGCTCGTCGCGGCAGTCCCATTTGCGCTGTTGTTGTGCGTATCTAGCGGCGCCGTCTGGCTGGCGCCCGTGACGCAGGATGCACCGACCCTGCTCGTCACGGAGCCCGCAAAGGTCGCCGTGATGGTCCCGCCCACGGGCAAATTCGCACTCGTGTTCTTGGCATAGACAATTCCGATGCCGATGCCGCTCCCGGCGATGTTGTCGATGGGAGTCTGGTAGGTATTTCCGGCGCTGTCCGTCACGGACGACGGCGCGTCCGATGTCGACTCGTAATTCGCCCACAAGATGATGAGGCTGCCGGCGGGACAAGCATTCGTTGTCGTCGTAAATGTGTTCGTCAGGGAGGCGGTCGCCAAGGTGCCGGAGTTGCCTAGGGTCACATACACCAGTCCCGCCTCGCACGGCGACGAAGCGATGGTCAGTGCGATGAACAGCCACGCGGCAAAGCTTTTCATCCCGTTCCTCACCAGACGACTGGGGTTGCGTGGTCACGTCGTAGAAAATTTGCTATAGGATCGTGGCGGATCGCTAAAACGCACGTGAGTACTGTAATGATGCGAAGGCTTTACATTCATTGCGGTCTGACGAACTACCTCTACGGGCGCAACGTCGAACTTCGGGCGCTCGGCTACGACTACACGAGCATCTGAATTCCTTTTTTGTCCACCGGTCAGCAAAATTCGCCCGTCGGAACGCGTTTACCGAGGCGCCGGCATTCTTGAACAAGTGGCAATGGAATACGATATCGCGAACCTGCGTTGCAACTCCGTTTTCCTTGGACGATCGATGGGGCATTGGGTCACAAATTGGAAAAGAGGCGAAGGATCGACTCTACAACCTGCATTATGGCGCAATTGCCGGCGTAAAAACAAATGGGTGAGAAATTCTCCACTGCGCGACGATGACACCTTGCGTGCCGGTTCCTGCTGTTCCGTTGTGATATGCGCCGCCGCCGCCTGCGCCATAAGCGCCGCCGTTTGCGCCACTCAGGTTTGTCGAAGGAGCACCCCCGCCACCACCGCCACCTTCACCAATTCCACCCGGTAAATCTGCTCCTGCCGCGCCGACAACGGCGGCCGAAGATGATGTCGCGCCGGCGCCACCGGACGCACCGCCCGATGCAGTTGCCCCGGCGCCGCCCCCGGAAGATGTTCCTGCTCCTGCCGTACCTCCAGGGGCCGCTCCTCCGCCGGCCCCCACAGCAAACCCACCTGCCCCGCCCGTTTCCGAGGCGTAAAGGACAGTGCCAGAATAGTTTGAGGCAGCGGTCCCTCCTGTACCTGCATCAAAACCGCCACCACCGGCAAAAGAACCCAGTGAAGCATTATTGACAGTGGTCCCATTGAACCATGTCGCTCCCGTACCACTTGGAGTGCCTCCACCGATTCCGACTTGATAGTCGATGGAGGCTCCGACAGTCAGAGCCAGATTCGTCTTATAAACGACAAAACCAGAAGCCCCGCCGCCGCTGCCTGTGGAGGCGATCCCAACCGCGCCGTTCCCGCCGCCGCCGATTGCATAGACGGTGTTGCTTGCCGAGTTCCACGTCGCCGGAACGGTCCACGTATTCCCCGTTCCGGTGAGCGTGAAAACGCACGTCTCGATATTACCCGCAGTCGTGCATGTCGGATCGGCTTGCGCCGTCCCGCAGAGGCCAAATAGAATCCCGAGAACGAGAACCAGTTTGCGCATTGTCGTGCTCATTGGTGGGCAAAGATGTTGTAGCCGGCGACGCTTCCCGTTGCGTCCGTCACACGCCAGACCATGATGGTGAACAGATTTCCGTTTGTCGTCGTGAGCGCCGCGCCGGTGTTGGCTCCCACGGTGAAACCGCTGAACGCGATCGCACCGGCGCTCGCATTGTTACGCACCAGCAGGATGCAATTGCCGTCATTCGCAGGCGCCGTGATGGTGAATGCGCCGCCGTTGACGATGTATTGCTGGGGATTCTTGCCGCAGTCGACGGTGACGTTGCCGGTCGTGTTCGCGTAACTCGTTTCGTTCACGCCGCCGGATAGCGTCTGATCGGCAAGATTAAGTTCGCCGATTGTGCCGGTATTCGCGGGGAGTGTCGCCGCATAGTTGCTCGCTCCGGCATTCGCGCTTGTGAACGTCGTATAGCCCGTCGATGATCCCATAATCGCGAGATCGCTATTCGTAAACTTCTGCAGCGCGGTCCAAGTCTGCGCATCGCCGAGTTGTGCAATGCCGGAGAACGGAATGCCGCTGTCGCAGGCCGTCTTTCCCGTTGTATCGCAGAAGTCCGCCACGTCGGTTGCAACGGACGAGGACGGCCCGCGCATTTCGGAATTGTTGCTGACCCAGGGGCGGTAATTCCCTGCGCCGTCGACCGCAAAGGTCGCACGCCGCCCATAGGTGAGCACATATGTCGAGTTTCCGCCGATCGTGCCGCCGCCCGCCACGCTGAACGTGTCGGTCGCGCTCGCATCTTCGTTTTCGACGGTGATTTCGCTGCATGTGCCGTTTCCGGTCGGCAGCGTGTCCGTCATCGCAGAACCGGAATTCGACCGCATCTGATATTTGTTGCAGTCCGTCGTCGCCCAGACCTTGGCGTTGCCCGCAGTCACGCTTTGAACGGTTTGCGCGATTTCGAGATTGCCGCTCCCCGGATTGACGACGCTGTTGCCCGTATTCAACGGCGCTGCCGTTCCGAGTTGCGCCCATGTTCCCGCACCGCTCAAATAGGTTGTCGATGATGGCGTGCCGGTCGCATCGATTTGAGATGGGACCGCAATCGTGCCCGCCAGATTGGAAAACGCCAGCGGCTGCGACCAGCTCACCGTGCCCGGAGTGTGCATGAGCCCCGCGTTCCACACGGACGCCAGCACGATATGCGTGCTGTCGATCACGCTCTCGATGCCCCAGGTGCCGTTCGCGTCCGTGGGCGTGGCCGTCCCCGCATTGGGATTGATGCCGGACACCCATACGAAGCTGACCCCGGCCACCAATCCCGTCTCCGGCGCGCCCAGCGTCAACTCGACGAGGCCGCTATCGTCGGTCGCGGTGGCTGCGATCGGCGTCACGGCGACGCCCTGGGATTGCGCTGCAAGATTGCCTTGCACCACCACGCTGGGCTGCGGCAGCGCCGCGGGAATGCCGCCCATCCAGCCGCCGCTGCCATTGGCGTCCCACGGTACTCCGGAGGTGACGTGCGTGCCACCCGGCGCCGCGTCGACGCTGTACACGTTGAGGTTCTCGCCATTGGCCGCGGAGGAGCCCGCAACGCCGTTGGCCGCCATTTTCTCATTCGCTGCAAATGCGTCGGAATTCGCGACAAGATATTTCACCCGATTGCCCGCGCCGCTGGATGTCGACGTCACGGGAATGGCGATCGCGTTGCCACTGAGCAGCAAACCGCCGGTGACATAGGTGTTGTAGCTGATCCCCAAAAGATCGCCGCCGCTGCCCACATTGCACGAAGGCGCCACGCTCAACGTGATCGTGTTGGGCGTGCCGGAGGTGTAGCTCATGATCGTCGTGCCGGGCGCGATGCAGGTGCTGTTCGTCAGGTCGGACACCACGGCCGTCGTCACTTGCGCGATGTTGGCGGGGAGCGCGCCCACCAGGTTGAGTGTGGCGCTGGAGGTGGATTCCGCGGCGGTGAAGCTGCCGCAGCCTTCCGGATAGAAGCTGTTCGCCAGCACCACATTGTTGCCGACGATCGTCACGGGGCCGGAAATATTTCCGTCGCAGACATTGTCCGTGTTGTTGACGCCTTCCACGGTGACGCTTTGTTTTTTGTAGACGGCGTAGGTCGTCGTGTCGCCGCTCGCCAGCGGCACCATCAGACGGCCGATATTGCGCGCGTCGCCGGAGATCGTGTTGCACGGGGTGGAGGCCTGCACATAGCAGCTCGTGCCGGGCGACGCGACATCGAGCGCCCAGCCCACGGCGCTGTTGATGCCTGTGGTGATGGCGATGTTCCCCGTGTCCGGCACGGAGGTCACATTGCTTTGGTTCAAATTCGTGTCGTCGAGTGCCAGGCTTGGTTGGGTCGGCGAGCCGATGAAGGCGCCGCCCGGACAATTGCCGCCGGCATATTGCTGCGACAATTGATAGGCATTCGCTTGCGCCGTTCCCGTCTGCATCGATTGGCCGGCGCTGGCGATCAGGCAGCCGAAGCCGATGCCCGTGGCATAGTTCTGGTCTTCGAACACTTCGATCGCAGCCCCCGGCATCGTCTTGACATTGTCGACGCCGCCATTGTCGGTGGAAAGCCAGATCATGTTGCTGTAGGCGGGAACGCCGCAAGGGTGCGTATAATCGTTCGGCGCCGCGTAGCGATTGTCGCTGTAGTAGTAGCCTTTGCCGTTCTCCAGTCCGATGACGAAAATATGTTCGGCCGATTTGTTGCCCACCGTGCCGCCGCAATGCGAAGTCTGCAACGTGTCCTGGAATTCCACCGCGTTTCCTTCTCCAGGCTCCGGCGCGCCGGCGGGCTGGGCGTTCAGGTTGTATTGACCGCCCCAGATGTGATCCGTCGTCGAGTAGCCGAAATTGAAGCCGTTGCCGAAGATGACATAGCAGGACGGCTCGATCAGCGAATTGCGGGTGTCGGAATTGCCGTAAACGCTGTTCGGTACACCGGCGTTGGCCGCCGTGTTGTCGCTGAAACCCATGCAGGACGCCGTCGAGGTCGGCGGCGGGTTGGCGGTGTTCCAAGCGGGCAGCGTGTAGATGTCGCCAACGTGTTCGGTGCCGAAACTTTCGTCGAACGAAGGATTGAAGAACGTCGAGTCGGCAAACCAGCCCCAGGCCAGGTTGGTCGAAAACGCGCTGTGGCCGGAGATGCACTGCACCAGCGCATTGGCGCAATGCGAGCGGTCGAAATGCGCATTCTGCGCGCCGGAAAAGATCACGCCGTAATTGAGCTTGCCGTTTGGGTTGACCTGCATGTCTTCGAAGCCAACGCCGGCGATGGCCGTCGTCGAGGCGTTGAGCCCCATCTCGAACATGGCATTGAGCGAGCACGCGGTGCCGAGATTGGAAGCGAATACGGATTTGCGGCGGCCGTCGCCCTGGAAAAGGGGCTGAGTGTCGCGCGCGTCGAAACAGCCATTGTCCAGATAGACGCCTGCTGGAACGTGGATGCGCGTCAGGCCGCCATAGGCTTTGGCGTAGGCCAGCGCGTTGGCGATTACGGCGCTGTTGTCGTTTCCGTCAGTGAAGACGGGATCGAGAACGCCGCACATCGTCAGATCGATGGCGCTGGGGTCGGGAAGCCTGCGCACCCAAGTCCCGCCGCCGCTCGCCGCGAAGTTCACGCAGCCGTCCGGCGTGATCGTCGTCGCCGTGTAATCGAACTCGCCGCCGCCCAGCGAAGTTCCGCTCGCATAACTCTGGACGGCAACACGGCCGACAAGTGCAGGATTTGGGATTGCCTGGAGGGTCGTGGTGGTCGGACTGCTCTGGTAATACGGCGCAGCGGCGGCCGCGCTCGTGCCGAGCAACGCGACGATCAATAGAATTCGTGCGATGATTTTCATGTCAGCTCACTCGCGATCTGAGGGTTGTTCCGTTCGACGACACCCGGCGGCTGCCATTGATCTGTCCGGCCGCGGTGGCGGGCTGGATGATTTCGTCGATGATTGTGCTGCCGTCCGGACTGATGCCGACGGAATTATCGGTCAAGTCGACCTTCAGGATTTCGACGACCTGGCTTCTGTTCGAAGCACCGAGCGACGGCGGAAATTCAATGATGACCGCCCCGGCCGTCGCATCCACTTCCAGCACCTGATCACCCGGCTGGACAGTGTAGGTCGATGCAGAAATCTGCTTGATGCCGAGAACGGCGCTTTGCGCAGGCTGGAACTCGACGAAATTGAGGGCGGTTGTGCCGAGGGTGATCTGGCTCGCCGCCAGCGGCAGCAAGAATGTGAGGAAGTTGTTCGTTGTGCCGCCCGACACATAGACCATGATGCCGGCAAGCTGGATTGCTGTATTCGCATCCGTCGCGCGCTGCAGAACCCATGGCGTCGATGTGCCGTTGGATTGCTGCGTCATCGCATAGATGCCGTTGTTTGCGGCATCGGTTTCATCGTCGACCAGAATGCGCATGCCCACCGTCGGCGAAACGCCGTCGATGGCACCCAACGCCGTTGTTGAAAGCCCGATCAGGACCTGATTGGCGGGGTCGTAATAATTGGTGGGAAGCGGGCCTGTCGTGGCGCACGCCACTGGGCCGCCCCTCGCATAATTGTAGGACAGAAAGGTGAGCGTGTTGATCTGGGTCTGAAGGGCGTTTTCTTCCGCTTCGGCGCGCGCGGTTTCTGCCGCATCGCCTGCGGCGCGCTCTCCCGCTTCCACTGCGATGTCTCCGAGCAACGTCGCGTCGTTTGCGGCTCGTGTGGTTGCTTCCGCCGCGATGCTGGTCCACAGCGCCGTATCGGCCGCGGCGCGGGTTGTGGCCTCGCCGGCAAGATTTGCGGCGAGCGCGGCATCCCCTGCTGCCCGGGCCGATGCCTCAGTCGAAATCGACATGCCGAGCGCGGTGTCGGCCGAAGCGCGTGTCGCCGCTTCCGTCGTGATGGCCGTCGAGAGCGATGCATCGGCCGCGGCGCGCGCCGTCGCTTCCGTGGTGATGGCTGTCGCATTGGTCGAGATCGAAGTCGCCTGCGATGCGAGTGTTGCCAGGATCGTGTTGAGGTTGGCCGAGCTGGAGAAAGTCGAGTTCACCGACCATGTCAGCGCGCCTGCCCCGCCGACAACGGGCGCATTTTGGATGGTAATTCCCGTCGCCGACACACAGAGGCCATAGGATGCGACGGCGGAATTGACCGGATACCACGCCGCGGACCCGGGATCGAAATAGGCGTTGAAGGTCAGCCAGCCGTTATTCGAGGGGTCAGTCGCGAGAAACGAATCCGGCCCCACCCGCACCGAGACAATCTGCTGGACGTTCCCATTGCCGTCCTGAGCGACCAAATCCCCGGCCAACGCATTGAGCAGCGCCGTCGTAAGCGGATTGCCGTCGGAAAAACCGACGCGCGTGCCCATGGCAGGATAGGTCGCAGCGGGAGGTGGCGGATTGGCCATGAATGGCTCCTGTGGGAATGGGTGTGCTATAGAACGGGCGGCTTAACCGGCGTTCGTCGATGCTGTTCACCGACAAGATTCTGTTCATCCACGTCCCGAAAACGGCAGGCATGTCGATCACGCGATTCATGATCGACAACATGCGCGGTGACGTGACGATTTCGATTCCGCACGGACACTCGCCGGGCGACCCGAGAATTCGTGAGATCGTGGGAATTCGTCACGAACGACTTCACGAAGCACAGAAATTGCTTACGACGTTGGGCCGGAAACTATCGGATTTCGAAGTCATCCTCTCCGTGATGCGCAATCCCTACGATCTCGAAGTGTCCTATTATTTCCAGAAGCGAAAGCCCCTTGCGTGGGAACGTGGTCGCGCGAAAGAGCTTGCGATGACCGGCAACTTTCTGGAATTCGTGAAGCGTGCGCCGTTCAACAATCGCCTGCCGGTGCATATCGAGGACTGGTATCAGATCGACGGCGAAACCCCACCAAATTTGCGCGTCTTGCGCTTCGAAAACATCGAACGCGAATTATGCGAAGCCATCGGGCCTCTGATGCCGATCGAACACAAGCTTGGAGTCCACAACGCGGCAGATCATGCGCCCTATAGAGAATTCCTGTCGCCTGAAGTCGAGGAAGCCATCTATCGAAAATACCAATGGATTTTCGACAACAACTTTTATCCGCGGGAATCATTTGCCGCTTCTTAAAACGTCCAAAATGACTATGGGCTTGCGAAAGAAACAGCTTCGTAAGTCCGTGTTGTCGAAGTAGCTCCGCTTCCAGGCGTGACATAAAACACCCATCCGGAAGACGCCGCCGCCGAAACCGTGTCCGTAGTGTCGACGCAATTGGTCGCCGTGTTAGAAATCGTGCATGTGATTGCGGTTGGAGTGCCGCTGTTATTGGCGATGCCGCACACATCGGAAAATCCGGTTCCGGGCGCGACGCCGACGGTGCAGGTAAATTTACCATTCGAGACAGCGCCCAGGGTTCCCGATCGATCAAGAGTCGACGCAACCACACTCGCTGTTGTTTGAGCGGATGGGGTAGGCCCTTGGAGAGCAAAATAATCGGTCACGCCCGCAGCCGTTGTCACCATCAGCGTCCCGGAATAGCCGGAGAGGTTCGATGCCCAATGCGGATTGGCGCTCGCTCCTTGCGTCTGCAGCGATTGCCCGGCCGTTCCCGCGCCGAGGTCAATCCAATTCGAGCCGTTGTAATACGCAACATCGCCTTGCGCCGGCGAAGCTGTCGTCGTCTCCACCACATAGCCGGTATAGGCCGGAAAGTTGCTGACGAAGTTCGAAGCGCCGGAATTTCCACTCGCGAACGTCGTGTATCCCGTCGATGATCCCAACAGCCGGAAATCGCTATTGGCAAAAGTCTGTGCTGCGGACCATGTCTCAGCCGTGCCCAATGCGGCCAGGGTATCGCTGGCAGTCGTCGGAAAGGTCAGCGTATTGTTGCCGCTTCCCGAAAGGCCACTTTGCAAGAGTGTGTGGCCAGTCGACGATCCTAAAAGCTGAAGATCACCATTCGTGAAAATCTGTGCTGCAGTCCAAGTCTGCGTTTGGCTCAGCGTAGGTACGGTGTTGCCGGAGAGCGCCAGCACGCCGGCGCTCGACAGGGTCATTTCGCCGACGGCGCTATTCTGCCCTGTGCCGGACGATCCGAGCGGATGCGTGTACCAGGCGAAGCCGCCGGACGCCGCGTTACCGGTTCCTGCGCTGTCGTAGAAATCCCATGCCGTGCCGGCCGTGTTGGATGTACCGGCGACGACGTTCTGAACCGAGGTTATTTGGCCCACGGGCGAAGCCGCATCGGGCGACCCAAACCGGAAATTTGCCGCGCCGGCGCGCTCCAGGAACGTATCGCGCACTGCCGTTCCCGGGCCGAATGCCAGCGAGGGAACATCGGTGCTGTTGAGGCCGAAGCGTGCGCGCGCGTTGGCGTCTCCCGTGATCTCCGCATACCAGCCCGGCTGCGTGGTCGTCAGCCCTTCATCGGTCTGAAGTGCGGTGAAGAGGTTTACCGTGCCGATCCCGGCCGGTACGAGATTGCAGTCCTTCGCGCTGACGCTTGGCGATGTCGCATTGACGCATAATGCGTCATTCACCGTGTAACTCTGCGCCGCTGCTGGTGCGGCCGCGAAAACCGCAAGCGACAGCGCGCAGAGCGCCGCGAGGACGTGTCTGTTCATGGGATTTCCTTTGAAATCAGAGGGTGAAGATCGTGTTGCCGGAAATGTCTTTGATGATGTTGCCGGAGGTATCGAGCAGCGCGGGCAGTTGTGTGGCGCCCGTTGCAAGCCAGTTGATCACGTCGCCGGTGGTGATCGTGTAGGTCGACGGTCCATTCGCAATGATGATGTTTGCGCCCGAAGACATCACCTTCGCATCCCCGGTCACGGTGACCGTCCCGCGGGTGATCGTCACCTGGAACACCGAGACAACGGCAAGCCCGGTTGCGATGGTGATCGTGCCGGCCGTCGCATCGGCTGAGGTCGCCGTATATTTCCCGGTCTTGACAATGCCGCCGGGCAGGCCTGCGCCTGTGGGCGTGTATTCGAACGCCGAAACGTCCGCGAGCGTTTGTGCTCCGAGCCCGAAGACATTGACCGACGGCAGCTTGATATAGAGCGGGATGCCGACATATTGGTTCGGCAAATCGAATTCGAAGATCGCGACGTCGAGTCTCGCAAATTCCGCATTTGCAGGGTGCGCCGAAATCGTCGTGCCGTACATTCCCCGTTCGAGACCCGTCAGCGCGTAGTGATAGGGATTACCGTAGGTATAGCTGAACAGGAGAGCGCCGGCATACGGCCCGTTGAACTCGTAAACGCCGGGCGCGATGATCGCGTATTGATGCGTGCCAGGGTTCGACGAAACTTCGGTGAACGTGATGAGGCCGTCAGAGACGCTGATATTGGTCAGAAACGTGTTCGTGTATTTGACGGCGACCTCGAAGGGCGCGACCTGCGGGACGGCGTGAGACTCATTCGTCGCCGTGGCATCTATCAGCGTCGCCGTGACGTAGGAGATCAGCTCCCCGTCGACATAGCAGAGCGTCCGCCCCGCTTGCGCGTCGGACAGCGAGCCGGAGGACAAGACGCCAGCGCTCTCACTAAGATCGACCGTCAGCGTGTTCGTATTGTCGGGGTTTGCCCCCGAATAGGTCGGCAGGATTGCCGACAGAATGCCCATGCGCGACGGGCCGTTGATGGAGCCGATCTGCTCATAATTGTCGTTGTCGACGCTCACCCAGATGTTGCAACCGCCCCAATTGGGATCGAAGCCGTTGACGTTGGCGACGATCTGGCCGCCGCACACCGCCATCCAGATTTGCGCGCTCGACACCAGTTCGCTTGTCGGCTCGAAGATCACCGGCGTATTGACGTTGGTGGCAGCGACGGACGGGTTTGGTACCGACGACGTGCTGACCTGTTTGGAATAAAGCTGGGCGGTCGAAACGCCTTGCCGAAACTCCTGCGCCGTGAGGGTCAGTTCGCCATTGTCGTCTTCCTCGATCGACAGGACGCGGTAGGGCGTTTGAATAAGCCCGAGATTGGCATCCGTCAGCGTGACCATATCCATGGGCTCGAGCAGGCACATGGTCTGGTCAAGCTTGAAGGTGGCAGTGTTCCGCCAGTAGAGCCCTTGCTGAAGGATCAACTGCGCAATGATGGCGCCGACTTCGACGCCCACGATCTCATGCGCCGTGACGGTCGGCATGATGCGCGGGCCGCCGGAAATCTCGATCGCATTCTGGTCGCGCGCCTCGACGGGCAGATAGGCGAAGAAGCCGTCGGCGCTCGTCACCTCCACGCGCACGACATTGTAGGCGTCGTTGAAATCCGTCCGCGTGATCTGGACGGGATCCTGTGAGGCGTCTCCCAGATAGTCATCATCGTCGAGATCGTAAACGACCGGAAGGTTCGGCACATAGACAACGCCGTTCCCGGAAATCGTCTCGTCGCCATAGGGCACGAATTTGAGCGCGCAACCGCTTAGGTTTGTGCCCCAATAAGCCGCGCAGTTACAAACCTGCATCCAGCGATCGAGGATGGACGATGCCGTTTCGGCGCTGTCCAAAACCGGCGCCATGCCGATACCGAGCGCACGCAGATAGGTCTGAAGCGAACCATCCCCGTCCGCCGGCACGTTCACTATCGGGTTGCCGGAGGTGTCGACGATATCGTGGCCGCTCGTATCGAGGATCGGCTGGTTGCCCGGCGACAACAGGCTTGCCGTATCGATCGAGGTTGCCGGAAAGCACGGCACGCCATATTGCGCGTTCGTCAACATGTCCTGGATCACCAGCGCCATGTCGGCAGTCGGGATGCCGTCCCAGATCGAAAACGCCGCGTCGATGATCGGATAGACGGTCGTCTGGATCGCGTTCGGCGTGCACCATGTCGCCCGGAAGTAATTGTCGTTCTGCGTGTTCAGGCTAAGCCTGACCGTGAGCATGTTCTGGTTTGGAACGCTGGCGCTTTCGCCCAGATCGTAATTCTCGACCGCGACGATGGCGGTTCCCGGATAGCCATAGGCGCTGCCCGGAAAGTTCGTCACCATGTAGGACCATGGCTCCTGCTCCGGATAGGTGCCCGGGATCAGGGTCATGTTGAGTTGACTTAAGGTCTCCTGCTGGTTCGTGTTGACGAGGACAAGCGGGATGCTGTCGACAAGGCCTTCGCAGAGCGCGAGTTCGAGGCTGGCGCTGTAATCCAGTCCCCCGCCTTTGCCGCCGCCTTTGCCGCCGGACGAGGATTTGTGACCGGAAAAATTGACGTATTCAATGAGGTTCGTGCCGAGCTTGCCCGCGCCCCACAGAATCGGGACCGGCATTGTGTTGACGGCGACATTGAGCTGCACGCCGGTATAGGCGGGCCATTGCTCGCTGTCGCTGCTTGAGCCGAAACCCATGGGTCACCCTTCGTGGCGCGCGAAGAGCGCGCACCTCAGGATGACGGATTCAGTGCGCGTCATGCTGAGGTGCGACCGGAGGGAGCCCCGAAGCACGCATTTTCCAATACGAAAAGAAACGCTTCTCGACGACTTCGTATTTCCCCTGCAGCCCGACATTGTCTTCCAGCACCATGCGAGCCTGCGCGAAGGCATGAATGACTTTGGGCCACGTTGTCACGATGCCGCCATGCGCGAACAGCCGGCCGATCTTGCACAACACGATGTCGCCGGGTTGCGGCGGAGTGAAAATCTCGCGCGTGTATTTCAGCACGCCGTCAAGATACATCTCACTGTCGCGGTGCAGAAACCAGGTCTTCGAATAGGGTCGCGGGTCGATTGGTTCGATCAGCCCCGTATCGGCGAACACGCGCACGAGCAGCATCAGACAATCGACGCCGCCTTTCTTGCGGTCTGCGCCGTGCTGATAGGGCGTCCTGATCCAGGTGCGCGCTTCGGCAACGATGGTGGCGCGTTGTGCAGCTTCGAGCGCGTCCATTAAAACGCCGTCGCAGGCGGCGGCACATTTGGATAGCCGCGGAAATGCACGAGGTTGTTGAACGTCGCGCAGCCGCCCGCGCCGGTCGTGTGATTGCAGCCGGGATAGGCGTTGAACGTGTCGCCCGGTTGCGGCGCCACCGGAAGCGGATCGATCACCACCAGCGTCGAGCTTCCCGATGCTTTCAGATTGGCGGTAAAGCCGTTCAACGCGCCGCTCGTGAAGGTGATCGTGCCTTCGTAGAAATAGTCGGCCGCTTGCGTGTTGGTCCAGTTGATCGTGATGTTCGTGCTGCCGGATGCGACCGTGCCGGCGACGGCAAAGCTCGATTTGACGAGCGCGCACCCGGCATCGAAGAGGATATGGATGCACCCCGCCTGATAGATGTTGCGCGGAAAATCGATGTCGAGCAGCACGAGGTCGGACTTGACCTTCAGCTGGGCTTCCACACGACCGATCTTGTCGATCGACGAGATCCGGCCATGAAACAGCGCCACGGTGCCGATCGGCGGCGCACCCCAGGCATAGAGGAACGCGCGATCGCGCTGCAGGAACGCACCATCGAACAGGCCTTGACGCAAAGCCTGCAGGAACGGAACGCCCTCCACCAGCTCGGCCGAGGACCCGAAGCTTGCCGACGGAACGCCATCCGTCGCGAGCAACATATCTCCCAGCTCACCGGTGCCGAGATCGCCGCTTGCGGCCGTGCTTGCCGATTGCGCGAAGGTCGGCGGAGTCAGACAGGAAATCGTCACATCCTGTTCGTCGACATCCATCCCGATCTTGACCGAATATTTGAGCCCAGTGATCCGGATCGAATTGGCGGCGAAGGTCGCGATTGGCGCTTCGCCGGCCGCGCCCAGAACCATCGATCCGAGATTTCCCAGGCTCAGAAGCGAACTGTCGAGATTCGCAGTGTCGTAATTGTAGAAGCTGACCGGCACGTCCGCGTTGCAATAGCGATAGACGTTTCCATTCGCCAGCGTGAACGTGAAGCAATCGACCGCAATGATCTGCGTCGGACGCAGGGCGAGATAGGCCGCGAGCAAGCCCGTAGAATATCTCACGGCTGCTTCACCGTCTGAAGCTTGACCGAGCCGAGCTTCCACAACAGATGCGCGAAGTTCTCGAAATCGAGCGTGTCGTCGGCGAAACGGCAGACGAAATAATAGGCATAGTCCGCGCTGACAACGCTACCCGCAGACGGTGCGGAATTGAATGTCACCTTGTTCGGCCAGGTGAGGCTATAGGTCGAGGGCGATTGCGCCGTGCCGTTGACATAGACGTTCAAGCCGATCGGCTCGACCTGACCCACGGGCTCGATATAGGGCGCATTCGGCGACGCCAGCGGCACTTCACGCACGAAGGTGAAGGCGGTTGTCGTTCCGTCGCCCACGCCGATCGGCTGACCGTCTGCCCAGGAATCGAACTTGTTGCCCGTCACGTCAGATTTGCGAAACAGGAACGTATCGAACCCGCCCGCACGCGCGAGAAAGAACCCTTCGATGGCTTGCAAAGACTGTGCGCCAAGATTGCTGAACGATGGATCTGAAGCCGATGTCAGGCCGTCATATTTCAACTCGAACAGATAGAGCGGGTATTTGTAGAGGGAGCAGGCGACCGTGCGACCCGACACATGCTTCGACAATCGCGTCGAAGTCTGCGGCGTCTCCATGACGCTCCAGCTGCGACCACGCAGCTTGGGAAAGATGGCATTGCTCATCGGCGCCCGACCGAATTGCGCGCATGGTTCTTCGCGATCTTCATGAACATGCTCATATTGTTGCGGACCATGCTTTCGAGATCGCGCGCCCCGAGCGTCGAAAGATTGAAGTGGGTGTGCATGTCTCCCCCACCTCCGGCCACGTCTCCATTTGGAGCCCCGGCGAAATGATCGCGCATCGGACCCGCCACCGAAGCAGGCAAGACCATTTCGTTCCTGTGCAGTTCCGTCAGCTGGCCGTCGAAAGGAACTTGCAATTGTCCGCCTTCGGCGGAAGCGAGCCCCCCATAGGCCATTGTCTCGGCATATGTGGCGGCGGCGGCTGCCGGCGCCATGATAGGTCCGACGTATGGGATCATCGCGATCGCGGCCATAGCACCGGACGCCGCTACGGCGGCATTCGTCGCAATCTCGGTCTCGGCGGCGGTCAATGAGACGGCCTTGCCGGCAGCTTCGCCCGAGGCGACCGCGGCATTCTGCGAAGCCTGTCCGGCGGCAACGGACACCACCTTCGCGGTCTCGGTGCTGAGGATGCCGGCCTTGTCGAGGGCGTATTGCCCGAGCTTGAAGATCAGGCCGCCTTGGGAGGTGGCCTGGTCGGATTTCATCATCCCGAGATTGACCATCTCGTGCTCGGTGAGCATTTTCAGGTCATTCGTAATCTCATCTTCCAGCGTCTTCAGCCCGATCTCGCGAAGGTCAGCACCCAAGCCCCGACGCTTCGAGAAGATGTCGGACACAAGGGACGATTCGGCGCTCAGGATTTGCTGATCCGTAGTGCGCCACTGCGCTACGGCGTCATTGGCCGATTGGGTTTCGAGCGTGCGGCGCTGTTCGTTATATTGCTTGTCGAAGTCGTTCCGCTTCTCAAGTTCGGTCTTGTAGGCTTCGGATTCCGTATTCCTGTTGGCCGTGAGTTGCGCGAAGTGCTGATCATCAGCGCCCTTCGAAGCATCAAGCGCCGCAAGATCGGCGGCAACCTTCTGTTGTGCTGTCATCTGGCCGGATTCGTACATCCGCTGGTTCGCGTCTTCCGTCGCCTTGACCTGTTCGTCGAGCTGCTTCTGGTAATCCGCGAAGCCCTTTTCATCGGTCGCACGCTGCTTCTCCGCAGTCTGCTCCCAGATCGCGTTCACTTCGTTCGACCACTGCTGATCGGCGAGGGCCAATTCGGCGAGCA
Source organism: Alphaproteobacteria bacterium (assembly GCA_003139615.1). GTDB lineage: Bacteria > Pseudomonadota > Alphaproteobacteria > Micropepsales > Micropepsaceae > Rhizomicrobium. The sequence continues at coordinate 71,654 of PLJH01000035.1, forward strand.
TTTCCGCGTGCGTAAGCTTCCCGGTCGCGGCCTCGCGCTCAAAGCCTTGCACCGCGGCATCATATTTCGCATTCGCCTGTGAGAGCGCCTGCTCGGTATATTGCCCAAGAGATTCCTGCCCGAGCGCAAGCTGCGCGTCATTCGACTGTTTTGCTCCTTCGACGATTGCTTCCTGCAATTGTTTGTTGATGGCGATGATCTGATCAGCCTGTTCTTTGGCCTTGGCTGCGTCATTGCCCGCGTCGCCGCTCGCGGCGGGTTTCGCGCCCGCAGCCGCGATCTTGGCGATCACATCGGCTTGTGACCCCAATATGTCTCGCGCCTGTCGTGCAGTCGTGACGACCTGCTTTTCGGCCTCCCCTTCGTCGCGAAGCTTGGCTGTGGCAGCATCAATCAATGCGGAGTCCACCGCGCGGTTTGCAGCGGTTTCGCCCGCCAGAATCGTATTGCGCTGAAGTATCTGGGTATAGCGATCCAAATTCGACATCGGAATCTGCGGGACGACCGTCGACGTAGCCAATGTCTCGCGCAGCGAATTCAGGTGCGCCGTCAGATTCTGGACCTCTTCATCGGCCCTTGCCCAATTCATTGCCTGAATTGCCGCTTCCTGGCGGCTCGCGCCCCAGCCGCTCTCCATTGCACCCTTAAGCACGTCCGCGCTCGATTTCGCCTGTGTCAGTTCTGCAGAGGTGTCCGCGATTTGGGCCTTCAACGAGCTTATATGGCCGCCGCCATTCGCGGCGAGATCAAGTAACGCCGCAGTCCATGCGCCTGTGCGGTTACTCGCGACAATCATCGCCTCGATGTTCGCTGCGATCTTCGGCTGAAGGTTTAGGGATGCGTTCAATTCACCGAACGCCCTTGAGGCGTCCGGGAGCGATCCTGACGCAATGATCTGAAGTTGTTCCTTCAGCCGACCCACTGCCTCAGGAGCCTTGTCGCCAAGCCATTGCACGTATTGAGGAAGAAGTTGATCCACCGCGTTATTTATCTGCGCGCTGATTTCGCCATGCGCCGCTTCCCATTGGACGATAGCCTGAGCGACCGCGCTGGTAACGCCTGGCAAGTCGCTCAGCGCGTCGATCTCGGCCTTCGCGGCGGCCGCCGAACCGACAGCCGCGCGGCCGGTGAGGGCAAATCCCTCCGCGAGCCCGGCCATATCGTTTTGAGTCGCCAGTGACTGGTAGACGAGAGAGCCCAATCCTCCAGCGACCGCGCCGATCGCGGCAGCCGGGCCGAGTGCCGCTGGGCCAAGCTCCGCAAAACTTGTAGCGATACCCGCAATATCGGACGCGGCCTCGATGAAATTTTGGGAATTGAGCTTCTCGCCAAGGCCCGCGACCTCGCCCGCCATGCGCGCCGCGGCAAGCGCCGAATTGAGGAAGCCTTCCTTGAGACCGCCGTCGAGCGCATCGGTTGCGGCGTTTCCGGCCGTCGCCAGATCGGCAAGCGACGATTTGGCCGCCGCCGTGCTGGACGTCAGCGACGCGTCGACTTCACCGGCGATCTTTATCGAAACCGTGCCGTCGTCCGCCATCAGCTTCTCCCGAACTTCGCTTCGGCGTCGGACGCCAGCGCTTCGACGAAGCGATCGGTCGCCGTACTCGCGGCCGCAAACAGCTCGCGAGAATCAATCTCTATCGGTGGGATCGGCGAGCGATCCGTCGAGGGCGCGAGCACCGCGCGCTCGCGCGGACCAGCTGTATTGAAGATCGAAGGCCGCCCGGGAAAGCGTCTACGCATCGCGTCGTCGAATGCAAGAATGTCGTTCCAGGCGGCATTCACCTGCATCACCAGGTCCTGATAGGCCTTTATCCGGCGCGGCAGCTCTTCGGCGACCATGACGTCCGCGATAAGCACATCGCACTTCGCAATGGCAGCGGCCAATATCAGTTGCCGGCGGACGTGCTCGGCGCTTTGGTCGACGTCAGAGGCGCGCGCGCCGCCGGCGAGCGCGCCGATACGAACTCTGAGATCGGCAATGACAGACAGATGTTCGGCAAGAGCCTTGCGCGGCCGTGACGTCGGCTGAGTCTGAGCTGAGGAACCTTTCATGTCATGAAGTCCTTGAAAACGTCTCAGGATGTCGTCATCGGGCCGGTCGCTATGGGATCCGACGAATCCGAAATTCCCGGCTTCCGTATCTCGCGTTCACCGATTAAAATGTCCGCGAACCGGGGGCAGCAAATGAAGTGTGCCTATTGCCTTGAAGAGATGAACGAGGGCGCGAGCGTCTGTCGAGCTTGCGGCCGCAAACAGCGCCATCCGCTCACTGACGATCAATGGAGCAACATCCTGTTCGGAGTCGGCGGCATCGTTCTCCTCGTGGCCTGCGGAATCGGTTACGACCATTACGATGCGGCGGCCAAGAAGGCGGCTATCGATAAGGCGGTAACCTGCCTCCGTGCGAAAGGCTTCGGTGGAGCCCAGGATTTTCTGCCGAAGGATATGGATACGCTGGAATCGCGATTCCATATGGGTTGGCGCGAGAATCTCAAGCTGGCAGACAAGCTGGGCTGCCCCAGCACATAATCGAAACCCGCTCGGGACTCGAATTCCAGCAATTCAGACTCCGGAAAATCCAGCGACAGATCGTTCGGCTGCGCCGGAACCAAGGAATTTTTCATCTCATGAACTCCTTGAGAACGTTTCAGTTTGTCGTCATCGGACTGGTCGCGATCGGATCCGAACAATCTGAAATTCTCGGCTTCCGGATTTTGGGACTACCTACTAAAATGGCCGCGAGCCGGGGGACCATCCGATGAAATGCGCTTATTGCCTTGAGGACATGAACGAGGGCGCTACCGTTTGTCGCGCATGTGCGCGCGAGCAGCCGCTGCCTGCCGAACAGATTTCGGAACGCAGGCAGAGATTTTGGTTGATCCTGATCGGATCCGTTGTCGGTGTAGCGCTAGTCGGCTGGTTCGGCTGGATGATACTCGATAATCTTGAGCGTTCCGCGGCGGCAAACGAGATTGCAAAGTGCGCACAGTTCCGGGGCGAGACGACCGTAACACCTTCATTCGTGAACTTCGAATTCGACGAGCTATCGAATGGCCAGGGCTGGCGTACGGGAGAGATGGCAACTCGCATTGAATTGCGCTGTCCTTACATAAATTGATGCACTCTTAAGGTTCAAATTCGGAGAACCGAACGATGAAATGTGCTTATTGCCTTGAAGAGATGAACGACGGCGCGACCGTTTGCCGGGTATGCCGCCGAACCCAACCTCGCCCATTAACGAAGGGCCAACGCACCTTGTTGCTCTCGGTTGGCGGCATACTGTTGCTGGCAACAGCCGGCGTTGGTGCATATTTTTATTTCACACTGCCGCCCTACGATCCTGAAATCGCAAGTTTTTCTCGCTGCGTGACGGCTAAGGGCATACCCCACTTCAGCGAAAGCAGTGTACGGGAACAACTGGACGCACTGGCGTCCGTGGACCACAAGAGCCGGGAATACAATCTAAACATCCTCAAGCGAACGATGGATTGTTCGTGATGACGCTCGTTAGGGTTCGAATTCCGGCAGTTCTGACTCCAGAAAATCCAGCGACAGATCGTTGTTTCCTTCGCTATCCTGCGCTGGCGTGTAGCCGAAATAGGAGGACGCGAATTCTTCGACCGGCGGGCGCAAGTGCAATTCCTTGTTCTGCGCCCTGAGGCGCGTCATGGTCAGTGCATCGAACCAATAGTCCGGTGTTCCGCCGAAATAGCGGCAAGCCCGCGCGATCAGATGCTCCCAGTCGGGCGGGCCTCGTCTTCCCCCGGGGATGGCGCGTCCCGGCGCGGCGCGAATTCGTACATGCGCGATTGCCGCCGCACGACATAGAAGGCGAGCAGCATTTCGGCGGGGCTCGTCGGCGTGTCGTAGAAGTCTTCCGCCATGAGCTTCGGGTGCGCCCGCGTCAAACCGATATAGACGATCTCGCACAGATCGCTGAATTGCTCGCGGGTGAATTTGTAGAGCCTTTCGAGAGTCGCGGTTCCGCGCCTGGCGTCAATCGCTCGCCTCTCGTCGTCCGAAAGCTCCGAATAATTTTCGGGCAATCCCGCTGCCTTGTCCAATGCCCGCAGCACATCCGTGATGCGCTCGATGCGCTCGCCCGCATCGATCAGCTGGCGTGCGGCGAGTTCCGGAATCGGCCATTCTTGGCCGCGCCAGATGATAACGGGCATTTTTCTCGGATCGTATTCGGCCGGTGAGATCATGAATGGTTCACTCTATGGCTGACTTCGCGGACGGCATCCGGCGAGTCCACTTTTTGAATCGTGACCTTCGGAAGAAGCAGCGGCGACGAGAGATAGCGGTCGCCGAGCTTGCTTAAGGTCTCGAGCAGGTTCACACGGTGAAGCCGGATATCGGCGTAGGTGCTGCACGGAACCAGCGGCCGCGCGGTCGCCGGCGCGCCTTTTTTCGTCGGGCCGTCGGTCAACCGGCGGAAGCGGTATTCCGTGATCTTCTTCGCGACGAACTCGACGTCCTGTTGCACTTCAAGCCGCGAGCGCCGGAATGTCGCCATGATCGTCTCGATCGGCACGCCATTGGCGACGTTCTCGAAGATCAGGCGGCGTTGCTCTCCGATGCCACGCGGTTCTTGCATGTTTCTCGTCTTTCCCCTCTTCCCCATTCGGGGGAGAGGGTCGGGGTGAGGGAGTCTCTATGCGAGGGGAGATGCCAGAGAGATTTGATGCTGCACGAGCACCCCCTCACCCTACCCTCTCCTCCGGTGGAGGAGAGGGAAAAGCTACGCGGCTTCGGCGAACGAAAACGTCCCCAGCGTATCCGTCGTGTCGCAACCGGCTGAGAAGCTGAAGGGCGGCTTGCCGTAATCGCCCATTTTCGTGCTGATCTCGTAATCCGTCGCGAGGCAGGAGTTGAGCGTGAGCACGTCCTGCTCGACCGCGCCGCCGGGCGGCGTCCAGGGGAACACCATCGCGGCGGTGAAGTTGCCGACCTTGCCCATCGGCTGGTTGGAGAGCGTCACGCTCTCGCCGGTCGAGGCGACCGAGTAGAGATACGAAATTTTCTTCGCGGTGCCTTCATCGCCGGTCGCGAAGGTATAGACGCCCGCAGCGACCATGTAGCTCTTGGCGGCTACCGGCGCCGATGCAACACGCGTCATGCGGTTGCCCGTCGTCACGTCAATGACGCCGAGATCCTGCGTCCACGTCGCCGAATTGGCGACGGTGATGATATACGGCGTGGTTCCGGCAACCGTGCCGAGTTCGTTGTCGGACTCTGCGATCTGGCCGGTCGCGCCGGCGTCCGCAAACAGCAGATCGGTGAAAATGCGGGCATTCGTCGTGCCGGTCGTCACCTTGCCGGTCACGCTCATCTCGCCGCTGGACACATCGGCCGCGAGCTGGTTGGGGCCGTAGATTTCCTTGGCGCCGCGCTTGAACGTGATCGATTGATCCTGGACCAGCCCGAAACGGATGGGCGTGGGGTTGCTCGCATTGAGCGTGGCGAAGGCCTGGCCCGCGCCGAATAATTTCTTGCCGTTGAGAGGTGCAGTCATGGCGTTACTCCTTGGAAGTGGTGAGAGCGGTTTCAAGCGCGGCGAAGCGCTTCTTCAAATCGTCCTTGGCCTGGAAGGCCTGGTTGAAGGCATCTGTGTCGCGCGCGATGGGGCCCGACGCAAAGTTCTGGTTGAACCACGCATCGACCATATCAACGACGTCCTGTTGGCTGGGCATGGGTTTCTCCGTTCAATGATTGACGAGGATTTCGACAGGCAAGATCGCTTCGCACTGGCCGCTGAGGCCTTCGGCGATTTTCACATCGCCCGCGATGCGGCAATGCGTAACGAGGCCGCCGAGCGTCTGGTATTCGTCGGCAAACGGATCTGGCGCGATCGCATTCGTCACCGCATCGAGCAGCGGATTGAGGATGCTCGAGACGGCAGCCGTGGGGTCCGCCTGTTCGCAATAGATGAAGATCGCGCAGCTTAAGCTGACGACAGGCGGCATGCCCGGCGGTGCGATCCATTTCTCGCCCAGTTCGATCTGCAGCAGCGCCGGCTGCTGACCGGATGCGACGGCGGAATAGACCTTGATCCGCCGCGTCGCGGTTTCGAAATCGGCGGCCGCACTGACGAGCGCGAACAGCGCCGCGAAGATGTCTTCGCGCACGAAACCGGGCTCAGCCATGAGCGGCCTCCGCGACAACTTTGCGAATGCTGTCCACGATCTCGGGCGCGATTTCTGCCAGCGAAGACCGCATGAAGGAATGCTCCGGAATTTCCACAACGTGCGCGGCGGCTTTCATCGCAAACACGACCTTCCCGCCATATTCGAAGGCGAGCGCGCGCGCATTGACGGGCGCAATCTCCGGCACTTCAATCTTTCCGCCATATTCCTGGATGCGGGTATATTTGAGCGCCGCGTCGGTCGTGACACCGTCGCTGAACGTGTCGCCAGAATCCGAAAGCCCTGTCTCGTGCAGGCTGTTCAACAGCGCGCCGCTGCGGACCTGCAGCACATCGCCGGATACTTTCTGCTGAACCTTCGACAGCAATTTGAGAGCGCCCGCCTGAACCGCTTCTCGCACGCCGGCGCGCACTTTGTCCGGCAACGCGGCCAGTTTTGCGGTCGCGGAGCCCGTATCGACTTGAATATCCATGACCTCAGACCGGCAACAGATTCTTGTAAGGCTGCAGCATGGCTTCGATCAGCGGCGTGAAACGCGTTGTGTCGAAGGCGACCGTTTCGTTGCCGCCCAGCGAATGCGTGCGCTCACCGATGCGCTCGGAATATTTGAAACGTTCCGATACGAGTTCGATGCAGGCGTCTGCGAGGTCCGATGGGATGAAGCCGTAAGAAATCAGAACCGACGCGCCATTGTCACCCGTGTTGAAATCGTAAGTCCCCGGTGTCGCGCCGAGCGCGTATTGACCGACGGCCGGCGCACTCGCGACATTCTCCAATGCGCCGCCGTTCGCATAAGCGACGCCGATGTCGGACGCCCAGGCGCCGAACGGCGCATTCACGGTCGCTGTGCCGCCCGAAACCGTCTGTGGTTCCGCGGCGACCTGATAGCCGCTTTGATAGGCGATCGACACGCTCTGCGCGCCGGTCGGAAACGAATAGCCTCGGAGCGACAATGCCTGCGGCCTGCCCGGCGGCGCGCCGTCCCATTGTTCGAACACGTAACCCGTGCCGAATTCCGAGCCGGCGGAACAGGGCGGTATCGTCTTTTCGCAGGCGACAACCGAAGCGACCGAGATGACAGGCCATTGCTTCAAGATCAGCGACGTGCCGCCATTGCCGTCGCGGATTTCGGTGACGGTGCGCGGTAAAAGTTGCGGACGTTGCAGATAGGAATAGATATCCCGGCTCGCCCGCGTGATCAGGCTCGCGAGCAGCGAATCCGAATTCGTATCCGTTCGCCCCAGCCAAAGCTTGACGTCGGCCAGCCGGCAAAGATCGTTCAGAGGCATTGTGGATTCCGATTTTGAAAACATTCCCCTCTTCCCCGCAGGGGGAGAGGGTCGGGGTGAGGGGGTCTCGATGCGAGGCAAGATGCTTGAGAGATTTGATCCTGCACGAGCACCCCCTCACCCTGCCCTCTCCCCCGACGGGGAAGAGGGAAAGTGTCCCTCTAGCCGTTTCCGATATTGGTGATGATGCCCAGCGCGAACTGCGCATAGACCGCCAACACTTCCTCGGCATAGATGCCGTACTCACGGCGTCGCGTGCGTAGGGGCCAATCGGTGCGGTAATAATCGCGGCGGGTGATCACCTCCGCGGTGTTCGGCACTTCGTTGGACTGATACCATTCGGGCAGCTTCGCGCAGTGCGCGAACAGGGTGCCCGGCGGCATGTCGGGATGCGCGATGACGGGGATCTTGTCGCCGCCCCCGCCTTCCACATCCGTACCGCCGCCCGTGAACGGATTGTAGTAGTAACGGATCTGGCCATTCGCGGTGAGGCTGAAGCCTGCATCGCCGGAAGCATCCACGTCGTAGCGCAGAAGCGGGCTCGACGCGCCGTTCAGCACCTTGGCCGTGATGTTCTTCTGCTCCTGCGACGAAACCCAGATGACCGTCGGCCCCAGGCGATAATTGGCCCACATCGTCTCGAGCATGTTGTCGATCTCGACGACCGAACCGTGGCCGGACGATGTGAGCGGCGTGCCGACGCCGGTGTTCGCTGCCGTGATCGTTTGCGTCGCCTGCGATGTCACCGTACCGCCCGAGAACGCATTCGACAGATATCCGCTGAAGGCGGTGGCGTTCTGCGAGTTGTCAGCCGAGACGGTTGTTGCCGCCTGGCGGCTGCTCGCCAGCGCCGTATTGAAATACGCAGTGTTGACGGTCGTGATCGCCTGCAGCGTTTCGCTGCCGGACGTACCCACGAACCAGACATAGGCGACTGCACCGTTCACAACCGCAACCGAGCAACCGAGACCGGATGTGCCGGAGACCGTCGCCTGCGTGGCGTTGCTCGATTTGTTCGAGTTGCCGCCGTTCAGCGTATAGGTCTGCCCGTCCATGCCGGTGATTGTCTTGGACGGCGTGAAGCCGACAGCCGCGTTGCCCTTGCAGTTGAGATAGCCTTCGCAGGTGAGTGCGACGACGATCACCGAATAGGTCGCGGATGGCAGCGTGGACGACGTGTCGGCAATCGCGGACAATGTCGGCGTCGAAGGCGTACCGAGCGCAATGCCGCCGGAACTTGTGCCGTTGCCGGCCAAGAGCCCGTTCTCTTCCTTGCGCATCGTCTTCTGCAACAGGCGCATGGAAAGCGTGGCGTTCAGATCTTCAAACCCCTCGCCCGCGCTTTCCGCTTCGAAGGTGAGGTAATCTTCCTCACCGATCGTGACATAGGGCGCAGACGCATTGGCCGTAGTGTAGGACATCGCGGCGGAACGCTGGCCTTCCGGAATCCAGCCCATCGCATCGAAGCCCGAGCCGGTGAGCGCGGAGACGATCTTCCAGTTCGCCTGCGTGCCGTAACCGGACGGCCGGCCCACGCGCGGCGTCATGTTCCGGAGCTTGGTGATGGTGGGATAGAGATTCTTCGCGGGCGCCTGGAGATCGTAATAGGTCAGGCCCGAGCTGACGGTGATGGCTTTCGCGAGATCTGCGGAACCCGATTTAAGCGCGGCCCGCATCAGGTCCATCGTTTCTTTGGTGACGTTCATTGTGATTACCCTTTCGAGTGGGAACGCCGTTGCTGAAGCGGCCGAGTTTCCGCGCGCCCGGTACAGCGTCCCGGACACGTGCGCGCAATCTCCCGGGTAGCGCCCGGTCGATCGGTTGCGATTTCTGTGTTGGTGCTAGATGCGCTTTCCCAGCGGCGCGGGTGCGGCCGCAAGCGGCTGCGCGAGAGACATTTTCATCAGCACGAGCGAACGCTCGTCCGGCGACAGTTTCGCGAGGTGGTCTTCGAAGGCGCGTGCGGGATCGTCGATCACTTCCCGGCCTTTCGACACCAGCCGCGTGCCGTTGACGACAGGGCCGCCGCTCGCAGGTTGTGCCTCGAGCGCCGCGATGCGGGCGTTCTGCTCGGCGATGCGGGCGAGCGCCCCGTCGATCCTGGGCGCGAGTTCGCCAAGCGTCTTTCGCAATTGCGCATTTTCGGCGGCGAATTTCGCGAGCGCACCGGAGGCGAGCTTGTTGGCATCGTCGGTCATGTCGGTGTCCACCTGGCCCGCCGCACATTTCGCACCGAGCGCGCAGGCCGTGTCGTGCAACTTCTGGATCATCTCCAGGTCTGCCGTGGAATTGCGCGCGCCGATTTTGGCGAGACCGATCTCAGCACCAACCTCGGCATTATGTTTCAGCGCTGCAGCCTTGGTCGCGTGGAATGAGCCATCCTTTGCGCGCCAACCTTGCTCCACATCGGGCACGACATTTGTGGACGTCCTGAATTTCCGCAGCTCCGTCGAACCGTCCGCCTTCACGACCTCGAAGGTCGCAGTCGGAATGCAGGGATTGTCGACCAGGCTCACTTCCGCCGGTTGCGGCGTGTAGCGCGTGAGATGCGGAGCCTCGGCATCGCGCCAACGCTTCAGATATTTCCCGCCGACAGAGAAACCGGTGTAGACGCCTTCGAGAACCTTGTTCCACTCGCCGTCGTCGATCACGTTGCCGCACGCTTCGATGCGCTTGGCCGCGTCGTCGAACGCGATCGATTCAAGCTTGCCCGCCGCGACGCTGCCATGCATCGCCCGCAGATTGCCCACGCTGCGTCCATCGCTCGCCTTGGCAACGTCGGACGACCATTTCGCGAATTCTGGCTTGGCGCTCGCATAATCCATGATCTCGCCGGAGCGGTCTGGAATCTCTTCGGCAATCGTGCCGTAGACCAGCCGCTTTTCGACATCGACCTTGGTAAGGGGTACGAAAAGATTGAGTGTCGTCATGTCCATCGAAGGACTCCTTTGGAATTTCAATGCACCGTCGCGCCGCGCTGCCGTTCGAGCATCGCATCGAACACCTGGTCCAGGTATTTGTGCTGGGCTCGCGCGACCCGAAGGCCCGCGTCATCTCCGTTTTCCTTGGCGATCTTCGCCGTCTCGCAAACAGCCTGCATGCACAGCAAGACCGCCTTCAGATCGCTGTCCGACGGAGGCGGGAAGCGCTTGTCCATTGACGGTTGCCTGTTGTTTTTTTCTTCCCCCGTTTACGGC
>PLJH01000083.1 GCA_003139615.1 Alphaproteobacteria bacterium
CCCGTGCCGGCGCCGGCGCACGAGCACGGAATACCAGGGACCGGAGCGTCGCTCCGATGCGAATATAAGCGCTGTGGAAGACGAAGACGTCGCGGCCTGATCGGGGGACATATGGCAAAGCAACTTCCTATCGAGATTTTCATGCCGCCCAATATGCTGAAGGCGAAAGTCGGCGGCTCGGGCTCCGGCATCGACATGGCGGCCATTGCGCGCGCCGAACAGGCAATGGAAGGCCTCAAGACGGAATTCGCGGACTGGATCGCCGACGGTGTGCGCGAGCTGACCGGCGCCCGCGATGCATTCATTGCGGCACCCGGCGAAGCGAACCAGGCGAAGCTGCATCGCGTCGCGCACGATTTGAAAGGTCAGGCTCTGACGTTCGGCTATCCTCTTGCCGCGCGTGTTGCCGCCTCGTTGAGCCGCCTGCTCGAAGGCGGAAATTCGGCGGCCCAGACGCAGCTTATCGGCGCGCATGTCGAGGCGATCCGCGTGATCGTGCGCGACAACGTCAAGCAGAACGCACCCCAGGTGGCGGCGATGCTCGCGGCGGAACTGGAAGCGCGCGTGGCCGAAGTGTTGCCGGAAAAGAAAAACGCGTAACAATAAAAATTCGATCCTACCCCTTGAGGGAGGTTAGGAACGTTACTGCCCTACCTCTCGTCCCGCAGCGATGCGCTCGTCTGTTCGTAGCCTGCGTCATCGCGGATGCGCAGGACATTACCGTTCGATCCCGCTTCGATCCAGGGCGTCACCGTCAGCGGCGGCGCGGCGCGCGCGGCTTCGAGCGCTTCGACCACGGTCTTCGATTTCGCGAGCTTCATCAGCTGCGCCTTGGTCGGAAAGATCACGTTCCATTTCTTGCGGTCGGCGATGGCATCTTCGGGGCGGATCCAGACCGAATCCACACTTTCGCGGCCGTCATGGCTGCCCGCGTGACCCACCGGCGATGACGCAAGGAAGAAATGCGTGTCGAAACGCTTGGGCATGTTCTCGGGCGTGATCCAGTGCGCGAAGCGCGCGAGCTCGTCGCAGGCGAGCCGCAGATTCTCCGCGCGCAGCATATCGAGCAGGCTGATCTCGGCTTTCTCGAGTTTGTGGCGATAGGGTTCGAGCGTGGCCAACCGCGCTTCGCCGACAAACGCGCCGGTCGCGCCGTCGCGCGCCATCAGGATTCCGGATTCCTCGAAGGCCTCGCGGATGGCAGTTGCGCCCAGCGCGCGCATTTCGTCCGACCAGTCCGCAACGCCATCGGAATATTTTGCAAGTTCGGCATCGAAGTCCGTGCGTTGCGCCTTGCCGCCCGGAAACACCAACGCGCCCGCCACAAAATCGATCTGGTGATGGCGCTTCACCATGAACACTTCCAGTCCGTTCGGCGCATCGCGCACCAGGAGGATCGTCGCGGCTGGAACGGGCGTGGCGGACGGTTTGGCGGCGCTGTCGGTCATATTTCCTCGCTTTTGCCGAAACACTAGCGGCTCGTTACGGCCGCGGCCACAGTGACGGCCAATACTGCGGCGAGAAGCCCGAAAAAGCTGATCGGACCCAGGACCGTCATGGCCCAGCCTGCGGCCAGCGGTCCGGCAATCGATCCCAGTCCGAACAGCAATACGAGTCCCGCAGTTGCCGCCACCCGGATCGTCGGCGCAACGGCATCGTTCGTGTGGGCCACGGCGAGTGCATAAAGCGGAAACAGGAATCCGCCCACCAAAGCCGATGCGACATAGAGAAGGACGATCCCCCTGCCCTCGGCCCACATGCCGAACAGCGACGCCGCAACACCCAGCGCGCACATCAGTGCAATGGTCGTCCGCCGTCCGATCGCATCCGAAATCCACCCGAGCGGAAATTGCAGCACACCGCCGGCCGCCATCGCCGCGCCCATGAAGAGTCCGACCTGCGGCACGCTGAAATGTTCCGCATGCGCGTAAACCGGACCGAAGGTGAACAGGATGCTCCATGACATGCCGGCGAGCGTGGTAGCTGTCGCGCCCAGCGGCGAAACCTGAAACAGATGCACGAGCCCGAACGGTTCGGGCGGTGCCGCACCCGGCGCGCCCTTCGCGAGAAAGATCACCGGCAAGGTCGCTGCGAGAAAAATCCCTCCTGCAAGCAGGAACGGCCCGAGCGTTTTCGGGTCGCCTGCTGCGAGCAGGAACTGCGCCGCGGTCATGCCGACCATCTGCACCACCATATAGGTGCTGAAGATGCGGCCGCGCACGCGGTTCTCGCTGCGCTCGTTGATCCAGCTTTCGCACGCGACATAGGTGGAGGCGAGCGCGAGGCCCGAGACGATGCGCAGAAGCGTCCACACGACGGGCGTCACGAAAATTCCGTGCAGCACGATCATGCAGGCTGCGAGCGCAAGCCCGATGGCGATGGTGCGCACATGGCCGAGATGGCGGATGATGGTGCGTATCAGGAGCGGCGCCGCGGAATAGCCGACATAATAACCCGCCATCAGCACGCCGATGCTCCAGGGCGGAAACGCCTCCTGCCCCGCGCGCACGCCGAGCAATTCGGTCTGCAATCCGTTCGCCATCTGGATGATCCCGCCCGACAGAATAACGGCCCAGACGGCGGCAAGCGCGGCACGCATGAATGACCCTGACGTTTCCCGGTACGCGTCTTATGCGCGTGCAAGAGGATTAAGGAGACGCGGAGAGAGATGCAACGGGTACGAAATTTCGCGGTGACATGAATTCCCCTCCCCGTTGTGGGGAGGGTTAGGGTGGGGGTTCCACAAAAAGACTCTTCGCGCGCGGACGCGCGCGCCCCTCATCCTGCGCACGACTTGCGTCGCGCGTTCCTTCTCCCACGAAGGGAGAAGGAATCAGTTACTGCATCCGATGCGGATGGCCGGGTGTTGTCGGCGCGTGCATCTTGCCGAGCATTTCGACGACATCGCTCGTTACCGCAAACGGCGCTTGCGGCAGGCTTGCCATCGAATCGAGCGGCGACGTGTTCGTCGCGGAATAGAGCTGCAGCGCGGCCCAATCGTTTGTGCGTGAGAAGCTCGCCCCCCCGCTGAACACCGTCGGCGCGTTCGTGATCGGCGCTGCCGCCTGCGTATCGCTCGCCTGCCCGTCCAGCACGCGCGACGTCGAAGGCTGCTTCAGCGCCCAGTCATAGACATCGCGCACGGTCTTGGGCGAACCGTCGGCTTTGTAGAACACACTCTTGTTTGCGCTTGCGGCGGCGGGAAATGCGCCGGCGGCGCTCGCGGCAGGCTGGTTCTCGCTCATCTTGATCAGCTTGCAGGCCGCTTCCGGCCCGAGGAAATGCGCGGCATAAAGTTCGCCGTTGCAGACGCCGCGGCCCAGCGAGCATTCCAGGGTCGAGCGGGTCTCGTTGGCATACTCGCCTTCCATCAGCGCCGACACTTTCGGGTCGTTGCGCAAGGCAAGAATTGCCTGGCGGTCGGCCGGATTGTCCGTCTCATAGCGGCCGTCGGAGTTCTGCTGGATGGCCCCCGCATAGGAGCCGAGGCCGAATTTGGCGCCGTGCTGCTTGACGAGGCCGAGCCACGTCTGGTCGACGAACTGGAACAGGCCGGTGGCGCTGGAAGTGCTTGATTTTGCTTGCGGTTTCAGGCTGCTCTCGCGCATGGCGGTGCCGAGCAGATAGTCGAAATTGGACCCCGTTTCAGCGCTCGCCTGGTGAAGGGCGGCGATGACATCGCTCCGGGTCGGGGTGGCGGCGGCGGCTTCTGCCAGCATGACGCGCAATCATCCGTAAGTTTCTCTCTGGGCCTACAGACGCAACCCCCGTGCCAGTTTGGGGCAGGCTAGAGGGCGGCCCGCAGTCGGGCGACGTAAGCGGCCAGGGCCGCGGGCTCATAGGGCTGCGCCACGTCCTGCCCCCAGACCGGTCCCGGCCACGCGAAATCGCCCGGATTGCGGGCGACAATATGAATGTGAAGCTGCGGCACGAGATTGCCGAGCGCGCCGACATTGATCTTGGCGGCACCGGAGAACAATTTGAGCGCCGCACTCGCGCGCGCGATCTCTTCCATCAGCACCGCGCGATCGGTGACCGACAAATCATGGATCTCCGTCAGATCGGCGCGACGCGGCACGAGAACGAGCCACGGATAGCGCGCATCGTTCATCACCAGCGCGCGCGACAGCGACCAATCGGCGACGAACTGCGCGTCGGCTTCGAGACGTGCGTGCACAACGAATTCGGGCATCTACCAGACGATCCGCACCGGAATCGTCACCCGGGCCGGAACCCCGCGATAAAGGGCGCGCGTAAAAACCAACTTGGGCACGCAGGCGACCGCAAAATCGTCGAGGCTCTTGCTTCCGCTTGACTGCCACAGACGAACATCTGCCACGCTCGCGTCCGGCATGATGTCCGCGACAACGACGGTATCGGCCGAAGGCATATCGCCGATCGATGACGGTTTGCGGCAGGCGTTTCGCACGCCGAGTTCTGTCGGCACGCTGATGTCGGAAGCCGAGGGAATTCTGGGGCCTGCACCCGCACCGATAAAGACGGTTTTCTCCAAAAGAATATCCTCGGTCGAAGCACTGTTCGCGCGCGGCGTATATCGCCACTGCGACACGCAATTGACCGCCAATTGATCGCGGTCGTCGTTCCCGCTCGATCGGCCAACCACAACATCGCGAACGCTGCCGTCAGCTTTGATGTGATAGAACAGGCTGGTCGCCAAACTGCCGCCGGCGAGCGACCCGGCGGCTGCGAAAATCGAGGCGGGGCAAGTCGGGGGAGTGGCAAGCACGGGCCCAGAATCCGCTAACGCGTACTTCACGGTCGCCTTCCATGAAACTGCAACCGGCTGTCCGTTCTGCATCGCGGGCTTGTATTGCCATTGCGCGGCACAGGCGACCGCCGCCTGGTCGAGAGCGTCATGGCCGCTGGACGACACCACTTTGACGTCGGTCACCGTTCCTTGCGGCGTGACGGTGAAACCCAAAACGACAGTCCCCTCCATATTCAACCGGATCGCAATCGGGGGATAAAACACGCCGCCGCACATTTGCGTTCGCCGCATCGCAGTCGGTGTCAGCGATGAAGCCGGCGGAGGCGGCATTTGCGACGACGGCAAAACCGGCACCGATTGCGTGACGATGGTGTTGGTCGTTTGCGCGGCTGCGGCCGCGCAGAACGACAACATGGCGGCAATGGCGGCGATCACCTTCAACGTGTTTTTCATTTGATCCCCCTGCCCCGGCGGAAGCGACGAAAAACGACCGTCGAAATCACCCCATCCCCGGCACATGCGGCAGATGATAGCCCAGTCGCGAGGCGAGGAATACGCCGTAGCCGGCATAGCAAAGGATCAGGAAGAACCCGCGCGCGCGCGTGAGCCGCCAGGATGTCGCGAGAAGCGGGATCAGCAGAAGCGGCGCACCCGCCATCACCAGCGCATCGACATTCGCGATCATTGGCGCGATGGCGAGCGGATGGATCGCGGCCGTCACGCCCAGCACGAACAGGATGTTGAAGATGTTCGCGCCGATCAGCTGGCCCACCGCAATGTCGGAGCGGCCGCGCGCTGCCGCGAGAAACGTGATCGCGAGTTCGGGCAGCGAGGTGCCCAGCGCCACGGCCGTCAGGCCGATCGTGGCCTGCGGCACTTGATAGGTCTGCGCCATCGCGACGGCGCCGTCGACGATGAAATGCGCGCCGAAGAAAAGGCACACGAGTCCGAACAAAAACAGAAAAAAACCGACGCCCCCGGAAACCTGTCCGGAATGCGAATGCGCGCGGCATTCGGCGACGGAATTGTGGGCCGGCCTCCGCCAGTCGGTCGCGAAAGCGAGGATCAGATAGGCGACGAAGCCCGCGAGCAGCATATATCCGAACTGGCGCGTGATCGTGCCGGTCTGAGCGATGACGAGCAGCGCTAGGCTCGCTACCACAAGCGTTCCGCCATCGCGAAACACAACTTTGGGCGGGCTCGGCATCGGCCGGATCAGCGCGCCCAGCCCCATAATCAGAAGCACATTGACGATATTGCTGCCGACGATGTTTCCGACGGCGATATCGGGCGAAGCGTGATGGACCGCCTGGAGCGAGACGAACAACTCGGGGGCAGAACTCGCAGTCGAAATAACTAGAAGGCCCAGCAGCAGCGGCGACAGGCCGATCGCGCGCGACACGCCGATGCTGCCATGCAACGCCGTTTCGCTGCCCAAAATCAGCAGCGCGAACCCGAAAACCAGAAACCCGTACACCATAAAACGCCAGCCCAGGGCCCCCCGCGAAAGCCCCCGCTGACATCTCGTTAACCGGTTGCACCCGCCTTCGCAAGCAATGCCTGATCCCTGAAACGGTTGGGATCAAAAGCAGCAATGGAATATGGCGGCGCGCGTCCCAGAACGAGACTTGAGAGAGCTTCCGCAATAGCGGGTGCAAAGAGGATACCGTTGCGGAACTGGCCGCTGGCGACGAACAGACCTTTCAGGGCCGTTTCGCCCAAAATCGGCAGATTGTCCGGCGAACCCGGCCGCAAGCCCGCCCAATGCTCGGCAATTTCCCATTCGCTCAATGCGGGCATGACGCCGGCGGCGTGGGATTGCAGCCAGTTTGCTGCGCCGTCCGTGGTACTCGTGTCGAAACCTTCGCGGCTCAAGGTTGCACCGACGAACAGCTGATCGTGGCGCGGCACGAGATAGACCTCATTGCCCCAGACGATGCGTTTGGGAAGAGCATCTGCATTGGGAGGCGCGAGCGCGATCATCTCGCCTTTCACGGGAACGACAGGCGGCATCGCGTCCGGCGGCAACGCGTCGATGCGCGTCGTCCAGGCGCCCGCCGCCAATATGAAGGCGTCACCGTGATACGTCGCAAAAGGGCTGACCGCGCCCGTCACGCGATCTTCGGCAATTCGAAAGCGAACGACAGTCTCGTTCGCGAGCAATTCTCCACCGGCCCGAACGAATGCGGCCGCGAGTGCCGCGCCAAGCGCACGATTGTCGACCTGCGCTTCGCTGGGATCGTAAAGCGCACCCATAATGTCAGGCGCGAGCAGCGGCTCGAATTCGCGCGCCTCAGCAGACGATAGAAACTTCACCTTGCCGCCCGAGGCGGCGGCGCGCACGGCAAACGACGCGGCAGCGGCTTCGTTGGAAGCCGTCATCAACGCGCCATCGGTACGAAACGCGATTTTACGACCCGACGCGGCTTCGATTTCGGCAGCGAATGCGGGCCACAATAAGCCGGAATAGCGCGCGAATTGCGCGTCCGGCGTTTCGGCGTCGCCGTTCTCGCCCGTCACGGCGATCATGCCGGCCGAAGCCCAGGTCGCGCCGTGCCCCGGTTGCGCGCGCTCGAGCACGACGACCTCCGCGCCCGCCTGCAGCAGACGCCAGCCGATCGAAAGGCCCGCAACGCCTGCGCCTATGATGATGACTCTCACCGGAAACTCACAACGGCTTCCGCAATCCGCGCACCCGCGGTCGCGAAACACAACGCGCCCAGCACATAAGCGATGACGCTGAACCAGCCCGGCAACGCGCAAGCGAGAGCAAGGGCTAGAAATGTTTCCGTGTTTTCGATCAGGCCGCCGGGATAGCGAAGAAGACGCGAATTGCCCGCTGCGGCGTCGCGCGTGGCGGCCGTCGCCGCGTAACCGAGATAAGACGCACCCGCTGCGAAGAGCGCGAAAATCAGAAATGCCGCCGCGAGCGCGCGTGACGGATCGGCAAGCGCGAACGCAAATCCGATGCCCGCGGCAACAATGACCGTGAAGACCGGTTCGAGAAATGCGCCGAGATCGTTCGCATTCGTCAGCCGCGCCAGCGGCCCGTCGAGACCGGCCAGCAGGCGATTGATCGCAATCAATCCCAAGCCCCACCAAAAATTATGCGTCGCGACCGCGGCGCAGGCGCCGAGACCCGCCGCAAAGCTCGCTGCCGTCAGCACGTTCGCCGACACACGAGTGTGCGCCAAATGGGCCGCAACCGGCGCGAGAACCGGTGCGGCGACTTTGCGAAGCGGCGCATCAAGCATGATGAAATGAAGTCAAACGCGCGAGATCAATAGGTTGTCCGGGCGCGTCCGTCCACACTCGCTTGCGCGCCCCCGCCCAGCGCTTCGAGCAAAGGCCGGATCATCGGCGCATAGGGTTGCCAGCGGCCGACGGCATTCGTGTAAACGGGCTCGCGCACCTGCAACGCGCTGGCGGTCCGCACCGGACGTTGCGTCGCGTGGAAGGCAAGGCAGCGCGCGTCCCATTCGAGACCGCAAAAGGCGACGATCCGGCGCGCCTGGGATTCGAAATCGGCGACGAGCTCCTCGTATTGCACATCGAGCATGACGCCCGGCGGAAGAACCTCGCGCCAGTGCGCCATCAGCGCGCGGTAGCCGCGGTAGTAGCGGCCGAGTTCGGCGAGATCGTAGGTAAACGCCATGCCGCTCGCGAACAGCTTCGAAAAGCACGAGACGCAGGTGTCGAGCGGATCGCGACAGGCATGGAGGATGCGCGCGCCTGGAAGCGCCATGTGGATCAAACCGGCGAAGAGAAAGTTCGTCGGCATCTTGTCGGTAATGCGCATCGGCAGCGGCGCCACAGGCCCGAGCGCGGCCAGGTAATCCGCCGCCACGCCGCGCAGCTCCCGTTCGCCCATGGAAAGCACCAATTCCGGAAAAGGAACTCCGGTGTCCGCCTGAAGTTTGTTGACGACGTTGGCTATGTAGGGGCGTTCGCCGGCGCCGACGACGCGCGGGTGACTTGCCAGCATCTGCTCGATCAGCGTTGTTCCGGAACGCGGCATGCCGACGACGAAAACCGGCTGCTCGGACCGATCGCCAAGCATCGCTTTTTGCGCGATCAGCTCGCGCGAGAACATTTGCGCTATGCGCGCCATGTTGCCGAGCGTCTCGGCCTCGTCATAGCGCTCCCGGCGGCGCTTGAGCGTATTGCCACCAACAAAATGCTGAAACGCCTTTTCGTGCGCACCGATATCCACATAGGCCTTGCCCAAGGCAAAATGCAGCTGCAACAGATCGGCTTCCGGAAGCGGCCCTTCGGCGAGTGCCTCCATGGCTGCCAGCTGCGGATTGCCGGACGTGAACTGCGTGAGCTCCGCAAGACCGCGATGGTGTTCGCCCCGGCGCGGCGCGAGTTGCACGGCCCTGGCAAATGCCTCCCGCGCCTCGTCTATGCGGCCGAGGATCTTCAGCTGTTGACCGCTGCCGGCGTGGGCCTCGGCAAGATCGGGCTTGAGCGCCAGCGCGGCGCGAAAGCTTGCGAGCGCGTCCTCGTGGCGGCCCAGCGAAGCCAGCACGAGACCCAGATTGCTGTGCGCTTCGGAATAGCCGGGCTTGAGTTCGATCGCCTTGCGATAATGCGGCTCGGCGTCGGCGTGGCGGCCCAGCGCGATCAACGCGCCGGCCAGCATGAAGTACGTGCGCGCTGTCACGGGGGCGACCGCGAGCGCGGCTTCCAGATGCACAGTCGCGGCTTCGTGGCGTCCG